>JBGSSA010000172.1:0-68806 GCA_041737295.1 Bacteroidales bacterium | reverse complement strand
GGTTTTAAAAAAGGAAGCATTTAACCCAAATGCCCTGATGGAATATCAAGAAAAATATAAACAGAAGAAAATCAATCAATTAAAAAAGAGATTGGCTCTTCTTGAAGCGGCTTAGATGAGTAGTTACATAAGAGTGACGAGTGACGAGTGACGAGGAGTGACGAGGAGTGACAAGTGACAAGTGACAAGAGACAAGCGCTCTGGGATAGCCGAACTGCAGAACCGCAGAACTGCAAAACTGCAAAACTCCTAGTCCCCAGTCCCCAGTCCCTTGTCCCTATTTCAGATTATATAAAAGAATTCCCAGAATACATATTGATAGGATGGTTCATGCTTCCTAAATTTAATGGAATTTAATCCAATAATTATGAGACTTTTCATTTTTTGCATCCTTGCATGCGTATTGAATGTTTTGTCAGCTGGTGCACAGTCCCCATTATTTGACAGTGATAAGCCAAGCGCAACTTATAACACGGAGTACAGCCAGACATTTAACAGCACGGAAGGCTGGAATTATACTAAGTTCTATGGCCAATGGAACGCCATGGAACAGAATATATTTACTGCCTCAGATATTGCCTCAGGGTATCTGCAGTTTTCCTGGATACACAAGCGCCTGATCTGTTCAAAGACAAAATATAACACTCCATATATTATTCAAACCGATATAGATTACTCTGCCGGCAGCAGCAGGGGAGGAGTGGTCATACGGGCAAATCCTCTGGCACCCGATCAATTGCAGGAACCGGCAGGTGGTGACCCTGGTTTCAACCGGGAAGGAATTGCATTTTATCCTACAGATGACGGAGGTTCCATGATTGTTCAAACCACCGGTGCATACAATGGAGATGCAACTGTAGCCACGAAAATTCCTGTGCCCTCACCTTCGGGCGTTCCCAGCGTTAGAGACAGGGGAACATTAAGGATTGAAGACTTTGGAACTACTATCTATGTATATTTTAACAATGCCCCTTACATCCGGATTGACCTTGGAGGCATAACAGGAAGTCTCTATACCTCAGGTACTGTATATAATTCCGACATGCAGGAGGTCGGAACCTTTAGCGATATGGAGGTAGATATTACCGGTAAGGTCGCTATTGCCGAGCGGGATGCAGCCCTCCGGCTTTACAGTGCATCCGTTGATTACAACATCGTGGTTGAACCACCCATTGATACGGTTGCTGTGGATAGTGCTTACCGTGATCTATATTCCGACACCTGGGTAGCAACAGATGAACTCGGACGGAATCTTCCTTCATATGATGAGGTTGGTCCTGTAAAAGAAGACAAGAGGAGGGTGGTGAGCATATTCTATATTACCTGGCACTCCGAGGGCCATTTTGCCGACGTGACTAGTCCCTATTCTGCCGATGTGTCAAAAATTCTAAAGGCTGATCCATCTGCCCGGCTCAATGGAAATCATCCGCTCTGGAAAGACGGATCCTATCATTGGGGAGAACCCGAAATGGGATATTTTCTTAGCCAGGACGAATATGTGATCAGGAAGGATATGGCCATGCTTACCGAGGCTGGCGTTGATGTTATGGTAATGGATGTTACCAATGCGGTAAGGTACTGGGATGAATGGGAAGTGCTGTTTAAGACCATGCAGAAGATGAAACTCGAAGGCACTAAAGTACCGAAATTCTGTTTCTGGGCGTTTAACGGACCTGTAATTTCGGTTGTACAGGATCTGTACGACCAGGTTTATAAAAGCGAAAGATTCAAGGACCTGTGGTTCTATTGGGATGGGAAACCCCTCATGCTATATAACGGAACTCCGGATTATAATGGCGGAGCAGAGCCCTATCTGAACCCAAATCCACATTATGATCCGGATGCGGTAACCAATGTAAACAATCCACATTACGGGGACCCGGATTATACATCAGAATACTATACGGATTATACTCAGGAGGTAAAGGACTTCTTTACATGCCGGTCAATGTGGTGGGGATATTATGAATGGGCCGGATCACGGTTTGTAGGTACCGAGGATAACTGGAGTTTTGGCTATGACCTTGATAATAGCAGTGTAAAGTCCATGGATCCGGATGACCTGGTTTCTACACATAATGGCATAAAGGAACAGGCAGCCGTTACCCCGGCGCAACATCCGTCAAGCCTGGTGGGTAAATCGTGGCGGCGCCAGACTGGTGAGCCGGTACTGAATGAATTCGATTTACCGGTAAGTGCCTATGTTCCATGGCTTGATAAAACGGTTCAGAATCCCGAGGGATATGGAATTTATTTCCAGGACCGGTGGGACGAAGCCCTGAAAACCGATCCGGAAATGCTTTATATTAATGACTGGAATGAATGGACCGCCGGAAAATACCCTGCTCCCGCCGGTACAACTCCGTTTATGCGCCGAAGCAGTCCCTTTTTCTTCGTCGACCAGTATAATTCGGAATTTAACCGTTGCGTACAGCCCATGAAAGGCGGTTACAGCGATAACTACTATATGCAGATGACGCAGAATATTAGGAAATACAAGGGGGTCAGACCGGGTATTGAACCTCAGGCATCCCATGCCATTGCGATTGACGGACAATTTTCCGAATGGCAGGATGTGAATAATGAATTCCGGGATGTCAAAGGTGATGTGTTTCATCGCAGCCACAACGGCTACGGCGGACTTCACTATACAAATGAAACCGGAAGAAACGATATCATTTCATGCCGGGTGGCATTTGATGATCAGAACATCAGCTTCTATGTTAAAACCGCTGAACCTTTAACGTCTTCTTCCGATCCGAACTGGATGCTCTTGTTCCTCGATGCTGACCGGAATAAGGGAACAGGCTGGGAAGGTTTCGATTACATTGTAAATTACGGTGTTACATCAGGAAGCGAAACTACAGTGAAACAGTGGGATGGCACAACCTGGGCAAACGAAACGATTGTTCCTTACTCGGCAATCGGGGATGAAATGGAAATCAGTATTCCCCGCAGTGCAGTTAGAATGGAAACAGGTACACCCGAATTTTACTTTCATTGGGCCGATAATCCCCAGCATCTGAATGACATCACCTGTTTCTTTACGGATGGTGAATCTGCTCCCGACAGGCGATTTAACTATAATTTCAGTACATCAAAGATCCCGACCGCCTCGCAGTCGGCATTTAAAACACTGAATATACCCGGTACAGTTGAATTTGAAGATTTTGACAATGGAGGGGCCGGACTGGCCTACAAAGATGCCACAATCGGAAATACAGGCAATGAATACAGACCTGCAGAATCGGTTGATATAGAAGCCAAAGAAGGGGGTTTTAATGTAGGCTGGACCAATACGGGGGAATGGCTGGAATATTCCGTTAACGTTAATGCTATCGGAAAATTCACTGCTGTGATCCATTATGCGGCTGATTCAACTAATAATAAAGCCATCCTTTATGCAGATGATGGGGATATATCAGGGGTGATCGAATTTCCGTCATCGGGTAATTCCGAAACCTGGTCCACGCAGGAAACTGATGTTGTACTCCAAGGCGGTCAACATCTTTTAAGGTTCATGGTTCAAAATGCTTCAGGTAATTTTAAACTGGATAAAATTGAATTTATTGAAAAAGAAGTGGCTTTGCCGGGCGATGGTACCGGTCTCCTGGAGACTTACTGGACCGGTTCCGCCGGCGGAAGGGAATGGTTTCTGGATTCAATTCATTCAGAAATCGGAGCCGTTGTGGATGAGTCCTGGACTGATGTCAGTCCCGGATTCGATATCGGCAAGGATTTCTGGAACGTCAGGTGGGAAGGCCAGATCGAGCCCCTTTTTACCGATACTTACACCTTTTATCTTACTGTAAATGACATGGGACGGCTATGGATTGACGATCAGATTATTGTGGATGGCTGGACATCCACAAGTTCAGGAAAAACCTTTACGGGAACCATTGTCTTAGCAGCGGGTGAAAAAGTACCTGTCCGGATTGATTTTGCAGAAAGAATAGGCGACGCCTATGTGAAACTGGAATGGAGCTGCACGTTGAATCCGAGGGAAGTGGTTCCGCAGAGCCAGTTGTTCCCGTTACCCCTGCCCACTAATATTTCCGGTATAAGCGAGGATGGGATCATGATCTATCCCAATCCTGCACATAACCAGATAACAGTGAACAGTGAAAAATCTATAGTGGAGGAAATTGCCATATATGATATGCAGGGAAGATCGGTTTATACTCTTCATGAAGATTTTTCAGGAATCAAATCCATCCCGATTGATCTTGAGAAAGGGGTTTACTTTATGAAATTGGTATCCGCGAATGTCCAGCTAACCATGCAGAAAATAGTCATTGAATAAAATGAGATACAAGAAATCATATCCGGTTCTGGTTTTAATTTTTTTTATTCTGCATGCCTTTGATATAAAAGCGCAGCCGGGATTGCTTTCCCTTTCAGATATTCATATCCGCGATCCTTTTGTAGTCGCGGATAAATCATCAGGGACTTATTTTATGTATGCATCTATATCAAACCGGCTGCATACATTTGATTCAGTGCAGGGGGTTGAGGTATACACAAGTAAGGACCTGGTTCACTGGAATGATCCCCAGCCTGTATTTATCATACCGGATGACTTTTGGGCGCACCATTTTGTTTGGGCCCCTGAGGTACACGCTTTCAATGGCAGGTATTATTTGTTTGTCACTTTTACTTCGGTTGACAGCCTGCCTTCATTACCCGACCGGCTGCCCCAGCAAAAGAGAGGCACACAGGTTCTTGTGGCAGATAAGCTGACCGGACCTTTCAAACCATTTCAGAACCATTCTCACACCCCGACTGACTGGATGGCGCTGGACGGCACCCTCTGGGTTGAGGACGGTATCCCGTATATGATCTTTTGTCATGAATGGATCCAACTCGGAAATGGCACTGTTGAACTGGCAACGATGAAAAATGACCTTTCCGCTTTTGATGGTAAACCTGTGACCCTCTTTAAGGCCGGCGATGCCCCCTGGGTAACTGATTTAAGGATGAAAGACAAAAAGGGAAAAGAGTATCTCACGCTTGTCACGGATGGTCCTTTTTTATACAGGACCTCTCATGGGAAATTGCTGATGATCTGGTCGAGTTTTGGTGATAATGACTATTCAGTTGGTATTGCCGAATCGGTGACCGGAAAAATTGCAGGGCCGTGGAAACAGCAGGAAAAACCGCTGTTCTCCGGTGATGGAGGTCATGGCATGATATTCAGGACTTTTGACGGAAGAATTACACTTTCGCTTCACAAACCAAACAGGGATCCGGATGAGAGGGCTGGATTTTACGAATTGACTGACACTGGAGATTCATTGGTTCTGAAGAGATAAGGGTGGATGGATTCAATAAATCAACAAAACAACAAAACAACAAATCAACAAATAATGCTATGAGAATTCATCACTATCTTTTTATCCTGGTTACCGTGCTTTTTGCAACTTCCTGCAACAAAACGAAGGTAACAACAGACGACTACCGGCAGGTATCCGCACTGTTTAAAAACCCGACAGCAGATTATACACCGGCACCGCTATGGGTTTGGAATGATGCGGTGACTAAAGAAGAGATCAAATCACAGCTCGACGATTTTCATTCAAAAGGGATCGACCAGGTGTTTGTCCATCCGCGTCCCGGGCTTGTTACAGAATATCTTTCGGCTGAATGGCTCGATCTTTTCAAATATGCTGTGACGGTCGGAAAGCAAAACGGGATGAAGATCTGGATATATGATGAAAACAGCTATCCATCAGGCTTCGCAGGCGGGCATGTTCCGGATCAGATGCCGGAATCAAAGGGGAGGATGATTAAAATGAGCCGGATGGAAATTCTGCCCCCGGATTTTAAAAATCATATCATTGCCATCTTTCAACCGGACAAAAGCGGGATGAAGGATATCACATCCGACAGTGCATCCCTTCGCAGCCGCAGAGGAAGGTACCTTGTGTTTTACCTGGTGGAACCGGCCCCGAATCCATGGTTCGCCGGCTTTTACCATGTGGATGTAATGCAAAAAAAGGTAACCGAAAAATTCCTGGATGTAACCCTCAATGCCTACAAAAAAGTCGCCGGGGATGAATTCGGAAAAACTATCCCGGGTTCCTTTCAGGATGAATGCAATGTTCTGACGGTCTGGGATCCGCCGGTTATGCCTTACACGCCTGCATTGTTTGATGAGTTTGCGGCAAAATGGGGATATGACCTGAAAGAAAAATTACCGCAGATCTTTCTGGATACGCTGGATTACAAAACTGTCCGTCACAATTATTACTCCGTTTTACTGGATTTATTCATCAATAACTGGGCGATTCCGTATCATGATTACTGTAAAGCCAATAACCTTGCCTTCACGGGTCATTACTGGGAACATGAATGGCCAAAACCTGCTTCTCCGCCGGATAATATGGCCATGGCCATCTACACCGACATACCGGGGATTGATCAATTGATGAATAACTGGGGGAACGGTCCCGGCGCCCAATTTGGAAATGACCGGAGCGTGAAGGAAGTGCGCAGTATTGCCAACCAGCTCGGCAAAAAAAGGATTTTGTCGGAAACATATGGCGCAGGCGGATGGGACCTTACATTTGCCGACCAGAAACGCATTGTGGATTGGGAAGCAGTACTGGGCATAAACCTGGTAGACCAGCACCTGCAATACATGACCATTGCCGGGGCACGCAAACGTGATCATCCGCAATCGTTTTCGTATCATGAGCCCTGGTGGGACAATTATAAGGTAATGGCCGATTATATCAGCAGGCTTTGTGTTTTCGGGGCCAGCGGGGAACAGTTGAATCAGGTCCTCGTGCTTGAACCTACTACCACCGGGTGGATGCATTATTCAAGCAGTGATTTGTCGGGTTCACAAAGAATTATGGATTCGCTGGCTGTTTCATTTCACCAGTTTGTACGCCGTCTCGAAATGGCGCAGGTCGAATATGACCTGGGTACGGAATATGCGCTGGAGAAATTCGGAAAAATTTCAGATAAAACACTTGTAATTGAAAAGCGAAGCTATACCCTTGTCGTGCTTCCTCCTTTTACCGAAAACCTGAATTCTTCATCTGTTACCCTTCTCAGGGAATACCTGAAACAGGGAGGCAGGTTGCTGGCCTGGGCAATGCCGTCCAATGTGGATGGAAAAGCGAGCGATATTGTGCAGAAGCTTTCCATGGAATATAGTAGTCAATGGACAAATGCGTCTTCCCCTGATGCAGAAATAATAAATGAACTGTCTTCCCCGGGTGTTCATTTCACATTTGCCGGCGAGGGCAGGGGAATTTTGTACCATCACCGGCGGGTACTTAAAGATGCTGAGTTGCTTTTGCTTGTAAATGCAAGCGATAAAGAATGGTCATCCGGTGACTTGCAAATACCGGGTGATAACCTTGAAAAATGGGACGCATTCAGCGGTGAAATTTCACCTTACGAATTTGCCCCCGGGGCTGATTCGATAAAAGCTTCATTCCATATCGCTCCAAAGGGCAGCCTTATTTTATGTGTGCATGGCAAAAATCCAGGAAATCCGGTTGTTCAAAAAACATCTGTAAAAACCCTGCTCAATCCGATTGAAGCCGTTACGGTAAATCGTCTGTCACCAAACGTTCTGACTGTGGATTATTGTGATTTGAAACTGGGAAACAAGGTGGAAAAGGATGTTTATTTCTATAAAGCCAATTTGAAAGCCTATCAGTTTAATGGTTTTGAGGGTAATCCCTGGGACAATGGCGTGCAGTTCAAATCGCAGACCATGGATGCCGATACCCTGGGAGCCGGTACAGGTTTTGAAGCTGATTTTTGGATCACTTTAAATAAAGGGGTTGATACCACCAACCTTGAGGTTGTCATAGAGCGTCCATCACTTTTCAGGGTACTCGTTAATGGCCGGCCGGTTGAACCTGAGAACGGCAAATGGTGGCTTGATAAAAAATTCGGTGTGTATAAAATAGCGTCCCTGGTTAAGGAGGGCAAAAACAAAATCACCGTGATATCATCCCCCTTCAGGGTTTTAAGTGAACTGGAATCCATTTATATATTGGGCAATTTCAATGTCGCCAAGGTGGCAAAGGGATTTGTACTTGTTCCGGCACGATCCGTGTCCTTGGGCAGCTGGAATGAACAAGGGCTTCCCTTTTATGCCGGCAGGGTGGGGTATACAGCATCCTATGATAATGCCGGGGATGGTTCCCCGCTTTATACGGTGCGCCTGAACAGCTGGAATGGTACCGTGGCCGAGGTTGTTGTAAACGGCATAAAGGCAGGGGTTATCATAAGCGAACCCTATGAACTCGATGTCACCGGGTACATGAAGAAGGGAATAAACAATATCGCTGTAAACGTTACCGGAAGCCTTGTCAACACCCTGGGACCGCACCACAATAATCAGCCGCTGGGTATGGCCTGGCCTGCCATGTTCAAGGAAGGCAATCCCAAAGGCTACCCGGCTGGCAGCGAATACCGGTTTGTGGATTATGGTTTAATGAATAATTTTGATTTGCTGACTGGAAAATAAGAAATGAAATTAAATACTAAGTGTAATGATGATACGTAAAGATTTTCTGAAATATTCAGCCCTGATTTCCTGTACAGCCCTGTTGCCAGGTTGCAAAACCGGAATGAAGAGCGCAATTGAAAAGCCAAACATTATCTTCATCACCACAGATCAGCAAAGTGCATCCATGATGTCGTGTGCCGGGAATACCTGGTTAAAAACTCCCGCTATGGATTATATCGCCCAAAACGGCGTGCGTTTTACACGTGCCTATTGTACGAACCCCGTTTGTTCCCCTTCACGGGTGAGCATGATAACAGGAAGGTTTGCGGGGGAATTTAAGGATGATAAGGGCATGCCGGTGATAGAAAATGAGGGATCACTGAGGATACCCGGAATAACGGAAGAGGTGAGGAAGACTACCCTCGCTGCATTTTTACAGAAGGCGGGATATGAATTGATATATGGAGGCAAGCAGCATCTTCCCCCTCCGCTTGCTGCGGATACTCTGGGATTCAGGGTAATTACAAAAGATGAGCGGGACGAACTTGTAGATCTGGCAATAAAAGAAATAAGGGCCATGCATGATAAGCCATATTATATGCATGTCTCGTTGATTAATCCGCATGATATCTGCTACATGGCCATCCGGCATTTTGCCAGCTCTTCCGAAGAAAAAGCTATAATTGATAACGGCCGGATTGAATGTGCTACGCTGGATAAGGCACTTCAAAAACCGGTTGGCGTCAGTGACGAAGAATTCTTTGCGAAATACTGTCCTCCATTGCCACCGAACTTTGAACCCCAGGTGGGAGAACCGGAAGCAGTCAAATCATTGCTCATAAGAAGACCTTTCAGGGAGAATGCACGCGGGCAATTTACAGACAATGACTGGCGGATGCACCGATGGGCCTACTGCCGGTTGACAGAATCAGTTGATAATCAGATTCAGGCTATCCTGGATGCGGTAAAAGAGTCAGGTCAGGAGAACAATACGCTGATTATTTTTTCAAGTGATCATGGCGACATGGATGCGGCCCACCGGATGGAACACAAAACAGCACTGTATGAAGAGTCGGCTAATATTCCGTTTATCGTCATGTGGAAGGGTCATATTCCGGGAGGGATAACGGACAGTACCCATCTTGTCTCCAATGGACTTGATCTGCTGCCAACCGTTTGTGACTATGCCGGGATACAGGGTATTGCCGATCCGAGAGGCAGAAGCCTGCGTCCGCTTTTGGAGGGAAAAAACGATGGATGGAGAGAAACACTGGGTGTGGAGACTGAAATAGGTCGTATGATTGTTAGCAGCGACAAACTAAAATATATTAAATATGATGCGGTTGGTATTGAAGAGCAATTACTCGATCTGAAGAGAGATCCATTTGAAATGAGGCAGTTTTCAAATGATCCCGTATATAACGAGAATCTGGTAGAATTGCGTAAAGAATTTGAAACGGTTTGGTTCCCGGGATATTGAATCGATCCCGGCAATGTCTATTACGGGTTGTCTATTGTCATCATCCTTAAAACTATCCCATGAAAACCAGAAAAACGTTAATGATCCTGTGCACTTTTTTTGGTATAAGTATGCTGGTCATGCAGGCACAGCCTCCCGGAAAACTCACCAAGGAGAATATTTCCAGGGCGATTGAGGAGACCGGCAGGATTGCACCCTATGATTCATCACGACCAGGATACCACCTGGTTCCAGAGGCCGGTTTCATGGGTGATCCAAACGGGGGACTGTACCACCAGGGATGGTACCACATATTTTACCTGTACAACCCATTCAGCAATATGCCCGGACCCTTTTGCTGGGGTCATGCAAGGAGCAGGGACCTCGTGAAATGGGAACTCCTTACGCCGGCCTTGCTGCCGGCCTATGATCTTGGCTTAAATGAAATTGGTTCCGGATCAACCATTATCAATGACCAGGGGAAACCGATTGCCATCTATTCCACAGTGAAAGATGGCTCGATGAAATTCTGGCGTGCTGTCGGAAGCAGTGACCTGGCCGACTGGCACCATGAAGGCCCAAATCCGGTTATGTCACTGGATCATCCCGGCTTACCAAAGTTTGACGTATTCTGGCGTGATCCGTTTGTTTTCAGCGCAGGCGGGCGAACCTTTCTGATCTGTTGTGCCGATCTGTTTGATGATGAAAATGTTAATGTTCCTATTTTTGAAGCAAAGAATGCTGACCTGACCGAATGGGAATATAAGGGAATTTTGTTTTCTTATCCGAAACATAAATTGAGGAACCTGGAGGTGCCTGAACTCAGGCCGCTGGGAAAAAAATGGCTGTTGCTGGCCTCCTGCGACGCCCCGGTAGATTTGACCTATTGCTTTGTAGGGGACCTTGACCTGGAAAAACTGAAATTCACGCCTTCTTCAGAAGGCCCCCTGGACTACAGTGGCCATTTTTATGCACAGGAAACATTACCGGATGATCGTGGCAATCTGAACCTGATAGCCTGGATACCCGGATGGGACAGGGACTGGATGCCAAATTTCCAGGGTTCTTTGATAAGGAATACCGGTACATGGTGGAACGGATGTTTCTCTATCCCACGTGAGTTGACCCTTGATGCTAACGGGTACCTGATCCAGCAGCCGGTAAACTCCATGAAACAAGTGCGTACAGAACATTATACCTTGGGCCGAATGGAATTGCCCTCCATAAGTGTTATTGCCGGATATGATGTACTTACAGGAATCAGGGGCAACCAGTTGGAAATCAATCTCGAACTGGAACTGGGAAGCGCCTCCTTTTGCGGCATGAATATTCTTTGTGATAAAAATGGTATGGGAGGTATGTATATCATGTGGAGCGGTAATGAGATCAATGTGGATGGTATCAGGATACCCTTGAGTGAATGGAGCCCGGGAAAGCCTTTACAATTGCAGGTCTTTGTTGACAGGGTGTATGTTGAAGTATTTATAAACGGCGGACGTTTTTGTGTGACCCGGAAAATCAGGGAGGAGAATATCAAAGGAGATTATGTGGCATTGACACGCCTGGGAGGCCATGCAGTTCTTATTTCGCTTGAGGCCTGGAAACTGAAAACGATTAATGTGAATTAATACAAATATGAAATAGCTATGAAATCCGGATTTATCAAAAGTCTACTTCTTATTCTGCTTTTATTAGGGACTTATCTCCCTGAAATAAAAGCGCCAATAAATACAGGACAACCTATGGAATAAGTACAAAGCATCATGGCCAGTAGAAATACCATTTCCGATATAGCCAGGCAACTTGGCGTTTCCAAAACACTTGTCTCATTTGTGCTCAATGGAAAAAGCAAAGAGATGAGGATCAGCGATGAAATGACATCCAGGGTACTGGAATTAGCCAGGAGCTTAAACTACAAACCCAACTATCTGGCAAAAAGTTTACGAACAGGAAAATCTCACACAATTGGTCTGATCGTTGCGGATATTTCCAACCCATTCTTTGCCCACCTTGCCCGATATATAGAGATTGAAGCCTCGAAACGCAAGTACAAGATAGTTTTCAGCAGTTCTGATGAGAACAGGACTAAGTTTGCAGCTCAGCTGGAAATTCTGAAAGACGGACACGTGGATGGTTTCATCCTTACCCCGCCTATTGGCAGTGAAAAGGAACTTCTTTTACTTAAAGAACAAAAAATACCATTTGTTCTTGTAGATAGAATTTTTAAAAATGTTGAGGCACATTCTGTTATTATTGATAATTACCATGAAGCCTATTATGCCACGATGAGATTGATAAGTAACGGTCGAAAAAATATTGCACTGCTGAATGTAAATAATGAGTTGATCACTATGCAGGCAAGGGCAAAAGGATATATGGATGCAATCGGTGCATCCGGGTTAAAAGCAGAGCCTTCACTCATTAAGCATTTAAAATTCAGTCATGAGAAAAAGCTTGTCATGAAAGCCATATTGGAGATTATTCAGAACAAGGCCGATGCAATTCTTTTTACTACAAATAAACTGGGAGTATTAGGGATTGAATGTATTCAGGAACTGGAATTACGCATACCCGAAAACTTGTCCATCATCAGTTTTGACGATACGGATTTATATAAGATATCATCAACATCCATATCCGCTATTCAACAACCTTTGGAAAACATGAGCAAAGAGGCTGTAAGAATTCTGGTCAGTATGATTGAAACCCCAGATGTGTTAACGGATTTTGAAAAAATTGAACTAAAAGCTGAATTTATTTTGAGAAAGTCTTGTATGTGAATTTTTTTCTTATAACATTAGCTAAATCAATTTAGCTAATTATGATGGAGACAACAACAAACTTCCAAAAGTGGTTAAAGAGACGGAATGCTAATTATGTCGAGTGTTTTAATCAAAACCGTCAACAATGAATTATACTGAAAATAAATTATCCAGGGCACTTCCTGTATTTATGGCATACATTGTCATGGGTTTTGTTGACATTGTTGGTGTTTCTACTGGATATATCAAAAAAGACTTTGAGTTGGCAGACAAGGTAGCTCAGCTTATACCATCCATGGCCCTGGTCTGGTTCTTCTTTCTGTCAGTACCAACCGGCCTTTTATTGGAAAAGTATGGGAAGAGAACAGTCCTCAATTTTGGAATGTTAGTAACCGGACTGGGAATGCTGATCCCTTTTTTGCATTATTCGTTTCCGGTGATGCTTGTTGCTTTTATCTTTCTGGGTATAGGGAATACAATTGTTCAGGTTTCAGCTAACCCACTATTACACGATGTGGTTCCTACCGAAAAATATACCAGTTATATGAGCCTTGCTCAATTTATCAAAGCAATTTGTTCTTTATTGGGTCCAATCATTGCCACTTTTATGGCAGTGAAGGCAGGAAACTGGAAACTGGTGTATCTCGTTTATGCGGCATCTTCCTTTCTGGCTATAATATGGTTGTATTTGACAAATATCAGGGAAGCGGAAATGGAAAGAAGCCCGGCTTCGTTCAAATCCTGTTTTTCACTTTTGGGCAACAAGTATATGCTGTTAATGGTTATAGGAATTTTTATGCTGGTTGGAGTGGAGGTGGGTATGAATTCCAATATTGCAAACTTTCTGCAAGCCAGGCATGGTATTTCCCTGGAAAATGCTTCTCTTGGAATTAGTATATTTTTTACCGCTGTAATGATTGGACGATTTTTGGGAGCTATACTGCTTCAATGGATTTCATCAAGAAAATTTTTTGTTTACACAACGATTCTTGGAATTTTCGGCATTTTGGCACTCATTATTTCACGTGATTTAATGGTTGCACGGATCTGCATTTTCATAATAGGTTTAGGAACAGCAAATCTGTTTCCAATCATTTTTGCCACTGCTATTGAAAAAATGCCAAACCGCATCAACGAAATTTCAGGATTGATGATTATGGCTATCGCCGGCGGAGCTTTTTTGCCGCCAGTTATGGGTTTAGTCAGTACATTGTATGGTGTTCTGTCCAGCTTTTTTGTATTGTTAATTGCAATGCTTTACATTTTGGTAATTAGCGTTTATACCGTAAAAGTAAAAAGTGATTAAACTTTTGTGGAACAGTAAATTATAAAAAATGGGAACAAGCTATTATCTTGGAATTGATATTGGAGGCACAAAGTGTGCTGTAATAGCAGGAACTGCAGAGATGGAGATTCTGGAACGGATTCAATTTTCTACTGAAACACGAAAAGGTCCTGATTTTGCTATTTCTAAACTGATAGAAGCATCCTTAAATCTTTTTCATAAATTTTCTGACAATCATCTTATATCTATCGGTATTAGCTGTGGTGGTCCTTTGAATAGTAAAACGGGAGTCATTCAATCTCCCCCAAACCTTCCTGGCTGGGATAATATTGAGATAGTAAAGATTTTCAGAGATAAATTCGATGTGCCGGTATTTCTGCAAAACGATGCAAATGCCTGTGCGCTTGCCGAATGGAGATTTGGTGCGGGAAAGGGTACCAGGAATATGGTTTTTCTCACATTTGGCACGGGTCTGGGTGCAGGCCTGATACTGGATGGCCGGCTTTATGCCGGAACCAATGATCTTGCCGGTGAGATCGGACACATTCGATTGTCGGAAGACGGACCGGAAGCATATGGCAAAAAAGGATCTTTCGAAGGATTCTGCAGTGGTACTGGTATTGCACGGTTAGCACATGAGATGATCAGGGAAAAACTCAGTAATGGAGAAAAAGTTTCTTTTTGCGAAAATGTAAACCAGGTTCCGGATATCACAACAAAAGACCTGGCTGAGGCAGCTTCAAAAGGAGATAGACTGGCTATTGAGATATTCGGGATATCCGGCAGGTACCTGGGTATTGGACTTTCCATCTTAATAGATATTCTTAACCCGGAATGCATCGTTATCGGAAGTGTTTATGCACGGAATCCACAGTTATTTCAATCTGCCTGCAAAAAAATAATTGAAACCGAAGCCCTGCGACCTGCGCATGAAGTATGCAGGATTGTTCCTGCCGCATTGGGTGATGAGGTGGGAGATTATGCAAGTTTAAGCGTAGCCATGGAATTCGATCACATGATTACACCATCAACTTATTAAATCTAATAAACTTTAGTAAATGGAACCTGACAGCATACTGGACAACCTGATAAAAAGATACCCGATTTTGTCATCCTCACGCGCTGAAATTCATCAGGCTTTTAATTTACTCCGGGATACCTATAAAAGGAAAGGAAAATTGCTTATTTGCGGAAACGGCGGGAGTGCAGCGGATGCGGAACATATTGTTGGGGAATTGATGAAGAGTTTTTCAAAAGTGAGAAAGTTGGACGAGAAAGTGAAAAATGATTTAGTCACTGTTTCCACTGAAACAGGAGCCTACCTGGCAGATCATCTCCAGCCGGGATTACCTGCAATAGCATTAACTTGTCATTCCACATTGATTACTGCATTTTCAAATGATGTCGATGTGGATTTAATATTTGCCCAACAAGTACTTGGTTACGGCAATCCTGGAGACGTGCTTTTAGGTATCTCAACTTCAGGAAATGCTAAAAACGTTCTTTATGCGATGGTCACCGCAAAAGCTCTTGGTATACTTACAATTGGTTTATCCGGGAAATCAGGAGGCAAGTTCAGTGACTTTTGCGATGTTGTGGTTCATGTAAATGCTTCCATCACACCGGAAATACAGGAATTACACCTGCCTGTTTATCACGCGCTCTGTCAGATGCTTGAAGAATATTTCTTTTAAAATTAAATTCTACCAGCTATGAAAAACACTTCCTTGGTTTTAATGCTATTACTTTTTGGAATGTGTACCTCCAGGGATGAGATTAGTTTACTTCCGGATGTCGCAAAGAAGCCTTCTACTAAAACCACAGTTTCTTTAAATTCGGAACAGGATGGTGCATGGACTCTTTTTTTTGGCACGCAGGATAAAAATGCACCGCAAAATCCCGATGAACTTGCGAAATCTGATTTCAAAAGAATTGATGCGACTGTTCCCGGAAATGTTGAAATTGACCTTCAAAAAGCCGGAATAATTGAAAATCCGGAAAAGGGTGATAATGTTTGGAATTTGCGTAAATACGAAACCTATCAGTGGTGGTATCAGCGTAGTTTCAAAAAACCTGAAATTAAAAATGGTGAGCGGATTGAATTGTGCCTCGATGGTATTGACTGTATTGCCGATATCTGGCTTAATAATAAAAAAATTGCACATACAGAAAATATGTTTGTGGAGCACCATTTTGATGTAACTGATTTATTGGAAAAGAACAATGAAATTTCAGTTTGTATTTATTCAACTTTATTAGAAGCCCGCAAGCACCTGCGAAACAATTTTGGTGTTCGTTATGACGCATTGGCTGAAGCTGTGAGCATTCGGAAAGCGGCACATTCGTTCGGCTGGGACATATTGCCGCGACTTATGAGCACCGGTTTATGGAAAGACGTAAAACTCGAAATCATTCCTGCTGATTACTGGGAATCTGTTTATTGGGTTACTAAGAAAGTTGATGTTAAAAACAAAACCGCCGATTTGTACCTTGACTGGCAATTTAGTACCGACCGTTTGAATGTGGACGATTTAACAATGAAAATTTCTCTTTCGCGAAATAATATAGTTGCATACGAAAAATCAATAAAAGTATATACAACCGTTGGACGTGAACGAATCTGGGACTTGAAAGACGTGGATTTCTGGTGGACACGCGGACTGGGTGAACCGGCTTTGTATGAAGCCAAATTACAGTTGATTGACTCAACAGGCAAAGTTCTATGCGAGAATATTCAAAACATGGGTATCCGCAAAATTGATTTGGTTGTAACTCCGATTAACACGAAGGAAAATCCCGGAGAATTCGTCTTTGTAGTTAATGGCGAAAGAGTTTTTATCAAAGGTACAAACTGGGTTGCCCTGGACGCGCTTCACAGTCGAGATATTCAACATTTGGACACTGCAATGAATATGTTGGTTGACCTGAATTGCAACATGGTACGACTTTGGGGCGGTAATGTATATGAAAATGACAGGTTTTACGACCTGTGCGATAAAAACGGCATCTTGGTTTGGCAGGATTTTACGATGGGTTGCACTATTTATCCACAAAACAGAGAATTTTCAGAAACCATTCGCAAAGAAGCCACAAAAGCAATTGTGCGTCTGCGAAATCATCCTTGCATTGCTTTATGGGCAGGTAATAATGAGAATGACGTATCGCTGGAATGGGGCGATGACCAAATAAATATTGACCCCAATACCGATGTGATAAGCCGTCAGGTCTTACCGCTTGCTGTACGTGAATGGGACCCGAAAACGCCCTATTTACCAAGTTCTCCTTTTATCAGTTCCGAAGTTTTCAACACGGAAAAGAAAATCAATTCAAAACTGTCACCCGAAATGCATCTTTGGGGACCGAGGGGTTTTTACAAGGCACCATTTTATACCGAAAACACGGCAAAATTTGTGAGTGAAATTGGCTATCATGGTTGCCCCAATCTCGAAAGTCTGGAAAAGATGATGGACAAGGATTTTGTTTATCCCTGGATAAACGCAGATAAAACGTCCGGAAAACCCATCACCGGAAATGAAATTGCTTCCCTTATTTGGAACGAGCAGTGGCAATGCAAAGCAACCATGACACACCCGAACAGCGAAGTAAATAGCCAGCGAAATCATTTGATGACCAACCAGATAAACTGTGTTTTCGGAGAAGTTCCTGCCGATTTGAACCAATTTATAACAGCATCACAAATAGTCCAGGCTGAAGCAATGAAGTATTTCATAGAATTCTGGCGCATGAACAAAGGCGACCGAAACGGTATTCTCTGGTGGAATCTTCGCGATGGCTGGCCTATCATTTCCGATGCTATTGTTGATTTTTACGGGAGTAAAAAACTTGCTTACCAATACATCAAAAGAGTTCAAACAGATGTTTGCGTGATGATTGGCGATGCAGTTTCGGGCAACCATCCTTTAGTGGCGGTGAATGATACCAGAAATGACAAAATAGTTGAGGTTTCTGTCACCGAAAATGAATCCAAGCGAATTATCTGGTCAGACAAGATAAGTATCAAAGCCAATAGTAAGCTTAACCTGACAGGTATACCAAGAGTTGAAAGAGCTCAACTATGGATTATTAAATATGAAGTTGATGGTAAAATATATAAAAATCACTATGTTGCATATTCGTCTCCAATGGATTTTAAAAAGTATTTTAGTTGGCTTGCAGATTTGAAATAGAATTTTTTGTTAATTTAATATTATGAACCTAAAAACCACTATTCTTTTATGCATTAAATCAGTAATTTCAACACTGGCAATTTTCTTTAATTCTACTCGGATAAATAGTATAATATATGATTTGTAGTTGAGTATTTTTAATTTAATAAGCATAAAATGAAAACAAAATACAATTCAACATTAGCGGTTCTGCCTTTAATACTTATGCTTTTTACAATGAAAGTGTTTGGGCAGAACAACAGGATTGAGTATAATGGCAAAGCGATCTTCCTCAGCGGGGCAAATGTTGCCTGGATAAATTTCTCCAACGATATTGGTGCTCAGGACTCGCCAACCGATACGGCAATGTTCAGGAAAATATTCCGGGAAGTTCATGACAATGGGGGCAATAGCATGCGACTATGGCTTCATACAAGTGGAACCGCGACCCCGGAATTTACCGGAAACCTGGTAACCGGACCGGGCAACCGGACTATTTCTGACCTCAGATCCATTTGCGATATTGCATTCAGCAATGATATCGGGCTGATACTTTGTCTATGGTCGTTTGATATGCAGCGGATTATGGATGGAGGACTGCCCGCAGAGGTACGTGCCCGGAATAAAAATATTCTGACTACCGACGATGGATTAAACAGCTACATTGAGAATGCATTGATCCCCATGGTTGATTCATTGAGGGAACATCCCGGAATTATAGCCTGGGAGATATTTAATGAACCGGAAGGGATGACGGAAGTTGGGAACTGGGATATTACCCAGCATGTGACCCAGCAGAATGTAGTGAAGTTCGTTAATAAGTGTGCAGGCGCCATTCACCGTACCGATACAACCGCAAAGGTCACAAACGGAGCCTGGTCGTTCTATGCCACATCCGATGTGGCCGGCGGGACAAATTATTATTCCGATGCAAGCCTGATCGCTGCCGGCGGTGATACTGCCGGTATTCTCGATTTTTATACGGTGCATTACTACGACTGGGACGATACTTCTCCCTTTCTGCATCCTTATTCTTATTGGGAATTGGATAAACCCCTGGTGGTTGCCGAGTTTTTTACAAACTGCAATTCCTGCGGTGCCAAAAATCAGAATTATAAGACCCTTTACCAGGGTGGATATGCCGGGGCAATGGGCTGGCAGTACATTGAAAATCAATATAGGGAGGGCATTCTGAATGAACTCCAACGAACGTTCGATTTATATGGGAATGATATAATGCCCGATGAACCGCACCTCCCTTACCTGCCTTCTGCCATAATCACGAATCCTGTAAATGGCGTCGTCTATAATACTGACGACACGGTAACTATTGAAGTAAGCGCGGATAAATACAATGGCAGCGTTGAAAAGGTGGAGTTTTTTGAGAACGGGATCAAATTTGGGGAGGATACTGCTGAGCCCTTTTCTTTTGAGTGGACCGATGCGCCGGACGGATTTTATAAAATTCATGTAATAAGTACGGACAATGAGGAAAATAGTAAAACATCCTATCCGGTAAATATAACCGTGGGGGAACCTCCTGTATATAAGTATGAAGCTGAGCATGCCCTGCTGGAAGGAGCTGCCGCAATAGTTTCGGGCAGTAGTGCCAGCGGGGGGAAATTTGTGACCATGACAGACAATGACGGAAAGGCAGCGATTACATGGATCATTCCCAATTGCCCGAAGGACAGTACCTATGAGTTGATTATAGGTTACCGCACTCCCAGTGGTTTTAAAGCGCAAAACGTGTATGTTAACGATTCGCTTGTGGGTGATAATATCGAGTTTGAAGGAGAAAACAGCACGGATTGGTTTGAGAAGAAGATTCAGGTAAAACTGAAGGCAGGACAGGATACGGTTAAAATAGTCGCCAGCTGGGGCTGGATGGATTTCGACTACCTGTGGGTGCCATTCCCTAAACCTGCCATTGTCCATGCTGCCTCGGTTGAAATAACGAGCGAAAATATGCTTGATTATATTAATGAGGAAGATGGTGTATTGCAGCTGTATGCTACCGTACTGCCCGAAGACGCTGTTAATACCACGGTAACCTGGTCATCCGGCGACACGGATATCGCAACGGTTTCTTCCAGCGGGCTTGTCCGGGCAAAAAGCGATGGTGTTGTTCAGATCATGGCTGCTTCCAATGACAGACCGGCCATTAAAGACACCTTTGTCATTACCGTATCCAGCCAGGTAACGGGTATCAGGGAACCCGGATCACTTCAGAAAATTCGGATATACCCGAACCCTGCAAGGGACAGGATTAATATTTCACACATGGTCGGGGTAAATGAACTGGTGGTGCTTACTGTCTCAGGGAGTAAGGTTTTGAGCAAAGTAATAGATGAATCTGAAGCAGAGCTGGATATTTCATCCCTTCCACAAGGTGTTTATTTGATAAAGTTGCACAATGGAACACAAGTGGTCAGCACAAGTAAACTGATTATACAGCGGCCTTAGCCGGAACGCCATGTAACACGGGGAACGCCAGGCGAAGTTGCAACTTCGCCTGGCTTTTTTGTAACTGTCTCATTTTATATATAAGAAAGTGCAGAATAGATATTGATTCAAGTTTCATTCCTTGATAAATTTAATGGATACTAATAGCCGTTGAGTAAGGTATTCCCTTAGCGGATAATAGAATGATATATGTACTATTATAATAGAAGATTTCACCCTTAAACTGAATACATGAAATGCACGATTAGAGTCATCTGGTTTTACCTCGCAGTTTTTATGATCTCTGCCTGTTCCGTAAAACAAGCCCCCGAATCAACAGACCTTACCTTTCAGCATCTATCGGAGAATTTTAAGAATCCGGGTCCCGAATGGCGGGCGAAACCTTTCTGGTCGTGGAACGGTAACCTTGAGGAAGATGAACTCATCAGGCAGATCGGGGTCTTTAAGGAAATGGGAATGGGCGGGTTTTTCATGCATTCAAGAGTTGGGCTCCAGACTGAATACCTGGGAGATAAATGGTTTGATCTGATCAATGCCTGTGCCGACACAGCCGAAAAACTGGGAATGGAAGCATGGCTGTATGATGAAGACAGGTGGCCATCCGGCATTGCAGGCGGACTGGTTACCAAAAACAAAGAATTCAGGATGCAGTTCTTAACCGGTATTCAGATGCCGGCCGAAAAATTCGTATGGACTGATTCCACCCTGGCGGCTTTTGTTTGCGCTGTTGATACAATCAGCTTCTCCAATGCACAGCGCATCATGAAAGATTCAAACATGAAATTATTTGCCGGGCAGAAAGTATTGGCCTTTGTACGAACTTATGATGAACCCAACGATTTTTACAATGGCTATACCTATGCCAATACAATGGACCGGAAAACAACTGATGAATATATCCGGCTGACCCATGAAAGATATACGGAAAAGTGCGGTGACAGGCTGGGGACTTCAATCAAGGGTATATTTACCGATGAGCCCCACCGGGGTGCTGTTTTTGGCAACCCTTCATCGTGGGATGTTCCCTGGACATATGATTTCCCGGACCAGTTCAGCAAAAAATTCGGTTATGATATCCTTGAAAGGCTACCTGAACTGTTCCTTAGAAAAGATGGCGAACCGGTAAACCAGGTCAAGTGGAATTATATGGAACTTGCCCAGCAACTGTTTATTGAAAACTGGGAAAAGCCCTATGCCGACTGGTGCAAAAAAAACAATATGATCTTCACAGGTCATGTATTGCATGAGGATAATCTCATGGCGCAATCCATAATGCAAGGGTCGCTTATGCGTTTTTATGAATTTCAGGATTATCCGGGTGTGGATGTACTTACGGAAGGAAACAACAACTATTGGATCGTAAAACAGGTCGCTTCCACAGCCAGGCAAATGAATCAGAAATTTATCATGTCCGAATTATATGGATGTTCAGGCTGGCAGATGAATTTTGAAAACCATAAAGCCACTGGAAACTGGCAGGCACTGTTTGGCGTTAACCTGAGGTGTCCGCACCTGTCATGGTATACCATGCAGGGTGAAGCAAAAAGGGATTATCCCGCCAGCATTTCCTTCCAGTCGGGCTGGTACCGGGATTACAATTTTGTGGAGAATTACTTCTCACGGCTGGGCCTGATACTTACCCAGGGTAAACCGGTTTGCGACCTGCTCATTGTTAACCCTATCGAAAGCGACTGGAGCCGGGCCAATGTGGGATGGGCAAATAACCTGACGGGAAACACAACGGAGATACTGCAAACCGACAAGGATTACGGCAGCCTTTTCTGCTGGCTCCAGAATGCACGCATCGATTTTGATTATGGCGATGAAGAAATGATGAGCCGGTTGGCCCATCTGGGCAAGACTGCCGACGGAAAGGCCCTTTTCTATGTGGGAAGTGCGCCGTATAAAGCAATCCTGGTGGGAAATATGACCACTATCCGTACATCCACACTTGAACTTCTGGATAAATTTATAAAGGCAGGCGGCAAGGTGATTTTTGCCGGCAATCCGCCTGCATACGTTGATGCCCTTAAATCAGCAAAAGCCGCGGATCTTGCCTCACTGTCAGTTAAAATCCCCTATGAAAAGGAGGCTGTTGTGAAAGAGGCCACAAAATATGTGGAACCATCGGTACAAGTAATTGACAGGGCCACAGGCAAAGGGATCGACAGTGTTTACTGCCAGGTCAGAAAGGATTCCTACAGGAAGTATGTAGTGCTGATGAATATGGACCGGGTAAAAGGATATCAGGGTGTACTTATCAGGATACCCGGCCAGGGTATGGTGACCGAATGGAATTGCGTCAGCGGAGAACCCATAAAAGTTAATACCGGGATAAAAGATGGATTTATAGAGATCACAGCCGATATACCTCCTGCAGGCGAACATGTATATACCGTTTCAGAAGAATCGCAAGTCGGCATGAAGGAAGAATTGAATTATGCAGTCGATAAAAAGGCCGAAATAAAGGGACCATTCAGGTATTCATTAAATGAAAAGAATGTCTGCGTTCTGGACATGGGATCCTATTCAGTGAATGGGGACAAATTTTCATCACCAACAGAAATACTGAAGATCGACAGGGCCATCCGAAACCGTTTTGGCCTGAAATTAAGGGGTGGCAGTATGCTGCAGCCATGGTTCTCCGAAAAATATGAGAAAAAACCGGATGTAAAGGGCAGGGTGGCCATCAGTTTCCCCTTTCAAATTGAGGTCCTTCCTGCCGACAGTGTATTTCTTTGCATGGAAACACCCGAAGCCTTTTCCGTATCTGTGAATGGTATACAGGTTCAGTATGAAAATACAGGATGGTGGATAGATCCCTGCATTAAAAAAGTACATATACCATATAATATATTAAAAAAAGGCAGGAACGAAGTATTGCTCAATATGGATTTTACAGCAGACAAGAACCTCGAAGCCATGTTCCTTACCGGGAATTTCGGGGTAAAGCTGAATGGTATCAGCAGGATCATTACAACCCTTCCTGAAAAACTCAATACGGGAGATATTGTCTCGCAGAACCTGCCATTTTATTCCGGAACAATTACTTACCATATACCCGTAAAGGATGAATGGAAAGGTCAGAAGAACATTTTCCTGGGGATTCCAGGATTTGAGGCTGCCTGTGTTAAAGTATCCGGCAAGGGTTCACCGGAAAGGATGATAGCCTGGCAACCGTATCAGGCCGAAATTTCGGATATTGTCACAAGTGCAAATGAAATACTGGTTGAAGTGGTGTTAACCCGAAGAAATACTTTCGGGCCACTTCACCAGCTTCCCTTGCGCCCATGGGCATATGGACCCTTCAGCTTTGTTTCGGAAGGAAAGGCCTATTCGGACAATTATACACTGATCCCGTCCGGATTGCTGGCTGATCCGGAATTGAGTTTCTGCCGGGTATCACAACTGTAACCGCTATGTTTCAGATGATACAATCCCGATACGGATAAGTTTTAAAGAATGGTAGATTTTACACATACATAATAGAACCACGATCTGTAATAATAAGGTAATATGAATTCCCGCGAACGAGTGCTGGCATCCCTTAATTTCAGGGAGCCCGATAAGATACCTATAGATTTCGGGGGTCACCGGTCATCAGGCATATCCGCCATTGCGTATGCCCGGCTGAAAAAAGCCCTGGGCATAACATCAGGTGACATCTATGTGTATGATATGATCCAGCAGCTGGCCATTGTGGAGCAACCGGTATTGGAACGGTTTGAGGTGGATACCATTGAACTGGGACGTGCCTATATGCACGATGCCAGTGACTGGAAGGACTGGGAACTGCCGGATGGAACGCCCTGCAAGATCCCGGCCATGGTTCAGGTTGAAAAGAAAGGGGAAGACTGGTACTTGTTGTCAGAAAAAGGATTACCCTATGGAGTACAGAAAAAGGGATGCCTGTATTTTGAGCAAACGCAGTATCCCATGGAAAACCGTAACTATGAAATAGATGCCTTTGATGACCTGCGCGAGCAGTTCAAACTCAACATGTGGTGTTCCACACCCGCTCCGGGCGGTCATTTGCCACTTGAGGGGGAAGGATTCATGAAAATGAAGGAAGGTGCACGCAAGCTGAGGGAATCAACCGACAAGGCAATTATCGGACTGTTTGGCGGTAATCTTTTCGAAACACCTCAACTCATGTTCAGAGCGGAAAACTATTTCATGAACATGACACTTTATCCGGAAGCCACCCTCCGACTTTCCGAAAGGCTCACTGATATTTATTGCTCGGATATGATAAAATGGCTGGGTGCAGTGGGCCCCTATATCGACATCATGCTTTTCGGAGATGACCTTGGGTCGAATCAGGGACCCCTGATCGATCCTGAAATGTACCGGCAATATTATAAGCCGTTTCATAAGATCATGTGGACTGCTGTCAAAAAAGCGGCTCCGCACATTAAAATTCTCCTTCATTCCTGTGGTTCAATTGAGCCCTTTCTGGATGATCTGATCGATGCCGGACTTGATGCCGTCAATCCCGTGCAGATTAGTTGCAGGGGCATGCAGCTGGATGTCCTTAAGAAGAAATATGGTGGACGGATTACATTCTGGGGAGGGGGATGCGATACACAGGCGGTATTATCAGATGAACAACCGGGAAAAATAGAAGATCATGTGAGGAAACAGCTGGGGATTATGAAAGGGAACGGAGGTTTCGTTTTTCAGCAGGTTCATAATATCCTCGGAAATGTGCCCCCCGGGAACATCATCAGGATGTTCGATACGGTTATAAAAAACAGGTGAGTGGAAACCTCAGGGTAGAAAATGTAAAACAGGGAGGTAATATGAATATAAAACAAGGTATGTTGTTATGTGTCTTTTTCATTCTTTTGCAGGGAAATGTTTTTTCCCAGGAACGAAAGTCAGTTACAATCATCATAGATACAGAAAAAGCCACTGATATATTCGATGGCATCGGAGCTGTAAGTGCAGGGGCTTCTTCCCGCCTTCTGATCGATTACGCGGAACCTTACAGAAGCCAGATCCTGGATTTTTTATTCAAACCAGGTTTTGGTGCCTCCTTACAGCACCTGAAGGTTGAAATCGGAGGGGAAATCAACTCCACGGATGGTTCTGAGCCCAGCCACATGCGGAAACGGGGAGAGGAGAATTATCAGCGCGGATATGAGTGGTGGCTGATGAAGGAAGCAAAAAAGCGAAATCCTGATATCATCCTGGATGCTTTGGCATGGGGTGCTCCGGGTTGGATCGGTGAAGGAAAATATTATTCGCAGGAAGGAGCGGATTACATGGTCAAATTCCTGCAGGGGGCCAAAAAATATAATGGCCTCGACATCAATTATATTGGGATTTGGAATGAGCGCGATTTTGATGTATCCTGGATTAAACTCCTGCGCGAAACGCTGGATAGAAATGGACTGTCTTCCGTGAAAATCGTTGCAAGTGATATGAACGGACCTCCCCGTAAAATGTGGGAGATCGCGGATTCCATGGTTGCGGATCCGGAACTTAAAAAGGCCATATATGCCATCGGCGTGCATTATCCACATGGGGAATTACCCGCATCGGCCCTTCAACTTAAAGCTGAAGGGAAAAAGCTTTGGTCAACAGAGGATGGGGAATGGAACTGGTTCACCATGTTGCCTTACCGGCACCTCAGGGCTCAGAAGCTGAATAACAACTACATCGACCGGCATCTGACCAAAACAGAATTCTGGAGCCCGGTTACTTCCTATTATGACTGTCTGCCAGCCCCCGGATCAGGCATGATTAAGGCCAATGCACCCTGGTCAGGAGCCTACGAAATTGAAAAGACGCTGTGGTCGGTTGCACATACAACCCAATTCGCAAAACCGGGATGGTTGTACGTTGACAGTGCCTGCATGAAATTGCCGGGTGGAGGAAGCCTTGTGACACTTACCAGTCCTGATATGAAAAATGTATCCCTGATCATTGAAACCGGTGAGGCCGGGAGTGAACAGGATATTATTATTAAACCCATGGGAGCTTATTCTTTTAGCAGACTATCCATGTGGTTTTCCGATGATCTCCATGATTTCAAAAAAACGGACGATGTTTATGCAGAAAACGGAGAATTCCGCTTTGTGGTCAAACCAAGATCAGTATATTCCTTAACAACCACAAACGGACAAAACAAGGGAATTGCAGGAAGTCCAAATCCAATAAGATTTCCTTTACCATACCAGGAGAACTTTGATTCCTACCCGGAACAGGCAACACCCAAATACCTGAGCGATCAGAGCGGGACCTTTGAAGTGGAATCCTGCGGGAAGGACAATAAGGTGCTGAAACAGCAATTATACCGGAGAGGAATCGACTGGTCTTCAACGAAGACCGTTTTTTCAGTTATAGGTGACATGAACATGACTGATACAGAAGTTTCCGCCGATATTACCTTTGAGGGTGTATCCGATGAAAATCCTGAGAACTCATTTGCCGCAGTAATTGCGCGATGTTATCAGGGATCAGTCTGGGCATGCTTTATGGTCAACAACCCGGTTGGATATAATTTCAGATTATACGCTGATGGAACCTGGAAATTGCTTACTGCCAAGGATGAACTGGCATCGGGCAGGGTAACCTTATCCGGGAAAACATGGATGAATCTGAAATTGCGGTGCCAGTCTGACAAAATCAAAGCTTTTATTGACGGACAGAAAGTCTGTGAAGTATCAGACGGGTCATACATCAGAGGCCTTGCCGGTATTGGCTGTAGCTTCGATCCTGTTTCATTTGATCAATTTGAAATAAGCGATATACATGCGAAATAATTTGAATACCAATAAGATCCTGTTTTTCTTCCTGGTTACAGTCGTAATAATAGCCCGGGGCTCTATATGCCTTTGTGCGCAGGAGCTGCAGTTTGATATCAGGTATTATCCATTTTCGCATTATGGTTCCTATATGTCGGTAATGATCGAAAAGGACAATCAAACTGGCAAGGATGATCTATATATCAGGGATGTCAGCGGGGAGCGGATGTGGGGATGGAAAGGCGTTTTCCGGATCGAAGCGATGAAGGAAGAGCATATCCTTCCTTATACCGTTTCAGCTACTCCTTCAAAACTCACGCTTATCACTGCGGAAGGCAATATGGAACTGTGCTTTGAGGATCCGGACATCATCCGGGTAAGGGGAACCGGAATCGGGGTAAAACTGACCCAGGTAATCGGAACATGGGTGGGAGCCACCTATCCCATTAACGTCCAAAAAACATTGTGGCACTGCAAAATGTGGGGACCTCATTATGCTGTTGCTGTAAAAAGGGGACCATCGATGGGAGATGTAGCCAAAGGCTTCCCAAATGACCCTGTTACCGGACGTCCGTTATTCATTCTCAATGTCAATCCTGATCAGGATGGGGTATTTGAAATAGCCATTCACCAGTTTCAGGATGCATGGGACGGGAAGGCCTATGAAAAGCCTTTTGACGCGTGTGTGAAAGATGCGGAACGACATTTTATCCATTTCCAGGCGAAAATTCCTTCAACACCAAAAGAATACGAAGATATGCGACAACTGGGAGCATACATTAAATGGTCATCTGTTGTCAATCCAAGGACAGCCATTAAAAGGACGTGCATGTATCAGTCGAAAAACTATATGACAGCCATCTGGTCGTGGGATAATTGCTTTGGGGCAATGTCGGTTTGCAATGATCATGCCTTTGCGCTGGATCAACTGCTGGTGCTTTTCGACCATCAGACCGAACTGGGCATCCTGCCTGACTTCCTTACGGAGAAATATCCCATGTATGCTGCTTTCAAGCCTCCGGTTCAGGGCCTTACCATGCAAAAACTGGATCAATTATCTGAGTTTGGTTTTTCAGTATCTGAATTGGAGACAGTTTACGGGCCTATAGCCAAACTGACAGATTTCTGGCTAAACTATATGGACAATGACCAGAATGGAATTCCCCAGTACAATAATTCAAATGATTGCTGTGATAACTCGGCTATATTTCTTACCGGCTATCCAACTGAAGCTCCTGATCTGAGCACCCATCTGATCATCCAGATGGACTGGCTTTCTGAAACAGCACGAATGCTAAACCGGAAAGACGAGGCGGGGAAATGGAAGGAACGGTCAGACAGACTGCTTACACTGATGATCGACAGCCTTTGGACCGGCGACCGGTTTGTCGCCAGGAACAGTTTCACTGGTGAATATTGCAAAGACTGTAATTCATTCATCAGTTACATTCCCATCATGCTTGGAGACAAACTGCCTCTGCCTATCCGTAAAAAAATGCTGAATGATCTTAAGAGCAGTGGTATTGTGACACCTTATGGCCCGGCCAGTGAACACCCTTCCAGTCCGTATTACATTGAAGACGGCTACTGGAGAGGTCCGGTTTGGGCTCCACATTATCTGTTTCTGGTGGAAGGTATGCAACGGTGCGGCGAATACCAGTGGGCAAAAGAGCTTGCGATCAATTATTGTGAAATGTGCAGAAAACATGGCTTTCCTGAAAATTTCAGCTCACTTTCAGGAGAACCACTGAGAGATATGGGTTACTCCTGGACAGTGGATGTTTTTTTTGCCCTGGCCCATGAATATCTTGAAAAGTAAATTCATTGTTTTATTTTTATTGATCAACTCACAGGCAATTGAAAAACTAGTCAGTTATCTGTAAGATTTTGGTGAGCAGGCTTACTTCATTAATTTTCCGCCCATCTAACAACTCCACCGTGAATCCATTATGGAATGTTTTTTCACAAGATTGAGCTGCTCAGGTAAAAAAAATATTGTTTGTATAAGGCACGGACAACCGAAAACACACCCATTGCCCATTCAATCTAAATAATCTGTAACATTTTTGGCAGCGCCCGGGGTGGATTCACACGGCATATACAAAAAGGCAAATATCTAAAATATAGGCTAATGCGTGTATAAGCAGGCTGAGTAATTGTATTTATTACAAGAATTCAAAAAAATATTAACAAGTGGAAATTTTGATTATATAATTTTATTTGTATTTTTATCTTGAATTAGGAATATCGAATACAAAAACAAAGTCACTGATTTAGGGAATATAGTCGAATACCCCTGATCATATGAATAAAAAAACAAGAGAATTAACCCGAAAATCAAACTAGCATCACGTTTTACAACCCCTAACTTTAAAAAAACAGAACTATGAAAAGAACTTTACTACTTCTTTTGCTATTTTCCATTATTTCCGGCACATTATTCGCGGCGGGAGGTATTTTAAAGGGTGTCGTCAAAGACGCCCAAACCGGTGATCCCCTTCCTGGTGCCGGTATTGTTATAAAGGAAAAGTTTCTTGGAACGTATTCGGATATCAATGGATCATTCGTCCTGAACAATATTCCGGCAGGGAGTCATGTTGTTACAATCAACTACCTGGGTTATAAAGAACAGCAGGTTACAATTGAAATTACGGGTGGTGAAACCCAGACAATTGACTTTTCCCTCGAAGTGTTGTCCACTGAAGTAGCCGAGATTGTAGTTACGGCACAGATCCGTGGCCAGAGGGCCGCCATCAACCAGCAGTTGGCTTCCAGTACGGTAGTCAATGTTATTTCAACTGAAAAAATGAAGGAACTGCCCGATGCGAATGCTGCTGAAGCACTCGGAAGATTGCCCGGTGTTTCCTTGAAAAGAAATGGAGGAGAAGCAGACAAGATCGTGATCCGGGGTTTGTCGCCAAAGTACAACAACGTGACCATCGAAGGTGTTAAGATGGCCTACACCAGTGATTTTGACAGAAGTGCTGACCTTGGCATGGTGCAGAGTGAAGTGCTTTCCGGTGTTGAAGTATCCAAATCGCTTCGCCCCGACATGGATGCAGATGCTCTTGGAGGTACAGTCAACCTTCGACTGCAGGATGCACCGATGGAAAGAAAGATCAACTTGTCTGCAGAAGGTGGTTATGCCCACCTCGGGAATCAGTTTGGCAATTATAAGTTTACCGGTGGGTATAGTGACCGGTTTTTTGACAAAAAACTCGGTGCGAGCCTGATGATTTCCACCGAACAGAAGCAAATGCCTACCAACCGTGTATCTTCAGTGTACACATCTGCATATCAGGAAATTCTAAGGGATGAGGATACCGAAATAGGGTATGACACCATCCTGCTCAACAGGACACAGGATATAACCCTGATCGACGAGAAAATGACGCGGCACAGGACGAACGGGAGCTTGATCCTGGATTACCATAACGATTGGTGGACCGTGAAATTTTTTAACCTGCTCAGTATAAAAAATGACGATGTGCTTACCCGGTCCAACAGGCTTACATTTACTACCCAGGCCATGGCTTCCAAATATGATCAGACTGTAACCGAAGCTTTCTGGAAAACCATGACACGCACCCACTCCCTGCAGAATACATTCCGGTTCGGAGCTTCCAAGGTTGATGTGGACCTTTCGCTCACTTATTCCAATGTGGATATGGACAACCAGTTTTTTCCCTTCGTGGAAGATACCAGGTTGACTATGAACCAGGATTCGCTTCGTTACAGAAATCCCAAAGATGCTTTTGAATCAGTCGGAGGGTTCGGTAATCTGAGTATTCCGAGTAGTTATTTGCGACAGTTGAACTTGAGTTCACAGAATTTGAAAGATAATGGCTACGATGCCAGGCTCGATTATGAATTAGCCTTTAACTTGGGAAATACTATTAATGGGAAACTGAAGGTAGGTGGAAAATATCACGAGCTGACCCGAACTAGCGACGGAACAGCTAGCTACTACGATTTGGAATGGGGCGGATCTGTGGCCAGGCGTCAAAAATTCCAGGATATCTTTCCATGGGTGAACACCGATCTTGGAGTACAACGTGGGATCAATGCAGCGAATTTTGTCGATGAAGATTATGATCCCGGTGAATTCATCAATGGGCGATATGAGCTCGGCTGGGGGGCAGATATTGACCAACTCACCAATATACAGGATACAGTACTTGCTGAGGCTGGTGATTCCTATTATACCAGGGGAGTTGAGGATTATCAGAGGGATTATGAGGCTAATGAAAAAATGATGGCGGGATATACCATGGTCGAACTGAATATCGGGAGCAAGCTGATGATTCTTCCGGGTGTCAGGTATGAGCAGGAGGAAACTGAATATTCTACATACCACATCAAGCAAGCAAGTAACGTGGTTGGCATTCAACCCAATCCGAAACAAGTAACCACCAACCGGAAAAATCAACATTGGTTTCCCTCTGTAAACATTAAATATAAAGCAACCGATTTTCTCAGCATCCAGGGAGCTGCTTATAAAAGTACCTCCCGGCCAAGTTTCAGACAGATCTCCCCGCTGGTTATATATGCCGAAACAGGTTCGACTATTACATCCAATAATCCATGGCTTGAGCCTTCAACTGCATGGAACTATGATCTCGGTGTTTCGGTCATGAATAAGAAGGTTGGATTGTTTACAGTCTATGGATTTTACAAGGATATCAGCGACCTGATATTTGTGATGCGCGGGTACAAACCCAACAAAAAAGGATCGATTATCGGCGGACCGGATGACCTGGATGAACGCATCCTGGGCGCTGAGTACTATGATCCCCTGTATTTGAAAGCGGATGGTATAACCGACCTGCCTATGAACGATCCGGAAAATGCACAGGTATACGGACTTGAGTTGTCATGGCAGACCAACTTCTGGTTCATGCCAGGGGCTCTCAAGGGGCTTGTTCTGGATGTGAACTATACCATCATGCATACCGAAGCCAGGTATCCTTTATTCAATCAGGTACAGACTGGCGTGAGCACCGGATTTCCTCCCCTTCCGATCTACGAACCAAAGTATGATACCAGAATGGGACCTATGGAAGACCAGCCTGCTTCAATTCTTAATGTGATCCTGGGTTGGGATTATAAGGGTTTCAGTTCAAGGATTTCTTACAGGTATCAGGCCAAAACCGTGGAAGGCCTGGATGCACGGTATTCTACTTTTGACAGTTACTACGACACATTTTCTTTGTGGGATCTGATGCTGAACCAGAAAATTACGAAGAATCTTTCATGTTATGCCAACCTGACTAACATAGGGAATCATGTGGACGAATACTATTTTGGCGCACAACCTTTCGATCATGTTTTACCCCCCAATAGCACCTTAAATTTAATTAGATCCCAGTTGGGTAATGCATTGCCGACCAGTAGCCAGTTTTACGGTTTTCGCGTCCAGGTTGGTGTGAAGTTTACTCTGTAAAAAAGGAGGTACAATGAGAAAATAATGTAAATTCAAAATGTTAAAAAAAAACCAGAATTATTTACTAACTTAAAGCTAAAAACATGAAAATCAAATCTTTACTATTTGGAGTCGCAAGTTTATGTATCCCTGTAGCCCTTTGCGGCCAGGACGTCAAGGTCCTTGAAGGTGGATCTGAAAATGGGGGTATCATTGAAAGTACCATTAATGCTGAGGTTTCAGGCGGTGTGAACAAAATCTATGAATTAAAAAGAGGTCAATATTACCTGATGCATGCTCCCATCAATGTGGCCAATGCAGGTGGAACCCTTACCATCCGTGCTGAGGCAGGAGACGGCCCGAAACCGGTTATCCTCCGGGCACCGCTGGATGAAGTGGCTGTTGGAGCCAATGTTATCGAAGGAAGCTTTACCCTGCAGGGTGTTCAGCTTGCATGGAGGCAAACCGACGGTACCGATGGCGGCGGATATTGGAACCTGTTTACAATCAATGGAAATAACAGCAGGCTTGTTGTTGAAGACAATTTAATTGAAATGGGTTACGGTGTTCTTTTTGCTACCGATGGTGTGGTAAACGGACAGGTTGACATTTTCAGGAATAACTATTTCCGTGATTTCCATGATGGCGGACAGTGGTGGGCCGGAAGGGTAATCAACTGTAAAGTGCCTGTGGATACCATGATCTATGAAAACAATACCTCCACCGGAGCTGGTCTGACCATCCTGGGACAGGAGTGTATGATGGGTTATGGTTTCATTAACCACAACACATTCATCAACAATACCAAGTATCCCATCCTGAACCAGTACTGGAAAGAGGTTTATTACACCAACAACCTTTTTGTAAATGCTAACTGGGTTGGTGAAGATATGGAGAATGTAGCCACTGGCGGACAGGATCCGGATGCATTGATGCACGGCCTTGTTGGTTTGGATACCATCACCGTTAAGCAATGGCTCGACGCTAAGTACCTGAATGCTGACTCAACTGTACTCACAGAGGATATTGATGAGATTTCTGACTATATCTTTTATGCTGCCGATAACGTTTGTGTGTCAAGCAGTACACTCGATGCCTATTATGGTGGAACTCCCAACGACGGGATTGAAGGTGCAGCATCCTCTTACCTGAACTGGGGCGGACTGGGAAACGGACCATGGGAAATTGTAAATGTCCCCGGAATCTTCATGAATTCGAGGACCGAGGCCCTGATCGCAGACCATGATAATCTCAAGGAAGAGAACAATATCGTTTATGAGTTTTCTGCAGAAGATATGGGCTTTGGAACTGATCCGCTGCCGCAGGCTGCAGCTGACATCTATATTGACTGGAACCGTGCCCAGTGGGGTGTTCCTGAGGTTAACGCTCCGGATATTCAACCTACCCATTTTGGTGACTGGGATGCAACTACCATTGTTGGTGTTGAAACTGAGGAATCTACAGAGGGTGGGATCACCAAGATCTCTGATGTGCCCGAGGATTTTTCATATACCAAAGTCCTTACTTCAAATATTGATGGTCAGCCGATTGGTGCTCTGCATTGGGAGGATATAGCTTATGATCCTGCTGCTGCTTTGGCCGCTGTAAAGGCTGCTTATGCTGGTGAAATTCCTTCAGGTGTAAAACCTGTAAATGCTGAAGGCCTGTTTGTTTATCCGAACCCCGCTAAGAGCGTTCTGAACGTGAAGAATGGCAAATCTGCCGACATCACCATCATGAATCTGGATGGCCGTGTTGTAAAAAGCGTAAAGAATGTTTCCAGTGTTAGTGTTTCCGACCTGGCTGATGGTATGTATACCATCTCCATCAAGGAAGGAAATAATGTATCAAAACAAAAAGTTCTTATTGCAAAATAAGTAACAACTTAACAGGTTGTATCAGCCTGAATTTAAGGGTGGCCTTTTGGCCACCCTTTTTTTTTCTACCGGGCTCATTTTATGTAAAAGATTGTGCAGAATACACATTGATTGCAAAACCGTACGGGGCTAATTTTAAATGGACTTATTCTGCCTGCTATCGATCATGTGAAAAGTTGCAGCCACGCTTGAAATTTTCTGAAATAATATTCCATCTCATATAATGAAAGCCTTTCTCCTTTTCATATCCCTTTTAATCTGCGGATTCCCTCTCCGTGCCGCTGATGTTGAAAACCTCCGGTGTGAATACATGTCTGACCCTTTGGGAGTTGACAGAACGGCTCCGCGGTTAAGCTGGAAGATTGTATCCTCCGTGCGCGGAGATTTACAGAAGGCGTACCAGGTTTTAGTATCCTCCTCACGCGAGTTGCTCGCGAAAGACGAAGGCGACATGTGGAATACCGGTAAGGTTGAATCCGGCCAATCAATTCAACTGGAATATAGTGGAAAGGCCCTGCTTTCGGGTACTCCCTATTTCTGGAAGGTCAGGATCTGGGATGCGAAAAACAATGTATCCGAGTGGAGTGAACCGGCCCGATGGTCCATGGGATTGTTGCAACCCTCCGATTGGGCAAACGCCGGGTGGATTGCCTATAAGGACGGTGACACATGGAAAAGGGAATGGAAACAGCACAAGGATTCTGAACTGGGCAAGGCAAAGACTGCAGAATGGCCGAACACTTCATGGCCATGGCTGACCGGGAAAGACAGCACCATTTTTACCCTGTATGAAATGGCGGAACCCAGCTATGATCCGTCTCCTCTTTTCAGGAAGGAATTTAACGTAACCAAAAAGATCCGTTCGGCCAGCCTTTATATATCTGGATTGGGTTATTATGAGGCTTATCTGAACGGGGCCAAAATTGGAAATCATGTGCTCGATCCGGGCTGGACAAATTATGAAAAGAGGTCGCTTTACGTTACATACGATATTTCAGGATTGCTGCTCAGAGGTGAAAATGCTATCGGCATAATGCTCGGAAGGGGACAATATAACCCCTTATGCAATGATATCTGGGGACTCAGTAAATCTGCCTGGATAGACCAGCCAAAGGTAATTGCCCTGTTGACAATTGAATATGCGGACGGAACCAAAACCAGCATCATTACCGATGATAGCTGGAAAACCTGCGGGGGTCCGGTTGTTTATGACGATACACGGCATGGTGAATTATATGATGCACGGTTGGAGCAGAAGGGCTGGAATTCACCTTCATTTGATGACCATAATTGGAAGAATGCCGCTATCGTTCAGTGGGATGCCCCGCTGGAATCGCAGATGATACCCCCGGTGAGGTGTTTTGAACCTGTACAGCCGGTAAGAACAATCGAGAAGGGAAGCGGGATCACCGTGTATGATATTGGCCGGAATATAGCCGGATGGGCCAGGGTAACCGTTCGTGGACGGGCAGGGGATAAGGTGCTTGTTGAATATTCTGAAACTCCCGCCGATTCAGCCCTGCTTCCCAATCTGACCCCTTCCAGATTTAATTTCAATATCAGGGATAAACATTATGCCGGATTCTACGATAAGTGCGTAAATGTAAGGCAGCAAAATGGATATATCCTCAAAGGGGAGGGCAATGAAACCTTCGAATGCCATTTCTCTTACAAAGGGTATCAGTTTATCCGGATAACTGCCGGTCAGGGCGTTGATATCCTTGATGTGAAAGGCATACCCGTTCATACGGATGTCGAAATCAATGGCGGTTTTTCATGTTCCAATGAAGTGATCAATAAAACTCAGCAAAATGCTGTAATCAGCCTTCTCAATAATTACCACAGCATCGCGACGGACTGTCCCCACAGGGAAAAGCAGGGATGGACAGCTGATAATTATATTTCTTCCCTGGCGGCCATGTATAATTTCAACATGGCTGCCTTTTATACCAAATGGCTTATTGACCTGGCCGGTACCCAGAGTCCGGAAGGCGGCCTCAATACAGTTGCCCCCTCTACAAGTTATGACAGGAATACCTCTACCGTATGGCCTGCTGCCATTGTTTTTATTCCATGGGATATGTATGGGTTTTATGCCGATACCCGCACCCTGTCGGAGAACTATCCTGTTATGGAGAAATTTGTCAAAAGCAGCCTTTTACGGCAGGTAGAAGGCAAGCCTGAGATTATCAGTGAGGTGCTCGGCGACTGGCTGGCTCCCATCATGACATTGAGTGACACTATGCGAAACAACACAATGGCGCCTCCGGAGGGAATGACATTATATGCTACTGCATCCCAATACCTTATGGTCAACAGGTTGTCCGGGATCAATACAATCCTTGGCCGGCACGCTGAATCAGCGAAAATGAAGAAATGGTCCGAACGGATCGGGCAATACTTTCAAAACGAGTTTTATGATGCACGTGAAGGCATTTATCGTGGTGAAAAACCAACAGCTTACAGGCAATCAGCCAACATCGTTCCCCTTCAGTACGGACTTGTTCCGGATGAATACAAGAGCAGGGTATTTGCGGGCCTCCTGGATGATATCCATAAGCAGGGAGACCGCCTGGCAACCGGCTTTATGGGAACAGCGGCACTGATGGAATACCTGCCTGAGGCAGAGCCCGAACTGGCATACCATATTGCCACACAGGAAAATTACCCGGGCTGGGGTTATATGATCGCCCAGGGTGCCAATTCGATGTGGGAAAGCTGGGATGGATATGATTCCCGTAACCACACGCCCTTTTGCCTGATCAGCGGGTATTTCTACAACTATCTTGCCGGTATTCAGATGGATTATGCCGCCCCGGGATTTAAACATGTTGTTGTCAGTCCATCCGTTGTGGGGGATCTTGAGTTTGTGGACGCCTGGCATGAATCTCTTTACGGACGGATTAAAAGCAGCTGGAAGCGTGATAACGGAGATTTTATCCTGGAGGTTTCCGTTCCGGTGAATACTACGGCTACCATTTATGTGCCATGCGTTCAGGGTTCTGCAATAACCGAGTCCGGTCAGAAGGCATCGGATGCAGCAGGTGTTAAATTTATTAAGGATGAAAATGGGAAAGCCATTTTTGAAGTCGGTTCGGGAAATTATACCTTCCAGTCAAAATACTAACATGAAGCAAATTATTATTCTTTTTATTTGTGTCGAATGGATTTTTGTTCTAAATAGTAGTAATACTGTTCATGCGAATCCATTAACCCGGAAGAACCCCAAATCCGGTTATGAAAAAAGTTGTAAAATGGAAGATCCGCCAGAATCCAAATGGTTTTGGGGTTTTGACTATTGGAATGACAGGGAAGGATGGACACTTCCTGATATATTGAACGGGACAATAAGCGGTGGAGCACTCTGGATAACCATTCAGTCAGAAAAGAAAGACTCCATAATATCGTGGAGGAATCAGATCTGGGGTTCAGCACCCGCTTATATGCTGGTCTCTCCCAATGAGCTGATGATTCCGGCGGAAAAATATAACAAAATTGTTATCCGGTTGAGAAATCTCTCCCCGGAAACAGATGGTTTTATTTATTGGCAAACCACCGGGAAGCCTGGTGAAGATGCGGGGTCTGTTCGCTTCACAATGAAACCTGATTGCAACGAATGGCAGGAGGTCGTTTGTCACATGGATAGCCGGTGGAAGGGGACAATTGACCAGATTAAGATATTGCCGGCACAAATGTGGCAAAGAGGGGATATATGGATTGACTGGATTGCAGTTACCACAGGTGAATTTAAGCAGACAGGCCAGCATCCTGACGTTTGCAGTGATCGTGTTTTGCCACAAATACACTTACAGGGAATTTCACAACTGGATTTTGAGGATGCTTTTGCTGTATTGGATGAATGTATAGTTACAGATGTGCCTTTAAATGGGTTTAATTATCCCTATATGGCGCCTGGTGGAGCGTACGGCTCAAACTGGTGGCAACTGGATGGAAGTCTGAATGTTGCAGGAGCTAAATGGACGAACCAAAAATTCGTTGAGGATATTATTCGCGGCTTTGCTGAGGTTCAGACACAGAATCCTGATGGCAGAATTGACCTTTGGGGTGGTTCCACAACGCGCGGTCAGGTGGCAGATGTCAGTAGCCTTCCCAGGTATTTTGAAGCAGCTTATGATGTCGCCAGACGCACTAATGATTCGTTGCTGCGGAATACCATTTTTGAATCAATGAAAAAGTATCTCGGATATTGGTTTTCTCCGGCGAAAAGGGATAAAATGACCGGCCTCATTACGGGTGTATTTGAAGAGACCTTCAGCAATATTTCTTCAGAAGTCGGGTCACTGGCACCCATTGACCTGAATGTTGCAGTAGCCATAGGGTGTTATAATACCAGCCTGATTGCTGCATGTATGGGCAAAGCCGGTGAAGCCGACAGGTTTCTCAATGATTTTAAGCAATTGTCTTCAAGTATCAATGAATACATGTGGAGCGACGAGGACAACGTGTATTACAATTACCTTGTTTATGAGAAAAGGCATGAAAGACGGTTGCTGTGTACAACATTTGATCCGTTGCTGCTCGGCATTGCGCCTCCTGACCGGGTGGAGAAATTAATTCCGGCATTATTGAATCCTTCTCTTTTTAATTGGGGCAATCGTCCTTTAACAACAATCGCCAGAACAGAACCGGATTATGTGGAAGCAACCGGAGTTTATGATGGACGTGGCTGGTTGGGAGATATCTGGACCCTGCGTAACCTTCCTGTTATGAATGGGTTGGAAGATGCAGGGAAACACGACCTGGCTGCGGAACTGACATGGTCAACAATAAAATCGTTCAACTCCAATTATTGCGAATTCATAGTTCCAAAAACCGGTTCAGGTGAAGGCGTTCAACGGTACGGGTGGTCAGCCTCACAATACATCCAGGCAATAATTGAGAACCTGTTTGGGATTGACTATGATCACCAGGATAAAAGACTCCGGATAGTGCCCCATATTCCGAAAGAACTTCTGAAACAGGAAATCGAAATCAAAAATTTAATAATTCCTTCAGTAAATGATCTGAGGCTCGATTTGAAGATAAGGCAAACAAAGGAAGGTAAAGCTGCCATTACAATTAAGCTTCATGGAGACCTGCCCGAGGAAATACTGGAAATAGGCCTTCCTTCCGGGCACATTAACAGGGTGACTTCAACAGACAAGGCCGGTAAAAAGGTACTGCCTGTGATCCGGATTAACGGACTTACCGGTGTTTCAGGAATTCAGACAGGAATGACGGGATACCTGGAATTGGTTTTTGAATAACACCTCACCGCGGTGGGTAATTTTGTGTAAAAGAAAATCCAGAATGCATATTGATTTGAAGGTTGCCAGGTATTAATTTTATTGAACTCAGAAAACTATATTTTCAATTATGAAAAAGATGCGCGGACAAATTCTTTATCTATTTTTTTCTTTCGTGATATTGAACATGGTCTTATCAGGCTGTTCATCCGAAAAGAGTAAAAATACAGCTGCTGATCTTGCGGCCGGTTTCATGGCACCTCCCGACTCTGTTCGTCCGGGTGTGTACTGGTATTTTATGGATGGAAATCTTTCCCGTGAGGCGATGACCGGGGATCTTGAATCCATGAAAAAGGTTGGAATCGGGAATGTGGTCTTTCTTGAAGTGAATGTAGGCCTTCCCCGCGGATCAGTCAATTTTTTGAGCGAAGAATGGCAGGATCTTTTCAAACACGCGGTGCGTGAGGCGGAACGGCTTGGTATTGAAATTACCCTCGGCATAGGTCCGGGATGGACAGGCAGTGGCGGTCCATGGGTAAAACCGGAACAGTCGATGATGCATCTTATGGCAAGTTCTGTTGAAGTGCAGGGCCCTTCAAAATTTTCAGGGACACTGCCGGTGCCTCAAAACTACAAACCCTATTTTGGCGAGGAATCGGTTCCGGATAACCTGAAAAAAGTCAGGCAGGATTTTTACGAGGATGTAATCGTTCTTGCATATCCCACCCCCGCTAAGGACGAGAGAATTGCAGACATTGGTGAAAAGGCGTTGTTTTACAGGGATCCATTCAGTTCTATGGATGGAGTGAAGCCCTACCTGCCAACTTCTGCAGAATTTGATCCCCTGGCTTCAAATTCCACTATTGATAAAAGCAAAATCATTGATGTTACAAAATACCTAAAGGCAGGCGGTAATCTTACCTGGGATGTGCCGGCCGGCAAATGGACGATCATGCGGTTTGGAAAACGGAACAATGGGGCTGTAACCCGACCTGCACCTGAGCCCGGACTGGGTTTTGAATGTGATAAATTTGATACCGCCGCCTTTGATGCCCATTTTGATCAGTTTGTCGGAAAACTTCTTCGCAAAACTGAACCCCGGCTGACAAACAGGCATGCAGGATGGACAATGATGCATATGGACAGCTGGGAGATGAGTTCACAGAACTGGACTGGCAATTTCAGGCAGGAATTCACAGATCGGCGGGGTTATGATCCGATGCCCTACCTGCCTGTTTACGCAGGAAGGATAGTTGGCAGCGAGGAAGAAAGTGAGCGGTTTTTGTGGGATGTTCGTCTGACATCGCAGGAACTTGTGATTGAATACCACGCCATGCGTGCGAAGGCACTTGCCCATAAATATGGGATGGGACTATCCATTGAACCCTACGACCTGAATCCATGCTCTGACCTTGCCCTGGGTGAAGTTGCGGATGTGCCTATGTGTGAGTTCTGGACTAAGGGACTTGGTTTCCGCACTGCCTTCAGTTGTTTTGAAGCAGCATCGCTTGCACACGTGCAGGGTTTGCCCGTCGTAGCGGCTGAATCTTTCACAGCAGGATTTGACGAAGCCTGGAAGGTTTACCCCGGAGCCATTAAAGACCAGGGAGACTGGGCATTTTGTACGGGAGTTAACCGGTTTGTGTACCATACTTTTGCACACAAGCCCTATGGCGATCACCTGCGGCCGGGAATGACGATGGGACCTTACGGGGTTCACTGGGACAGGGGACAAACATGGTGGCCCATGGCTAAGGGATATCATACCTATGTTTCACGTTGTTCCTATATGCTACAGCAGGGTCATAATATTGCAGATATCCTTTATCTCACCCCGGAAGGAGCACCCCATGTATTCCAGGCACCTGTTTCAGCCTGGGAGGGCAATGATACAATACCTGACCATAAGGGCTATAATTTTGACGGGTGCTCACCCAATATGCTGATTTCAAAAGCCGAAGTGAAAAATAATAAAATTATCTTCCCGGGCGGAGCTTCCTATTCAATTCTAGTTATGCCGTCCATTGAAACCATGACTCCGGAACTTCTGGCTAAAATTGATCAATTGATCAATGACGGTGCCATTGTTATGGGCATGCCCCCGAAGAAATCACCAAGCCTGGTTAACTACCCGGCATGCGACACGGAAGTCGGCGAGATGGCAGAAAAAATCTGGGGCCAGGAAATGGCCTCAGGATTAAATCAGCCCCGTTCTTATGGGAAAGGAGAACTCTATCGGACAGAGGTAAAAAATAAGGAATTATACCCCGAATATGAGTCTACAGCTGCAATCCTTTCAGGCAGAAATATTGTGCAGGATTTCACTTCTTCAGGGAACGAGATACGATTCATTCATCGGTCAACCGGAGATAAGGAAATTTACTTTGTTTCAAACCGGACAGGAAAGAAAGTCAAAACGGTTTGTACTTTCCGGGTTGACAAAGGGCAGCCGGAATGCTGGGATCCGTTGACGGGTGAAATGCAGAAAATATCAGAATTCGAGCAGAAAGAGCATCAAATGATGATTCCCCTGAATTTTGATATAGATCAGAGTTATTTCATCATTATTGATAATAGCGGGGTAAGGAAAGAGAACCTTCCAAAAATCATGGCACAATCGGAGGAGCCCGAAGAAATTTCCGAGTTAAAGGACAACTGGACCGTTACCTTCGATACTGCATGGGGCGGACCCGGCAAAGTAAAAATGGACAACCTGGTTGACTGGTCAAAACAAAAAGAGCCGGGAATTAAGTATTATTCGGGTATGGTAACCTATGAAACCAACTTCAGCTTGCCTGAAAATATAGATACTGCCAATGCCGGTGATCTGTATCTTGATCTGTCAAAAGTATACAACATGGCCCGGGTATATCTCAATGGTAAGGACCTTGGCGTTGTTTGGACAGCTCCATGGCGGGTGAAAATTTCAGGTTCCGTGAAAAAAACCGATAATCATCTTGTCATCACTGTGGCCAACCTGTGGGTTAACAGGCTCGTAGGTGATGCGGCCAAGCCTTTCGACGGTATTGTTAATAATGAATGGCCGGAATGGCTGCTCAAGGGACTTCCCCGCACCAGCGGCCGGTATACATTTACATCCTATGACTATTATAAAAAGGATGCCGCCCTGCTTAAATCGGGGTTGACCGGTCCGGTAACAATCAGGTCAGCAAAATTGTAAGGAATTACGGATCAATAATTTAAAAGAATAACCAAAATCTTCACAATTAATATATTCCCAATGAAAAGAAAATTGAAATTGCTGTTTGCCATTTTATGGTTGCCAGGTTTGCTTAGCCAGGCCTTGCCACAGGTGACGGTTAAACCTGACGCAGATGAATCCAAATTTGTTCAGACGGACGTTAAACCGCTTTATAAGCGCACTAATTACGCCAATCAATCTGTATTGCTGAAGAACGATCGGATGCAGCTCCGGATGTTCCGCCGTATCGGCGGCTGGGGATGGGGAGAGATCTCAACCCCTTCGGGCAAATTCATGGCTGTACTGGATCACCTTGGAGAAATTATGCTCAGGGACCAGGATATTCCCATGCGGTTTGAAGCAGTGAAGGTGGAAAAGAAAACCACGGATCAGGGTGAATGCCTGGTGTTTAAAGTAAAATCGGTGGTTGCCAGGGATAACCTGGATGGAACTTCATTTGAACAATGGATGAGTTACCCATTTACAGAACCTGCCATAACCGGGGAAGTAACCGTGACCCTGGCTAAAGATAAGCCGCTTATATACCTGTCCTACAGGTTGACTGCCACCGGCAATTATTATGCACGGTATGTACGGGGTCCCTGGTTAAAAGTAGGGGAAGCCTCCTTTGGCACAAAAAAGGATGATTCCATGCTTCCGGGTGTTGAATGGGTGATCGGTGACGAGTGGTCAAGCGGAATTGACTGGTTCAAGGATCCATGGGCACTGAGAGTAGTACCCCATCCGTATAAGGTTTCGGCTCCCCTGATGGCGTTAAGCTATGAAGGAACAGGCATCGGACTCTCCTGGGATCCAAACCAGGTAGCCACGCGGTGGTTTAATTACAGGACCCAACGGCCGCAACCTGTATTTGCCACGCCCAATTTCGTCGATCGCATGAACAACAACCTGATGGGCTTAATGATACCTGATGCTTCCATCGAAGGTCATGAAAATGAGATTTATGCTGCTCAACCCGTTGAGTTCAAAATTGGCCAGATGATCAATTTCGACGCTGAGATATGGCTCAGTGAGGGAACCAGCCTTGATGTGATGATTGACTGGGTTAAAAATCATGGATTGCCCAAACCCCCGGAACCGAAATGGAGCTATAAAGAAACACTGGATAAAATAGCCAATGCATACAATACCAACATGTGGCATGAGGGAGAAGGATTTGGGATCAAACAGCGGCCTGAGGATAAGGTCCGTCCCAGTGTTCCTGATTTCCTTGTACGCTATGTAAAGGAAAACAAAGGAACCAAACTGGCAAAGGAACTCCAGGTAAAACTGGATTGGTGCAAGTCCCAGCAAGATGACCGTGCCGCTAAAAATCAGGATCCGGAAAAAATGAGCAAATACGGCGATGAACTGATCAGTATTCAGCGAGAAAACGGTTCATTCTATTTTGACCCGGACGGCCGTCATTATGGAAAGGACGACTTCAGGGTTGCCACTTCCTTTATAGAGCCTATGGGTATCGCCTATGATGATGCCCTTGATATCGTGGTTGTGCCCGCACTTGCACTGCTTGATGTGGCTAAACAGACCGGAAAGGATGTATATCTGCAGGCGGCTAAAAAAGCCCTGGAATATTGTATGACGATGGAGCGGCCTGAAGGAGGCGATTTCTGGGAAACCCCGTTGCACGCCCCCAACCTGTTTGCAGCCGGTCACGCAGCCATGGCCTATTATGAAGGATACAAGGCAACCGGGGATGAACGTTACAAAGAAAAAGCCATTCACTGGATAAGGACACTGATACCATTTACCCATCTCTGGGAACCTGCCGATGTAAAAATGATTTACAATACAAAGCCGGTTCTCAGTTCCAGCGACTGGTATTTTGCCAACTGGGTCAGGGATCATGTGCAATGGGAAGTGCTTGCTGTATTTAGCGCCTCAGCCGAACGGGCTATCCGGTGGGATATTGTGGATCCCCAGATCGACTGGAAAAGGTTTCATGAAGGAGTTACGGTGGCTGCCATCCGATGGATCAATGTACATACTGAAAACAACTGGCGTCCGCATAACATCCCCGATACCTATGCAAATTATCTCAAGGGTGATTATGATTATTGCTACCCCGATACACACAACAGCACAACGGGTAATTATGGCGGCATGTTCATCCCCTCAGCTCCTATCGCGGTAAATATTTATTCGGTTTTAGACAATTTGAAACAACCATGAGATATTGCTTTTCTACTGTAGTTTTGTGGATGATCCATGCCTCGTCATTCTTCTGCAAAACACAATTGATTGCACAATCTGGCGCTCCGGAAAAGGATCGCCCTAGCTTCATTTTGCTTTTAACGGATGATCAGTCATATCATCTCTCTCTGATTGGGACGCCAGGCATAAAAACTCCCAACCTGGATCTTTTGGCAAATAATGGGATGTTTTTTACCAAGGCATACGCAGCTGCAGCATCATGTTCACCCTCCCGAAGCGTTATTCTGACCGGAATGTATCCTCATTCGAACGGGCACTGGAGAAACACGTACGGTCCGGGCCTTGGGGATACGAATGTACAGTTTAGCAGGCAATCTACTGTGGCAGATTCAGTTGGTGTGCATGATGACCTTCCCACGCTTATTGAGATCCTGTCTGCTAATGGGTACATCACCGGTATAACAAACAAGTTTCATTTAAGTCCGCCGTGGAAGTTTCCTTTTCAGTACCGCTACCCTAATGGAAATACAGATGCCTATCAAAGGACTGCTCAATTCATAAAACAGGCGGAAGGGGAATCATTTTTTCTGCAGGCAAATATTGGATATACGCACCGCCCTTTCCGAAAGAATATATCCGAAACGGGGTTGCCCAAAGTTTCCCCGGATGATGTACTGATTCCGCCTAACTGGCCTGATACTAAGAATACCCGTGAGGATTATGCGGATTACCTGAGTGCTGTTGAACAGGCTGATGATGTTATCGGACAGATTCTTCGGGCATTGGCGGAATCAGGCAGGGCAAACAATACAATTGTAATTTACACCAGCGATCAGGGTTTCTGTTATCACCGTGCCAAGGCCACTACCTATGACTGGGGTGTGCATATACCATTATCATTCACCGGACAAGGTATTATCAGTGGCATACAGACTTCTGAACTGGTCAGCCATATTGATATTCTGCCCACTGTGTTGGATTTTGCGGGTATTGATATTCCGGCTACTGTTCAGGGGGTTTCTCTGCGCAGCCTGCTTGCCGGGGAAACCACGACAACAGGCCGGGATTTTATTTTTTCAGAACACAATGCCCACGGCCCGGATCCGGTTGAATATTATCCGACGCGCACGGTTACCGACGGCCGCTATCGTTATATTCGCAATTTACGGTCCCAGCATGTCCCGGATTATCCGATTGAGCGGTTTGTTACAGATAAAGTGTTTGCCAATACAGACAAAGGGCTTGCATGGTTACCACTCGACGCAACGCCAGGCGGTGCTTGGGACAACCGGGCCTTTGCAGAGATCATCCTAAATAAAGAGCAATTTCCAATACAGTATGAATTGCTCAAAGCTACCTTCTTCAGGCCGAAGGAGGAGTTATATGATTTGAAAAGTGATCCGTATGAAATGAAAAACCTTGCAGATAATTCTGAGTACAAAACAACGCGCGAAAAACTGAGCAGAGCACTTGATGACTGGATGATGCAGACCGGAGATGATGGTGATCCCCGAAGTCATCCGCGACGAATCAGCCATTAATATATTGTGAATTACATAGATCATGACACGATACGGTCATTTTGTAGTTTTATTGTTGCTGCTGGTAATCAATTCTTTTACCATTCAAATCATTGCGCAGCCTGGCAGCTCCGCATGGGAAACTGTTTTTAAAAGCCCTCCCGATCAGTACAGGCCCGTTCCATTCTGGCATCTGAACGGGAAACTGACTGCGGCGGAAATATCAAACCAAATGGAAGCCGCCCATAAAAGCGGATTTGGAGGAGTAACCATTTTGCCTGTAACTGCCGGCCCGCAGCATCCGACCGGAATTCAATGCCCGGGAATGGAACCTGAATTTTTAAGTGATGGGTTTTTTGCCCGGTATGATGATATGCTGAAGAACGCTTCCCGGTTAGGAATGCAGGTGATCATGTATGATGATGTTGATTTTCCGAGCGGTTCGGCGGGGAATAAAATGAAGGATTTATATCCCGGGGATACCCGGAAAATACTGTCAAAAACAGATACATTAATTACAGGTCCTGTACAAGTGAAGCTGACTGTTCCGGCAGGCAAACTGATGTCGGCTGTGGCAATAAAATCCGGTTCCGGGGATTGTCAGAACCTTCTCAGCCATGCTGAAAATGGAATGCTCACCTGGGATGTTCCGCAGGGGAACTGGGAGGTCATGCTGTTCACCTGTGCCGTGAATAGAGATAATAAGGTTGATTTTATGGATCCCTCCGCGATCGCAAAATATATGCCCTTAACCTATGAGACCTATGCCCGGCGTTTTGGCAAATACTTTGGTAAAACCGTTAACCAGGTTTTTTATGATGATGTAGGTTATGTTGCCATGGAACGCGGCTGGACTGGTGCCATGAACGAGAAATTCAGGAAAATATCCGGACGGGATCCCTATGTATATTACCCGGCCCTTTGGGGGGACATTGGAACTGAAACGGCAGCTGCCCGGGTTGCTTTTTTTGATGCCCGCGCTGAACTGCTGGCTGAAGGATATCCTAAATCTGTTGCGGGATGGGCTGATCAAAATAAGCTGATGTCTTCGGGACATCCTCCCGGTAATTATGATATTCAGCCCGTTGACATGAACTTTGATGCCTTCAAGTTTTACAGGCATTCGCATATTCCCACCCTTGATTATATTTTTTACCATGGACATGGCCGGGACGGGTTTAAGCTGATCAGTTCGGCAGCTGATGTATATGATCGTCCCGTTGTGGCAGCAGAAGTATACGGAGCCTTCTTCGAGGAGCAATTCGATTCCCTGATGCTTTACAGGGCCGCCATGGAGGTATTTGCCCGGGGTGTTAATTTTATAATTCCCCATGGCATGTGGTATGACTATACCCCTGAATCGGTAAGAATTCCCCCGCTGATTTCCGCGTACAGTGCGAAAACAGGACCGGCTTTACCTGCCTATAATACCTTTGTTGCCCGCTCCTGTTACATGCTTCAGGGAGGAAGGCGCGTCTCCGATATCGCCGTGCTTTATCCCATTGCCTCACTGCAGGCAGCTTTTTCATTTGAAACAGGAAAGCCCTGGGGATCCAATGTTGCCCCCGGCACTGATTACCTGGCTATCGGCAATATGCTTACAGATCAGGCACATCGCGATTTTACATTTATTCATCCGGATACATGGTCGGGTGAACAATGCAAATTAAGCGGTGAGGAGATTGAATTGAAGAATAAAGTCAATTCACAAAACTTTCGGTTACTGATTATCCCCGGAGGGAAAGTGATATCTGTAAAAGCATTAAGGAAAATCAGGGACTATTATGAGAATGGAGGAAAGGTGATTGCCACATCCGTTCTTCCTTCCCAATCCGCTGAATTTGGAAAAGATGCTGAAGTTATATCTGTTATCAACGATATTTTTGGAGTTGATCCGGCAACGCCATTGGCTGTTTCCTCGCCCGTAAGAACGAACACAAGGGGCGGACAGGCCGTATTCCTGCCAAATCCCGGTGCCGGCAAACTTTCAGCCATGATGGAATATATGGGCATATCTGCGGACGTACTGTTTGAACACAATCCTGACCTTGAAAGCGGCAATGGCAGGGTTAACTATATTCACAAGGTGAAAGAGAACAGGAATATTTATTATGTAAGCAACACAACGGATGACGGAATAAACACATTTATTGAACTCAGGGGGAAAATTAATCCCGAATTATGGTATCCTGAAAATGGATCAACCAGCCGGGTAAAAGATGTTAGTTACACATTTCATAATGAAATTGAGTATACCCGGTTCAGGCTTGAATTGCCTTCTGTAAAGTCCGTATTTATAGTTGAAAAAGGAAAATAAAATTATTGATTATTCAAAATGAGAATGAAGAAATTCGACTTTCTGAAAACTGCTTTGATCGGCTTCATGATGCCGGTATTAGCTTCCGGCCTCATGGCGCAGAACCCGATCTTTCCTGCCGGTATGTATATTGCCGATCCGTCATCTCACGTGTGGAATGACGGCAAGCTTTACATTTATGGTTCACGTGACGAGAACCCGGCCTGGTATTGTTCCCATGATCATTATGTATTGTCCACAAGCGATCTGATCCACTGGGATGTTTTTAAAGATGCCTTTGCCTCCGCCGGCAAAAATGACCAGGTTTCCTACAGCGATGAATTTCTGTATGCCCCGGATTGCATGTATAAGGATGGTACATACTACCTCTATTATAACCTGGCATCCCCGGTGAATACTGAAGGAGTTGCTACGAGCAAATCGCCGTCCGGACCCTTTACCAATGGAAAGGTCATCGACCTGGGAGGTATAAATGAAATTGATCCCTGTGTTTTTATGGATGATGATGGCCAGGCGTATTATATCTGGGGACAATTTTCGGCTAAAATAGCCAAGTTGAAACCCAACATGGTGGAAATCGATAAATCCACGATCAAAGACGGAATTGTAACTGAAAAAGAGCATTTCTTCCACGAAGGCGGATACATGGTGAAAAGGAACGGGATCTATTATTTTGTCTATGCCCACATGGGCAGGGCAGGGATGCCGACAAGTATCGCGTATGCCACTTCATCGTCGCCCATGGGGCCATTTACATATGGCGGGGTCATTGTGGACAACGATCATTGCGATCCGGGCAACTGGAACAACCATGGTTCGATCATTGAATTCAAAGGAAACTGGTATGTGTTTTATCATCGCTCCTCGCATAATTCCGTAACAATGCGCAGGGCCTGCATGGAGCCTATCACATTCAATGCCGATGGCAGTATCGATGAGGTGGAAATGACCACACAGGGTGTTGCCGGACCATTGGATCCGTTGCTGAAAATGGATGCGGAACGGGCATGCCTGTTGACAGGGAATGTCAGGATTGTCGCCTTCACGGCCGACAACGAAGAACTCACCGGAATACGTAATGAGGACAAAGCAGGATACAAATATTTCAACTTCGAACCGGGGGTTGACAGCATCACCATATATGTAGCCCCGGGCAAGACCGGCGGAAAGATCGATATCGGCCTTGACAACCGTTGGGGGCCTTCTATCGGGTCAGTTGAGGTACCCGGTAATGGCGATGGAAAAAGCTGGATCACGGTGAAAGGCAAAATCAACTCCGTGAAGGGAGTTCATGCCATTTGGCTCCGGTTCAGCGGCACCGGTGAGGATATGTTTAGTGTCGACTGGTTTCAATTCACTTCCAATACACGCAAATGAAAAAATTAGTTGTTGTCCTGATACTTATATCAGCTTTGCAGGCATATGCACAGGTTTCGTTACCTGGAAAACAAATTACCGATGGTTCAATCCATGCGCTGGGCAATGGCAACATGCTGATCTATGAGCTGGGGGCGGATATAGTCACTTCATATACCGGTCCTTTTTCAACTCCTTCATACCTTACCATGCAATGCCTTTCCGGTAAGAATAATGTTCTTTCTGCCCGGAAACCGGGGACGGCCATCTGGTCACATTCTTTCGTGAAAGGGAATGATAAACTGGCCGGACTTGAAGATTTTGTTGATGCTGAAATTCCCTGTTTTGTGCGTCATGTGCAAAATAAGGACCGGATGATCTTCAGGATAAAACTGGGAAACTATGTGCAGCTGATCGATAATTCTGCACGGTTAAAGGCTGGCGGAAAAGCGGACGGCAGGCTGATGATCGTTCCTCCGGGAACCACCATTTACCAGACATATGTTTTTCCGAAAGTATTGTACGGCCAATTAGCTGTAACCGGCGCTGCCAGAATTGAAGAGGTGCCCGATTCTGCAATCCTCCGCGTAATATGTGAACCGGGGGAAAGTTACATTTACATTGTCGGCGGACCCGGGTACGCTGATGTAATCAGCAATACAAACCAGGCCTTATCTGCCGCTCCGCAACAAATGCTTGAAAGGACCACCAGCTACTGGCAGGAATTCACGGCACGGAGAACCGATTTCAGCAAGATACTGCCTGCATCGCTTCCGCAGCGTGATAAGCTGATGCAAACCATTGATGATGTGGCTGTAATGATCAAAGCCCAGCAAAGCAGGGAAGGTGCCGTAGTGGCCGGGTATCCCTATCCGTTGGGTTACGTGCGCGACCAGTATGGCGTTTCGCGTGGAATGCTCGCACTGGGTCTCAATAAAGAGGCCAGGGCAATTCTAAACTTCTATTGGGAAATCTGGAAGAAAAACGGGTATATTAAAAATGCGCAGGGGATAGGAGTAGATGGTATCTTTCATGTTCATGAAAATGACGAGGTTGAAATTACAGGGTACCTGATCCTTCAGGCCTTCGACCTGTTGAAGAGCTCAAAAGATACGGCCTTTATCCTGCAGATTGCCCCCATGCTCGACTGGGCCTTTGAAAGCCAGAAAAAACACCTTGTAAAGGGTATGTTGCCATTTAACGGGGATGAAACGTATGTGGCAGGAGGAATATTACCGCGTTCAACCTTGAACGACGGATCGGCGGAGGCTACCATGCTTTTTACCGAAAGCGGACAGCAATTACTTGACTGGGCTGCCGATAACCATTTGTGGAACGCCGGCCGGATTGCTGAAAACCAATCGCTCCTTTCGCTGGTAAAGTCAAAATTCAAGGAAAATTTCTGGCTTGACGGAGTCCTGTGGACCAATAATCCCGGGAGGGCCGAAGAAGTTGAACTGCCGCTGTTCAGGCATGGAGTGTGTGAAATGGCAGGACCCGGTTGCCTGATGTCGAAATACCAGGGAATAGTATGGACAGAAAGGAATGAAAATAACCGCTACCTGTGTGCTGCCTGCATCAACGGGTCACCATTCCCGAAAGCGGAGGTGAAACGATATAACCTGTTGTCGGTTGCCCTGGCTCCATTTTACATGAACCTCACCGTGATACCCTTTGATCAGCTTTCGGGCGCGGTATATGAGATCAGGGATAATTTCATTTCAACGGGAGCCATGACTTCAAAGCAGGAGATGGCAAACCAGAAAAATGAGATCCGTACCGTGGGGTATGATTACGGCTTCCTGTTGAATGCCCTGACGTTGCTTCAAAGTACCGATGCAGGGCGGGTATATGACAAAACACTTTCTATAGTGGACCAGGAAGGATCATGGTCGGAATATTACCTGAACGATAAACCGAGCGGCACACGGTGCCGGCCATGGGAAAGTGCGATCAATATAGAAGCGGTTATCAATTGGGCGAAGGCATATAAGCCCGCCGGAAAGAAATAGTATGAAACCTAATTATAAAACAGATAAACAAATTTCATTTAAAATGAACAGACGAACGAATTCCCTGATGTGGCTGCGTGCATTGGCACTGCTGTTGCTGCCTGCACTGCTGCTGACGAACTGCAAAAAGACCGTGATAGTTGAAAACCAGGATCCGGTGACACCCGAACAACTCGAGCAGGGGTTTGTCACTCCGCCTGATTCGGTTAAACCCTGGGTATACTGGTACTGGATAAGCGATAACGTTTCCAAAGAAGGTATCACAAAAGACCTGGAGTCCATGGCGAGGATCGGGATCGGCGAAGCCCTGATCGGAAATATAGGACTGCCGGAGATGTCTTATGGAAAAATCAAAATACTTTCTGAAGAATGGTGGCAGTTGATCGAACATGCCATCCGTGAAGGAAAGAGAGTGGGTGTAAATATAGGCATGTTTAACTGCCCGGGCTGGAGCCAGAGTGGCGGACCGTGGGTGAAATCCACCCAGGCCATGCGTTACCTGATAAGCAGCGAAACTGTTATCGAAGGTGGGAAACAGGTGGTTCAAAAGCTGATTCAGCCTCATTCCCTTTATCAGGATGTCAGAGTGCTTGCATACCCTGTTCCCCAGGATGACCAGCTGACTATAGCATCACTGAAACCCAATGTAACAGCAACACCGGCCCTGGCCAATGCAATGCTGATGTTCGACGGGGATACCACTACAGTTTGTTCCTTTAAAGGTGCCGGGAACAGTAAAACAATCACAATCGACTTTGAGGCAGCAAATGACTTTACAGCCAGGAGCCTGGTGATCTATCCGGCAAAAACACCCTTTGCCGCCGATGCAGATCTGCAGGTCAATGAAAATGGCACCTATAAAAGCCTGAAAACCTTCCGGTTTGATCGCAGCAATCCAGCCCTGAATGTTGGCGGTATTCCTTATGGCGCAATATCCGTTGCCTTTGCTGAAACTTCAGCAAAAAAATTCCGGCTTGTATTCAGTAATTTCAATCTTTCGAACTTTTTGTCCACAACCGGCACAAGCGGTTTAAATATAGGTATTGCAGAAATCAGTCTTTCCTCCGCGCCCAGGCTGGAAGCGTACATTGAAAAACAGCTTGGTAAAATGTGCCAGACACCTTTCCCCTTGTGGAATGAGTATCAATGGGTAACCCAGGCTGAAACCGGCAGTGCGGAAATGAAGATAGATCCCAAAAATGTAATGGATCTTACTAAAAATATGTCCACCGACGGTACCCTCACATGGGATGCCCCGGCCGGTAAATGGATCGTGGTGCGCATTGGCGCAACCCCGACAGGAACTCAGAACAGCCCTTCCGCTCCTTATGCAACGGGTTGGGAAGTGGACAAGATGAGCCGTGGGCATCTGAAGACGCATTTCGATGCCTTTATCGGTGAATTGCTCAGAAGAATGCCGGCCGCCGATCGTACGGCACTGAAACATGTTGTGCTTGACAGTTATGAAATGGGCTCCCAGAACTGGACTGATGGATTGGCTGAAGACTTCGTAAAGAAGTACGGATATGATCCGATTCCCTGGTTGCCTGTTCTTTCAGGCAGAATTGTAGCCTCAGCGGAGCAGTCAGATCGTTTTCTGTGGGATTTGCGCCGGATAATTGCTGACCGGGTCGCCTACGATTATGTTGGAGGGTTACGCGACCTAAGCCAGGAACAAGGACTTCGCGTATGGCTTGAAAACTATGGTCACTGGGGCTTTCCTTCTGAATTCCTGATGTATGGCGGACAAAGCCATGATATCGGAGGAGAATTCTGGAATGAGGGGGAACTCGGTAACATCGAATGTCGTGCTTCTTCATCTGCCGCGCATATTTATGGCAAAAGAAGGGTCTCAGCTGAATCATATACTTCTGCAGGACTTGCCTACCAGCGTTTTCCGGCCATGCTGAAGAAACGTGGCGACTGGAGCTATACGGAAGGAATTAACCATGTAGTGCTTCATTTGTATATTCAACAGGCATATGAAGACAGAACACCGGGCATTAATGCCCCGTTTGGAACCGAATTTAACCGGAAAAATACATGGTTTGACCAGTCTGTAAAATGGATCGATTACCAGCGTCGTTGCATGTTCATGCTACAACGCGGATTGGCTGTAAACGATGTATGCTATTTTATCGGTGAAGACGTGCCGAAAATGACCGGCGTACGAAATCCCGCATTGCCGGCAGGATATTCATATGATTATATCAATGCAGAAGTTTTGTTGAACAGGGTAACCGTTCAGGATGGCAACCTGGTGTTGCCGGATGGCATGTCGTACAGGATGATGGTGTTGCCTCCGCTGGTAACCATGCGGCCTGAGCTTCTCCGTAAAATAAAACAACTGGTATCTGAAGGTGCTTCAGTATATGGTCCTTCACCTGATCGTTCACCCAGTCTGCAAAATTACCCGCAGTCGGATGAAGATGTAAAAGCATTGACAGCTGAATTATGGGGCAATGTAGATGGCAAAACAATCCAGTCGGCCAAATTTGGAAAAGGCATGATCCTGAATGGCATCGATTTGAAAGCTGCTCTTGATAAAGTAGGTGTATTGCCCGATCTTTCAGTACCTGAGAACACACCCTTGCTCTATATACACCGACGGTTAAATGATACTGAAATATATTTTATCACAAACCAGAGCGATAGTCCGCTGACCGTAAATGCCGGATTCCGGGTGGAAGGCATGCAACCGGAGCTGTGGGACGCTGTCACAGGGTCTGTCCGTGAATTACCTGCTTTTACACAGGATGGAGCCATTACAAGGGTTCCCCTCACGCTGGCTCCGAGCGGAAGTGCTTTTATTGTTTTCAGAAAAAGCGGAATGCCATCCACCGATAAGATGGAAGATAATTATCCTGCACCAACCAGTACCGTGGATATTTCATCCCCATGGGAGGTGATTTTTGATGCAACGCAGCGTGGACCAGACAAGCCCGTAATTATGAACACCCTTGAAGATTGGTCAAAAAGCGGGGATGTCAAGATCAGGTATTATGGCGGAACGGCAGTGTATAGTAACAAGGTTGTTCTTGAAGCTGCACCGGAAGGAGAAACCGTTTATCTCGACCTGGGTAAGGTGGGCATTATGGCAGAAGTGAAAGTGAATGGCAAGTCTGCAGGTGGAGTATGGACCGCACCCTACCGGGTTGACGTTACCGGGCTTGTAACTGCCGGGGAAAATACAATTGAGGTGACCGTCGTAAATAACTGGGTAAACCGACTGATCGGGGATAGTAAATTGCCTGCAAAAGACAGGAAGACCTGGATCAATGTCAATGATGTAAAACCCACTGATGCGCTGCAATCCTCCGGTCTCCTCGGACCGGTTTCCATTGTGTCGGTAAAATATTAGCGCACCAACCCCGGGGTAAACAGGACCCCGGGGTAAATAGGTCCTCTGTAAGGAGTGCACAATCTGAATATATTTTTCAGGTAGTGCAGGATTTATTTTCACATTAGAAATTTACTATTATGAGCAGAAATTTGGTTCCGAATTCTCTTAAGATCATTTCCTTACTCCTCATGCTTTTTATACTGTCAGGTTGTGAGAAGCCCTCGATGATCATAACCAACCTGAAAACAGAAAACATGACCGATCCCTTAAATGTGGATGTGCCTGCTCCTGCACTTAGCTGGAGACTTGCGCCGGCAAATGAAAGCTCCCGTAACCTCAGCCAGGGATCGTGGCAGGTGATGGTTGCCAGCAGCAGGGAATTACTGAAAAAAGACCAGCCCGATCTATGGAACAGTGGAATAGTTGATTCGTCGGACGCGATGCAGGTGATCTACGATGGAAAAAAACTCGGTTCACGGCAGCAATATTTTTGGAAGGTTAGGATCAGCGACCAGGACAATAAATTTTCCAACTGGTCAGAACCTGCAACTTTCACAATGGCGTTGCTGGATAAAAGCGACTGGAATGGTGCGCAATGGATCGGACTGAAAGAAGACACCTGTTCATCTCCGCTTCGTTCAAGGTCATTTCTGACTTTTACAATGAAGTCCCCTGAAATGAGGACTTCCTATCCTTCTCCACTTTTCAGAAAGCAATTCCAGGTTTCAGGTAAAATCAGCCGGGCCATGGCATATGTTGCCGGACTTGGGTATTCCGAACTGTATGTGAACGGGGAAAAATCAGGAGAAAATGTGCTTGATCCGGGCCAGACTAATTATGATGTCCGTGCATTTTATGTGACCCATGATATCACCGGCATGCTCAAAGAAGGCGAAAATGCCATCGGCGTGATGCTTGGAAATGGATTTTACGGCCAGAGCATTGCATTTGTCGATTGGCTGAATTACGGTGCACCCCGGCTGAAATGCAAAATATGGATAGAATATGAAAATGGTGAGGCTGATTCACTGGTTTCGGGAATTGACTGGAAGGCAGGAGCTGGTGCCGTATTGTTCAACAATGTATACGGGGGCGAAAGTTATGATGCCCGTTATGAAAAAGAAGGATGGAATACGGCCGGATATGATGATGCTTCCTGGCAGACTGCCCTTGTGGTTGAAACACCAACTGACAGCCTGCGCTCACAGATGATACCCCCGATAAAGCGGATGAAAACACTGACTCCTGTAAGGATTTTTCCGGCATCAGGTGGAAGATGGATTATTGATATGGGACAAAACATCGCCGGATGGGCCAGGATCAGGGTGAAAGAAAAGGCAGGTCAGCAGATTACGATGCGTTTTGCCGAGAACCTGGATTCAAGGGACCAGGAACTGGATTTTACTTCACTTGGCCATCAGCACACGGGCATGATCCAAACCAATATTTATACATGTAAAAGCAGTGATTGGGAAGAATGGGAACCCCGCTTTACCTATGCCGGGTTCAGGTATGTTGAGGTCACCGGCCTCAGTCAAATGCCTGACTCCACTATTATCAAGGGCATATTGGTCCGTTCATCTGTGGAACGTACCGGCCACTTTGCATCGTCCGATACCCTGATGAATAAAATATACGGGAATTCCCTCTGGACCATCGAGGATAACCTGCACAGCATCCCCGAGGATTGTCCGGCCCGTGAAAAATGCGGTTGGCTTGGAGATGCACATGGAACGGCAGAAACAGACCTGTACAATTATGATATGGTCAATTTCTTTGCCAAGTACATGGACGATGTAGAAAGCCAGCTGGGTCGGGGAGTTGAAACATATCTTGGTGAACCCGCCACGGTAGGGATCCCGGGTAATATCTCCACCGGGAAAAGAATTTGTCAGGAAGCCCGGGTTGACTGGGGTGTGGCCGTTATCCTGGTGCCTTATGATTTATACCTGTATAACCGCGACATCCGTGTTTTTGCGCATTGGTACCCGCATATGAAAAATTTTATCAATTATATCCTCCGGTATGAGGATAAGAATGGAATTATTCAGAATGGTTACGGTGATTGGTGTCCCCCGGGTGGAAATGACAAAATGGAATGTCCTCCCGTGCTTACTTCCACGGCATTCTTTTATGGAACGCTGTCAATTCTCAGGGATATGGCTGCCAAATTGGGAGATGCTGAGTATTCAACCTGGTGCGATGAGAAAATGAAAGGCGTGAAGAAAAATTTCAATACGGCATATCTCAGGCCAATTTCCGGAACGGAACATTGGACTTACGGTAGCCAGACAGGCATCGTAATGGCATACCGGATGGGACTAATTCCGGAAGACAAGAAAGCCGCTGTTACCGAAGGCCTTATATATGATATCAATAACCTGCATGGCGGACATATTTCAACAGGCATCCATGGCCAGAGGATATATTCCGTATTGTGCGATATGGGTCATGAAGAACAGGCCTATTCCCTGCTTACCATTCCTTCATTTCCCAGCATGGCTTACGAAATTGCAGCCGGACAGACTACATGGCCGGAAGCACCTTTTGAATGGAAGGATAGGAACGTTCCAAGGAGTAGTTCATTCAATCATCCAATGAATTCAGGATTCGCCGCCTTTTTCCATGAATGCGTCGGAGGAATAAGACCCCTGGCAGAAGCCCCCGGATTTAAGCATTTTGTGGTAAAACCATACCTGACAAACCAGATGGAATGGGCCAATACCAGCATGGAATCCCCATATGGAAAAATTGTAAGCAACTGGAAAAAAGACAAGGATGTAATTTCCCTTGATGTGTCCATTCCTTGCAATTCTACAGCCGTCCTGTATATCCCTTCCGGGGATGACCCCAACGGGGTGTCCGAAAACGGGGTGCCGGTCGGAAAGAATACAGACATGGAGGTCATCGGGCACGAAAATGGCCGCATGATAGTGAAGGTGGGGTCGGGGACGTATCATTTTGCATCTGTATTGAAGTAATATAATTATTAAAACACTGAACAAAGCCTGCCCCGATTCATCGGGGAACACCGAATGATGAATTTCGAAGTTTAGTTATCCTAATGATTTGATCTTCCTCATTAGTGTGATTCTCACCGAAGCCTTCATAATTCGGCGTTCGGTGTTCGCTGTTCGATATTATTTTGGAAATCTTAGTAATACTAATTAATAACCAATTCTATGAAAAGGTATTTTTTATTTTTCCTCTTCGGCATTTTCTGCTCGTTTCCTCCGGTCCAAGCTGCCACAATCATCCTCACCAGCGACCAGCAATTGTCGGATCTGATGGATCCGGATAAGAAAATTGATATATCCACCGGGTATGACAAGCGTTTTGCCAGTCTGCGTGAAATTTGCGAGGCAGGCAAAAAACGGGGTGACAAATCGCTCACGATCGCCTTCGACGAATTTTTCAGACAATATCGCGAACAGGCCGGCACCGTGCGCCGACTCACCCCTGACATGGATGAGTACATTGTCAAGATTAAAAAAATCAGTGATTTCGCGGCAAAATATGGAATGGGCATAGGTTTGAGCCTGTTGAATCCGTTGGATATCGGTCCGGGATTCGTAAATAAAACCGGGCAAAGCGGACGCTGGCTGCATTATGCGGCAGGTGTGCGTGATGCAAAGACCGGCCGGTTTAACGTGCAATTGTGGCGTCAGCTATACTGGACCAATAACAAAGGGAAGATCATCCTGAAACTGAAGGGAGCAAAAGCCTTTGCCTTTCGAGAAAAGGTAATTGCCAACGGCCGTTATAGCGTGGTTGATCCGGGTGATATTCATGAAATATCCTCCTCCAGCATCACCATTCAACGCTACGATACGACCTCCATCATTCCGGCCTGGGAACCATCCAGCCTGGCTACCGACGTCACCCTCCCTATTCAGCGCGTTAACATCTGCAGCGAGGGAGACAATCAGCTGAAAGGGTATGACCGCGTTTTTGTCATGCTTGAATATGAAACCCCTGAAATGGATTATTTCAGTCCGGATGTTCCGGGGTTTTTAAACAATATGCTGGGTAACTATTATAAAACCGGCATTAACCTCACATCGTTGTATTCGGATGAGATGCATATCCAGCAGGACTGGTATTATTTCAATCATCACGACAACGGGCAGCTCAGCGTGCGGTATATGACAAAGCATATGGCAGCCCAATATGCCGCATCGTATGGTAAGGAATTCACGGACATGGATAAATATATGCTCTATTTCGTATCCGGACCGAAATCGATTACCAACAGTCCCTATGCTGTTAATAATACGCAATATGTCATGGGGGAAACTGCAGAGGCCATCAGCCGGACCATCCTGTTCAGGGACAGGTACTATAAACTTCTGAATCATAAGGTAGTAGATGTCTTCATTGCTGCCAAAAAATATGTTGAATCATTGTACAAACGCGAGTTGGATAACGGAGCGCATGCATCCTGGGCCCAAAGTCCCACAATCGATCTTTGGGATGCAGGAAACCTGAAAATGGAAGCATACCAGTATGAATACACCTCGAACTTTATCTGGTCGAATACAGTGCAACAAGCCTCTGCAGGTTGTTACGACTATTTCAAATGGGGAGATTACCTTCAGCCAACAGGCAATGATTTTGCCGAGTGCGGATGGGCTGACCGCAATTATTACGGGGCAGCAATGGCTGCTTCCATTGGGGTCCTGAACAAATACCCGAATGCCTATGCGGCATTCTGGGGTATGCCCGATGTAGTCGCAGAAAGAAAACATGCCATAAACAGTGCGTTTGGCGGAAGCGCTACCCATACGATCAGCGCTATTACCGATAACCTGCACAGGGATGTGAATGTGCTGATCCTTTACCCCATGAACCTGGTTGCTGCAGAGGAACGGTTTGGAAGCTGGATGACCCAGTATGCCTATGCCAATTTCATCACAGCTGAAAAGCTGATTGAATTGGGCAAACTGAATGCAGATGGTGCCATTGAAATCGCCGGACGGAAATATTCTACCCTGGTTACCTTGTTTGAGGTCGTTCCCCCACCTGCACTTCTGGATATGATGAAACAAATGGGTGAATCAGGCGGACGGGTGATCTGGTTTGGTCCCCCTCCTGTGCTGGATAATCGCGGTGTGTCATGTACGGAGAAGTGGAATGCACTTTTTGGTGTCACTTATACACCATCCTGGTTTCCGGGTCAGGTAGCACCGGGCAAGCAGGTGACATTTCTGAACCAGTTTAAAAAGGTTCCGCCCCAGGTAATTCTTACTGACTTTTTAGTGGATCATGTGTACCCGGTTACCCTGGCTTCAGGATCGGAACAGGAAGCTGAAGTGGACGGCATGCCGGTGGGATCGCGAAAAGCAACCGGAAAAGGAGCAATGTATTATTTTGGTTTCCGCCCGCGTGATGATCAGTCGGCCAGTCTTGGCTATGAAACCGGAACGCTGTTTGGTGTACTTTCGGCTGCAGGAGCCTATCCTTCCACAGGCAAGATTAAGGATACAAATGATAATACGGAATACATTTCCCGTACATCCGATTACCTCACAACCCGGTTTCCCAACGGTTCAACCGTTATCGTAAGGCATTACCGGACGCACCGTGAAAACTGGCTGGATGGTTTTTCCCGCAACGATTCAATTGATGCCATCGCATTAAAGCAAAACCCGATGCCTACCGATGAGATCAGGCTGAATGATTTTATGGTGAACGGACACAGCGTGACGTTTGCAGGACGACTGATCACCGCATTTAATACTGATGCAGGAGGTCAATTGATATCGTTTGAAGGGCACCAGTGCAATGAAGTGACTGTGGATGGAAAAAAATATTCATTCAGTGCTGAAGATCAGCCGACAATTGTTTTTACACCTGCAACGCAGGCTGAAAAAGCAACCATGAATGCTGTTGTAAAGATATTTATCAATGGGAAGGGCAAAATTAATGTTCCGGTACCGGCGGGGACAACTAAATTAAAGGGTATTTATGCCGGTAAAGGAAAGAAAGCTGCAATTCCATTCACCCTCAAGGACGGCCTGGTTACACTTGATTTCAACAGTACAACCTCCGGAAAATGGTATTATATCTGTATTTAGCTTTTCTAATCTTCAAATCTTCAAATCTTCAAATCATCAAATCATCAAATAATGAAAATTACCCGATTGTTCTTCATTCTTCTGATTCCATTTCAATTAGTGGGGCAGGTCCTGCCCGATCAGTCTAAATTGCTGGAATACCGCGGTAATCTCCCCGGAATCGACTCCCTTATGCGTAAGGGAATACTCACCGAGGAAGTTAGCGGGATGCAATATTTTACAGGGTATTCATACAAAACGCTGTATGACTGGGACCAGTATTTTGAAGCACTGGTTCAGATATACATGGGCTGGCCATCTGTCTATATCAAAAACGGCGTGATCATTTTTCTGCAGAATGAACAGGAGTCGGGAATGATTTCGCGTTCCGTTCCCAGCAATGAATGGCATGATCCTGAACACGTGAAGCCATTTCTTGCACAGATCATTATGCTTGTGTACAGGGCATATGGGGAAAAGGACTGGATATTGCAGGAACCCTATTTTACGAAGCTGAAAAAATACCTGGATTATTGGCTGGTTGAAATGGACATCAACAAAAACGGGCTGAGTGAGTGGATGAGCGGGCCTCATACGGGCATGGATAACCAGCATGAAAGGGCAGGATTCTGGCTTGACAGGAATTGCGAAGGCGTTGATTTGAATTCATACCTCGTAAAGGAATGCAGGGCATTTGCAACCCTTGCACGGCTTGCCGGCAAAGAAAAACTGGCATTGGAATATGAAGCAAAAGCCCGGGAAAGGGTTCTCAGGATCAGGGAATTGCTCTGGGATGAGAAGGATGGGTTTTATTACGACCGCAAAGTCTATAAAGACCAGCCGTTATCGAAGACTGTATGGGCCCATAATGAAATGAACGGCCGGTCAGCAGGTCAATTTAAGATTCCGGTAAGATCTGTTTCAGCCTTTACAACCTTATGGGCGGGTGTTGCGACACCCGAACAGGCTAAACGTATGATTAATGAATACCTGTTGAATCCGCGTGAATTCTGGACCCCTTATCCCATTGCCACCCTGTCAAAGTCAGAACCCGGGTACAGCACGGTTTCACTACCGACCGATATGGGCTGCAGCTGGCGGGCTAATACCTGGATGCCTACGAATTATATGGTATACCATGGTTTGAAATTCTATGGATATCCCCAGATTGCCACTGTTGTTGCGCAACGGACAAAAGAACTCATGCAGAAAGCAGGGAATCGGGAATATTATAATTCCGAAACCGGGGAAGGCGTTGGCCTCGACCCCTTCTGGGGCTGGAGCCTGCTTGGGCATTTCTTTGCCCTTGAAGAGGATCTTTCCTGGGATCTTAATAGGGACGAGTGACGAGGGACAAGGTGAGAGATGAGTAGGGAGTAGGGAGTAGGGAGTATGGAGTAGGGAGAGATGAGAGATGATCCACGCATCATGGACTATAAAATGAAAACTATGAAAAGAGAATTCCTGTTGCTTCTTCTCGTCGCCTGCCTGGCCGGGGAAACATATGCCCAGGATGAACAGGGCAAAGTCAATAATATTGACCTGACTGCACTCCGGCAGCAGTTTGCAGATCCGCCTGTCAAATACCGCATGCTGCAGATCACCCACCAGCCAAAAATGGATGGTATACTCGACAGCCTGAAGAAATACGGATATGGAGGGGTAGTATCCAATGTGGGTTTTAAAAATTACTTGCAGGATGAATCGGAATGGCAGCTGTTCCTGTCTTACATGCGAAAGTGTAAAGAGCTGGGAATGGATTTCTGGTTATATGATGAGAAGGGTTATCCCAGCGGCAAAGCGGGCGGACTTACGTTAAAAGACAACCCGGAGTATGAAACCACCGGTGTCGTTTGTAAACGTACAGAGGGAAAAGGAACCATTACCCATGAAATGCCCTCCGGTCCCCGGTATGATGCCATCCCGCTTTTTGTTTGTGCTGCACCCGTTAAAGACGGATTGTACGATTTTTCACAACAGGTTGATCTTACTGCCCTTTCAAAAAAGGATCCCCATAACTTCATTTGGAGTGCTCCTGATAAAAAGGAGTGGGGAATCCTGTCGTTTCATATCCGCAGGATGTATGAAGGAACCCACATAGTATCAAATATTTCCGACCCCCTTCCATACATCAATATAATTGACAGGGCTGCCGTAGGACGGTTTTTAACGGTTACACATAATGAATATAAGAAGCGGGCACCGGAGGAAATGGCAGGATATATCCACGCTGTATTTACGGATGAACCTTCCCTCATGACATCGTACCTTGTGGACGATAAAGCCATACTTCCCGCTATTCCGTGGAGCCACTCTTTCAGGGATAAGTTTAAGGAGGTATACGGCTATGATATTGTACCTGTTCTGCCTTATCTGTTTGAGGATGGTGGTGAAAAAACCGTATACAACCGCCTCGATTACTGGAGCTTTGTATCGTCTCTCATTGAAGAAAATTATTACGGACAGATACAGGACTGGTGCCGCGCCAACGGACCGGCAGCTTCGGGACATGCCTTGCTTGAAGAAAGCTTGTACTGGCATGCGGTATATGAAGGAAACCTTTACAGGGATCTCCGTAAAATGGATCTTCCCGCCCTGGACATGCTGACTTCCGATCCCCTGGCGCTCGCGCACTCAACCCAAATCCCCGTTCCTAAATTTGTGAGTTCCGTTACCCATATGATCGGTAAATGGGAGAATATGAGCGAAACCTCATCGCATCAGCAGCGTTCAGCAAATATCCCCGTATCCTTCAATATGCGGTTGGCCACTGTTGGATACCAGTATGCCATGGGGCTGACCCGGGTTACGTCTTATTATGGCTACAACGAATTTAGTGACACGGAACGCAAGTCTTTTAATGATTACATTGGCCGGCTCGGCCTGGCGCTCACCCAGGGAAAACATTTGGCCGATGTGGCTGTATATTATCCCATCCAGACCATGTGGGGCAGTCTGACCCCTACCCAAAAAACAACCTGGGAGCCGCCTGATCCCATGCGAACTGAAACGACATTGCCATTTGTAAAATCAGAGGAACTATACCTTACCAGTCACATTATTCCTTACAGTCCCGACCTGCCGGATGCCCGTCGCGTAGATGCCGCATTTGGTGAAGTGTCAAGGGAATTGCTGGCCAGTCAGACCGATTTTGATTTTGTGGATGACCAGGCCATTTTGGAATCAAAAGCAGTAAATAACAAACTTCAAATAGCCGGGGAAAGCTTTGGTTGTTTACTGCTTCCTGAAACCCGGATCATTCCGCTGGCCACCTATCAAAGAATAGCTGACTTTGTGAACAGCGGCGGTAAACTTGTTGTTTTCGGACAATTCCCGGAGCTCGGATTGACACCGGAAGAGACTGTCCGGGTGACAGGCCTGTCCGATAAACTTAAAAAATCAGTCAATGTGGTTGCGGTATCCACAATACCCGCCATAATACCTGCAGTTAAAACTGCCGTAGGGGCGGATGTTTCGCTGGATAGCCCTTGCCGGGAATTATTCTATAATCATCGGGGCAGCGAACTTGCCGATATCTATTTCCTGATAAATCTCTCGGATCAGCCTATTGACAGACAGGTTACATTCCGGGCAACCGGAAAAACGGAATCCTGGGATCCCCTTACGGGATTGGTTCTGCAACCGGAAGGAACCAGTCAGCACGATAAAAAAACTTCCGTAATGATCCACCTTGAAGGATTCGAATCTACACTTATAGTATTCAAACGATAATTTTATTCAAACGATATGAATTCGAAAACGAGGGTATTGAAAGCTTTCAGAAAGCAAAGCGGGAATCCGGACCGGGTTCCGGTGCAATTCGACCTGTGCAGGCAACTTACAGATGCTTTTGGCAGGAAACTGGGCATACAGCCTGATTATGCCCTGTCGTATTACGAAGATCTGACCTATCGCATATCTGCCAATGAGATCAGAACCAGGCTCGGCAGCGATGTTGTGGTGGTGGGCGGCCAGGTTGCGACCGGTTATGTACCTGAACCGGTACGTGAAAACATCACAAAAAACGAATTTGGCATGTTCATGAAGCCAACGCCGCTGTATGTGGAAGTGGTTAAATGCCCGCTTGATCAGGCAGAATCGGTTGAGGATATTGAAAAATATGCATTCCCGGATGCCTATGCCCCCGGAAGATTTGAAAAGGCCAAAAGAGACATTGACCGGTTTGGGAAGGAATATTTCGTGATGGGCGATGTGGAGATATCCCTGTTTGAACTGGCCTGGCACCTGACCGGACTGGAAAAATACATGATGGCCATGATGTGCGAGGATCCGTGGCTCGATTTGCTGAATGACAGGGTTGAGGAATGGAGCACCGGCCTGGCGCTTCAGCTTGTAAAAGCAGGTGTTGATGCGGTGTGGCTCGGAGAGGACCTGGGTAGCCAGACTTCCACCCTGATATCTCCGGATGACTGGCGGGTCAGATTCAAACCCCGGCATAAACGAATGATCGAAAAAATGCGCCAGGTAAATCCGGATATCATTGTGATCATGCATTCTGATGGAGCTGTTGCACCTCTTCTTGATGATTTCATCGAAATCGGGGTGGATGTATACAATCCGGTTCAGCCCAATGTTCCCGGTTCTGATCCCCGGGAACTCAAGGATAAATACGGGGACAGGGTCTCCTTCTTCGGTGGTATCGACCAGCAGGAGTTGCTTCCCTCAGGAAATGCTGATAACATCCGACAGGAAATAAAAAGGAGGATTGACATCCTGGGCAAAGACAGGGGATACCTGCTTGCCCCGGCGCATATCCTGCAGGCTGATGTCAGCATGGAGACTGTCGAAACTATGATACAGGCAGCCAGGGAATTTGGTTCCTATAATGAATAGTAATTTGTATAAAGGATATTTATGACACATTTCTCAATTGCTAAATGAACAGATCTGCATTTCTAATTCAACTCATTGCCATAGCCGCCCTTTCACTTTTCGTGAGCAGTAAAACGGTTTGCCAGTCGCGAGAAGCCGGAAATGCATTTTACACTAATCCGGTGGTGCGCGGATTTAATCCTGATCCAAGCATTTGCCGGGTAGGGGAAGATTATTATATGATCACAAGCAGTTCTTATTTATATCCAGGAGTACCTGTATATAAAAGCCGTGATCTGATCAACTGGAAATTGATTGGTCATTGCCTCACTCGGCCTGAGCATTTTTTGCTGGATAAAAATAACAACCGGCCGGTCATTTATGCCGGAACCCTCCGTTACAACAACGGTACTTTCTATATGGTAACTACGGATGTTAACGGTGGAGGCAATTTCTTTGTAACCGCCACCGATGCGGCAGGTCCCTGGAGTGATCCTGTATGCATTGACAAACCGGTTTTTGATCCAAGCCTGTTCTTTGATGATGATGGAAAGGTGTATTATACCCGGCGGGGAGAATTTGCCAATAAGGACATTGTTCAGGCAGAAATTGATATAAAAACCGGAAAATTGCTGACTTCCCTGAAAAGCATATCGAAAGGTCTGGTTGGTGATGATACCGAAGGGCCCCATTTGTTCAAAGCAAATGGATGGTATTACCTCACGATGGGAGAGGGAGGATCCAGGTACCTGCATATGCAATCAATTGCCCGGAGTAAAAGTCCCTGGGGACCTTTTGAACCCTGTCCCCGGAATCCGGTGATCTCCCAGCACAATGGCTGGTGGCACCACACTGCCGCCCTTGGGCATGCCGACTTTATCAGGGATCATTTGGGGAACTGGTGGGCTGTTTGCCTGGGACAGCGTAAGGCAGGATATATGGATTTCTGTGTGATCGGACGTGAAACTTTCCTGTTCCCCGTGAAATGGGAAAAGGGGTGGCCCTATGTAAACCCTGAATTCCTGGTAAGTTTGCCCGTGGAACACCCGACATTGCCATTGAAACCATGGGCTGATTTACCTGTCCGTGATGATTTCAATGAAAGGGCACTGTCACTTCACTGGAATCTGATGGCATATCCTTTCTCTAACGTATATTCACTCACTAACAGGCCCGGATTTCTCAGGCTCTATGGTACTGCTGCACCGGTAATCGAATCTGCACAAGTGTCCATTATTGGCAGGAGACAGGAAGAAATGGCAGGAGAGATCATTGCCCTCATGGAATTTAAACCCATGGATCCGAAGGATGAGGCCGGATTATCAGTTTACCAGAGTCCCAATTGCCAATATGCACTCTTTATTACCTTGCGTGGAGGTCAGAAGTTTGCCATATTGAGAAAAACAGCAGGTGACATGGTGACAGAATCAACCCCTGTTTGGATTACATCCGCCAGTGTATGGCTTAAGATATCGTTTGACACAAAATCATATCATTTTTCAATTGCAGAACGCGAAGGAAACTGGAAAGAGGCGGGTTCCGGACTGGCAAACCTGGTTTCCACTGATGTGGCCGGAACATTTGGCGGTGTAATTATCGGACCCTATGCCACGGGAAACGGGACCCCGTGCAAAAATCCGGCAGATTTCGACTGGGTGGAGTACAAATTTAAAAAAATAGAACTGTCAGGTTTTTAATCTGGTAATTCCTATGGAAGTACAACAAACGTATTTTCTGATCACCATATTTGATTTATAGATACCTCATACGCTGATATGAAATATTTACTCTTTCTGTTCCTGATCCTCGGGTTGCCTGTCAAAGCGCAACAGCCAGGGGATAAACAGGTTTTCAAAATAACAGTCAGGGAACTGGCCAAAACCCCTGTCAGTTCTTTGCTGTATGGCAATTTTATCGAACTCGGTTATGGCATCCAGGTGGAATCGATGTGGAGTGAAATGTTCTTCAACCGGAGTTTTGAAAAATTTATGCCATACCGGATCATCAATAAACTCTGGTTTGATGTGGTGTATGATGAGAAATACCCTGAAAAGGGTTATGAAAGGGACTGGAGCAAATTC
>JBGSSA010000022.1:0-5839 GCA_041737295.1 Bacteroidales bacterium | reverse complement strand
CAATTGAAAAACTGGTTGCCGGGGCACGCAGGAACAACGTGAAGGCCATGGCCCTTACGGATATCAACAATAGCACGGGTATGATGGATTTCATCAGCGAATGCCGGCTTAATGGAATAAAGCCCATTGCCGGCATGGAGTTCAGGGATGAGAATTACAGGCTGCTTTATGTGGTCATAGCGAGGAACAATGAGGGGTTTCGCGAGATAAATGAATTTCTGACCCGGCATAATCTCGAGAAGCTCCCCTTGCCTACCCGTGCACCGGGTTTCAACAATGCATACACAATTTATCCCCTCTCCGGCAGCACTCCCGTTAAACTGCTTGAAAATGAATTTGTCGGCATCCGGCCGGGAGATATCAACCGCCTGGTGTCTTCACGGTTCCGCTACCACGAGCAGAAACTGCTGGCCCTGTTGCCGGTGACCTTTGACTTAGCCGATGAATTTGTATTGCATCGCCATCTTCGCGCCATTGGAAAGAATACATTGCTGAGCAAACTTACACCCGACGACCTGGCTTCGGCGAAAGAGATCTTTCTTCCGCCGGATTTCACCCGGATCATCTATTCCGATTACCCCCAAATAGTACACAATACGGAACAGATACTCGAAGAATGTTCCGTGGAAATGGATTTCAGCACTGTCAAGAATAAGCGTACGTTTACAGGCAGCCGGTATGACGACAAACAGTTGCTTGAAAAACTGGCACTCGACGGGATGAAATACCGCTACGGGAATTCCAACGCGGAAGCCATTCGCAGGGTGAAACACGAACTTGAAGTTATCGATAAACTGGGCTTTTCCGCCTATTTTCTCATCACATGGGACATTATCCGGTACTCCATGAGCCGCAGCTTTTACCACGTGGGACGAGGCAGCGGCGCCAACAGCATTGTGGCCTATTGCCTTAAAATTACCGATGTCGACCCAATTGAACTGAACCTGTATTTCGAGCGTTTCATCAATCCCAAACGTACTTCCCCGCCCGACTTCGACATTGATTATTCCTGGAAAGACAGGGATGAGGTGCAGGACTATATTTTTAAACGCTATGGACGCAAGCATACGGCCCTCCTGGGAACGATGAGCACCTTCAGGGACCGTTCCATCTTCCGCGAACTTGGAAAGGCCTACGGCCTTCCTAAAGAAGAAATAGACCGGCTCGTGGATAACCCGGGCGCCATCACCCGCGATGAAATTACGGAACAGCTTTTTCATATCGGAAACCAGTTGCTGGATTTCCCTAACCTGAGAAGCATTCATGCCGGGGGTATCCTGGTTTCAGAGGAGCCCATTACCTGCTATACGGCTCTCGATATGCCTCCTAAAGGATTCCAGACAACCCAGTTCGATATGTATGTATCCGAAGCGATCGGTTTTGAAAAACTGGATATTCTCAGCCAGCGCGGGATCGGACACATCAATGAAAGTGTGGAAATCATTGCCGGGAACAGGGGAATTAAGGTGGATGTTCACCGTATTGCCGATTTCAAGGAGGATGAAAAGGTAAATGACCGGCTCTACCGCGGCGAGGCGATCGGCTGTTTTTATATCGAAAGTCCAGCTATGCGTGGCCTTCTTAAGAAATTTCATTGCAATAACTACCTCACCCTCGTTGCCGCCAGTTCTATCATCCGCCCGGGCGTCGCCAAATCGGGAATGATGAAGGAATACATTAACCGGTTCCACAATCCCGGCGGATTTAAATACCTGCATCCTGTGATGGAGGAACAGTTGAAGGAGACTTTCGGGGTGATGGTCTACCAGGAGGATGTGATCAAGATATGCCATCATTTTGCAGGGCTCGATCTGGCCGATGCCGACATTCTTCGCAGGGCCATGGCCGGGAAATTCCGTTCGAAAAAAGAGTTTGAACGGATCCAGGGTAAATTCTTCGATAATTGCCGGGAACGGGGTTATGCCGATGCACTGGCGGCTGAGGTATGGCGGCAGGTGGCTTCTTTTGCCGGGTATGCCTTTTCAAAGGCACACTCTGCCTCCTATGCCGTGGAAAGCTACCAGAGCCTGTATCTCAAAACATATTATCCCAAAGAGTTTATGGTAGCCGTAATCAATAATTTTGGCGGCTTCTACCACACCTGGGTCTATTTTAACGAAGCCCGCCGGTGCGGGGCGGCTATTTCCCTGCCCTGCGTGAATAAAAGCCGTTACAAGACCTGTATTTACGGCAGCGAGGTATTTGTTGGCTTCATCCATATCGCCAACCTTGAATCAAAGGTTGCCGAACAGATTATTATCCAGCGTGAAGCGGGGGGTGAGTATAAAAGCCTGGAAGATTTTATCAGCCGGGTCCAGGCCGGTATTGAACAACTTGTCACGCTTATCCGGCTTGACGCTTTTCGCTTTACCGGGAAAACCAAAAAGCAATTGCTTTGGGATGCCCACCTGATGCTGGGAAAAAATGTGAAGGCAACGGATATGCCCATGCTTTTTCATGAAAAACCACGCGATTTTGTCCTTCCCGAACTGGAACAAACCCGTGTTGAAGATGCATACGATGAAATTGAACTTCTCGGATTCCCTGTCACCCTCACCAGCTTTGACCTGCTCATGACCCCGTTCCGGGGGGAAATCGCCGCCGGTGATCTGAACAGGCATGTCGGGCGTAAGGTAAAAATGCTCGGCAACCTGGTCACAATCAAATATGTACATACCGTAAAGGGCGAATGGATGCATTTCGGCTGTTTCCTGGATACCCATGGGGAATTTTTCGATACGGTAAATTTCCCCAATTCACTGAAAACCTATCCGTTCAGGGGATATGGCGTCTATCTTATTCTCGGAACTGTCACGCAGGAATTCGGCTTCCCCAGTATCACCGTGGAAAAGATGGCAAAATTGCCGTTTCAGAAAGATCCACGATATTGATACCAAAGAATGATTCGTAGAGACAAGGTATTGCCTTGTCTCTACGACAACCGTCAATAACAAAAACCCGTTTTTTACGTATCAAAAAATAAACAATAACGATGAAATCAATCCTATTGGCATCCGCCTGCCTTATCAGCCTGTCATCAATTGCACAGGATTATGAACTGCCCGCGCAGGCACCCCGTGAACAGCAAATTGTACATACCTTGTTTACCCTTTCTTACAGTGAACCTTACGAGCTTCCGTCATGGATTGCCTATAAACTTACCCCGGATCAGGCAAAGGCTACAGGTACATTCAAGGATAAGTATATCGCTGATCCGCTGGTGACGACAGGCTCGGCCATTCCAAAAGATTACAAAGATGCGCCCTATATCATGGCACAGTTGGTTCCGGTTGAAGACATGTTCTCTTCGCCAAAGGCAGTGGAAGAGAGTTTCATGATGACCAATATTGTTCCCCAAAAGCCGGCATTCAACAGGTTTATCTGGAAGGCAAATGAAAGGCTGATCAGGGAATGGGCAAAGGAAGGCAATACATTGTATATCATAACCGGACCTGTGCTTACAGATGTACCCTTTTTTACAATCGGTGCAAACAAGGTGAGTACACCCACGCGGTATTATAAAGCCGTGGTGGATGTAAACGGAAAAAGGGCCATTGGTTTCCTGTTCCGCAGCAATACGGCGAATGGCGTTGCAAAATCCTTTGCCGTGTCGGTGGATGAAGTTGAAAAAGCGACCGGACTGGATTTATTCCCTTCCCTTCCGGATGATCTCGAAAATGAAATAGAAAAGAGCACCGATTTTTCAAAATGGAATTTCAAAGTGCTGGAACAGTGAAGAGGGACTGGGGACTAGGGACTGGGGACTAGTAAAAAATCTGCGAGCAAAAAAGCCCCGCAAACATAACTAAATCAGCGAGATCTGCGAGATCTGCGAGATAGGTGAGATCAGCGAGATCAGCTCAATCCGCGGGATCATACCCATGAAAAGTGGATCTCCGTTACCGCATCCCCCCTTGCGATCGACTTCCTGATCTCATAGGCCGGTTCCCTGCAATTTGCCAGTTCAAGCGCTTTTCTTATCCACCCGGCGATCCGGTATTCTACTGCTTCATCTATATCTTCAAACTGCAAAACCCTTAGAATGGCGCTGTATGGCCCGGTGATCTCAGCTTCCACCTGGCTTGGATTATAAAATGTGGTAAAAATCTTTGATGCCCGCTGCATTAAAAACTGTGGGGAGGCGATCAACAGAAATACTTTATAAAATCCTTTTAGCGCAGTTTCCGCACTGTATCTTCCCAACTGATCCCCGCCGGTCTTAACGTCTTCACCGTAACAAAGTTCTATGATCTTATTTACAGGAATTAAATAACCGTCCCGGAAGGGATACCAGGCGGTTGCATCCAGGGTTGATGTAAATATTTTTCTTGAATCGGCTGTTAAGGAATCAAGCCATTCGTCGTATTTACCAGGGAATTGAGTTTTTATAAAATCGCGGGTGGTTTTAAGGGCCGTGCCTTTAACTTCCATATGTAATGTTATTTGAGCGCAAGTACCATAGTTTTGGCGATGTCTGCCGGCGATTCCGCTACATGGAGGCCACATTCCCTCATGATTTTCATTTTTGCAGCAGCCGTATCCTCCGCTCCTCCGATGATGGCTCCGGCATGGCCCATCCTTCTTCCTTTGGGTGCTGTCTGTCCGGCAATAAATCCGACCACAGGCTTGGTACCGTGATCCTTGATCCAACGGGCTGCATCCGGTTCCATACTTCCGCCGATTTCCCCGATCATGATGATCCCTTCGGTTTGCGGATCGTTCATGAAAAGCTGGATGGCATCAAGTGTGGAAGTGCCTATAATAGGATCCCCGCCGATTCCTATACATGTTGACTGCCCCATCCCTTCTTTGGTTACCTGGTCTACCGCTTCGTATGTAAGGGTTCCGCTGCGTGATACGATGCCGATGCCTCCCTTTTTATGAATAAATCCCGGCATGATACCCACCTTGCATTCTCCGGGGGTAATAATACCCGGACAATTAGGTCCGATCAGCCTGGCATTTTTACTTTTTAAAAATTCCTTCACCTTCACCATATCCTGGGTGGGAATGCCTTCGGTGATGCAAACGATAACACTGATGCCCGCTTCACCGGCTTCCATGATGGCATCCGCCGCAAAAGCCGCAGGAACGAAAATTACAGTTGTGTCTGCCCCGGTTTGCTTTACTGCATCGGCTACCGTATTGAAGACAGGCCTGTCGAGGTGAAGTTGTCCGCCCTTTCCCGGGGTGATGCCCCCCACCACGTTGGTTCCATACTCGATCATCTGTCCCGCATGAAAGGTGCCTTCACTTCCTGTGAAACCCTGCACGATAACACGCGAATTCTTGTTTACCAGAATACTCATAAATACCTGTTTTCAATCCTGGATAAAAATAGAATAAAACGATGAATTATGGTACAGGGTGTAAAATAAATAGCAAAATTTATATATAAGTTGTTGAAATCAGGGTACCCCACAGTTCGGACAGGGCTCTGCCTTGGCCGAAATTATGTTCCAGGCTCCGCCTGTACTCCCGGAAAATAAATAACTTTATCCCTCAATTACGATCCAAATGTATTCCAAAGACGCTACGATTTGTGCCATTTCTACCCCGCCCGGCCGGGGCGCGATTGCTGTGATCCGCTGCAGCGGCCCTGATGCTATCGGTATTTGCGATAAATTCATCCGGCTTCCTTCCGATAAAGGAGAATTATCAAATCAATCCGGCAATACGTTGCATTTCTGCAACGTAATGGACGGCGACCAGCTCCTTGACCAGGCGGTGGTGAGCCTGTTCAGGGCACCACACTCCTATTCAGGTGAAGATACAATCGAGATCAGCTGCCATGGATCACCGTATATCCAGAAAAGGATCCTTGAATTGCTTGTTCAAT
>JBGSSA010000163.1:0-71595 GCA_041737295.1 Bacteroidales bacterium | reverse complement strand
GATACCATTTGCACATCCCTTCGTCCATCTGTGATCTTCAGCACGGTAACACGTTCTGTTCAGCCAGTCAGATTTTATTATGAAGCCCAATATAATCCCGCTGTTGTTTCTGTATTTTATGATCAGGGTACAGTTGATCTTTCACCGGGTTTTGTTCTTGTCGATTCAATTGTAAATCTTACTACTGCCCCTCAAAAAGTCATTTTTGTTGCGCATCCCTATCTTATTGATCCTGACAATAACTGGAAATGTCCTGGCATTCCCGATACAACGGAAATCTGGATAGCCCCGACATTACATGTGATTGTGGATTCCATCTCCACATATATAGGAGGAAGGAATATTAGATGCAAAGATGAAAATAATGGATTTATACGGCTTATGCCTGAGGGAGGAATAGCTGCATTCCCAGGCTATGATGTTTATGATATAACATATGACTGGAGCAACGGCAGGACAAACAAGGATATTACTGCACTGAAAGCCGGCACATTTCAGGTGACGATCAGGGATAAATTTTCTTGTGAGGACAAAGGCACATTTATATTGACTGAACCTGATGTGCTCAAAACCAATATTCAGGTAGTGCAATCTGTCAGCTGTAATAAAACGGATGGCATCCTGGTTGCCAGTACGAGTGGCGGAACGGAAGGGTATGATAATATTTGGACACAAATCCCTGAGGATTTTGGAGAGCCAGCCGAAATCCATCGGGATACTCTGTATAATGCACCCGAAGGAAGATATGTTCTGAAAGCTGTTGATACCAATATGTGTTCAACCCTGGTAAGTGCAGTGAGAGATTTAACTTCACCTCCTGCAGTTAAGGTCGGTGCATATCCATATTTATATGGGGACTACCAGATCAAATGCCATGGAGAGAACTCAGGCAACTGGACCACTGTAAATAACAGTATGGCAAGTATTACCTATCACTGGACGGGTCCCAATGATTTTGACACTACATTTACAAATGCCCTGAAGTTTAATTATCAGGACAATCTGGTAGCAGGGATTTATACCCTCTATTATACAGATGCCTCAGATTGTTCAGATTCAATTGAACGAATTTTAATTCAACCCGATCCTCTGATAATTGAAAGTTCTAGTCTGTCAACCTATCATAATTTATACAATGTCAGCTGTTTCGGACTTACGGATGGAAGTATAACATTGAACAGCATCCGTGGAGGTCATGCCCGGCAGGGGTATACTTATACCTGGAATGCATTATCCGGGGGTACAATTGCCGACAGTACACTTAGAAATCTGACCGGTCTTGAGGCAGGTCAATATGGTGTAGTTGTTTCTGATACATTCAATTGTGCGGTAAAGGATACATTTGATCTGATTCAGCCATCCGAAATAAATGTTTTATCTGACGTTTCAAATTCAGTTACCGGAGGATACAACCTGAATTGTTATGGCGACAAATCGGGATTTATTGTTTTGCATCCCGAAGGTGGAGATACCTCGGAATCACCATACCAATTCCATTGGGAGCAGGGGGGCACATCCTCTGAATTGCGTAACCTTGAAGCCGGAGAATATGTTGTGACGGTTACGGATGGTATTCATTGCAGTATTAACGATACAATAGTTATCGTTCAACCGGATAAACTGCAGATAGATTCAGTTCGGATGTCAAGCCATAATGGATTTGCAGTTTCCTGTTTTGAAGGAAATGACGGGAGTATCCGGACCTTTTCCAGGGGTGGTGCAGGAAGTTATAATTATGACTGGACCGCCAATACTATCGCATTGGGAAGGGATACATCCTATATCGATAACCTGTCCACCGGAACATACAAGTTGATCCTAACTGATGCAAATAACTGTGCCGTATCATGGACAGCCCCGTTGAAATCCCCGGATCAGCTTACTCTCCGGTTTGAAAATACGAATGTAAACTGCACCGGTCTGGGCAAAGGAAGCACTCATGCAGTGGTTGCCGGGGGATTATCTGCCTATACCTATTTATGGAAAACGGGGGAAACGGAATCCGCGAGGTCCGGCCTGGATATCGGAGAATATATTCTCACCGTCACAGACAGGAACCTATGCCAGATAATGGATACTTCGGTCATTATCCAGAATCCGCCGGTTCAAATTGAAATTCAGGTGACGGACAGTATTTCATGTTACAATAATACGGATGGTGAACTTAAGGCTGTGGTTCATACCGGAATGGCACCCTTTATTTATGAATGGAACACGGGAAGTCATGCAGAAACCATATCAGGAGTGAAACGGGGCTCCTATAGCCTAACCGTGACCGATGTTGATCAATGTGCAGGTACACAAACCATTGTGCTGAATGATCCGGATGAATTAGCTGCAATGGTTGATATAAATACTCCAACGTGTTTCAGCTTTGCGGATGGTTCAGTAACATTTGGTGCAACCGGAGGAACGCCGGATTATACATATTTCTGGAATGATACGTTGGTGAATGGAACTCTTGTTGATCAGAAAAAGGCGGGCACATATATGCTGCGGATAATAGATAAAAGGAATTGCATACTTGACACCCCTGTTATGATCAGGGAGCCGGAACCCTTGAAGTTATCGATCGACGAAAGCAATACGGTTTCTCCGTTCTGTCCCGATTGGCAGAATGGTGCGTTGGCCATCCGTGTCACAGGCGGAACTCCTTTATTCCAGTTTGAATGGACGGATTATCCGGATGAAACAGATTCAATACTGAATGATATCAGGGAGGATAAATATGAAGTGAGGGTAACTGACATCCGGGGATGCACAGCAGAAGGCATATTTAAATTAACAGCACGGAGCAGCTCATGCCTGGGAATTCCCACAGCTTTTACGCCCAATTATGATTTTGCCAACGATACATGGGAAATAAACTATATCAATGAGGACGGAGGAGAAGCCACCTTCCATGAAATTTATCCTGAAGGCGTAATTGAGGTATATGACCGGCTGGGCAGCCTTGTATACCGTTGTAACGGGGGATGTGCCGAGCCATGGAACGGGGAAGACCTGAAGGGACGTACACTTCCTGTGGACACCTATTATTTCATTATTGAACTGAACAATGGAAAAGATCAGCCCCCGATAAAGGGTATCGTAACCATTATTAAATAGGAGAGGTATAAAGCATAAGAGTGAAGAACAGTATTTACCATATAAAAGCAAGCATTATTACTATCAGGATAATTATTATTCTGTTAATCAGTGGTTTTATGGGCTCTGTTCAGGCACAGCAGTTACCGCGTTTCAGCCAGTACTATTCAAATGAATTCCTGATCAATCCCGCTGTGGCCGGATGTGACGGGCGCACTGTTTTCAATATTGGTGCGCGAAAGCAATGGCTTGGATTCTCCGAGAACACCCCGTCTTCCTATATTATCAGTGCGCAGGGAAGGCTTCTCAAAACAGGGTATACCTTGAAAGCCGGTCCGAAGGGAGGCAATAACTTGCGTAAGGCAGGCAAGGGAAGGGTAGGATTGGGAGGTATTGTTTATCACGATGAAAACGGGGCTGTCGGCCGAACGGGTGCACAATTCAGTTATGCATATCATCTTTTTATCAGGAACTCGCAGTTGTCGTTCGGATTAACCGGAAACGTTTTTCAATTCCGGATCAATCCTGAATTGGCCAAATTGAAAAATCCCGAAACGGATCCCCTAAATGGGCTTATTGGCAAATCAACCCTGGTTCCGGATGCAGGAATAGGGGTTAATTACATGAAAAGTAACTGGCATGCTGGTTTTTCAGTTCTGCAGATTTTCCAGTCCAGGCTCAAAATAGGGAATAGCGCGGATTATCAAAATTCAGAAGAAATACGGTTAATGCGGCATTACAGCATCCTGGCGGATTACCGGCATACTGTCGCATCAAATCCCAATTGGGAAATAGAGCCTTCAACCCTCATCATTTTAAATGAAATGCTGAGAATGCAGGCTGATCTCACCATGAAGGCCTATTATAAACGTCAGTACTGGTTTGGTCTTTCAGGACGCACCAGTGGAGATATTATCCTCCTTGCCGGAATTAAATTAAAAAACTATTACTTCGGCTACTCGTTTGACTATGGATTCAAGGGGATTTCCAGATATTCCCTGGGTTCCCACGAGATCTGCTTCTCAGCCAAACTGGGGGATACCGCAAGGAAGTACAGGTGGCTGGACAGATATTAAAAGTAAGGAGTAGGGAGTAATCTCCTTACTCATTTCTCCTTACTCCCTACTTTCTTCTTCCACTCCCTCCAGCCAATTCCCACTGCCAGCAACAACAGCAACAACGAACTGGCCATGGAGACTTTTTCACCCATAAAATAACTGTTGGGATGAAATTTGAATTCTATTGTATGCGTGCCTTCCGGAACCCTCATTGCCCTGAGCAGGTAATTGGCCCTGAAGTGAGGAGCCGGTTTGCCATCTATAAAAGCCTGCCATCCCTTATCATAATACACTTCAGAAAATACCGCCAATTGTTCACTGGATGTAATGGAACTGTATTTCAGGTAGTTTACCCTGTATTCGGTCAGGGAAATCCGGGCTGTCGTATCCGGGACAAGGGTTAACTGTTTTACCTCGTTTTCAAAACGGGAATCAATTACAGCTTCCTGGCCGGGTTTTAGACCGGAAGAAACAGCCAGGATTTCAGCATCTGCATCAGGGACCATTGTATAGTTGTTTACAAACCAGGCATTTCCCAATTCATGCCGGTTTACAAGCGGGGGTGCCTCAGTATTGTAGATAATATACCGGGTGTTCAGCATATTCAATGTACCCAATGTGGCGAATGTACTATCAACTGCCTGAGGACTCGGCCTTTTCTGGAGGGTATTGATAAGATCATTCAGTTCTTTTTCAATGCTATGATCAAACAATTCCTGGTACCTTCTCATCTTGGCGCCATGATACCCGCCCAGCGACTTATGATAATATGAAGTGGTCGCATCCTGAAGAATACTGACTGTAAGGTTCAGGACCCTGAAATTCGGGTCTTTGTCACGCAGGATAACCATATCGGCAGTAGTGGGAGTGAACAGGTTTTTATCTTCTTTGGCAGTAAGAAAATCCCGGCTGCCAAGGAATCTTTTGTTCACAGGCCACATATCAATAAGCAGCAAAAAAGCTGTTAGAATAATTAGCGTAGTGAACTTGATTTTTTTCATCCAGGCAAAATATACAAGCGCAGCGGACAGAGAAACAAATACAAGGGACCTGAATGCATCTGTGCGAAACAGGGAAAGACGGTCTTTATGAATGGCTTCCACGATCTTATCCAGTCCCTGTGATCGCAATTGTTCATCTATGGGGGCCGACATGTCAAACGATCCGCTGATCACTAACAAGATCAGAATAAGGCCCGAAAGTCCAAAGAAGCTAAATTTCAGCGCTTTTAGAAATTCTTTTTTCTGGGGATTGCCGTTGATAATTTCCCACAAGGTCAGAATGGCCAGGAAAGGCATGGCAAATTCAGCCATGATCAGGGTCATGGAAACCGTTCTGAATTTGTTATAACCCGGGAAATAATCGAACATCAGATTGCTCAGGGAGGTAAAATTGTGTCCCCAGGAAAGTGCTATTGACACAACGGTTACAGTGAACAGCCACCATTTGACTCGGCCTTTCACAAGAAACATCCCCAGGATAAACAGAAATAAAACTACCGCCCCTACATATACCGGACCCGAAGTGATTGGCTGTTTTCCCCAGTAAACGGGAACGCTCTTTACAAATTTTTTCGCCTCGCCGGCGCCATAGGTATTCTTTATAAATTCATAGGTGTTTGAATTATTTTTCAGCTCCATGGAAGACGCTCCTCCCATAAAATCAGGGATCAGCAATGTAAAGGTCTCCCCTATACCATAACTCCATTGCATAGCATAATCCTTGTCCAGTCCGGATGTTTTGTTTTCCGCATTTACCGAAAGTTCCGACTTGCCGCGTATTGAATATTTTCCGTATTCATAAGTTGTATACAAATTGCTGAAGTTGGCCCCGATAGCCAGAGCGACAAAAAGGAAAAGCCAGGGAAACGGCTTGAGAAAATCAGCAAAGGTTTTCTTCCGGATGGCATATACAAGTTCGAAAATTCCAAACATCAGGATGATGAGCATTGTATAGTAGGTAATCTGCAGGTGGTTAATGAAGATCTGCAGCCCCAGGAAAATTCCCGCCACAAGGCTTCCCAACAAAGCCTTTCCCCGGAATGCTGCATAAACTCCGGCTATGATGGGCGTCATATACCCCAGTGCCAGGACCTTTGAAACATGACCGGCCTGTATAATTATAAAGAAATAAGATGAAAAGCCATAGGCAATGGCCCCAAGAAAACTTACCCACGGACTGAGCCCAAACAGCAGAAAAGCGAGATAGGCCCCAATGAGATAAAGGAATATGAAACTAACAGGCCTGGAATTATATAAGGTAAAGATACGGTGAACGTACTGCAGGAAATTACCCCTGTACTGGGTAGAAACCAGGTAGGCAGGCATACCGACAAACATGCTGTTGGTCCATAAAGGCTCTTTCCCGTATGTTGTCCTGAAATCAGTTATTTCCTTCGACATTCCCTTATATTGCATTATGTCATGCTGATTGATTTTTTTACCCTGGAGGATATCAGGGACAAAATAGGCGATAGAAAGGAACAAGAAAATTACAACAGGAAATACATACTGCAGGTAGTGTCTTCGGCTATTTTCCATGATCAGAATAATTTTAGCATACTAAGATATCCAAATTGTTCAATTGAATTTTATTTTGCTTAGATTTTTGCCCAGGTTCCTTGGATTATGCCATTTATGCCAGATTTCTCTGATCCGATCCAATTCAACAGGTTCATAAAAGCGAAAAACATATAAGATAAAAGGGAAAGCTGCAATCAGGGAGAACTTTAGTGTCACCCGCAGAACCAATGGCAACGGGTCAAACAACAGTCCAATGAAATACAGGGCAATGCCTGTAATGATCATGAGGATTATTTTTTTTAATTCATAGGGTACCGGGTAATAACGCTGGGCGAAATACAAAACGGAAGCGAAAAAAACGATTTGTGACATCGTTGTTGCAACAGCCGCTCCGTAATAACTCCATTTCGGAATGAAAACCTGGTTTAAAAGGATGTTCAGAAGGGCCGCGAAAAAAATAAGCAGGGCGATTATCCGGGTTCTTTTGGTTATGTTCAGACCGGTATACGCCACATCCCTAAGCATGCTGAAAAGCATTGAAAGCGAAAGGATGGGGACTATCTTGTAAGCCTCCCAGTATTCCATTTTGGATGAAATGACTTTTACGATTTCCGAGGCAAATAGTGAAAAAAACAGTACAAAAAACATGAGTCCAAAGGAAAAATAGGTCATTACTTTGGAATAGAACCGTTTATTGGCAGGATCATTCATCATTTTGAAAATCATGGGTTGAAGTGCCAGGTTAACGGAGGTTACAAGAAATACACGGAGTGTATTGGCGATCTTGAAGCCAAGGGAATAAATGCCGACATTTCCCATATTTGAAAGAAAACGCAGTGAATACCTGTCTGTAATATTCAGGATGATGCCCGACACAGAGGTAAGAACAAGGGGCAGACTGAAGGCTAACATCTCCCTGAGGATCTTCCATTCGAAACGGAAAGTTATATTTTTTCTTAAAATGCCCAATATCATTATGAAATACAGGATATTGGCAATAAGCTGAGCCTCATATACGGCCTCAATATTCCTGTTTTTAACATTGATCAGATAGATGGTCACGAGCAGGCTTACAGACAGCTTAATAACCTGGAGGATCGTATAGTATACGGCCCTTTCTTTAAGTCTCAGCAAGGTTGAAATAAGTACCCCGACAGCCTCGAAAGCGCTCACGATAAGTAATAGCTGAATCAGGTAGGTATATTGACCTGAATTAAACAGGAGAAATGAAAATTCGTGACGCAGGGTGACTGCCAGTATTATAAAAAGTATAACCTGGAATAGCAGAAAAACCAGGATCGTAAACAATATGGATTTTTGCTTTGATTCATAGTTCTTATCCCAGTACCATCTGAAATAGGCATTATACAAGCTAAAACCGAGTAAGGAAAGCACAACCTGGGCAGAAACCTCCATAATGCCGAGCATTCCGTATTGCTCTACGCTAAATTGCCTGGTATATAGTGGAATAAGAATAAAACCGGCCAATCTGGAAGAGAAAGTGCCGATACTGTAAATGAATGTATTTTTTATAGTGGATTTAAGGACAGGCAGCATATCATGTCTTTTTATTATGAACGGCTTCCTGGTGGCTGACGAGAGCGCGCATCATCCAGGCCTGACCCCAGCGAATGTAAGGAATCTTCGATTTAAAAGGTATTCCCGTAAACCGGCTTTTAAGAATACCGTAATAAAAATAGCCGGATTTATCCTGCAGATTATGGATCGTCCAGTTGAGGACATTATCAGCAAGTTTCAGTCCATCGGGGAATATTGGGCTCAATGAAGAAAGGCAGTTAATACTTTCAGCGCAGGAATGGATATCGATGCGGTATTTTTTATCGGGCATCAACTTTGGTATTCTCCCGTCTTCGAAAAAATTGGCAATATAATGGGCATAACAGTTGTGCAGGGCTGCAGAAACATCTTCGCGGCCGGTGAGCTTCCAAACAGAGTAAAGCATCCTCAGTACAAAACCGGTATGATAATTGTCAACATGATTATTTGGTTTTTCAGGCGGGCCGTTATAATCAAATGAACCGTCGCTCCGCTGATTCGCAAGGGTATAATTAACTGCCCGGTTGCCCATTGAGATCCAAGTTGCATTACCGGTTTCTTTTCCGGTTTTTAGCAGAAATTCAGCCACAAATAAATTCAGATTATGAACATGGTTTATGAAAAGGGGTGTATAAGAGAAGCAAATCTGTTCATCCGATATTTCATCCACCGGTAATGTGGTTAGAAACTCACAAATCTGAACGCAGTATTCCAGGGATTCCTTGTCGCGAAAATGGTTGAAATGACTCCAAAAAGCGTCCCCGACGACTGTGGTGACAATACCATTCGGCGTATTTGCCGGTATCAGTTCTTTCGACTGCCAGTCGAACGGGTATCCCCAGCCGAGGCCATTATTAATACTGACTGCGTTATTTTTGAGCCAGTTGAAGCCTTCCATAGATTTTTCATAATAGATATCATCTCCTAAAAGCAGATGCAATTCCAGATAGGAGGTTGTCATTAAGGCCATCGCCTTGGCATTTACAGTCTTTTTGATTTGAAAAAGCTTTCGTGAAAAGATTGGAAAAGTATAGAAGATTTCAAATACTAATTCCCTGAGGAGTGCTGCTGCAAAATTTCTGTTGCCAAGGTTCGTAAGCCTTATAAATGCCCTGTTTCCCTTAATGTCATATGGGTCATATCCGGCAAATCCGTTTTTTCTTATCCATTCGAATAGCTTCAATAGAGAGGATAACTCTTCGGACATCATAAAACGGCTGTTAATTATAAAGGAATTATTTCTTATATAAATAGAAACATGCAGTATCGCCCCGCTTTGTTTCATTTAGTTGTTTTGCAAATTTTGAAAAATCCTTCAGTTCTTTTTTTGAAAACATAGATGACTTACGGGTTACGTAATAGGAATTCTTATCCTGCAATGGTATATTTCTCACTATTTGTTCACTTGCCGCATATTGAAAACCCATGGAGTCATAAATAACATCTACTATCACAAATCCAACCTTATGTGCCAGGATCTCGATACTTTTATTGGTATGTAGAAAGAAATGCCGCGGTGCATGTAAGCCCATCCAGTTATTCTGATATTTTTCCCAGCCATATGAATCAGCAACCGGTATCCTGATCAAGGCTGTACGGTTGGCTTTAAGAAGCCTGAATATATCTTTCATTGCCTGGAGGGGATCGGGCATATGTTCAAAGGAATGATTCAGCATGACCATATCAAATTGACCCTCAAATTCATGTAGTTGTTTCTTAAAAACACTGACTCCAACATCATAATGAATGTCTTTTTCAATAAAAGGCTCAATACCGGTTAAATTTTTAAAACCTTTTTTTTTCAGTCCGATAAGCCTGGAACCAATTCCCGTCCCAACATCGAGTATGCTTGAATCAATATTTATGTGGGTAGGTTGGAGATACCGGACAAATCCTTTATCGATAAGAAAGTTTGACAGAATACCGATCAAATTGTGATTCATCCCCAGGCTGACTTCAAGTTTCTTTTTTTTCAGATAACGGATGATTTTATTCTCATGTATTTTTTCATGAAGTTTATAGGCCCCGTATTCCTTCGGATAATATTTGGAAAGGTTTTCAGGAAATTCTGCGATTTGAAGACATCCGCAGGACCCACATTGAAAATATTCAAATTCATCACGGAAACCAAAATGCATTTCCCTGAATATATAGGAGGTATTATTCGTGTTGTTGTTACAAATTCTACAGTTCATATTGTTGAATTGGTAAAAAGTTTTAAAAGTACCTTGGCTGAATGAATGTTATGTTTAAGATAAAAGCGTCTTTTTATATGTTCCCTTTTATTCAGGTAATCCGAGGTTGCGTCTTCCTTGTGAAAAATCTTTACTGGCGGGTAATAAACAGTGATGAGACCCATCTTGCTTGAAAGATGGTACAAAATGGATTCCTCACAGTATAGAAATGTTTCGGGATAAAAAGCATCCTCGCTTTGTTTTAGAAAGTCAGGAGAAAAAACCAGGGCACTGCCATGTAATTTTATATTTTCCATTTCTTCATTCAACGGGTTGATATCTGTTGAGTTGGCGCTTGGAAGGGTTGAAGATGGAGAAAAAAACTTTTTGATTTTAACTACAAGGGTATCCATATGCAAATAATTCAACCATAAAGTATACCGGAAGTACCGGATATATTTTCTTACTATAAAAGCATTTGTGAATACTTCTGTTCTTGGATTCTGATGGGATCCATTCTTCATGGATAGTATATCCGGACCAAGAATATCAAATCGCTTTCGCTTATACCTCTCAATTATCTTTTCAACAAAATCCGTCTGTTTTATGATTGTATCATTGTTAATTACAATAACAAAATCTGCATTCAATGTTCTTTTTGCATACAGATATCCTGTATTGTTCCCCCTGGCAAATCCCAGGTTTTTATTATTAAGCAGGACATAGATCCTGGGCTCATTCTCGTAGAGAACCTTTAGTTTGTTTCCTGATTTATTGGAAGAACCATTATCTACGACTATAATAGTCCATTCAGGATACTGAGTGGTTTTAACTATTGAATCTACACATTTAACGGTGTCAGAATAAGTCTCATAATGCAGGATCACAAAAGTTGCCTTGTACATAATTCACGGAAGTGTATTAAGCCATTTCAATTGTAATTCGGGAAGTTTCAATCAGATTTCGAAATTCAACAGGCCGACCCTCATTTTTTCCAACCAGGAAATTATACATCACTTCAAGTTCTTCCAAATGCCCTTTCAAACTTGTCTTTGATTTTATCTTTGCGATTTTAACACCATATGATTCAAGGTACTTATAATCATCGAGTACTATCGATTTCTCATCGAAGTGAATTTCCATATACTCTTTTGCCATTGATCTGTTGCCCATTGCAATATAATCAATTGTTGCCACAGAGCCATCTTCATATTTTAACAATATTGATTTATTGTCAGTGCCTGAAAACTTGCCCTTGCCTGAATCAATGCCTTCTGCATGACAGCTTATAATCCGGCAGTTTGTGAGTGAATTCACGAGGTCAATTATATGACAGGCCTCCCCGATGATCCTTCCACCATCCTGGTGAGTCCAGTGATCAGGTGGCTGAAAGCCCGCATTCATGCGATAATGGATAAACAGCGGGCCGACCCGGTGATCCGTATGCTTTCTGATCTCCTTGGCGTATGGACTGAATCGTCGGTTATAACCGACCATCAGCAAAGGCATATTGTCGGGATTGTCTTCAATATATTCCTCCAGGAGCCGGAGATCGGCTAAAGTGGTAGCCAGAGGTTTCTCGACAAAAACGTGCTTCCCTGCTTTCAGTGCCCGGAGCGCGAGAGAAGCATGATTGCCATGCCGTGTGCAGATCATCACAAGGTCAATATTGGCATCATTAAGGATCTCATCATATTCGGTTGTGACATATTGTGCATTGTAGAATAATCCTGCATTTTTTGCCTTTACACCCGAATGGCTTGCCAGGGCATAGATGTTAAATTTTTTCTCTAGTTTTTTAAGGTTCGGCAGGTGCACGGATTGGGCAAAATTGCCCACGCCAAGCAAGCCTACATTGATCCTGTCTTTATTCACCAGATTTTTGGGATTGAGAATAACCTTTCTGGAGACAACAATGGAATCAATATCGGTGGGTATGCCGTAATCAAGCAAAACGAGGAGGGGCTTGTTAAGGGTATCTTTGAGCGAGTCAAAGGCTATTTCGGCATCTTCTACAGGAAAAACTTTATGAATGAGGGGTTCAATAACCACCTCTTTGGCTGCAACCAGTCTGAGGTATTCAGTAAAATTCCGGCCTTCGGTCCACCGTACATAGGCATAGGGATAATCGATCCCGTTTTCCTCATAATTTTTATCATACCGGCCGGGTCCATAAGAGGTTGAAATATTCAGATCAAGTTCTCCGGGATAGATATCTTTTCGGTTTAATTCCATACCGGCTACACCCATAAGCACAACCTTTCCTTTCCGCCTGCACATCTGAAAGGCCTGGGATAAAGGCTTGCTATCTGATGTGGAAGCGGCGAAAAGCACTGCATCTGCGCCGTGGGCAGCGGTAATATTTTCAACAGCCTTGACCGGATCTTCACTGCCTGAATTTATTGTAAAATCCGCCCCAAGCCTGGATGCCAGGTTGAGTCTGTTTTCATCAATATCAACGGCAATAATACGTACACCTGATTTCTTAAGTAATTGAACTGCAATTAATCCCAATATACCTACCCCCATTACAATGCAGTATTCTCCAATCTCAAGGCCCGCTCGCCTGACGCCATGCAGGGCGATTGCTCCAATTGCCACTGTTGAGGCCCCTGAGAACGGAAGTCCGGGAGGAATCGCCACGACAAGGTTTATGGGAACTTCAACAAATTCTGCATGGTATGCAAATCCGCCGCCGGCAGCAGCGACGTGCTCACCGATCTTAAATCCGGATACTCCTTCGCCAAGTCCGATAATAATACCGCTGACGGAATAGCCCGTTGGCTGGCCTGATTCTTTAATAAATTTATACTGATCCGCTATTTTTCTCAATCCTTCGGATCGGATCATATCAAAAACTTTCTTTATTTTTTCAGGCTGTTCACGCATGATCTGCACAGGTGATTTTCCGGTAGACGAAACGCTTGCCATTTCTGTTCCTGCAGAAATGCAACTATTGACTACCCTGATCAAAACCCTTCCCTTTCCTACTATAGGGGCAGGGACTTCCTCAGCTTTAACAGAACCCCTGTGTATTAGTGCCTGGAGCATAATGGTGGATATAAATCTGATTTTCTAAGAGGATACTATTTCCTGGTACAAATTTAATAATACTTCACTGTCAACGTTCCAGTTATATTTTTCAATTACGGCATTTTTGCCTTTAACAGCCATCCCGGCATAATTTAATGTCCCCAATTGATTTAACAATTCACTTAGATAGTTGATGTCATCAGCCGGGTATATCACTCCGGAGCCGGTCTCTTCCACAATGCGTTTAATGGGCAGGCAATTACTCGCAATGACCGGTTTTTGCAAATACATATATTGAAATAGTTTATGAGGGATTGTTGAGTCGGTATGCTCTGTCTTTAAGTGGGGTATCAGGGCATAATCAGATTCCGAGAGCATTTCCATTACCCTGGTGAAGGGCTGGTAACCACAGAATATCACCTGTTGTGTTAATGCAAGCTTTTCAACCATGTTGACCAGTTCATCCTTGTAACTGCCAGCTCCAAGAATCATGAATTTCAACCGGGGGTTCCCGGATTTATAGATAGCCCGGATAACATTCTGCAAACCACGATGATAATTGATTCCACCTGCATAATACAGGATGGTTTCAGTATGTTTACTTTCGGGGGGCAACGGTTTCAGTTCATCCAGGTTGATCGTATTGGATACTACAACTATCTTTTGTTTGTCGATACCAAGATCTGCCAGTCGTTGCCGGGCCTCTTCAACTACAACAACAACGGCATCGGCATGCATCAGAACTTTTTTCTCATACCGGCGCCAAAGGAATATTGGAGAAACAATTCGCCCTGTTAATGTGGTTGAATGTTTTGAAATGTCGAGAAAAGCGGGCCAGTTTTCGTGGAGGTCGGCCACAAGTTTTATATTGAATAGTTTCTTTAAACGCACGCCCAGACCCACCAGCGGGAGATCGTGGATATGAAGCACATCAAAATGCTGTGTTTGTAGAATATGTACCAGGAATCTTTTCCAGAAGCGGCAATAAAAAGGGAGTGTCAGGCTGGCGACACTGGATTTGTAAATAAAGGATGAAATGGATTTCCGGTGTATTGTAATCTTTTCAGTTATTTCAAGTGCCGGTTTATTTTTTCGTGTATAACAGGCAATATGCACATCATGGCCTGCACCAACCAACGCATCGATTTCATTTTCCACCCTTATGTCAGGTGGAAATTCACGATCAAGAACCATTAATATTTTCAAACGCTTTATTTTTTAATAATGTCCAGGATTAATTGGCTGGCATCCCCATTTCCATATAGTCCTGAAGAAGAAGTAATTTCCCTGCCCGAAAACCGGCTTACGGCTTTTTTAATAAGAACCGGATCACAACCAGCCAATACATTAAAATTATTTTCCACCAGTTCAACCCATTCTGTTTCTTCCCGCAATGTAATACAATACTTTTTAAAAAAGTATGCCTCTTTTTGCATGCCGCCGCTATCTGTAATCACAAGGCTACAGTGTTTCAGCAACTCAATGATGTCAAAATATCCGACCGGTTCAATAGGTTCAAAGCCGGTATGAATGGAATTTTGTGCAAGGATCTTCCTTGTTCTCGGGTGAAGGGGAAGAACCACGGGTGTTTCCCTGTGGATTTCATTCAAGGCCTCTATAATTGATCTAAGGCGGGCAAGATCATCCGTATTTTCCTGCCTGTGAACCGTACAAAGCATGAATTTTCGTCCCCCGAGACTGAGCCTGGACATGATGTCTGACCGGTCGGAGGACATTGAACCGTAAAACAGGGCTGCATCATACATTACATCTCCTACCAGGTGTACCTTGCTACTAAATTGGTCAAACCCTTCATTGTGAAGATTTTGAACGGCATTTTGTGTCGGACAAAACAGAACTTCCGAAATCCTGTCGGTTAGAATGCGATTGATTTCTTCAGGCATTTTCATGTTGAATGACCTGAGACCCGCTTCCACGTGGGCAATCCTGATATTTAGCTTTGCTGCAGCCAGGGCCCCTGCCAGCGTAGAATTCGTATCTCCATAGACCAATACCAAATCTGGACTTTCATGGATCAGAATATCTTCAATCTTCTCAATCATCCTGCCGGTCATGGCTCCATGCGACAGTCCGCTGATTTCAAGGTTATAATCCGGTTTTGGAATTTCCATTTCTGAAAAGAATACCGACGACATATTGGAGTCAAAATGCTGTCCGGTGTGTATGATCACTTCATGAATATGCTCGTCTTTCCGGATCCGGCGACTAATGGTGGCCGCTTTAATAAACTGGGGACGGGCACCGATAATTGTAACAATTTTCTTCAAAGGATGATCTTGTTTAAAAGGTCTGTCAGTTGCCTTGTGAGATTTTTCCGTGAAAATTTCTCAATAGACTGATTCTTCCCGGTCAATTTTTGTTGCGAATATAATTCAAACAGACTTAAAACATGTTCTTTCAATAAAATGGAATCATCGTATTCAAACATCTTTCCTGCACCGGATTCGCCAAGTATAACCGAAGCATCCCCGTTTACCGGGCCTATGGCGAGGATGGGACGCCGGGCAGACAGATACTCGAAAAACTTATTGGTTAATATTCCATCGGCATTGGGTGTATTATTAATGCATAACAGCAATACAGATGATTTGGTGAGCAAATCGAAGGTCTGCTCATGCGGTATATATTCCTGCTGAACCACGTACCGTTGCAGGTCTAACTGAGCGATGGATTCCTTTACGGTAATATCCATTCTGCCGACCAGCCTGACCTCCAGCATGGACGAAAAGGATTGATTTTCTGCTGCCAGGGAGGATAGAACCTCCCATAACCGGATCGGGTTCCTTGATTTTGGAAGTGAGCCCAGGTGCAGGATACTGAATTTGCCCGGTACGGCACTTCCGCTTTCGGCAGGTTCATGATCATAGCCATTGGTAATGGTTGTTACCTTGTTGATCCCCAGGGATTCAAATTCACGTGTCATTCCCGGGCTCACCGTAATAATATGATCGGCTTCCTGCAATACTTTCCGTTCCAGCTGATGATGATAGCGGTCAGCAATCCTGGTTAACAGGAGTTCCTTATAAAAATCAATATTTGTCCAGGGATCCCTGAAATCTGCCACCCACTTAATTCCCAATCTCTTGTGCAGTCCCATTCCGATTAGGTGCATGCTGTGGGGAGGCCCGGTTGTAATAATAACATCCACCGGATTTTTACGAATCCAGAACACCAGGAACTCAATGGAAGGCCTTACCCAGAATCTGCGCGGATCGGGAATAAACAGGTTACTCCGCACCCACAGCATAACCCTTCCGGTAAACTTGGATTTCGAATCGTTCATGAGGGCAACACCCAGGCGATCCTTCTTTTTTTTACCGGACAGGAGTTTATAAATACCATAAGGCTCCCAGATCGGCGATTTAATCACCTCAATACCAGGGGGAATCTCATGAAGCAACGACTGGTCAATTTCCTGCGATTCGGGATTGGAGGGGGTATAAATTACGGGTTCCCAGCCAAAATCACGCAGGTATTTCGAAAATTTAAGCCACCTGAGAACGGATGAGCCGCCACTTGGAGGCCAGTAATAAGTTATGATCAGAGCTTTACGCAAGAATTTACGATTTACATTTAAAATATTAGTCTCGATTTGTCAATTGTAAATCTAAAAACTAAAAACTAATATCTGAAATCGCAAGTCCTATTTATTTCAGTGACAGGTATACGAGGAAAAATCCAGGATAACTCAAAAAACTACTTTTTTAGATAAACAAACCCTTTGAATTCGTTCTGAATTCCGGGGACGATCAGAATGTACCAATAGGTATCGGACTGTATTACATACCCTTCGGAATCCTTGCCATCCCAGTCATTTAAATAATTATCGGACTGATAACATTTTTTACCGGATCGGTCGAAAACCAGTAATTGCGATAGTGAAGGAAGCCCCTTGATTAGAAACAAATCATTGATCCCATCCCCATTGGGAGAGAAAGCATTGGGTATACTGAGGCTCCCCGGATTTTCTGAACAGGATTTGACTATTATTGGAAAATTTTCTGATGAAGCCCCTGGTCCACATTGATTTGTTCCAAATACAGTAAGATTGCCACTTGTTGCATTGTTAAAAAAATATAGCCGAACACTATCTGTGTTGCCTGATATGGTAACACCATCCCCGCTATATTCCCAGGTATAGTTTTCAGCAGAGCTGATTTCACTAACAGAAAACAAGAAGTTTCCCTCGTTTTGACATACTTCCTGAACTCCGATTATTGAACCAGCATTTGAAGGATGCATTGATAAACTGATCAATTTTGGAGGAGAAAGAATACCCTTACCACAAGAATTAATTCCTGAAACAGTTAACTGGCCCACCGTGGCATTTGAGGAGAAATCCACCGAAATCTTGTTAGTAGTCCCTGATATCATCGCCCCAGTACCTGAATACATCCATTCATAACTTGAAGCAAATGGAATCAAATTGATCTCAAATTTCACATCGGTCTGAGAAACACAGACTTCACCTCCACCAGAAATAATTCCGGCTTCTCCTGGCAAATTTCCCACTAATACAGATAATTGGGAAGTAATGGTATCCTTACCATTTCCAGAGAGCACCAGGGACAAAGTTCCGCTAGTGGCGGTATCAGAAAAATCAATCAGAAGATTTTCAATATTAGGTTGTAGATTTACATTATTACCACTGTATTTCCATTCATAATTTGTGTAACCTGGTAAAACAGGATAACTATAACCCACATTTTCCTGTCCGGCACAAACCTCCTGAATCCCTTCAATCGTGCCAACAGCGCAGGTGGATTTATAGAGCTCCAGTACTTCTGAGTGTGAGAGCGGACGATCATATACATACAGATCATCTATAATTCCATAAAAATAATCATCATACTTATAATTTGATCTGCATCCTATCAAGGCCGTGTATTCGGGAGATCCGTAATTTGCAGGCTGGTTATTCGGATAAGGCGAATAAACATCCGTTTGCAGGTAAGGCATTAATACGCCGTTTATATAAATTTTCAATATTTCATAACTTCTCATATATACTATGTGGAACCATTTGTCCGTCTCAATCGAAGGAGTTACTGCCCAACAGCCATGTGGATCGTCACCTATATTATAGCTAATTCCGCAAATTCTACCCAATGAATGTATCGAAAAACCCTGGCACATTCCCGAGTTGGATGAACCGGGCGAAAAGATCATCCAGCCATCATCTCCATCGGCTGGAAAGCTTGAAACTTTGATCCAGGCAGAATAGGTATATTCATTCAAGAGGAATTTTTCAGGAGGCAAGCTGATATATTGACTATTCCCATTAAATAAATAGGCACTGTTTGGATTTGAACATCTGTCCAAAGTTAAAGTTGGTCCCAAAACGGATCCATTATTGTTGTTTCCGGATGCATCCTCCGCATTTCCATTAAACGGATAAAAGGCTACCAGTCCGTCTGTAGGTACCTGGGCTGTTGCTACCTGTGCCAGGAGAAGCAGGATAATAAGGATGGACTGATTACGTGATTTTTTCATAGCTTGTCTCCTGTTGATCTTCCAATACCCCCCACACCAAACAATCCCAAATTAATACCAAGATATATTTCATGCGTGCCATAAGTGTACCGTGAAATTTTGCTCAGGGAATATTCGTATGAATATCCGGCATATACCATTTTTATCAGGTGCACGCCAAACAAAAAATTCACTTTGCCTGAAGTGCTGTAGGACAAGGCAATCCAATTTATTCTTTTTACATAAAGCTTTGAGAATATGTCCGCCGAGAAGCCTTCTGACCCCAGTTTTTTTATTGTCACCGAGGGTTCAATTGAGAAAAGACTGTTGATCTTGTGCTTATATCCCCCCATGAGAAAGTAGCTGGGCTCCATCGCCACCGGATCATTTACAGAAAAGTGGTCAGGCAAAATTTTTGCCGCAGAAATTCCCACAAAATACGTTGAACTGTGATATAATGCACCCAGGTTGAAATTAAGCCTGAAGGTATTCTCATTTCCGTCAAAGAGATAGGGATCATCGGGCTGATCAGGCTCCAGGATACTGCTGTTAAATGAATAATAGGTACCGGTGACAGACATCCCAAAAGACAATTCATCCTTCGCGTTAATATCTGAATGATATGCATACGAAATTAATCCGCCTGTATTTTCAGCAGGGCCGTTTTTATCACGATAAACAGCAGCACCAAGTCCCAGCCGGTCCTGCAATTTCAGGTTACCTTTATTAACAAATCCTTTTGGATCATAAAAATCATAGGTTCCGATCCTGTAATTACCGCCCAGCAACATGGTTCCCGGGGAATCCGGGATTCCTGCCCATTGTTTTTTAACTGACAACACGGCAACTGGATAATATGATGAACCGGTAAAAGCCGGATTTACAATGAAAGGACTTAAATAGTAATTGCTAAAAACAGATGCTTCCTGGCCGCTTGAAATAGTCGTTACTGCAACATTAAGCACAAATAAAAGGGCGGTGAATTGGCAGAATCTCATGAAATGCCTATTTTTTGACAACTTTGAATGCCACTCGCCGGTTGATTTTTCTGCCTTCTTCGGTATCATTCGAGGCAAGCGGTTGTGTATATCCATATCCTGCATATTCAATACGATCAGGATCAATTCCTTTTTCAATCAGGTATCTGACCACTGACTCGGCCCTGGCATTGGACAACCGGGTATTGAAATCATAGCCGCCTATATTATCGGTATGCCCTTCCAATTTGATTTTTATCCGGGGATTAAAGATCATCAACCTAAGCAATTTATTTATTTCTGTATACGATTCCGGGAGCAATTCAGTTCTGTTAAACGCGAACAATATATTTTTAAGGACAATTGCAGAATCGATCTCTATTTTGCTGAGATCAAGAGTATCCTCTTTTTCTGTCGTAATTATAGGTTCAACGGGCAATATGACCGTTTCGATTTTGGTTTTTTCGATGATAACGTCATCCACATAGTAATAGGCTGCAGTTTCTGCAATCTGAAGATTCCATTTTTTTTCCTTGCCTTTTACCCTTGTTACGTCCTGCCTTTTGAAAACGGTCGCCTTATCCGTTCTGAAATTTCCAATGATGATGCATTTTTCATTTCCCAAAGCCTTATAAAATGAAGACACAGTGATCCATCCTGTTGTTCTGTCAGGATAGGAAAGACTGAATTCAATCTGGGGTTTTGCTGAAAACAACTGGTAATCTTTGTTGAATTCAAGTGAATTTGTTGAAAAGATCAATCCGAAATTTTTTATGGCGGCATTTGATTCGGCATCCAGGCACAAGGAAATTTCAACCCTGTACAGGCTATCCTTTTCCAATGTGCTTAAAAGTGTAGTACCAATAAACTCTCTTACATTCTTCACATTTCGTTGAGGATTTGACCGCAGGCAGAAGAAGCCTGCAAAGGAATCCCCTGTTTTGGGCTGTGTACCTCCGATATATTCGGCAAAAATGTTGTTATGTGGTTTATTCCCAAAACTAAAGTATTCGGGAGTATCGGTATGTTGAATTTTATGCCAGCCGGAAGTGGTTTTACCGGCAAAATCTACAAAATCTTCGAAAGAGGAATTAGGAACCAGATTTTGTGACTGAACAGGAATAAAGCATAAAAGAAGGATTATTGAGGTGGGGAATCCTTCTTTAAATACCGAAACTTTTTTCATAGTTTTTTAAGCAGACCCCTGAGGCTTACCTTTTCCGTCATGATTTCAGGAAGGCGTGAAACATCTACCCGTTCCTGCTGCATGGAATCACGGTACCTGAGGGTTACCGTATTGTCATTCAACGTATCATGATCGATTGTTATACAGAATGGGGTTCCGATGGCATCCTGGCGCCGGTAGCGTTTGCCGATGGAGTCCTTTTCCTCATACTGGCAATTGAAGTCAAACTTCATATGATCCATGATTTCCCTTGCTTTTTCGGGCAATTCATCCTTTTTCATCAGCGGAAGTATTGCAAGTTGCACGGGGGCCAGGGGTGCAGGAATTTTTAATACAACCCTTTCTTCTTTTGCGCTTCCTTCCCATTCCACCTTCTCTTCAGTATAGGCGCTCGATAGCAGGGTAAAGAACATCCGGTCGAGCCCGATGGATGTTTCGATCACATAAGGCGTGAACGCTTCATTTGACTCAGAATCAAAATATTGAAGCTTTTTACCTGAGAATTTTTCATGATTGCTCAGGTCAAAATTTGTGCGTGAATGTATACCTTCCACTTCCTTAAACCCGATGGGGAATTCAAATTCAATATCGCTGGCGGCATTGGCGTAATGTGCAAGCTTTTCATGATCATGGAACCTGTATTTCTGATCTCCCAGTCCCAGTGCCTTATGCCAGCTCATCCGTTTTTGCTTCCAATGTTCATACCATTGCATTTCGGTACCGGGCTTTATGAAAAACTGCATTTCCATTTGCTCAAATTCCCGCATACGTAATATAAACTGCCTGGCTACGATCTCATTCCTGAAAGCTTTGCCTGTTTGTGCAATTCCAAAGGGAATTTTCATCCTTCCGGATTTCTGGACATTCAGGAAATTAACAAATATTCCCTGTGCGGTCTCAGGCCTTAAATAAATTGTGTTGGAATCCTCGCTGACTGATCCAAGCTGTGTGCTGAACATGAGGTTGAACTTGCGAACATCAGTCCAGTTTTTGGTACCCGATACTGGGCAGACAATTTCGGCATCGGCAATGATCTGGCCCAGTTCCTTCAAATCGTCTTTTTCGAGGGCTTTAACAAACCGGGAATGCACTTCATCCCGCTTTTGCTGATTCTCGGTAACCCTTGGATTGGTTGACCTGAATTTAGCCTCATCAAAGGAGGCCCCAAATCTTTCGGCTGCCTTGATAACTTCTTTTTGTATTTTATCATCTATTTTTTGAAGATATTCTTCAATCAGCTGATCGGCACGATATCTTTTCTTCGAATCCCGGTTATCGATAAGGGGGTCGCTGAAGGCTGCCACATGTCCGGACGCTTCCCATGTGCGGGGGTGCATGAAAATAGCGGCATCAATGCCTACAATATTCTCATTTAATTTAACCATGGATTCCCACCAGTAGCGGCGAATGTTGTTTTTCAGTTCAACTCCGTTCTGGCCGTAGTCATACACGGCACTCAGCCCGTCATAGATTTCGCTTGATGGGAAAATAAATCCGTATTCCTTGCTGTGGGCAATGATTTTCTTAAAGAGATCTTCCTGGACCATGTTTTTAGTGTTGTAATTGGGACAAATGTAATGAACAATGAACAATGAACAATAAACAATGAAGAATAGTGAAAAACTAAAAGATAAAAACTAAAAGTTGATGGTTGATGGTTGATAGTTGATAGTTTATGGAGGAAGCTGGTGTTCATGTTTCTGAACCGAAGACGTCCCCCACCAGAAGCCCAGAAGCCCAGAAGCCCAGAAGCCTGATATGCTAAATTCCGAATTATTCTCTTAATTTTGATGATTATCAATCAACGGAATACGGAACATGGATCATCAATATGATTTTCTGGTCATAGGTTCAGGACTTGCAGGGTTAACATACGCGTTGAAAGTGGCAGAACATGGGAAGGTTGCCATTATCACAAAGGCGTCATTGGATGAAACAAATACAAGTTATGCGCAGGGAGGGATCGCTGCAGTATCGAGCGATGTTGATAATTTTGAAAAGCACATCAATGATACCCTGATCGCCGGGGATGGACTTTGCAGCAAGAAAGTAGTGGAGATGGTTGTGCGGGAAGCCCCGGCACAAATTGAACAATTGCTGAAGTGGGGTACTGATTTCGATCGTGAGACTTCAGGAAAATTTGATCTGGCCAGGGAAGGCGGGCATTCCGAGCGCCGCATTTTTCATCACAAGGATAATACGGGATCTGAAATTCAAAAAGTATTGACTGCAGTAGTGCAGACACACCCGAATATTGATATTTATGAAAATTTCTTTGCGATAGAAATCATTACCCAGCATCACCTGGGGAAACTGGTCAGGCGCTATCTCCCTGGCATTGAATGTTACGGGGCTTATGTTCTCGATCTCAACTCGGGGGTCATCCATAAATTCCTATCCAGGATAACAATGATTGCCACGGGAGGAATAGGGAATCTTTATCATACAACCACCAATCCGGCCATTGCCACCGGCGATGGAATAGCTATGGTATACAGGGCCAAAGGGATCATTGAAAATATGGAATTCGTTCAATTTCATCCTACTTCATTGTATTCACTGGGTGAAAGGCCCTCTTTCCTGATCACCGAAGCCATGCGGGGTCATGGTGCGATCCTGCGAAATCACAAGGGAGAAGATTTCATGAGCCGCTATGATGTAAGGGGATCGCTTGCACCCAGGGATATTGTGGCCCGGGCAATCGACAATGAAATGAAAACCAGCGGGGAAGAATTTGTTTTTCTTGATGCCACCAGGATTGATTCCGAGGATCTGAAAAGCAGTTTTCCTACGATTTATGAAAAATGTCTTTCTGTGGGCATTGATTTTACGCGCGATATGATTCCGGTTGTACCTGCAGCGCATTTCCTGTGCGGGGGAGTCAAGGTGGACCTGGATGGGTGCAGTTCCATCCAGCGGTTATATGCTGCAGGGGAATCTTCATGCACGGGTCTTCATGGTGCAAACCGGTTGGCCAGCAATTCCCTGCTCGAGGCTATGGTTTATGCCGACCGGTCAGCCAGGCATTCGATTCAGAACTACAAAAGATACAGTATCCAGCAGGATATCCCGGTGTGGAATGATGAAGGAACCACCCATCCTGAAGAAATGGTTTTGATCACTCAGAACTATAAGGAAGTACAACAGATATTCAGTTATTATGTGGGTATCGTTCGTTCTAATATAAGGTTAAAAAGGGCCATGGACAGGCTTTGGATCATTTTCAACGAAACCGAGGAATTGTTTGTTAAATCCAAGCTTACCCAGAAGTTGTGTGAATTACGGAACATGATCAACGCCGGGTACCTTATCCTGAAAGCTGCCCAGCAACGAAAGGAAAGCAGGGGATTGCATTACACCCTCGATTATCCCCAGAAGAATCCGGCTAATACTGCGGATAAGTAACCAGGATCTGATCGAGAAGCGCGTTTATCTCCCCAGGGTCCAATGACGTCACCAGTTTCATCCGGATGTCCCTGAAATCAGGCAATCCTTTAAAATAATTCGAAAAATGCCGCCTCATCTCGAATATACCCCTGGGCATTCCTTTTATTTCCAGGGACTTCTCAAACTGTAAACGGGCGAGGTCTACTTTTTGCACAAGGGTCATAGGAGGCAGCAGTTCCCCGGTTTCCAGAAAATGATTGCTATCACGAAATATCCATGGCCTGCCGACAGTGGCCCGGCCGATCATGATGGCATCCACACCGAATTTATCAAAAGCATCCCTGGCGGATTCAGGTGAAATTATATCTCCGTTCCCGATAACCGGGATTTTCATTCGGGGATTATTTTTTACATCACCAATCAGGGTCCAGTCTGCATTGCCCTTATAAAGCTGGGCACGGGTACGTCCGTGTATGGTGATTGCCCTGATCCCGACATCCTGCAACTGTTCCGCTATGCTCACGATATTCTTGCTTGTATCATCCCAACCAAGCCGTGTCTTTACCGTAACTGGCAATTTCACTGCATCCACAATAGCTTTTGTCATCTCCACCATGAAGGGTATGTTACACAGCATTCCGGCTCCTGCTCCGCGGTTGGCGATTTTTCGCACCGGGCACCCATAATTGATGTCAATCAGGTCGGGATTGGCTTCCTCGGCAATCCGGGCAGCCTCCACCATGCTATCCAGCAGATGTCCGTATAATTGTATTCCGACAGGCCTTTCTTCCTGGTTGAGTTCGAGCTTTTTCAGGCTTTTCTTTGCATCGCGGATAAGCCCGTCGGAGGGTATAAATTCCGTATATACCATATCGGCCCCAAAATGCTTGCAGATGAATCGGAAGGAAGGATCGGTAACATCTTCCATGGGGGCCAGGAACAAGGACTTTTCTCGAAGGGATATGTTGCCGATTTGTATCAATTTATCACATTTCAGGTTGAGGGGCAAAGTTAGAAGAAAGTTATATTAAATTTACCCCGGAATTGTCTTCAATCTAACTGTCAATAAATGCAAAACTCAATTTCATATCATTTCAGACAAGGCTTTATCAGCATGTCCCCATTTATCAAGATCCTGTTGCTGGTTATGCTTGTCCTTGTATTCCTGCTCATCAGTTCCATCCTTGGCATATTGCTCGCCAAGCCTATTTTCAGGCTTGATCTGGCCCAGATATACCAGATCGTAAGCAATCCGGACGCAGACAATCTTGGGGTAGTCAAATATTTCCAGATTATACAGTCTGTTTTTTTATTTCTTGTGCCTGCCCTGATTGCCGCCTGGTTATACAGTGACGACCTGGCACATTATTTACAGGCAGACAAAAAGCCGAAGGCACTGACCCTTTTGCTGGTGATGCTTTCTATTGTTTTGGCCATTCCCCTGCTGAATGCTCTCGCCATGTTCAATTCTGAGATGGTACTCCCTCAATGGCTGCATTCGCTGGAGGTAAAAATGAAAACTATGGAGGAAACAGCCGGCCGTCTGACCGGATTATTTCTCACCGGAGGGGATGGGTATACGCTGGCACTCAACCTGTTTATGATAGCCGTGTTGCCGGCATTGGGCGAAGAATTTCTTTTCAGGGGTGTGATCCAGCGCCTTGCAACTGATTGGACCCGGAACAGGCATCTGGGGATATGGATTTCGGCTTTTCTTTTTAGTTTTATTCACTTCCAGTTCTATGGTTTCCTGCCCCGGTTTCTGCTGGGACTGTATTTTGGATACCTCCTTCTATGGAGCTCGTCCATCTGGGTGCCGGTCATCGGACATTTTATCAATAATGGATTTGCGGTGCTATACTATCATTTTGCTGCGAAACCCATGGGTGAAACCAGCATGGACCAGTTGGGCACAGGGGAAGAGCACTCATACATGCTTTATTTAAGCATAGTCTCCACAGCCTTGCTGTTGATTTTCATTTTTATGAAGGAAAAAAAGGGAAAGGAATTATCCCAAAAGATTTTTTGACAGGTTACTGGCGGGAAGCTCGTTCTTTCTGTAGAAGTAAACAATCCCGTAAATCTTGCTGTTATTCCGTTTAACTTCATCGGGCTGATCCTGGTAATACAGTTCTACCTCATTCCAGATCTGTGAAATAATGCCATCAACGAGTTTCCTTAATCCGATCAGATTTTTCTGGCTTCGCTGAAGGTTTTTCTGCAGATTTTTTTGAAAAAGGTTTGCATCGACAAATTTTTCATACCATACTTTGACTACGGCAATGGATGGATTTACAACCGGGGTCAGCCTGTTTTTAATCCTGAGGGTCTCACCCTGGATAAGTTTTTCACCCCATGCAATTACCTCTTTTTCTGAATTAAAAGAGGGAACCTTGTGTCCATGGGTAAATCCAAAATAATTGCAATCGGATGCGTTGAGGTCTCCACGGATGATGGCCATATTGGTAACCTGAACAAAATGGGACATATACAGTTTTACCTTTTTGAGGAGTTTGATATATTCCTGGCTTTTTAAAATCTGTATATTATAAGCCTGCCTGCTTTCCTGAACAGCTGCCTCAAAAATATGGAGATTCGATTGTATCTTCTGCAGGGTGGACTGCGAGAAGGCCAACTGAAAGGGTGGCAATTCTTTTCCCTTTTCAAAGGCAATTCTGAGGGCTCTCAGGCGGGCCAAGTCAGTATTGGGTAATCTCCTGTATGGCATGGATTTTTCAATGGTCTGTGAACGAAGATATTTTTTATACGCATAAACTGAATAGAGGGTTTTTAATTATTGTTGAATTTGTTGGTTTAAAATGAAAATAGCGATTAATTTTAATGTTCATTCAAAAACGTTTAGCCATGTTTCCCGCAGAAGTTTATATACAAAGAAGAAAGCGCCTGAAGGAGCTAGTCGGTAAAGGAGTCATTCTTTTTCTCGGCAACAAGGAAGTATCGATGAATTATAAAGCCAATAGTTATCCGTTTCGCCAGGATAGTTCATTCCTGTATTATTTTGGTCTCGACATACCTGATATTGCGGGCATGATCGACGCAGAATCCGGGGAAGAGACAATTTATGGCACCGATCCGACGCTGGAGGATATTATCTGGATAGGGAACCAGGAGCCCCTCCTGGAGAAGGCACTCAAGAGCGGGATCAAGCAGATTAAAGCGATAGAAAAGCTGGATGGGGATGTGTTCAGGGTAATTGCACATAACCGCGAGGTTCATTATCTTCCCCCTTACCGGGAACAAAGACGATTACAACTTGCATACTATGATAACCTGAAGTATGAGGAAGTTGACAGGAATGCTTCGGTTGCCCTGATCAAGGCTGTTGTTGCCCAGCGTTCGGTAAAGGATGCGCATGAGATCGGGGAAATGGAATCCACCATGTCTGACATCACCCGCGATGCGTATCTGCAAGCCATCCGACAGATCAGGCCCGGCTCTTTTGAGTACAATGTTTCCGGGGCACTGGAAGGTTCCATCCTGTCAAAAAACTGCAGGATGGCTTATCCGATTATCTGTTCAGTAAGGGGAGAAACCCTGCACAATCACTTTTATGGAAATGAACTGAAAAAAGGGGATCTGCTAATCATTGATGCCGGGGCCGAATCCCCCATGCATTATGCAACCGATATTACACGGACATATCCTGTAGGAGGTAAGTTATCCGTGCAGCAAAAAGATATTTACAACATTGTATTGAAAGCACAGACTGAAGCCATCCAGGCAATCAAGCCTGGAAAACCGTTTGTTGAGGTTCACATGACCGCCGCACGTGTAATCGCTTCAGGTTTAAAAGATATGGGATTGATGAAAGGCGATACGGGTGAGGCCGTGCAAAATGGTGCCCATGCACTCTTTTTCCCGCATGGAATAGGCCATATGATTGGGCTGGATGTGCATGATATGGAAGACGTAGGTGAAGATTATGTAGGATATGACAACGAATTCAAGCGTTCTGACCACTTTGGCACAGCCTATCTGCGGATGGCTAGGCGATTGCAGGAAGGATTTACCGTAACGGTTGAACCGGGTATCTATTTTATATCACAACTGATGGACAAGTGGCGCAACGAAGGCCGCTACAGGGATTTCATCAATTATGATGCGGTCGGAAAATTCCGGGGCTTCGGCGGTATTCGCATTGAAGACAATATTCTCGTTACTGCGAAGGGATATAAGGTTATCGGAAAGCCGATAGCGAAGGAAGCGGCTGAAGTGGAGAAGGCGGTGGGGGGTAAGGAGTAGGGAGTAGGGAGTAGGGAGTGAGGAGTAGGGAGTAGGGAGTAGGGAGTAAGGAGTAGGGAGTAGGGAGTAGGGAGTGAGGAGTGAGGTGCCATTTGGTGGGAGTCAAAAAGTTAGGCCTAATATATATCACAATGGAAATGCAGGGATTCAGAGACTTAATTGTCTATCAGAAAGCCTATTTGCTTTCTATGGAAATAAATGAATTATCGAGATTCTTCCCCAAAGAAGAAAAATATGCATTAACTGACCAAATTAGAAGGTCCTCCCGTTCAATCCCAGCCAATATTGCAGAATCCTGGGCAAAAAGATTATATCTCAAAGCCTTTGTAAATAAAATATCGGACGCTCTGGCGGAAGAATTTGAAACAGAAGTTTGGCTTAATATGTCGCGAGACATGAAATATATTGATTTACAGACACATGATTTGCTCTTTTCAAAATATAGTGAAATCCGTAAAATGCTAATCTCCATGATAAATCACCCGGAGAAATTTTGCAGTTAAATTTCTCCCTACTCTTATATAACTGGATTTTAAAGGACTGATTGAATGGATCTTACTCGTATCACACTAATTAGAGTTGAGGTTGCGGGGCTTTTTTCTCGCAGATTTTCTGAGATTTCTCAGATTGATGCACGACTTGCTCGCATTTCCCGTTCCACTATTTGTTTTTGGGGTTACTCCCTACTCCTTACTCCTTACTCCCTACTCCTTCTCATCAATTCCTCTATTTCATCCGGTTCAATAGGAATATCCTTCATCAGGTCCACATTGCCCTCACGGGTAATAAGGATATTGTTTTCAAGCCGTATCCCGGTTTGTTCTCCGGGCAGGTAGATCCCGGGTTCACAGGTTAGTACCATGCCGGGCCTGAATTCCTGGTCCTTGCTTCCTACATCATGAACATCCAGTCCCAGGAAATGAGAGGTTCCATGCATATAATACTGCTGCCACAATGGATTTTCCCTATCCTGCGCTTCAACAGCCTCTTGTGTAAAAAGCCCAAGGCGGATGTGTTCCTTTTCAAATTTCCGGCACACTTCCTGGTGTACTTTATTTATCGTACTTCCGGGAACCATCAGGGAACGGGCGAATTTAAAAACCTCAAGTACGGATTTGTACAGATCCTTCTGCCTTGCCGTAAAAAGGCCATTGACAGGAATTGTGCGTGTACAATCTGCGGCATAATTTCCAATTTCTGCTCCAAAATCCATCAACAGGAGTTCACCATCCGAACAGGTGTCGTTGTTATCAATATAATGCAGGACGCAGGCATTTGATCCGGAGGCTATTATGGGCTGATAGGCATGTCCCCTGGCGCCTTCCCTGATGAAATCGCGGGTAATCAGGGCTTCAACCTCATATTCCATCATTCCCGGTTTTAGTGTCTGAAGCGTATTCAGAAACGCTTTCCTCGTGATGTCACAGGCCTGGCTGATGAGACCGATTTCTTCTTCCGATTTGGTAACTCTCAGATCCTGCATAAGAGGTGCCAGCCGTTCATATTTATGTGCCGGGAATTTCTTCATGAGTTCCTCTCCCTTACGGTGGTCTCTCCCGGGTAATTCGGGTATAAATTTGAGGTATTCAGGAAGATTGAGGTACACATGTTCAGCCTGCATCATGATGGGGGCCAGCAGCGATTCTATCTCATCTTCAAATTTGACATTTTTAATTCCGGAAATCAAACCTGCTTCCTCCCGGGTAAGCTTATGACCTTCCCATGTTTCAAGTTTCGGATTTGACCGCCGGATAACCAGGATCTCCCTAAGGGACTCATCCTCAATTGCAGGAGCCATCAAAAGGGTAGTCTTTTCCTGGTTGATACCCGTCAGGTAAAACAGATCAGAGTGCTGACGGAAAGGAAAATACTGATCTGCGGTACGATTCATTTCATCGTTTGAATGAACAATGGCCAGCGAATTACTTTTCAGGGAAAGTGTTAACCGCTGCCTGTTCCTGGCGAAAAAGGAAGGGGAGATATGGATTGTCTTCATAATAACTAATTAAATTAAAATCAACGCATTTGTTTTAATTTACTAAAAAGGCCAACTTAGCAAGCGTGATTTGATAAAATTAAGCTAAACCAATAACTTTGCTGTCACATTTATGGCGTATATTTCGACCTGCAATTCAATAAACGAGGTAATATGAATAACATCTTCGTATCTTCAATAGGAAAAAAATTAATGATGTCCCTGGCCGGACTGTTCCTGATCGCCTTTCTGGCTGTTCACCTGGCTGTCAATCTGACCCTGGTTTTTTCCGACAGCCGGGAAATATTTAACAAATCGGCCCATTTCATGAGCAGTAATATTATTCTGAAAATCATGGAAATAGTCTTGTTTGGAGGCTTTTTGCTTCATATGATTTATGGGACTATTATTCAGATGCAAAACTGGTTTGCCCGTCCAACAAGGTATTTAAAGGAAAATTTTTCCCAGACTTCCTTTTTTTCGAAATTCATGATCCATACGGCAGCGATCATAACCGTATTTCTTGTGATCCATCTTATCGATTTTTATTTTAAGGCGAAGGTTTTTGGCAATGTACCCCAGGTTGTTTATGGAGGAACGGAATATCATGATCTGGGTATCCTGGTTCTTGAGAAATTCAAGATCCCCGGATATGTCATTTTTAATATTGCCTGTTTCCTGTTTTTGGGATTTCACCTCATTCACGGGTTCTGGTCAGCCTTTCAGACGCTAGGATTGGACCACTGGCGTTACACACCGCTGATCAAGGCACTGGGTATATTTTACACCATTGTAATCACGGGAGGATTTATATATATACCGATTTACATTTATTTCTGGATGTGAGAAAATGAATTACACTGATATGACAAAGCTGAATCCCCGTATTCCGGAAGGCCCCCTGGCTCAGAAATGGACGAACTATAAGGCCACGCAAAAGCTGGTAAACCCGGCTAACAAGCGAAAACTGGATATTATTGTCGTAGGAACCGGACTTGCCGGGGCTTCGGCAGCCGCCAGTCTTGGGGAACTTGGGTTTAACGTAAAGGCCTTCTGTTACCAGGACAGCCCGCGCAGGGCACACAGTATTGCTGCACAGGGGGGAATAAACGCCGCCAAGAATTATCCGAATGACGGAGATAGTGTATACAGACTTTTTTACGATACGATAAAAGGGGGGGATTACCGGGCCAGGGAAGCCAATGTGTACCGTCTTGCCGAAGTAAGCGGCAGTATTATCGACCAGTGTGTTGCACAGGGCGTTCCCTTTGCAAGGGAATACGGTGGACTGCTTGATAACCGGTCATTTGGCGGTGCCCAGGTGTCGCGTACATTTTATGCCCGTGGACAGACCGGGCAGCAGTTATTGCTGGGTGCTTACAGCGCCCTTATGCGCCAGGCGGAATTAGGGACTGTGAAGATCTTTCCCCGAACGGAGATGCTGGATGTTGTGATTATTGAGGGCAAGGCCAGAGGAATCATCGTACGGAACCTTGTGACCGGAAAAATTGAAAGACATTTCAGTCACGCGGTAGTCATTGCAACCGGTGGTTATGGCAGGGCCTTTTTTCTTTCAACGAATGCCATGGGTTCAAACGGAAGCGCAATCTGGCAGGCCTATAAAAAAGGCGCACTCATTGCCAATCCATCCTTTGTGCAGATCCATCCGACCTGTATCCCCGTTCACGGTGATTACCAATCGAAGCTTACGCTGATGAGTGAAAGCCTCCGTAATGATGGCCGTATATGGGTACCGGCAAAAAAAGAGGATGTGGAAGTACTCCGGAAAGGGACCAAAAAACCGGCTGACATCCCGGAACAGGATCGTGACTATTACCTTGAACGGCGTTATCCCGCATTTGGGAACCTGGTTCCCAGGGATGTTGCTTCACGTGCGGCAAAAGAAAGATGTGATGCCGGATTTGGTGTGGGCAGCGGGTTGGCCGTGTACCTCGATTTCGCGGAATCAATCGGGCGGCTTGGAAAACATGTGATCGAAGAACGGTATGGCAACCTTTTCCAGATGTATGAAAAAATAGTGGATGATGATCCGTATAAAACACCCATGATGATCTATCCGGCCATTCATTATTGTATGGGCGGTACATGGGTTGATTACGAACTCATGACCAATATTCCGGGATTGTTTTCTATCGGGGAATGCAATTTTTCGGATCATGGGGCAAACCGTCTGGGTGCTTCGGCATTGATGCAGGGTCTGGCGGACGGATATTTTATACTGCCGTATACAATCCAGAATTACCTCGCCGCCGAAATCATGACCCCCCGGGTGCCGGTTACCCTCCCTGAATTTGAGGAAGCTGAAAATAACGTTCATGAGCGGATCAGCAAACTTATGCAAATCAAAGGTACACAGCCTGTGGATGTGTTGCACCGGAAATTTGGCCTGCTCCTCTGGGATACGGTTGGCATGGCCAGGAATAAGAGCGGCCTTGAAAAAGCAATCCTCGACTTCGGCCGCCTGAAGGCTGAATTCTGGTCTGATGCACGGATACCGGGTGGTGCGGACGAGATGAATCCTGAGCTCGAAAAAGCTGGGCGCGTGGCTGATTTTATTGAAATGGGTGAACTCATGGCAAGGGATGCCCTGCAGCGGGAAGAATCCTGCGGCGGCCATTTCAGGGAAGAATATCAGACAGAAGAAGGAGAAGCCAAAAGAAATGATGATGATTATATGTTCGTGGCTGCCTGGCAGTATACAGACGGTACCCGGGAACCGGTTCTTCATAAGGAACCGCTGGTCTATGAAAGCATAAAAGTACAGTCCCGCAATTATAAAATATAGGGTTATGAATTTTACGTTGAAGATTTGGAGGCAGGAAAATGCCAGGACAAAAGGCAGGTTTGAAAAATACCAGGTAACCGGAATTTCAGCTGACTGTTCTTTTCTTGAAATGCTGGATATCCTTAATAACCAGTTGGTCAATAAACTTGATAAACCGGTTTGTTTCGATCATGACTGCCGGGAAGGTATATGTGGTGCCTGTGGATTGTATATTAATGGCCGCCCCCACGGGCCCGACACAGCGGTTACCACCTGCCAGCTGCATATGCGGAAATTTAAAGATGGAGATACAATTATTGTGGAACCCTGGCGGGCAAAGCCTTTTCCCATTATCAAGGACCTTGTGGTTGACCGTTCTGCTTTTGACAGGATCATTCAGGCAGGAGGATATGTTTCTGTGAATACGGGGGGTGTTCCCGACGCAAACAGCATTCCTGTTCCCAGGCATAGTGCCGAAACTTCAATGGATGCTGCAGCCTGCATTGGTTGCGGTGCATGTGTTGCCGCCTGCAAAAATGCATCCGCAATGCTTTTTGTGGCCGCCAAGGTATCCCAGTTTGCCGTCCTTCCGCAGGGTAGGGTTGAGGCCAAAGAAAGGGTACTTAAAATGGTAGCTAAAATGGATGAATTAGGCTTTGGAAATTGCACGAATACAGGGGCTTGCGAGGCTGAATGTCCGAAACAGATATCCCTGTCCCATATCGCCCGGTTGAACCGCGAATTCCTTACTGCAAAAATTACCTGACAGACCGGCCAACCAAACTTCTGCCCTGTTATACAGGTTCTTTGTTGATTATGGCGGATAAAATGAAAGCCGGTTTGGTCTCATCCTCCCGGTCAAAATGGAATTCAAGATTATTTCCGCTGATAATGCTCGTCTGGATGAGCCCGATATGAGCGCCTGTCTCTCTTGCCAGCGCTTCTGAACGGATTTCCCTTTTTAATTTTCTCAGTTGTTCCTCAGACATTGAATTGATCTCCTGGCAATACTTGGTCAATGTATCTGCGTCCGCTGGCCTGATGATATTGCCGGTGGTAATACGGTAGCATTCATCGAGATCCTGGACGGAAACCCAGCCTATCCCGCAAAATACGCCGGTATTTACTTCAAATGAATCAGCTGAATAATAGGAGACATTCTGGGACAATTCAATAAAAATCTTGAAAATTTTCTGCAGGGCCTTGAAATCATGATTGAGCAGCAAGCGGATATGATTGCTTAGTATGGAGATAAGATTAACAGTAAGTGTACCCTGGTATAGCAATAGGGATTTTTCCTGGTATTCTTTTTTAATGATCATGTGTTCCGTAAAATTTGTAGGGCATGAAATTAATCAATTAATCATAAAAAGCCCACGTGCCAGCGTAACAACTTTCCGGTATTTTTTTACGGCTCCCTGTTGGTTGAATATTTCGATGCAGATCAGGTAGATACCGGGCGGAGCATCGCTGTTATCATTGCATTTCCCGTCCCATGACACGATGGTTTCTGTCCCTAACAGCTCATTGGAGCATAAATTCTTCATCTTTTTGCCCTGTAAATCGTAAATCAGGATTGTACCTGTGAAACCAGGGGCGCCCGGTAATATGGTCAGAAATACCTGGTCATCTGCACCATCTGCATCCGGAGAAAATACAGACGGGGATACCGTTATGCTTTCTTTCTCCGTTGAGGTTGAAATTTCCTGGGAATTTTTGAAGCCCGGGGTGCAATATCCCTTGTCATATGCCGCGGAATACCAGTTGGTGACATCATTTGTCGGCAAATCGGCATGTATCCTCTCAAGGGAAATGCCTTCGTTATCCTTTATAAAAATCGAATGCATGGATGGAGAATAGTAAAAGACGTCCATTGGTTGATTTTCAGCATTATAAATGGCGATTTTGCCTTCCTTATCCGGAAAGGTAAACAGGGACGGCAACTCAATCACATTGGATAAATCAAGCCGGTTTTCCGGATCAGGCAACCGGTCAGAGCGCCTGGTAAAAACCACATATTGATGCGGAAAGAGTAAAAAGGAGTTTTCCCCGGATGATGCAAGTCTAACCAGGCTATCGGTATTGACATTGCAGGAACCTATTGAAAATCCGGCCAGGTCTATTACTTTTTCCGACCTGTTGAAAAGTTCAATAAATTCGGACATACCGGCCGGGGTGTCAAAGAGCAGTTCGTTAATGACAATATCAAAGCTATCGGCCTTAACGGGAATGGCAAAATCAGCCTGGGCGTTGCCCTGCAATGGATTTCCAGCACAATCGTTCAGCTTGCTCAGGACCGTTACAGTGTACGTAAAGGCACAGTTCAGATTGCCATTAAAGTTGAGGTGTACAGTTGAAAATGCAGGTTCCACGGGGTTGGTCCTGAACGGATGGAGCAGCCCCAACGTGGCATAGTAATGTAACGGATCCATTAGGGAAATACTGTCCATGTCCTCGCTGAAATAAAGGACTACCGAACTGTCCGGATTCAACGAAGCCCTCAGCAATTCCGGTTTTTCATGATCCGGATTTTTCGCATTCACGGAATTGGGTTGTCCCGGTGAGCCACCCGCAGGATCCGTCGATTCACGCCAGTTTTCGGCGTGCCCGCACGGATTTTCAGGATCGATCATTTCAAGAGACCATCCGCCACCCGCTTTCCCGGCAGACCTGTACCATTTGTCAGTGAAGGAAACGGAATGTATCATGTTCCCGGAAGGTGATTCAAGAACAAGCGTTGCCCCTGTATTGACAATGGCGGGCATATGGGGTACCGGCAATGTGGTACCCCTCGGTTTAAAAGCAACCTCGTCCTTCTCGTCGCAAACAATGATATATTCTCCCGGTGCTGCCACCCTGCCGGAGTTCAATACCTTTTCATTATCGCCAAACAGGAGCCTGTAACCGGAAAGGGACACCGGCTGGGGCCCCCGGTTATAAATTTCAAGATATTCCGCATCAGGCAATGCCACCGCAGGATGGGGGTCCGCCATAATTTCGGTGATAATGAGCGAATATGTTTTCGCTGCCTCGAGGGAGGGTACGATTTTATTATCCCGGGATCCTGAATTTTGCCCTGCACAATAGAAGGTGAATGTAATGCAGGGAAGTAAAAAAATACCGCCTAACGTTTTCATTAATCATTTTTTTTACGAATTTTGCATGCAACGGAACAGGAAATTTAGGCATTTGGTATAGAAAAAACAAATCCCCATCAGGGGATTTTCTTATAAAATAGAGTGAGTAACCTTAATAGTTTAACCCGATGAAAGTTGCAGTTGTTGGCGCTACAGGACTGGTAGGATCAAAGATGATCAAAGTGCTCGAAGAGCGGAATTTCAATGTGACGGAATTTATCCCGGTCGCATCAGAAAAATCCGTTGGTAAAAAGGTTTCTTTCAAAGGGAAGGAATATGAAGTGGTTGGAATGCAGACAGCCATTGACAGAAAGCCACAGATTGCCATTTTTTCCGCCGGCGGTGCGACATCAAAAACATGGGCTCCGAGATTCGCAGAAGCGGGCGCTACCGTGGTGGATAATTCATCCGCCTGGCGAATGGATCCGCATATAAAACTTGTGGTTCCGGAAGTGAATGCACATGTCCTGACAAAAGCAGATAAAATAATAGCCAATCCGAACTGCTCTACCATACAGATGGTTGTTGCGCTGGTTGGTATTCACAAGGCCTACAGGATAAAAAGAATTGTTGTCTCTACATACCAGTCCGTTACCGGTTCCGGCAAAAAGGGCTATGACCAGCTCATGGAAGAAAGAGGCGGGATACAGGGGATAAAAGCGTATCCTCATCAGATCGATATGAATGCGTTGCCCCACATTGATGTTTTCCTGGATAACGGGTATACCAAAGAAGAAATGAAAATGGTGAACGAAACCAGGAAGATCATGGGCGATGATTCGATTGGGGTAACCGCCACCACAGTAAGGATACCGGTTATAGGAGGCCATTCGGAAGCGGTCAATGTAGAGTGTGAGAAAGAATTTGACCTGGCTGAGGTCCGTAAGATCCTTGAAAATTCCCCTGGGGTAATCGTCATGGATGACCCGAAAAATAATTCATACCCCATGCCACTCATATCACATGACCGGGATGAGGTATTTGTGGGTCGCCTCAGGCGGGATGAATCACAGCCGCGCACCCTGAACATGTGGATTGTTTCGGACAACCTGCGCAAGGGTGCTGCCACAAATGCTGTTCAGATCGCTGAATACATTGTCAGCGAAAAGCTGATCTAATAAAGAAAATTGTCGTAAGGGTACCGGGTGATGTGAATTTCCTTTACGGTTTCGTAAAGCAATTCCCGCAGGCCATCTATATTTTGCTTTTTCAGGGCGGAAATAAAGATGGAAGGGGCATTATTTCTTGCCATCCAGCTGTTTTTTAATTCCTCAAGGGTCAGATTCTCCTTTTGGCGGGGACTAAGGTCATCCTCATCCCTGGGAATGAAGGAATAGGCATCTGTCTTGTTGAATACAACTATTGTAGGCTTATCGGCCGCATGGATTTCCTGGAGGGTTTGGTTTACGATGCCGATCTGATCCTCAAAACCCGGGTGGGATATATCTACCACATGCAGAAGAAGATCGGCTTCACGCACCTCATCGAGCGTGGATTTGAATGATTCCACGAGATGATGGGGCAGTTTACGGATAAAGCCTACTGTATCAGAAAGCAGGAAAGGAAGGTTTCCGATCACAACCTTTCGCACGGTAGCATCCAGAGTGGCAAACAATTTGTTTTCGGCAAACAGGTCCGACTTGCTAAGCTGGTTCATCAGGGTTGATTTTCCCACATTGGTATAGCCAACGAGGGAAACCCTTACCAATTTTCCCCTGTTTTTACGCTGTGTGATCATCTGGCGGTCAATCTTTTCCAGCTGATCCTTTAAAAGGGCAATTTTTGTGCGGATTATCCGCCGGTCGGTTTCAATTTCAGTTTCACCCGGACCCCGCATTCCGATACCTCCCTGTTGTCTTTCAAGGTGTGTCCACATGCCGGCAAGCCGGGGAAGGAGGTATTCATATTGCGCCAGTTCAACCTGAGTTTTTGCGTAGGCGGTTTTTGCACGCTGTGCAAAGATATCAAGGATAAGATTAGTCCGGTCAAGTACACGGATTTCCAGCTCCTTTTCAATATTTCTCATCTGGCTGGGAGATAATTCGTCATCAAAAATGACGATATCTATTTTCTCCTGGATTGTAAACTGATGGATCTCCTCCAGTTTTCCACTGCCAATATAAGTGCGTGCATTAGGAGAATCCAGCCTTTGAATGAATTTTTTAACCGGAATTGCCCCGGCAGTCTCAACCAGAAAAGCAAGCTCTTCAAGATAGTCGTTCACCAGCCTTATATCCTGGTGATCGTTTATTACGCCTATTAATACAGCCTTTTCAGGCTCGGTACTCATTCGATAACCCTTCACTCAAAATTCAATATAAATACGGCGCAAAATTAGCAAAAATCCGTTTGGGTTATTGCAATATACCGCGGTTATATTGAATGGCTTCATTAATTGCCTTTTTCAATGCTTCCGTGCAGTCTACAACCATGCGAATATCATCCGGGAATGGGATAGGTTTCATTTCGATAAGCTGTCTCTTTTCAGGGGACAAGGCATTAACATCTCCCACAGCCCGTGCAGACACATGTTCAAAATGCATGTTGGCGCCAATGGGTTGTTTTTTGATAAGAGCCTGCGGATTGGCAGAGGAAAACTCTATTTCTCCCTTAATAATGCAGTCCTTTAGCTGGTGTGTTTCGATCAGGGTGCATTGTATTTCCTTGTATTTCTTAATTTTTATGTCATTTCCTGCAGTATCCCTCATTACATTGCCCTTGCTGTCGAGTACGTATTCAAAACCATTGTCGACAGTTTTCTTTTCGATAGCATCCTTATCCTGAACTACATCGGGTGAAACCTCTATGTTTTGGAGAATGATATCAATATAGTAATCATAATTCGGTTCCTTGTCCATTTTTCGGGTATAGTATTCAACCCATTCACTGTTCAGTTCGTTCGCGTTTACCGCTACCAGGCCATCCATAAAATCAGCCGGAAGGTTGAGGATTGTCTTATTCATCGAGCTGACCAGAACCCTGCTGATTCCCATTTCACGGGTCTGGCTGATTAACTGGGCCAGATCGAAATATGAATCACCCGAGTAATCCCGTGCCTTTCTCAGCTCATAATTGGCCTGCCTGTAGGAATCCTTTGTTTTTCCTTCCATCAGTTTTTTACCGTGATTATAATAATAGTCCGCTGCCTTTTTCTTAGCGGCTACCATTTCAGCATCATAATCCACATATTCATACTGAATGGTGCGGCCGCCGATATGAAGAGGAAGCACACGCCTGACTGAAGCCTGCCTGTTTTTCAGACTGCTGTATAAACCGAGCATCTCATCCCAGGTATTCTGATTCCCCTCCATCTTAAGGTACCTGACACGTTCCAGATCCCTGTCATTGGCCAGCTTATACGCTTTATCGAGCATATTGGCATCTTCCTCGCTATCCGGTTTTTTGATCAGATTTTTGACTGATTTTTCAATCAGGGCATCATAGTTTCCCTTTTGCAGGAGTTTTTCAGGGGATGAACAGCTCGTTACAAGCAGGAGCCCGACCAAGAGGAATTGCGTAAATTTCATCGTATGTGATATTGGAAAATGAAAATTCATAAAGCAGTTTTTGAAGTTATACATGAAAATACAAAAAAAGTTATACTTTTGCTTCGTTGTCATCCGCCACAGCCCAGTTGCAGGCGGACAACCACCCGCACCGGTTATTACCCGGGGAATTAGCTCAGTTGGCTAGAGCGATTGCATGGCATGCAATAGGTCAGGGGTTCGACTCCCCTATTCTCCACAATCCCTGTGCGGGTTTTTTATTTCTTCTTTTTTCTTCTGGATAGGATCAGGGTTACGATCAGCAATAGGCCAAGCGATCCGGCGACAATAACCAGCATTTTACTTTTATTCTGCTCTTTCAGGAACCGGCCATTCAGATTATTGATATACATGTCGGTCATTTTCTTGTCAGCACCGGATTCTACAAGGTCTTTTCTTTTTAATGCCTCTTCATTCAGCTTTGAAAGAATTTCCTGGGTCTTTTTATGCTCAAGGTCCATTTCGTTTTCTGAAACAGGGATTTCAATGCTTACCGATGGCTGATTCATTGCTGCCAGTTCCTCTTCAAGCTCTGCCGCTTTATCAAAATTGCGGAAAGCCTCATATGACACCGACAATGCCTTGCAACTTTTGGCTGACAAGGAGGGAATATTCAGACTGTCGGCAATTCGTTTACAGGCTTCGTAATTCCTGATGGCCATTTCCTGGTCCCCGGATCTCCTGTATGCATTTCCCAGGTTGTACATCGTCACCGCTACCCCGAATGAATAATTCTCGGATTTCTTTGAAGAAAGGGAACGTTCATAATAGGAAATGGCATCACCGTATTTGTTGTTTATGAAAAGCAGGTTACCCAGGTTGTTCAGCGCCATGGATGCTTCTTTCCGGTTTCCGTTTTCATTCAGGTTTTTGAGGGATTCCTTAAAAAACTTTTCAGCATCGGCATAATTTCCCATTTCATAATGAGCTACCCCGAGCTTATTGTAAACCGGGCCAAGTGCCTGCTTCATGTTCAGTTTCTGGATGATGCCTACGGTTTTCTCATAGGAGAGAATGGAACTCGTAAGAATTTTTTGTTTATAGTATACGTCACCAAGGTCATTCATCACATCCTTCAGTCCGGATTCATCCTTAATGCTGTCTTTCAGCTTGGCCGATTCCTGGTAATAGTCGATGGCCTGCTTATAATCATACGTGGTTTCATAAACATTGGCAATATTGGACAGTACCTTTGATGCGCCGGCTTTGTCACCTGACTTTTCCTTCAGGGCAAGCGACTTTTCATAGCTTGATATAGAATTTTGAAAATTGCCTGAAGAATAGTATGCATCGGCCATTTCTTCATGTACAACAGAAACGTTTTTTGATACCCCGTATTTTTCTTCGATCTCGAGTGCCTTCTGTAAATAATTTATGGCGATTTCTTCATCATTTACTTTTCTGAATGCATTGGCGATCTTATGGTAAACGGTTGCGCGGGCCATCATGTCCGATCCCTTTTCTGCAATCTTAAGCTCTTCAGAATAGGTATTAAAAATCACCTTCCTGAGGCTGTCGCGTTTTGATTGCTGATCGCGTTCCCTGATGAATTCCTTCACTTCGGGCTGCTGCCTGACAGTCGCAGGGGTGGTACCAGCCTTACTTTTTTCAAGCTGCTCCTTTTCAAGTTTTTTCGCCTGTTTAACTTTTCGTTGCACCTCTGCAAGTTCCTCGATACCCAGCGTTGCCTCAATACTTTGCATTTTGAGTTTAGGCTGCTCTTCATCAGGCATGATGTCAGATGCCTTTTCATATTCAAGCATGGCGGCGGCATAATTCTTTTCTGCCAGAAAAGCGTCGCCTTTTTTAAGATGGTCCCTGAATATTGACACTTTGTCAGTCTGCTGCTGGGGGTTGTTCGCAGAAAGGTTCATCGGATAAAGGATCCCTGCCAATACAAGCAGGAAGATAAACCCTGATATCCTGCAAATTCGAATCTGCCCGTTTCTCATAATTTTCTGATTTTATAATTCTTATGTCCGCATAGGTTCATACGCATTTTGAGGCAGGATGGATTCAAAGAGGCCGATTTTTTTAAGACAAATACCTTATTTTTGCCACGGAATCCCAAAACGGCTAACCTTGAACCCATGAAGACCGATTCGCAAAAAGCGGGTCAATATCTCAACGCCCTTATCCAGTTAGGTGAAAACCAGCGTCTGGATTTTAAATTCGAAATCAGTGACGCCAAAAAAATGGCACGTACGTTTTCTGCATTTGCCAATACAGATGGAGGAAAACTGCTCATCGGGGTAAAAGATAACGGGAGGATCACCGGGATCCGGTCGGAAGAAGAAATATATATGGCCGAATCGTCGGCTCACCTGTACTGTAAACCTGCCGTTGATTATCATATCAGGAAATGGGTTGTAGACGGCCGCTGCGTGCTTGAGATTGAAATTCCTGCCAGCCAGGCAAAACCCCATTTTGCCCCGAATGATGCCGGGGAATGGATTGCATATGTAAGAGTGGGAGATCAGAACATTCAGGCAGCCGGCATTATTGTCGGGTTTTGGCAGAGCCAGGGAAAACAAAAGGGGGTACTATTGAATTACGGGCAGGAAGAGAAAATACTGATGACCTACCTTAAAGAAAATGAAAAAATCTCCCTGTCGAAATTCACAAAAATTGCACGCATCGGAAAGGCCGATGCTGAGAAGATCCTGATCAACCTGATGCTGCTGAACGTGATCCGGATGGAGATAACAGAGAAGGGGGTTTTATTTAAAGTGACGAGTGACGAGTGACAAGGGACAAGCAGTGAAAAGTTGAGAGATAAAAAAGTGGCTTCTGGGCTTCTAGACTTCTAGGGTGCAGAACCGCAGAACAGTTTTAGACTGCATGACTGCACGACTGCATGACTTCTAGGCTTCTAGGCTTCTAGACTTCTAGGGTGCAGAACCGCAGAACTGCAGAACTGCAGAACAGTTCAGACTGCAAAACTGCAAAACTTTATTTCCCGGCACAATAATTGTATTAACATATGGAAATAAGTACATATGATAAAATATGAACTCTATTATTTTAATATTTGTTTAATTTTACGTCTAAATCATATATTATGAAAAAAAGCAGTTTTCTGGTGATGGGGTTGTTATTTGCCCTGGTGATTGGTTGTAACGGGCAATCGGATAAAAATAGCGGTTCAAAAGAAAAGAGTCCTGCGGTAGAAAAAGCTGCAATCACTTCCGGTACACTTCCGGTGCATATCAATAAAGAGGAATTTGCAAAATTGGTAATGGATTACAAGACAAATCCCGAAACCTGGATATTTGCAGGTCAAAAGCCCTGTCTGGTTGATTTTTACGCCGACTGGTGCGCACCCTGTCGGATCACATCACCCATTCTGGAAGAATTATCGAAAGAATATGCCGGCAAAATAAACATATATAAGGTGGATATTGATAAGGAACGTGAACTGGCCTCCCTGTTTAATGTTCAGAGTATCCCAACTTTCCTTTTTTGTCCCTTGGAAGGAAATCCGACGATATCATCGGGAATAGCAAATACACCGGATGCAACTAAACAAATGTTCCGGGAACAGATCGAGCAGCTTTTGCTGAAAAACGGATCCAAGGCACTATAAGAAAACCTGAATTCTTTATTACATGGAAATTTTCCTCCAGCCGGAAAGCTGGATTGCCCTGTTGACCCTGACGTTTCTTGAAATAGTATTGGGTATCGACAACATTATTTTCATCTCTATAGTTACCAATAAGTTGCCGGTTGAAAGCAGGCGCATGGTTAGAAATATAGGACTTTTCCTGGCCATGTTATTCAGGAGCCTTTTGCTGCTTACAATCAGTTTTTTTATCAGGCTTACAAATCCGTTATTTACGGTTTTCAGCCTGGGTATTTCGGTGAGGGACCTGATTTTGATTGCCGGCGGGCTGTTTCTCCTGATAAAGAGCATATCGGAGATTCATCATAAGATGGAAGGAGTAGGAGATAACAAACCCCATGTAAAAGGCAGGAATACAGTGGCTTCGGTACTTACGCAGATAGTGTTGCTTGACCTTATTTTTTCATTTGATTCTATACTGACAGCCATAGGGCTGTCAGACCAGGTTTTGTTAATGATTATTGCCATCGTGATTGCCATAGGCGTGATGATGGTATTTGCCGGTGCAGTGAGCAAATTTATCAATAACCATCCCACTCTTCAGATTCTTGCCCTTTCCTTTCTGATTTTAATCGGGTTTATGCTGATCATTGACGGGGTGCATTATCATGTTCCAAAAGGATATATTTATTTTGCAGTATTCTTTTCACTGCTTGTAGAAATGATCAATATCCGGATGAAACGGAAATTACATCCGGCGGATGCAACCCATCCGGGGGGTGAAAAACACGTGGATGCAAGTCACAGTTGATCCTGTATCCTGATTTTCAGGGGGCACCGACTTATCCAATTTTATCAACAGGGCTCATTTTTTGACCCAATCTGCCGTACTTTTGCAGGATGTATTTGATTTTTGACACGGAGACCACAGGCTTGCCGGCCAATTATAATGCGCCGCCCACGGATACGAATAATTGGCCCCGCATGGTTCAGCTGGCCTGGGAATGTCATGATGCTTCAGGGCAGTTAACCGAAGCCCAATCCTATATCATTAAACCCGAGGGATATACAATTCCATTTGCTGCGGAAAAGGTGCATGGCATTACAACGGAAAAAGCGCTGACCGAGGGAGTTGACCTGTTATTCGTACTGGAGGAATTTGAAAAAAGCCTCAGTCGTTCTTCTTTTGTGATCGGTCATAATGTTGAATTCGACCTCAGCATCATTAAGGCGGAATATGTTCGCAAGGGATTTCAATCGCGGCTGGCGGGCATGGTTACCCTGTGTACCAAGGAAGAATCAACCGAGTTTTGTGCATTGCCGGGAGGAAGGGGCGGAAAATTTAAATGGCCTTCCCTGGAGGAACTCTATTATAGGCTATTCCAGGAAGGATTCACTGAAGCTCATAATGCTGCTGCCGACGTGGCTGCCACGGCCCGTTGTTTTCTTGAATTGCTCAGGCTGGATATCATCACTTCACGGATGAAGCTTGACCGGGCTGTTTTCAATGCATTTCTCGAAGCTAACCCTACCACCATCGCGAAGATCGGGATTGCCATACAGGCAAACCGCCGGGAAATCCGTGAAGAATTGCAATCGGTTGCAGATACAGCCGTTGATTTACAAAATATTGTATTTACCCATCTTCATTTACATACCCAGTACTCAATCCTTGATGGAGCCGCTGTGATAAAGCATTTGATCGCCAAGGCGAAGAACGACCACATGAAGGCGGTAGCTATCACCGATCATGGCAATATGTTCGGTGCCAAGGAATTTCTGAATGAAGCAAAGAAACAGGGAATTAAAGCTATCCTGGGATGCGAGGTTTATGTCGCCCGGCGCACCCGGCATGAAAAATCGGATAAACAGGACGGCGGTGGTTTTCACCTGATCCTGCTGGCTAAAGATAAGGCAGGATATAAAAACCTGATCAAACTGGTTTCCTATGGGTGGACAGAAGGGTTTTACTACAAACCCCGCATAGATAAGGAATTGCTCCGCCAGTACAGCAAGGGGTTGATTGCTTCGTCTGCCTGTCTGCACGGGGAGATCCCCTGGCTGCTTCGTCATGAGGGCCTGGAATCAGCCATGAAGGCACTGGCAGAGTATGTTGAGATTTTTGGTTCCGATTTTTACCTGGAATTGCAGCGTCACTACTCCGGGGATGCCCGTGTCGACCGGGAGGTATTTGAAAACCAGGTATTTGTCAATAAGCACCTGCTCGAAATATCTGCTTCCATGGGCATAAAATGCATCGCCACAAATGATGTGCATTTTATCAATGAGGATGATGCAGCAGCCCATGACAGGCTCTTATGCATCAGCACAGGCAAAGATGTGGATGATCCGAACCGCATGCGGTATACCCGCCAGGAATGGTTCAAAACGCAGGCGGAAATGAAACAGCTTTTTGCTGACCTGCCCCAGGCAATCGCCAATACACAGGAAGTGGCCGGGAAAATTGAATCGTACGATCTGAATAGTGATCCGATTATGCCGGATTTCCCCCTTCCGGAGGAATTTACAGATGCCAATCTGTATCTGAGGCATCTTACGTACCAGGGAGCGGAGAAGCGATATCCCGATATCAATGAGACCGTTCGTGACCGCATCGATTTTGAACTGGAAACCATTCGCAAAATGGGTTTCCCGGGTTACTTCCTCATTGTTTGGGATGTGATCAGGGCAGCAAGGGAAATGGATGTGGCTGTTGGCCCGGGACGGGGATCCGCTGCCGGATCAGTGGTTGCTTTCTGTCTCCGAATCACGGATATTGACCCGATCAAATATGACCTGCTGTTTGAGCGCTTTCTGAATCCCGACCGGATATCAATGCCCGATATCGATATCGACTTTGACGAGGATGGGCGTGAAAGGGTGCTGCAATATGTGGTGAAGAAATTCGGCCGCAACAGGGTGGCCCATGTAATTACCTTTGGCACAATGGCGCCCAGGATGGCGATCCGCGATGTGGCCCGGGTACAAAAACTGCCGTTGCAGGAGGCTGACCGGCTGGCTAAAATGGTGCCTGAAACGCCGGGGACCAGCTTTAAGGATGTATATGAAAAGGTACCGGCCCTGCTGGCGGAAAAAATGTCAGATAATGAGCTTATTGCAAGCACGCTCAAGTACGCGGAGGTGCTGGAAGGTTCTGTCAGGCAGACCGGCGTGCACGCCTGCGGGATCATCATAGGCAAGGACAGCCTTGAAGAATATATACCCATTTGCCGGAATAAGGATGCCGATTTGAATGTAACCCAGTTTGAAGGTTCGCACATTGAATCGGTGGGCATGCTGAAGATGGACTTCCTCGGTCTCAAAACCCTGTCCATTATCAAGGATACCCTTGAGAATATCCAGACTTCGCATCAAATCACCATCGACATGGAGAACATCCCGCTGGATGACCCGATGACCTATGAACTTTACAGCCGCGGGGAAACAACCGGGTTATTCCAGTTTGAATCCGATGGGATGAAAAAGCATCTGAAGGCCTTAAAACCAAACCGGTTTGAGGATCTGATCGCCATGAATGCCTTATACAGGCCGGGTCCCATGGAGTATATACCCAGTTATATAAACCGGAAACACGGGAAGGAAGAGATCCGGTACGACATTCCTGAAATGGAGGTATATCTGAAGGATACCTATGGCATCACGGTATACCAGGAGCAGGTGATGTTGTTGTCGCAATTGCTGGCCGGATTTACCAAGGGTATGGCGGATTCCCTGCGAAAGGCGATGGGGAAAAAGATAGTCTCCATGATGAATGAACTGCAGGTGAAATTCGAAGAGGGATGCGTGAGAAAGGGACATGATCCGAAAATTGCCCAAAAGATCTGGAAGGATTGGGAATCGTTTGCCCATTACGCATTCAACAAATCACATTCAACCTGCTATGCACTGATCTCCTATCATACAGCCTATCTCAAGGCACATTACCCGGCAGAATTTATGGCCGCTGTTTTGAGCCGGAACCTGAATGACCTGAAGAAGATCGGCTTTTTCATGGACGAATGCAGGCGCATGGGCAGCCAGGTTCTGGTTCCTGATATCAATGAGAGCTTTGCCCGGTTTACGGTGAACAAGCAGGGACTGATCCGGTTCGGACTGGCCGCCATCAAAGGGGTTGGCGAATCGGCTGTTGAACATATCATTGATGTTAGAAAAAAGGGGGGCCCCTTCAGGGATATTTTCGACGTTGTTGAAAGGGTTAACCTTTCAACTGTAAATAAGCGGTGCCTCGAAGCATTGGCGTTGGCTGGCGGGTTTGACAGTTTCAGGGATATGCAGCGGCACCAGTTTTTCGAAACGGAAGATGGGGGTCTTGGATTTATTGAGCAGCTTATCCGCTATGGCAACAGGATGCAGAGCCAGTCGGATGCCACGCCTACCCTGTTCGGCACTGTAAACAGCATTGATGTGATCAAACCCCGGCCGGGAAGAACACCTGAATGGCCCGCATTGCTTAAACTGAACAAGGAAAAAGAGGTGATCGGCATCTATTTATCTTCGCACCCGCTCGACCAGTTCAAACTGGAGATTAACCAGTTCTGTACCAATTCTCTCGCTGATCTCAGAGATCTTGAGCCACTCAGGAATAAGGAAATTTCAATAGCGGGGATGATAACTACCGTGCGGCATGCCACAACAAAAACCGGCAAACCGTTTGGATCATTTTCGCTGGAAGACTACTCGGATACCTTTTCGATTACCTTGTTCAGCAAGGATTATGAAAACTTCCGGAAATATTTATATGAAGGGTATTCCCTGCTGATAAAAGGAGTTGTGGGCGAAAATTCCTGGAAAAATCAGCCGGAACTTGAATTTAAGATAAAAACAATCTATCTGTTGAGTTCTGTCCGGGAAGAACTGGTGAAAAACATACAGATCAAAATGCCCCTCGATGCAATCACCGATGAATTCCTGGAAGGTTTTGAAGGATATGTACAGCAGGGTGGAGGAAGTGCCAACCTTAAGATCCTTGTTTACGATCCCGCGGAAAATGTGAGCATCGATCTTTTCTGCCGGTCGCAACGGGTTGTGCTGAGCGATGAACTGATCTCATTTTTAACACAAACTTCAGAAATGGAGTTTAAACTGTTCTGATTGCCGCTTGCTGTTCACACGCACTTTTATAACTTTGCAGAGTCTTTTCTTTTATACACTTAGTTTTTTCATTTAATATTGATATCCATGGCAATTGTACTTACGGATTCTAACTTTGAGGAGCTGGTTCTTCATTCTGACAAGCCTGTTCTGGTTGATTTCTGGGCTGAGTGGTGCGGCCCCTGCAGAATAATTGGACCGATTGTGAATGAAATCGGAGAGGATTTCAAGGATCAGGTAGTGGTTGGAAAGCTTGACGTTGATAACAATCCGGCAGTGTCAGCCAAATACGGGATCCGGAATATTCCAACGATTCTTTTCTTTAAGAACGGACAGGTAGCGGATAAGCAAGTGGGTGCAGTTCCGAAAAGTAACCTGGTACACAAGGTAGAAGCCCTTTTATAAACCAGTGCGGTAATTCATTTATTGTGTTAAGATTTTTCAACAGCAACAGTCTTGGTGTTCTTGTCCTGCTTGTACTGGTACCGGTTTTGTATTGGATCCCTGATTTTTTCAACGCGGTTCCTTTGCCGGATCAGGCCTTTACCGGAACAATCCCGGCCCTGTGGCTGGCATCATTTAATGAACACTACAGGGTGCTTTCGATGGTGATCGCCCTGTTGATCATTCTTACCAATGCGTATCTGCTGATCCAGTTAAATACAATTCACATTTTTATTCCGGTCAGGACGCAGCTGCCAGCCTTATTTTATATCATGTTCGCGGCAGGATTTAATCCGATCCATCTGTTGACACCCACCCTCGTGGTTTCCTTGCTTGTAATCATAATCCTGTTCCGGTTATTTGCCACCTACAAAATGGATGGACCCTCTGTTAATTTCCTTGATGCAGGGTTCCTGATCTCTCTCGCCAGCCTGATTTATTTTCCGGCCATTTTGCTGTTCGTATTCCTTCTGGTTGCCCTGGTTATATTGAGGCAATTAAACTGGAGAGAATGGGTATATGTATTTGTCGGGCTTTTGCTCCCTTATTTGTTCGTGATTGCAGGGTATTATCTTGCCGGTATACCTGTAAGGGAATTTTTTCCGGAATTCAACAGGTTAATTGAACATCACAAACAGACTTATAGCATCATTCAGTTGATCGGATGGGTGTATGTGGTTGCCATGATGATTTATTCAAGCTATTACATGGCTTCAGCCATTGATAACATGAAGATCCACGGAAGAAAGATATTTATGCTTTTTCTGTGGCTGTTCCTGTTTTCCCTGATCATTTATGTGGTGATTCCCGGCGTTGGAATGGATATGGTAAGCATTGCAGCCATTCCTCTCTCGTACCTTTTGAGCCATTTTTTCTGCAACTCGGCCAGGAACTGGATCAACGAAGGCCTGTTAGCGATCTTTCTCGTTATAGTGTTGTTACTGAGAATACTATGATCAAAGCTTCTTCACGTAGGACATAATTCCGACGCCCTCTCCGGCTTTGCCTTCCTTAAAGGAAATGAATACATGATAAACCGCTGACTTCTGGCATTTGAAATCGAAAAACGGAAATTCTTTTCCTGTTTGAGCGATAAAGGTACTTCCAATCATAGTGCTTCCGTCAAATAACTGGAGCACGGCTTCTCCTGAGGAATTCGGAGCTGTGCATATGGAAAAGCGGTACACAACATTTTTGCTGAGCAACATTGCGGATCTTACGGTAGGAGGTGCACCACCCGGGGTTCCCTGGTCAAGCTTAACAACAAAATCCTTAAGATACATGACATCACCTGCATTGGCAGCACATTGTGCCGTTAGCTGAGAAATATCCTGGGAATGAGCTGACATTACGAACAGGCAAAGGGATAGTATTAAGAAGAATTTCTTCATAATTATAAGCTTATTAACCGGTTACGGACTTGTTCAGTTGCATTGATAATACTGGTGAGCTGTTCCGGAGTCATATTAACAATACTTTTGTCGTGTTGAACGATTGTCAGCATTCCATTTTCTTCCACCATCTCCGGTTCACCCGTCTCATATGTGATGACCACAGGCTTGTAAAGTTCCTTGAGGATCATGAGTTCAGCGAGTAATTTTTCGTATTGCTTGTCCTTTTTATATTTGTCCAATACGAGAACCAGTTGATCGAGCGTTAATTTCTGCTCACCGATACGGTCAGAGAGTTGTTTATCCGGAGAAAGTCTGTAAACCTGCGTTCCGAGGTACAACCCTTCAATCCATACTCCCGTTACGATCAGTGTGCTGAGGTTGGTGCGGTTGTTGGAGTGCAGGTATTTATCCATCTGGTTAAAGCTGTGCACAGAAATATACATCAACGAATCAAGGTTTTTGCTATTGGTAGCAAGCCTTTTCAACGTGGTAAAATCAAAGAACTGTCCAACTTTGATCTGATCCGATAGGGTCTTTATCGCAGTAAGGTAATCAATGACAGCCGTTGTTTTATTATACATATTCAGGTATCCCAGGTCAGCGGCATAAATGCCAAGGTTAAGGGATTGCTGGTAACTTGTGGTCAGATTGCCTACCCTGTTAGTAGGGGAAATGTACTTAATTGAATAGGGCACGCCAAGATCTTTAATCATAGCTGCCATTTCAACCGGTGAAGAGATATTCTGAACAATATCCTGCATAACTTCCTCGGAAATCTCAATGCCCTGATTAAGAACGGAATCAGGTATTTCGACCGTAGCATTTTGTTCCTGTCCGCCTGATTTGCAGGAGGCGGCAATCACCAGTGTAATCAGAAGATATACAAATACTTTGGGCATAATAAGTGGTGTTATATTTAAAAATTAACTAAAGAGTTCGTTTGTATGTTATTAATTTACATTTCACTTGTTCTTGTTGAAACGTTGAGACAAGTTAATAAGTTTCTTTAACCATTCAAAATATAGCGCGAGGTACAAAAATAATGTGAGCAGCCAGATCACGATCATGTTATACCAGTATGTATCAAACAGTTTGCCCAGAAATGGTTTTACAGGAGAAAAGAAATGCGTTCTGAGCGTTAATATGTCTCCCACAAATGGATCATAATAGATCGGATCATAATGCTGAACCAGCTGGTGATCATATTCAAGGATCTTATTCTTTTCATACACCTTGCGCACAATATCGGAAACCCCTTCATTATGATATTGGTCTCGTAACCGGTTATAGGCATCCGGATCACGATCGAGGTAAAAATTGAAATAGTTTTCTTTCTGCTTGCTGATTTTCTGAAATTTCTCTCCATAGTATTTGTCGAGGACCGAGAGATAGCTACTTACCAGGTCTGCTGTTGAAGAAGTAAATTTCAGCGGTTGAAGTTCATCAATGCCCTCAAATGGCGGTAGTTCTGTATTTGTCAGCAACTCCTTGCTGATTTCATTGGAGATCAGCAACAGGTCATTGGAAGACATGCTCACTGTTCCTGTGCTTTGAACTTCGGCACGCACACGATCAAGGCGTTCAGCCAGTTCGGGGAGCCAGTATACTTTCTTATAATCACTCTGGCTTTCTTCTTTTTCAATCAGGTACAGTTTCTGTTTCATGAACATATTGTCCTTAAACTGATGCACCATCAGGGCCTCATACGACCATTTGGTGACCATCATTTCAGCCAGTACCGGTACCTTATCCACCCGGCTTATATTTTTATTCAGCTTATCGTAGCTGAACATGGCCCCGCTAAGGATCATCATGGGAATCATAACAAGCGGAATCAGGATGTAAATCGTCACCGCCGAATTAAAGGAGGCTGATATATTCAGGCCCAGCATGTTGGCAAAAGAAGCCGTTGAAAACAGGGCAAACCAGTAGACAAAGTGCATTCCCTGGATGCCTAAAAACTGGTTGGCAACAATGACAAACAGGAACGACTGGATGGCAGAGATCGAAAAAAGGATCATAATTTTCGAAATCAGGTAGCTTGAACGGCTGAGGTTAAGGAACTGTTCCCGCTTTAATATTTTCCGGTCGCGGAAGATCTCCTCCGCGCTGATTGTAAGCCCGAGAAACAGGGCTACGATCAGGGACATGAAGATAAAAATGGGGATATTCTCATTTATCCTGAATACATAATGGCCGGCAACCGGATCTTCAATATACCGGATTATTGACGACAGGATAAAACCCAGTACCGGCGCCTCAAGCAGGCTCAGTGCGATATACTGTTTATTGCTGATCTTTGAAAAGAAATCACGGACGGTATAAATGCCAAATTGTTTGAACCATCCGGGTATTCTCAGGTTCTTTGGCGGGTTGCCTTCATTCTGCGGGGATTCACTGTAATCTACCAATTGCTTAAAATGCTCATCCCATTGCTGCGGTGTTACCTTACGGGCATCGGTATAATTTCCAAACTCATCCACCACCTTGGCTTCGATAATGTTAAAGATCAGTTCGGGGTTTACATTTCCGCAGGCGTTGCATTCTCCTATTTCACTGTTTACCTGTGCATCAAGCCGTTTGAAATACATCACTGCTTCTACCGGGTTTCCGTAATAGATCATATATCCACCGGTATCGAGGATGATCATCTTGTCAAACATCTTATAAATCTCCGAAGAGGGCTGATGGATGACAACGAAAATAAGTTTGCCTTTGAGGGCCAGTTCACGGAGTAGGTCCATGACGTTTTCCGAATCCCTGGATGAAAGTCCTGAGGTTGGTTCATCCACAAAAAGGATTGCAGGTTCACGGATCAGTTCCAGGGCGATGTTCAGCCTTTTACGCTGTCCGCCGCTGATCATTTTCTTCAGGGGGGACCCTACTTTCAGTTCTTTCCGGTCGAAAAGCCCCAGGTTAACGAGTATTTTATTGACCAGCTCGTCGATTTCAGTTTCGCTTTTATCCTCAAAACAAAGCCTTGCATTATAATACAGGTTCTGATATACGGTAAGTTCTTCAATCAACAGGTCATCCTGGGGCACAAGGCCGATTACGCCTTCCAGTTTTTCATTGTTTTTGTGCAGATCGATGCCGTTGATCAGCACTTCGCCATTCGATGGTGTGTCAATGCCACAGAGCACATTAAGGAGTGTAGTTTTTCCGGCTCCGCTGGCACCCATGATCCCAATGAGCCGTCCATGGGTTTCGGAAAAGCTGATATGATGCAATCCGGTATTCCCGTTGGGGAATTTGAATTCCAGATCCCTGGCTATGTAGGATATCGGGTGTGACACGGTATCTGCCAGGAAATGGGCTGCCACATCGCTGAAATAAATGGGCGCCGCCTTGGGCAGTTTTACTGTACTTCCGTTGGCGAACAGATAAATACGGTCATTCCGGATGGGAAGGCCATTTAAAAAGAGGTCTTCATTTCCGGTATATTTTAAAAAGTAGAGATCCGCACTTTTGATCTTAAGTACAAAAATATCTCCATTCAGCTGTTTAGTCGGTATTTTTTTTGCCTCCCGCGGTACGTCCGGTTTGTCATTTATGATCAGGATGTTATTATCATCCAGTTCATGGGATTCATTCCTGATCACAAAGGATTCTATGCTTGTGAATTCCTCCTTCTCAACCTTAAAAACATCACTAACCGTATTGATGATCTGCATTCGCTGATCGGTAAACTTCCGGTCGGCACTCACAATTTCAAAAAGTCTGACCAGAACAACTACTTTTTGTTTCTGGGTCAGGGTTTTGTTGATTTTTTTACAAAGGCCGAGGATCCGGACAGAATCCCTGACAGAAGTAAGTTTCCGTACGCCCTTATCTTCATCCGGGTCGGAACCGTTGCCGTCATCTTCCATGCCGCTATACTGCCTGAAAAGCTGAAAGTATTCCTTTACTTCTTCATCGTTGAGCTGTTGCTGCAAAAAATTCTTTACATATTCAACCTGGGTAGTTTCTACCCCTTCATCCTGTTTTGCTATTATAGCAAACAGTTGCATTAACGCTCTGAGAATTTCTTCACTCATTCAATAACCAGTTTAACTGACACCGGCAAACGGCCATAAATTAAGGGTATATTCAATAGGATACCTGTTCGAAGGGTACATCAACAATATCGGCGTATTCTTCGCCGGCCTCTGCCATATCCTCATCATCGTCGGGATAATGCCAGCGGATCAGTACTTCCTGTCCCTTCTCATGCATTTCCTCCAGCTTCATCAGAATATCGAGCAGTAATTTGGAAGAAGCTGTATTAAAATAGGTGAGCTTGAAGTTGAATACGGTCTTTTTGTTGGGATTCTCAGCATATTCATTCAGCCAGTTGAGAACCGGTTCATAGAAAGATGACACATCCTCAGGCAATGAACGGCCGCTGATTTCAAGGATTTCATTTCCGGCATCCAGAATTATTTTTGGAGTGTCTTCGGAACCTTGTATTTTGATTGTTTCCATATATTGAATGATTTTAATTGTCAGATCTTGAAATAGTGGATGTCAGCAGAAAAAAGGAGGTATCATCTGAAATGGGCAGGAAATGATATTCCAGTTCCTTGTTGGTTTTTCGTTTGATATCGATAAAGCCAAGTCCGGCGCCTCCCTTTTCGGAAAGCCGGCCCTCTTTCATCTGCTTTTTATACAGTTCCTTTAATTCTTCCTTGTCCATCCGGTTGATGTTTTCAAGCAGTTCCGTGAGGTATTCAATCTTCTCATTTTCAACAGCATTTCCGGTTGTAACGCTATATTCGTTTTCACCTTTGCTGACAAGAAAGATTCCGCGGCCTGAAAAAAGGTAATCATTGGATGTAAAGTCATCAGCATGCTTGCTGATGTTCTGAAGGCATTCGACCATCACATGAAATACTTTTCGCTGAACTGAATTCGGTTCATCTTCTTTTGACATGTTCGATTCGGTAAGCGAAGTAAAAGCTTTCGTAATCTGATGTGTAATTTCGCCTTCATACACGAGGGTAATTTCATGAGCTTTCATGGATTTGTAGAATTCGTATACAAATTCCAGAAAACCTTTCACATCTTTTTTATTATCCATAGGTTAACAGATTTATTACAATATTACTAAAATTCAATTCCGATCAGCAAAACGTCGTCAATTTGCTTGCTTTCACCTTTCCAGACATCAAAGTCCTCCTCAAATAGAGTACAATACTGTTCAATGGGCAGACTTTTATTTTCAAGGATCAGTTCGCGAATACGTTTGGGTGAGTATTTTTTTCCTTCTGAACCGCCCAGCTGGTCGGGGAGTCCGTCAGAAAAGAAGAAAAACTTGTCGCCACGTTTGTACTTGATCACATAATTGGTGAAATTCTCCTCCTCTTTTTTGCGGTGGGGTATTCCCCCGATTGCCTTCCGGTCACCTTTATATTCAAGCAATTCACCGTTTCGCAACAGGTAAAGCGGGCGGTGTGCTCCTGCATACTGTAATTCACGGTCAACGTGGTTCACTTTGCAAAATGCGATATCCATGCCATCCCTGGCCTCGGCGTCCTCACTATCCTGTTTCAGGGTTTTTCTCACGCCGAAATGAAGAAGGTCGCAAACTTCGGCGGCAGAGAACTTCTTGTCACGGTCAACAATATTATTCAGCAGGAAATAGCCTACAAACGACAGCAGGGCACCCGGCACGCCATGGCCCGTGCAGTCCACCACAGCGATATAAATATCATTGCCCTTGTTGAAGAACCATGGGAAGTCACCGCTGACCACATCACGGGGTTTATAATACACGAATGATTTGGGCAGGTATTCCCTTATGGAACGAATATCCGGTAGTATAGAACTCTGAATGCGCTGAGCATAATTGATCGAATCCTCAATTTTCCTGTTCTTATCCTGGATCTCATGCTCAATCTGTTTGGCTTCGGTAATATCATGTCCCACAAATAACACGGTCTCCAGTTCATTCTCATTAAATTCGGGGATGGCTGCAAAACTCATGATCCGGTCTGTTTGAACCCCGTCAGTCACAGTGGAAATTGTAATTTCTGCAGCCCGCTTTTCGGGGGATGCTTTGATTGTGTCGAGAGTTTCCCTGAAATATGCCTTCAGCATCTCCGACATCGGCACTTCGTTGAGGGTTTTATTCAGAATGTCGCGTGGATCTATATCCATGAAATTGCTGACCACGGGGTTGGCGTAAAAGAACTGCCCTACCGTGCTGAGTCGTATGATCAGATCGAGTGAATTTTCCGATAAGGCCTGCATCTTGCTTTTTAAACGCTCTTCCCTTTCAGCACGTTTCCGTTCGGTAATATCGGTTGAGTTGATAATGATACCGCTGATTGCGCTATCACTTAGCAGATTACGTCCTGTTGCCTCCAGGAATATCTTCTGCCCGTTCTTTTTCATGTAGGTATACTGTATCACAACCGGTTCGGCCGGATTGGCCAGCAGCTGTTTGAACATATTCCGCATACTGGTTTCCCCTTTTCGGGTCAGCCGGTTCATATCCTGACCCGCCATCATTTCTTCGGGTGTAAAGCCCAGGATATTAATGACAGACGGGCTTTCATAGGTCATTACCATGTTTTCGTCATAAATGGCAATGATCTCTGATGCATTTTCGAGCAGCGAATATTGTCTTTTCTGGGCATTTTCCACCTCAAGGATTTTCGATTCAAGGTGATCATTCGACTTTTTGAGTTCTTCCTGGGTAGCCCGCATTTCCTCTGCATTTTGCCGCAGTTCCTCCTCATTTTCCTGCAATTCAAGCGTCATCTGCTGTGATTCGATCAGTAACTTTTCGGTGCGCTGATTGATTTTCAAGTTGAAAAAGGTCCTGGCAATAATTTCGCCGAGTTCTTTTAATAAGGTAATGGTTAGTTGGGGGATCTGGGCTTCGAGGGAAGCAAATTCAAGCACACCCTGGAGCTTTTCATCCGAAATAAGCGGTATTAGCAGCAGGCTGCGCGGTTTCCGGTCTCCCAGGAGGCCGGAGCTGATGCTTACATATTCATCCGGAATTTCGGTGCGGTAAATGTAGTCCATCTCGTAGGCACATTCCCCGATCAATCCATATCCCAGTTTATATTCCTGTGTGATGAATTTCCTTCGGTTATAGGCATAAGTGGCGGCGCTTTTGAGAGTTTTTGTATCTTCATCATAAATATACAGGGCGCCCTGAACAAGCCGGGTGTAATTAACCAGGGAATGAATGACCCGGTTGGAGAGTTCATCGATCTTATTATATTGTTGCAGGATGTCGGATATGGTTTCCTTGCCCCCGGCTATCCAGCTGAGTTCAGATTCTTTTCTCGTATTCTGCAGCAGGTTGTCGCGCATAACAAGCAACGACTGGGCCAGCGTGTCATTGTTCGTATCGAGTGCCAGCTTTGATGTGTAATTCCCTTCCCCGATATTCTGGGCGAAATCTGCCATCGTATTCATGCGGGCATCCCGTTCATGCAGCTGGGTTGATAGTTGACCGTGTATTCTTTTCTGCCGCTGATCAAGGAAATAAGATCCTGCAATGAATATGAAAGGAACGATATCAAGGATCCACAATACGGGATTATTCCTGTGTATGGTACCGATTCCCGATACGGAAACGGCAACGTTGCCGTGTACGAATTGAATACTCCATGCGATAAGCGGGAACAGTATACCGGCAACAAGCGCAGTGACAAATGTTTCACTGTTTATAATATCCTGAAGGATTGTATTTCTTTTTTCTTCATTCATGGGTCATCAGGCAGCAAAAGAAGTATGTAATATAGGTCCCAGTTCAGCAGATAATTTCTGCATAATTTTACCCGTGAGATCATCCGGCTTTTTGAAGGCAGCCAGTTCGATCACGGCAAAGCATTCGCCTTCAAAAATCAGCGGGGTAAGCAGCAGGAAACATGGTTTGGAACTTCCCAGTGCCGATTCTACAGAAAAATACTGTTCCGGAATGTCGTAAAGTACCATGGGAGTCATGCTATCCGCCACCTGTCCGGCCAATCCTTCTCCCTTTTGAAAGGCAGCGGGTTTTTGTCCGGTCAAAGCATATTCTCCTTCCGGGATAAATAATTCGCCTGATGGTTCTTTTATATAAAGGATGCCCTGCACAAAATCAAGATGTTTGGCCAGGGTGGCCAGGATCTTGTTTCCCGTTTTCAGGGTACGGCCCGATTTGATCCCCGTCATTATTTGGGATACTGCTTTTTCAATGTCTTCGTCATCGGTTTGCCGGGTTTGTTTTTCAACCTGGTTTCTTTTTTCAAGTTCATTCAGAATTTCGGCTTTTCCTGATTCATATGCTTTTTTTTGTTCCTCTTCGGCGGCTTTTTCATCCGTAAACCGGTATGCGAAGTAAAAAAGGAGCATTCCGGAAATAAAAAGAATTAGAATAAAAGCAATATTCCATCCCGTATACTTGATTTTACCTGTCAAAACCGTGTTCCATAACGAGGCAAATGACAGTGCAAAAGAGATGACCATAATGATCATCGCTGCTATGCTGAATTGTCTGTATTTACTGAGGCTTTGCATCGTTTTACTTAAGCTTTACAAGGTAATTAATGATTTGATCTGTGGTATATACGAAATCCACCCGGGTAAGTTGCAGGGCTGATTGGGTCATTGTTTTCACCTCACATTCAGCCGGATCCTGAACAATGGCAATGCCCCCGTTGTCGTGAACCTTTTTAAGCCCCGCGGCACCGTCCTTATTGGCCCCCGAGAGAATGATCCCGATGAGCTTTTCGCGGTAGGCATTGGCCGCCGTGATAAATGAAAGATCAATTGACGGCCTGGAATGATTTACGGTTTCCTCTGTTGAAAGCGCAATACGGTTAGCTAGTTCTATGTACATATGATAATTGGCCGGGGCAAGATAGGCCTTTCCCGGGCGAAGCAGATCCTTATCATAGGGCTCTTCAACGGGTATGTTCGATTTAAGGGAAAGGGCTTCAACGAATCCCGAACGTACATGCTTCAGCCGGTGAAGGCAAAGCAGCACAGGCAACGGAAATGATTTTGGCAAACCGTTCAGTATCCGGGTTACTACCTGGAAACTGCCGGCGGATCCGCCTATTATTACTGCCTTGTAATTCATCGCTTAACTGAATATTCGTTTACGATAAACACATTCAAGTTCATTTGCCAATTCAAAATCGCGTCCGGGGCTCATTCCGGTTAATTTTTCACGTATGCCGATTACAAGGTGTCCTGAAGCTGATAAGGAATTATAGAGTATCCGCAAAACCTTTTCCTGTTGCGTGGGGTAATAGTATATCATGCTGTTTCTGAATAATATAAGCCTGACGTTTTGGGGTGCAGTATCAAAGTTAATATTTAGTTTTTTAAATTCAACCTGGCTTATTAACGATGTATCCCTTGTTATCCCGGTACGGTCACTCTTATAGTAATCTGAAAGCTGCCGTGAACCATTGAAACGCTTGTAATTTTCTTCGGAAATTTCCATTTTTTTCTGGTCATAACTTCCGCTTTTAATTTCCTCGATGCTTTTCAGGCTGAGGCAACTGGCAATGATCTGTACCTTATCGAGAAATCCCGATTCCGAAAGCAGGATGGCCAGTGAAAACAGCTCACCGCCTGAAACGCATGAGGGCAGCCAGATCTTGAATTTGCCGGGAAATTTATCCATAACCTTCGGAAAATATTCTTCGCGCAACCATCTCCACAACGAAGGATCCCGGAACATTTCCGTGGAGGGTACAGTAATTTCGTGCAGGAAGGTGTCAATGAAAGCGCTTTCGTCTTTTAATTTTCCGGTCAGCGATTCTATACTGCTGATATTATACAAAGACATGAGCCGCTCAAGCCGCTGCTTGAAAGAGGTAAGGGCATAATTTGCAAAATCATAATCGTATTCTGATTTCACAACCCTTATAATTTCCCGTATGTCAACAATTCCCAGTTCAGGCATGGTTTGGTGGTGTATTGGTTGTACCCCTGATTATGTTGTAACTTCGGTAATGAAATTGATGTACCTGACGACAATGCCATCCTTGTTCTGAACCACGGCAAAATGTTCCTTCAGATGATGCTGTTTCCTGCCTATTTTTATTTTTTCAGTCAGCGTTACATGATTGTTTCGTTGCAGTTCTTCCCAGAACAACGTATCCGGAATCAGCGTACCTGCCAGGACGGTATGATGATCTCTTCCCAGGATATCCTCACGTGTAAGGCCCATGAAAATGCAGAATTTATCATTCACGTCACGGATTATGCCATCCAGGCCGTACTCAATCATAAAAAGCGACTGGCTGATGGCTTCGGCAATGCCACGGAATTCTTCTTCACGGCGCGATGACTCTTCCTGTGTAGCTTTCAGCTCTTCCATGTTCTGCCTCATTTCCTCTTCCTGTTCCGACATTTCAAGCGCCTGTTGCTGTGATTTCATCAGCAGCTCGGATGTTCGCTGGTTATTGCGGGCATAAATGATCGTTGCGCCCAGGCTGCCGGCAACCTCTCCTGCAAACTGAATTTCGTGCTCCTTGAACAGGGCCAGGGAGGCAATTTCAAGCACACCGATGAGTTCCGATTCGTGCAATACCGGAACCAGCAGCAGGTTGTCGGGCTTTGTATCGCCAAGTCCCGAGGTGATTGTGATATATCCCTCCGGAATTTCAGTAAGGTTGATGATCTGCTTTTCCATGGCACATGTTCCTACAAGTCCTTCACCCGGGTAAAGCGATTTTTGCATGTATTTCTTGCGGTTGTAGGCAAATGAGGATACCAGTTCCAGCATTTTTTCATCGCCCTTGTCCTCATTAAGCAGGAAAAACCCGCCCTGGATAGCTCCCAGGTATTTTACGATCTCACGGATAAAAGCATCTCCCAGCAAATGGATATCATTGCTTTGCGTCCGCAAAATCTCGGCAAATTTTGCCAGGCCTTCATTAATGTACCGTCTTTTGGCATTTTCCACATCGTTCATTCTCTGAACATCGGCAGTATCCGTCATTTTTTTCTGCAGTGAGTTCAGTTCCCCGGCCAGTTCATCGTGGGGACCGGAAGCGATTAGCTGTATACCGAGATTATTCTCATTCAGGGAACGGGTAAAATCAGTTTTCTTTTTTAATTCAATTAACAGTTCATTCACGGCATGGTCAACCTGCTTAATTTCGGGAAGCCCCTCTTCGGACAGGGGTTGCGCAGGCAATTTACCGGCTGCAATGTCACCAAGATAAGCGGCGGTAGTTGACAGGGGGGTTGTGATTACCCTGTTCGTGATCACTATGAGGAAAATGATCCCGCAAATGGTTATCAGGACTATTATTACATACAGGGCAATAGTCCATACGGTTTTCCTTTTTTGCAGAGCCTCATTCATGAGAAGGGTTGTGTTCGAGGAGGCATTTAGGAGCGCCTCAAGGCTTTTACCGGTATTCGAAATAATTCCCGGGTTTCCGGATGTTCCGATCCGCGTGTCAACGGAAACAAGGTTGTTTGTTAATGCAGTGTATGAATCCAGGTCACTGACCTTAATCCCTGTTTCTTTTCCCGAAAGCCTGGTTCTGATTTCATCGGCCAATGCAAGGATATCATTTATACCTTTCATGTTGCTATTCAACAGGTATGCTGTTTCGGTCTGCTTTAATTTTTCAACCATCCTTACCATGTCAGGTCCGTTGTCGGAGGCTGCATTCAGCATTCCTGAGCTTACTTCAAGCCAGCGGCTTATAAGCCCTGAATGCTCACTGCCCCTTTCTACGGTCGCCATCATAAGAACTTTCAGGTTCCCTTCGTATTCATTCAGTGCAATACCCTGGTTGCTGAGAGAAGTGGCTATTGCCGGATGATTTTTCACTACACGGAAGCCCTGGAAGTATTCAATATCACTCTTCACGGTATTTAATGCGGATGTTACCTGTTCCTCCGACAGGCTTTGGGTATCGGCAAAAAGGTCCTCCGCCATGTCATACCGGAGAATTAGCTCATTTTGAGCGGACCTCAGCATATTGATCTGTTGTTCTGTTCTGACCAGTCGGCGGTTAATCATATCAGCCTGTTTGACCGGCGAATTAAAAAACCAGTTGATCAGGAGCACCAGGCCTGCAAAAAGGACAAACCCAATGCCAAAAAACATATTTTTTGAAATGGCAGATATGGTTGTTTTAATTTTCATTTTTTACTGGTTATTGGTAATAATCTTTTGGTTTTCAAATAATTCAAATATATCCTAAGAGGATCAATTTTTAAGGTATGCATGCCCTTTTTTTTGAAACTTGGCAGCATGGGCCCCCAGGATCGTCTCATGCAGGCCCAACATCAGGCATCCGCTGTCATACAGATTCTGGTGAAAAAGATCAAAGACCTGGCATTGCAGGTTGTAATTAAAATATATAATCACATTCCGGCAAAGGATGAGGTCGAATTTTACATACAATGTATTGTTTTCCGTCACAAGGTCATGTTTTTTGAAAACGGGCTTTTCCCTCAGGAAAGGCTTCATACGGATTGTATCCGTAGCCTTGTCGAGTGTGAAATATTTATCATACGGAACATCGTTATATTCATCATAGTTATATGGATTTTCCTTGATCACCTTATCGAAATTATCGAGATAGGAAAGGTTAAACCGGTAACGGTATTCGCCCAGTTTAGCCGTATCCATCACATCACTGTTGATGTCGGTAGCGTAGATTTTAGATTTTTCAAGGAGGTTTAATTCATTAAGCAGGATAAGCATGGAATAAACTTCCTGGCCCGTGGAACATCCTGCATGCCATATATTGATGATACTGTTGTTTTTGAACCGGGGAAGGATTATAAACCGCAGGGTCTGCCAAACCTGCGGGTCACGAAAGAGTTCGCTCGTATTCACGGTGATCTCCTTCACGATTTTCTCTACAAAATCAGGATCACATTTCATTCTTGAGATCAGAGCGGGCAACGTAAGCCGATGATCAGTCAGTATTTTCAGGATCCTCCGCTTCAGGGATTTCTCCGAATACTGGCTAAAGTCATACTTCGAAGAATTCTTCAAGGCATAAACAAAGAGCTGATAATCCTGATCTGTAACCATCATAAAAAAAACCTGGGTTGGTGCGCTGCTCTCCAAGATGTTTCACAGTTTACCAAAATAGTTGCTGCATGGTTTCATTTTTATATAAAAATATTTTAATTTGGATGAAAATATACTCAGGCCATGGAACTTAAAGCAGCAATCGAAGCCCGGACAAGCATTCGGATCTTTAACGAAGAAAAAGTAAATATGGAAGATGTCCGGGAGATGGTGCGGCGTGCAGGCCTGGCTCCCAGTGTAAATAATTTCCAGCCCTGGAGGTATATTGCCATTACAAAAAAAGATTTGCTAAACAGGATGGCCGATGCGGTAACCGCTAAGATCGAAAACCTGCCTTCCTCCAAATCCATTGCTTCAAAAAATGTAAAAACCCAGGTCACCTGGTTTTCCACTTTTTTTAAGGATGCACCTGTTTTGCTTGCCCTGGTGACTAAGCCCTATGAAACTGTGCTTGAAACGGCTGTTGAACTCACTCACGATGAGATTAATATTCTGCGGAATTATCCGGATATCCAGAGTGCCGGGGCCAGTATCCAAAACATCCTGCTTACGGCTGTTGATATGGGGTATGGCGCCTGCTGGCTCAGCGGCCCCATGTTCGCAAGACAGGAAATAGAAGAGATGCTGAATATCAATGCACCTGAAAAATTACTCGCTTTTGTAGTCATAGGTCATTCCCGGTCGGAACATAAGCCGAAGGCAAAGCCAAACCTCGCCGATTCCCTTGAAATCATTGAGTGACAAGGGACAAGGGACGAGGGACGAGGAAGAGTTTTGCAGTTTTACAATAAGAAAGTCGTGCAGTCACGCAGTTAAACCCCAGGAAATCTGAAAATTCCTGGGGTTTTATCTTGTCACTCGTCGCTTGTCACTTGTCACTTGTCAGTCCACAAACACCTGTTTATCCTTCGGATACTTAATGGCGAAGGAAAGCCGCAGCTTCTTTTCTTCCGAAGGCGCAAGGTTCAATTTCCAAACCACCTTGCCGGATTCCTTGTCATAAGCAGCCCCTGAAAATTCCTGCGACTCGATGACGATGTCTTTGTTCATGGAGATAGGGAACTGATCTTCTATGCGAAGGTTCAGCGCAAGTTTTTTGGTGTTTCGGACTGATACTTCCCATGTGCGGGTTTCCCTTATATTGCTGCCAATGGTCTTCTGTTCCGTAAAATCTTTCAGTTTTGCCCGGGTCACCACGATGCCTTTGTCCCTTCCCAGGGAGAGATCGAGCGTATCCCTAGTATTTCTAACATTGAGTGTTGATTTGCCCACATAGGTCCCTTCGAAGAACAGGTTGATCTCACCCGACAGCAGGTTGAGGGTTTCCCAACCCGTAATGCGGGCCAGCAAAAACGCTTCCCTGTCAATTTTTGGGGCACAGTAATATTCATAGGTGGCCGGCAGGGAGCTTTCCTGTATGTTAATTGTATACCGTTTGTTATCTGAGGGTATATCGTAAGGAACCCTGATATTGAATTCAAAGCTGGTCTGGTTTTCGCTGACATTGGTGAGTGTGGCAGCGGTTCCGGCGGCGGACTCTTCCGTTTCCATCCGGTCCTTCATCATTTCAGCCTGGGGTGCTGCGGACTTAAGTTCAATCGTGTTGTATTGTCTCATCAGGGGAATGGGTTGTTCAAAATCAATGAACCAGGGCTGCAGCACTGGTTTTTCACCCCGCTGCTGCGGATTTGCAGTGGATAATTTAATGGAAACCTTATTCCAGTCTTCCCCCGTATTCTGATACACCTTAGCATTATAGTACAGTTGCACAGGGTTTTGTATATCCTTTGCACGAATATCATACTCCGGGTACCAGCCTGCATCAAAAACTGTATAGGTCATCCATAGGGTAACTGTGGAAGCCTGTTCGGCTGATATATTCACCAGTATTTCCGAGGTAGGCTTATTGACATCCAGTGTGCTCAGCTGATTCCTGACCTTTTCGATCTTTTCGGTAAGTTTCCCGCCTTCGGCGGCTAATTTGATCAGGGCCATTTTGATCTCTGTAAGCCTTGTCCTGTAGAAATCTGCAGCCAGCTTAAGTTCAGCCATCGTGATGGTTCTGTCGTTACCTCCCAGGTTCCGGTTTGCCACCAGCAACTCCTCCTCGCTTTTCAGCACAGCCTGCTTGCCGCCCACTTCGGCGAGGCGGTTCTCCAGCATCTTCAGGGTATCCTGGAGTGCCTGTATTCCGGCCGTTTTATGTGCTCCTGCAAGATAATTCACCTGGTGTAGCAGGGAAAGGATAATGAAATCTCCTTCTCCCCTGGCCTGAATCGACTGGGGGTCAATATTCACCGGAAGTTCCCGGAAGATCAGCGTGGAAGTACCTTTTGTGATAATAACCCTGGCCTGGCGGCTGATTTGCGCACCCTGTAAAAATACGGTCACCTCTTTAATCTGTGAAGTTACCGCCGCCGGATCGGCTGCCACTAGCGGAAAGGGAAGCAGTAAAACTGCAAGAAATGAGAAGAATCTGGTTTTCATAGTATTGACTTTAAGTAAGAATTATATTGTAAAAATACTTTTAGTATAGGTGCACAATCTGCTAATATTCCATAAAGTACGGAAAAATTCACTATACGGCAAAGGGGGCGGGTATAACAAGATGTTTTTTTAAGTAGCTTTGAGAAAACCCAAATTTATTTACATATGAAACAACTTTTTCTCAGTGCCGTTTTCTTCTGTTCATCCATCTCAGCGCTTATTGCACAGGATTGCCCCATGTATTATCCCGACAAGGAGAATACCCAGATGGAGTACAAACAGTATGACAAAAAAGGTGGTCTGTCCGGATCAAGCGTTCAAAAGATCACCAGCATTAAAAAAACAGCCGGTTCTACCGAAGTAGCGATCAGTGCGGAAAGTTTCGACGCCAAGGGCAAAAGCCTCGGCACAGCGAATCTTAAGGCCCGCTGCGAAGGCGGTGTTTTTTATATTGATATGTCGAATTACCTGCCCCAGCAATCCACTGATGCCTATAAGGATATGGAAATGACTGTAGAAGGCGGAAACCTCGAAATGCCATCCGGCATGAAAGCCGGTGGTTTGCTGAAAGACGGCGATCTGAAGATGTCGTTTTCAAGCGGCGGGATGACCGTGATGAACATGGCGGTTTCCATTACAAACCGGAAGGTGGAGGCTGTTGAGAATCTGACAACACCAGCCGGCACATTTGAGTGCTACAAAATTTCATACGATATTTCCACTAAAATGATGATCAGCGTTAAAATGAAGGGCGTTGAATGGTATGCCCCAAACGTAGGAATGGTAAAAAGCGAAACCTATAGCAAGGATGGTAAACTGCAGGGATCCACAGTGCTGAATGCCATAAAGTAAAAACAGATACTTCGAATAGAGTATATGTAGAGATGGGTTTCAAACCCATCTCTTCCGAAGCTGGGCGGAGTTTGCAACTCCGCCTCGTTCATCCTGAAAAACGATAAACCCTTTTTCCCTTCCCCCTCCTTAAAACTACTTTAATCAAACCCTGCTCCGGGTTGGTGTAAAAAACTTGGAATCCCCGTGCCTTCTGACGTATATAAAGAAAGAAGTTAAACGAGGAATTATGAAAAATATACCAGCTACAGGCAACCCTAATTCCGTACCTACCAACCCAAACTCAAAACCGGCCGGCCATTTTGCCGCACTCCTAACCTGCAAACCCATTATTTTTATTGCAGTGTTTCTATTCCTACTGGTACTGAGTACTAGTTTTCAAAGCGGCAGGAATGAAATGGCACGTATTGAATCGGAATTTTTAATCCCGGAACTTATCAATGGTCTGAAGACCAGCTTTTCAGAACCGGCAGTCCGCGAACGCACAGGCGCAGATACGGGATATTTTCTTTACTACGAAACCAGGCAGTTCTATATACTTCGTTCGTATCGCCCGGCATGGACTTCCTTTAATCATCTTAACGGAAACGGATCCAGCCTGATGGACCTTATTGAAAATGCGCGTGATTATGGCCTCGAACCGGTCCATTATCACCTTGACAGGCTCAGGAAGCTACAGTCCCGGCTAGAAGACGACAGGATCCGCTCACAAAGCGGGGAAAACAGGATTGAACTTGAAATGCTGTTAACCGATGCTGCCCTGAAGCTCATGGTTAATCTGCATGGCGGATACAGGGCATTTGATTCAACGTTGTTATCCTCAGGCTGGGTTAACACACTTCCGGGCATCCTGCTGCAGGGGATAAAACAGGGGAAACCGGTTGAACATATACTGTCAGTTCAGCCCAGGTTTATTGAGTATTCAAGGCTGCAGGCTGCTACAGAAAATTTTGTGAGGAGCACAAGTCTATCGGATGACACCCTAAACATTGCTGAGGCAGGTAAGGATTCCGTTGAATTTTATAACCAGGTCAGAAGCGCCCTTGCCCGTCTCGGTTACGCAGAAAAGCATGCCCATAAGGGAGAAATTGTGGCGGGTCTGATGAAATTTCAGCAGCATCACGGACTTGCAAGCGATGGCCGTCCCGGTAAAAATACTTTGGAAGCACTGAAAATGACCACCTTATACCATTACAGGATGCTGGCCCTGAACCTCGACAGGCTAAGGAAACAGGATCATTCAGAAATGCACCTGCTGTATGTGAACATCCCGGCATACAAGTTAAAGGTTTTCAGGCAGAATAAGCTGCAGGATACTTACAAGGTTATAGTGGGTACGCCAAAAACGCCGACTCCCCAGCTTGTGTCAAAGGTAGAACGCGTCATTGCAAACCCTGTTTGGGATGTCCCTACCAGTATAGCCCGTAATGAACTCCTGCCAAAAATCAAGGCTGACAGCAGCTATCTTCGTCGCAACCGTTTCAGGTTGGTGGACAGGAACAATAGAACGGTCAATTCGCAGCAAATTGATATTGACCGGATTTCAAGCGCCGAGTATTTCATTCGACAGGAATCCAGTTCCGACAATGCGCTGGGCAGGGTAAAATTCATCTTTTCAAATCCTTATTCGGTTTATCTTCACGACACCCCGGGCAAGGCCTCTTTTGCAAAAGACACAAGAGACCTGTCGCATGGTTGTGTGAGATTGCAGAATCCTGAAAAACTGGCGGAATACCTTGTAAATGCAGTTCAATCCGACTCGACGAATATAAGCGGACTGATCGATAAAGGAATACGAAGGGAATTCAACCTGGCCATTGCCGTACCCATCCGCATAAGCTATATTACCTGCGATGCGGATGAAAATGGCAATCTCTATTTCTACAGGGATATTTATGGAATTGATGAAAAGGAACTGGCTGAACTGCAGCCATACATGGGGATTTGATGTTTCCCGCGACTAAATTTCCTTCTTCAGAATTACCGAATGCCTGAGGTAGGCCTGGTCGGGATAATAACTGAAAACAACAGAGCCATCCTTTATACGGTTGATGATGGGCCGGCTTAATTCCGGCGGCAGGGCAGGACAGCCAAAACTGCGGCCAAGCCTTCCATATCGCGAAACATAATCCCGGGATACGTACTTTGCCGCGTGGATCACAATACCCCTGAGCTGTGACCGGTCATTATACCCTGTGTCCACTCCCTGGAGCTGAAGCGAATAACCCTGCCCCCCCTGGTAAGATTTTCCTGTAATAAAGAAACCAAGGGCACTTTCATGTGACTGCATTTTGTTTGAAAACCGGTTGGCGTATAAATCACCTGAATTCCGCCCATGCGAAACCAGGGATTTATATATAACCTGGTTATGGATGAGGTTGATTACAAAAAAACGGTCGGTGGATGAGGGAAGACTAAAATCGATAATTGTAAGAAGGCTGTCATTGGAAATTAGTCCCCTCGACTGTAATGCTTCGAATCCGATGAGGCCTAACCGGAAGGCATCAGGTTTCAGGTCCGGTTCATTAAGTGAAAGATATTTTTCAAGGAAAAGCTTCGCATCCGGTACATCGTTGGAATATGCACCGGGCCTGTATCCCTTGATCCATGAGCCCGTACTGATCCAGGAGGGCATCAGTAATGAAACGATGAGCAATAGTACCGGTACCATTTTCCGGTTTGATTTAAAACAGGGAGCTGCCATCCTGGAATAACGGTACGGGTTTTCACTCATCCCAAAAAAGAGGTATTTGCAGGTAAATATTCAAAGTGTCTAAAATTAGGAATTATTTGGGAATACAAGCTAATTTACCGTTGCATAAAATGGCATGTAAATTGATGTTGATTAATCCTCTCCCATTAGAACTTCTTCAAAAATTTTGTACGGATGAAAACTTATATATATTTTCTTTTTAGTCTCCTTCTCACGTTACCGGCAGTTGCCGGCAACAGTGACCGATATCCGATCCGGTGGAATACAATTTCCGCTGCCGAATTCAGCATTCAGCCTTCCGGGCGCGACTCGGGAGCGTCTGCCATCGTCCTTTGTGATTTCGGACATATCGAAGTCACCAACCGTACGTTCTATTCACGGCATACCCGCATTAAGATAATCAACAATGACGGGTTGCATTATGCCACCGTGGAAATACCTTTTCAGACCCGGAACAAGCATGATGATTTTATGAAGATCAAAGCCAGGACACTTGTTATGGAAAACGGAAAAATTAAAAAGTACAAAGTGGCCTCCGGCAAGATGGAGAAAATAGTGATCAATGACCGCTGGAGTAAGCTCAGATTCACGTTTCCAAAGGTGACACCGGGGGCTATCATTGAATATGAGTATACCCTGGCTTCCCTGGATTTTGAAAACCTTGATACATGGTATTTTCAGCGTGAGATACCAACAATCTGGAGTGAATTGCGGTTTGAGGTTCCCGAGCACTATGTGTACCTGGTTACATTTGAAAACAATCGCGCGCTTGACCTTGCTGAGGCTGAAGCCTTCGGGAACAGGCTGCAATGGTTGTTTGACACAAGGCCCCTGAAACGCCGCACGCTATTGGCAAGGGACAATGAATTGCTTTACGCGACAGCTGAGAACAGGTTTAAGGTATGGGCCCTGAACGACAGGAAAAAAACAATCACCATGAGAAATTTACCAGGGCTTTCCTATGTGCCGGGAAATCAAGCGGTCACCGATTTTTACCCTCGGGTTACGTTTGATTTGTTTGAATCTTCAGGAATCCTGCCCAGGTCGTTCAGGCCCTTGCTTCTGACCACTGTGGATGACTATGATACCCGGGGTGAATGGTCGCTCATGCGCGACGGCAGCAAGATACCCGGTTATATACACTACCGGTTGAAAACCTGGTCGGAATTCAATAAAAGGTTACTGCAACAGGAACAGTTTGGAGACTATCTTGTTAAAAACGCCGGTGCGAACAATTTCATCGACAGCATTACCCACCGGAGCCAGGATCCGGAGACCAGGCTGGGGTACATTTTCAATTATGTGGTGCGGAATTTCAAGTGGGATGGCGAATTTTCGATGTTTGCAGACAAACCCTTTCATGACTTTCTCCGCCAGAAGAGGGGCTCGTCCGCTGAGATCAACCTGTTGCTTGTAAACATGCTACAGCGAGCCGGGATAAACGCTGATCCCCTGCTTATACGGACAAACGACCTTGGCGCTCCGGAAATGATGTATCCGGTCAGGTATCAGTTCAATCATGTGATAGCTGTGGCAGAGATCAACGGCACACAGGTATTGCTCGATGCCACCTCCGGTACCACTGATTTGAGAATGCTCAATAAGAAGGACGTTGGTACACAGGGGTGGATTGTGCGAGAAACAAACCCGGGATGGATTGATATCTTCGCTCCAAAGGTGAACCAGCCGGTATCCCGTGAGGGATAGCCTATTGGGTGTGCCACGCATGTATTAAATCTAAAGGGTGCGCAGGAAGAGATCCTGTTAGTCCCGGGAGAGCCGTAATGACCGGAATCTCTTAGTCGAAAGCAAGGGTGTCCCGGGTGACTGGGAATCTGAAGGAAGCCGT
>JBGSSA010000162.1:0-80412 GCA_041737295.1 Bacteroidales bacterium | reverse complement strand
GCGCTCTTTGAGCGCCTCGATAGCTACTTGGGCTTTAAATGCCCCTGAAAATTTTCTTCTGTTTGCTTTCATGTTCCACTGTAAAATTAAGTTACTTTTTCAACTTAACCAGTGGTCCGAATTTTGGGGAGTATTATACATTCCATTCCGAACCAATGGGAAGAACTATCAGAAAATCAATTCATAGAAGTTTCCGTTCTGATCAGGGAATTTCGGAAAGGCAATATTGATTTGCAGAATTGTCGGATAAAAATAGTATTAATGCTTTTGGGAAATCCTTCCTTTAAAAGACGAGATCTCAGGTCTAACAAGCCTACTAATGAAAATATTTATCGTCTTACCCTGGAAATCGGATTCTTTTTTAGAATTGATTACGATGATAAAAGAAAGATGATAAAATTTCCCCATAAACTGCGAACGGAATTAATCCATAAATTTCCAGAAGACGTCGAGCTGAATGATAATGTTGCAATAGCCAGGCAATCCAAAAGAAAAATAAGGCTTGATATTATTTGCGGTAAGATGTTTTTAACCAATATAGTAACCGGAAGACAATGTTTTCATCGCTTTGAGTTTAATGTTAAGGAAGGAATAATAAATACTTCGCTTCTTACCCTGCAATATGTTGATGCTCAAAAAATGCTTGTTCGATATATCAATACTGAATCGACAAAATTGCTTTCCCTCATTTGCGGAACTCTATTTCAGATGGGTTATTCAAGAGAGAGAGCAAATGAGCTGGCAATCCAATTTGAAAAAGTTCCATTCTCAATTAAAGAAGCCATAATGCTAAATTTTATTGCAATAAATAATTATCTGGGAAGAAGCTTGAAGTATTCAATTCTTTATGATGGTACCTGTTCTTCTGAGATTAAAAACACTACAAGTCCAGGACTGGCAGATTTCTTTTGTCTTTTGAGCGAATATATTTATAAAGATGCCAGAATAGATGAAAACATGGGGCTTATAAAGTTTCTTGATTTGCATTTAAAGGAAATTGGGAAATAGCATTTATAGGTTGATTCTAAAAGGGTTTGGAGTGATTCAAGCCTTTTTTTATTTTAGTTGCTGGATGCAGCTGCAGGGATATCTGATTTCTTTAAAGACGCGTTGCCAATATGGCAATACGTCTACAGAAACTTTCAGGATTCATCTGCAGAGTCTTAAATTTTACATACCCCTCCAGAGGGGTATTTAAATTCATTTTTTATTAATAGAAAATAATAAGCCATTTGAACAGTAATGGTTAATAATCATTACTTTATTGGCAACATCAAATTATTTATATTTACAAAAATGCTCCCATGTCATCCGGCCATATTGTTTGCATCGAGACCCGACCTTACATTAAAGATTATTTTATTAACACCCATGGGGGATCTGAGCCTATTAAAGTCACAACCAGTAATAATCTATTTAGGCTTCTCTCGCGGCATTTGACTCAAAAGCCAAAGTATTGGAAACTTCCTGTTGTTTCCAAGGATATTCTTATGTTTGAATTGCCCAATAATGATGAATTAAATGTAATGGGTTACAATTACATTCCTCCAAGTTCTTACAGCCCTATCAATTCATATCTATACGGTCTATTTTACTGCCAGTTTATTGAATACATGAATGAAAATGTAATTAAAAAAAGGTGGCAGGTAAAGTATGCAGTTTATAATTTCTTGGATATGCATTATATCGATTCTGAAAATTATGATGCTTTATTTAAAATATATTACCGATACCGGCACCAGGATATTAAAAAGCTTGAGGACGATGATTCAAAATAAAATCAAATTCAGAATCAATTTTCTAAAGAACGGAATTCCGTTGATTAGGATCCTGCAGTCCGTATACTTGTCCCAACTATGGTAAAAATGACTATATATGTTATTGCCCGGCAGGGTCTCGGATAATTAATAATTAGTATTGAAGTCTGAAATTTTCGGAAAGCTTTTCATTGCTTTCCAGAACCTTGTTAAAGAATCCAATTCGATATCCCTCCTTAAACAAAGCAGGGAAATTTACTTTTAATGCCCAATTTAATGCCTGCGTGCAAGTACTTTCAGCAAGAGGAAGATTTTCAAGATAAATCATAAAATTGTAAACAAGAGTCCCTCCAGGATCCTTAAAAATACCACCTGAATCGACACCTGATAAGCTCTGATCCATTCCGACACCCATAGTTATAACATTATCAGCTCGATTATCATAGTCAATCAATGCACTTATGAATTCACGGTATTTTTGATCTACTGAATTTAAACGCCAGGAAATTTCTTGACCTTCTGAAGTGTTATATCCAATTGATGCCAACATTTTGCCCTGGTTACTCACACCTGACAAAAAACTGGTCATTTTTTCTATCTCCTTAGCGATATATTGATCCAGAAACGTTGTGTTATATTCAGTTCCAATATTAATTCCTAATGGCTTTAAAAGGTCTTTATTATCCTCCTGAAGCTTTATATTTTCCTGACAACTCTTCTGTAATTTGTTTTCAACGTTTTTTATCCAGGCATCCGGTATAATCAAATGAATTTTGGCATTAAGAGAATTTTCCAGATAAGCCTTGATATATTGGGGGTTTTTATTTGTCCCAATTAACCAATCACGTAATCCAGGATAGTAATGATTGAATCCATAAATCTGACCTACAGTGTTGTTTTTATGATATGATACTGAAACCAAATTATCAAATGCAGTATGCATCCGGAAGCGAGGATATATTTTAAATTCTTTTGTTATTCCTGAAATCCAATCTCCCTTGATAACATAACTAAAATCCTTATCCTCAAAATCATTTCCGTATTCAGTCAGATCCTGATCGGAACATAATCGACAATCTTTATTTTTGATATGTTCCAAACCGACAACGGATCCATTAGAATAAAGTTTTCTTGATTCCTGGAAACGCCATTTAGTCCAAAAGTCTTCAAAATAATAATAGTCCCTGATTACTTTCTGACAGTATTCCTTTATGTCATCCTGGAGGCCCTTTTCCTGCCAATTATTAAACCAGTTTTCAATGATAGGATTCTGTTGCCATTCACGAGTTAAAATCCCATTATTGAACCTTTCAATGTATGCTGCAGGACCGCTTCCATATAACATGCGGATTTGCTTTTCAATAAGCTCAGGCATGAACCGGTTCATTTTTAAAACATGTTCAATCTCCTCTGTTAACCGGTTACTAATTCCTTTTGAAAGAACATATTTGTCCTGGATCTTCATTACACTAGGTTGTACAGCCTTGAATTGATCCATATTCATGCTGCCAGGCCAAGCTGTTGCCAGTGGATCTGTATCACCTAATTGAAATGTAATAAGGTTATCAGCATCCTTGTAATAACCTACGTTACCAAAGTTTTTAAATTCACACATTGTAATGGGGATTAGTTGAATATTTTTAATCTACCTTCTTGCCTTGGTATCTCCTTTTTCTTGCTTTGCAACACGCTGTCTCATTTCATATATTTTGGTTTCATCAAAATTTGAAACCACACCTTCAGAAAGTAATTTATTTAAAAGAAGATTTTGACGGTCCATTGTATTCTGCATCATATTGAGACTTTTTGCACTTATGGAAATCTGATCTCCGGATCCTGAATAACCTCCGTTTGCATATCCACTGCCAGGGAATGTTGTGCTTTGAGCATATGAACTATGGCCAAGCCTTCTCATTCGAATTGGTTCAATTACGCTCCCAACAAAAGAACGAACTTCCGGAACTGCAAGCTCATCACTGGAAACAACATATTCATTTGCATGAACAACTCCTCGAGGAGCATATTTGTCCCCTTCTCCGGTATATCCTCCAGTATAAAGACTTTTAGCTTCATTGCGTTGTCCTATTGCTTTTGCGACCTGAACACCACCGGCAATAATCGATATTACTGCAGCGATTGATCCGAATAATGGTCCGAGTTGTGCATATCCCTTCATAATCGATGCTGCTGTATTTGCAATAATTCCCATGATTGTTAATGCAAATTCCTTGTCAGCATACTTTTTCTTGATTTGTAGTATTTGTGCTTCCTTTTCTTCTTCCAGCCTTGCAACTTCAGATTTATTATTCCCTGCTAATTCTATCTTTTTATCATAATCGCTTTCAACCTTTTGAATTTCCAGATCCTCTTTTGCACTTACAAAATCAGCCAGGCCTGTAAAAATTTCTCCAGCTGCCTCCGCATATTTAATGGCATATTTTAATTTTATTGATCCCAATGCATCCTGATAAGCCTCTTCACTAATTAAATTATCCTCTTTCGCTTTATCAAGCGCCTTTTTTTCCGCACTATATGATTCTTCAGTTTGCTTAATATTATATTTTGCCTGAGCCTCATTACGAGCTTTATCCTTGTCGACCTCTTTTTTGAAATTGACATCGTTGATTTCAGCTCTCTTTTCCTCAATTGCCTTTTCAGTTTCCAGCGTATCTAAACCAAATTGTTTTTCAAGAGCCAATTTTGACTGCAGCAATGCCATTTGAATTGTAAGGACATCCTGTTTATATTGTTCCTCTAATTCAGCTCTCTTTTCAATATTTGAACCGGCATTGGCAAGATCCTCCTGATATTTTTGCTTCCGGATTTCCAGAACCTGTTGTTCTGATTCCAGACTCATTTTAATGACGTCTGAATACAAGGCTTTTGTGTCTGCTTTAGATTGGTCATTTGCCTCATTGGCTATTGTCGCCAAATTGGCCGCATGTTGCATTTCCAATCGTTCCAAACCATCCAGCTGTTCTTTTGTCAGTTCTTCCTTTTTCTTTCCAAATAATCCTGATTCCCTTAATCTTTTTTCATATTCTGCATTTTCCTTTTCTGAGGCTGTCATTGTTGTAAGGAGAATTTGCTCAAGATATTCTTTTTGTTTTTTGATAAGAGCTTGTTTCCTTTTTAGCTCATCATTACCACTCTTTTCATCCTCCTTATTTGCTTCTGCCAGTAATGATGATTTTCTTTTCGAAGCCATTTGAGTATTTTCATCATATGAAGCCTGGGCACGAAACAACTCTATATACATTTGGGAAAGTTTATCAAGATCCTCTTTATTCAGGTTTGTATACTTACTCCTTAGTTCAGCAAACATCTTGACCTTATCACTCGTCTCATCGATTTCCTTTTGTACCCTATCTTTTGCTCCTTTGCTGTAATCTATACCTGTTAATGCACCTTGATTCCTTGATCCTAAGTCCTTTTGCTCCTGTAAAAGCTTGTTATAATGGTCAGCTTGCTCGATAATGTCCTTATTTTGCTCATAATTGTTCAGGTTTTCTTTTACGATATCTTCAGTAAGTCCTAAAGCAGTATATTTATTAATCTCATCATTTTTTGCTTGTTCTGCAATTTTCACTCGTACATCAGCTAATTTCTTTTCCCTATCAAGAATTGCATTTGCAGCTGTTGTTCTGTCTTCAATGGATTTTGTTCCATCTCTCAATGTTTTCAGATCCTTTTGATTTAACACATTCATTTCAGCTTCTTTAATTCCCAATGCCCTCGTTCTGTCCTCAATCTTATCCATTGCATCAGCATAATCACGGCCGGCTGAAATGGCTTTTTGCATGTTTGCGAAAAAGTTGCTGAAATTGCCTGAGGCCAAAGATTTTTTAAAAAAGTCCCAGGCTGAAGTCATTCCTCCAATTGTCCGGGCAAAATCATCACTCGTTGAATCTGTGCTTTCAATTACAGATTTTCCAAACCTTAGAATTCCCCAAACACTAGTCATCCCAAATCCTAAAAATCCAGCTGCTTTGCTTAATTTGCTAAAAGTGACTCCAGTCTGTTGACTTCCGGAACGTACCTGGCTCATTTGCCTATTAACTGCAGTAAGTTCCTGGTTATATTTGTTCCATTTGACTGGATCCGCTGACTTTGATATATTATTCAAATGGCTTCGGAGTTCAGTAGCTCTTTTTGAAAGTTGATTATATGTCATGTCAGTAACTTTTAACTGACCATTGAGCTTTATTAACTCCTCCCTTTGTTTTACTAAAGCAACCTTATTACTTTCAATGGCTGCTTGATTACGCCTATATTCCTCCGTATTTTTTTTACCCTGATCTTCTAGCTTAATTTTCACCTTACGAAGTAATTCCTCTTGGCCAACAAGTTCTTTAAGCGCCTGACTAGACTTAATAATTTCATCATGTACCTGTTTACCTCCGGTAACCCTGATTTCGGATTCGATGATTTCCTTTTGTATTCTTCCTGACATGGCTGTATGTATTAGAATTTAAACTGGGGGATTTAAATAACCAGGTAGAATCCCCACTACCTGGTTATATGCAACCGGAAGGCTTATACGGGTTAAAGGTCAGGGCATGATCTTCTAAGCCTTTGGCAGATAAGTAAAAGTAACGAATTAATAAGGTTCAATAACTATGAGTTGCCCATATATTTATAAACATCAGGCAATTAATACCCATTAATCCCTTGAATGTGGCCTAAATAATGGGTGTTTGTAACTTTTTAGGGTTAAAATTCTATCTTTTTATCGTTAGTATATTAATTATCTGCACTTTAATGAGAGTTAATCCGGCAATATTATAGGACTATTTATCCTACTTAATTGAGAATTTTTACTGCAAATATTTTCTGCATTGCAGTTTATCTTTTATAATTCAATATTTGATTATCAACATTACTCTTTGCAATGATCAAGTAATGTCCCTGACATCTGTATTCCGCATTACACTAGGATTTCTGTCATATATCCAGACAATAATAAAATTGGGTTGCAATCCGTCTACTTAGCGTTGCGTGCTAAAGGAAGGGACTTAAAGCTGATAAATTAGGTATATTATTATATATATAATTGTCAGTCTGTGTATTATAACTTTTTACGATGTCAAAAAGGCCAATTATGATATGTTTTAAGGGTATAGATTAATAGAAATTTGCTCTAAATTGATGTTTTTCGTCGTTTTATATTCCCTTTTTAATGTATGCCTGATTTCATAGGTTCAAAAGATGGCAGATATGCTTATAATAAATGATTTAACTTAGTCCCAAATTATCTTAACTGCCCTGTATCATGCAGACAGGGCAAATAGCTGGAGAAATGAAAAGGTCTTATCAATATCAACTGGATTCATTACCCATTAAAGTAATTGCCCAATTCAGAAAGAAACATATATCTGCAAAGATTTCAAGTGAGTTAAAGCAATATGTGTTTGAAATGGATGCAGTAATGCAAATAAGGAATGGGTTGGGATCAGATAACAAATCCAGAATAGCCAGAAAATTAATACTCCGATTTCCACATTTGACCTTTAGGACAGCACGAAAAAGGGTCTATGATGCATACAATTTCTTCCATGTCGAAAATACTGTTCCGCCAAAAGTTTGGTTTTCAATTTATGCGGACAAAATGGAAGATCTTGCAGCGTTATGCATAGCCGGAGGGAAACTGTCTACAGCATTAATATGTTTCAATGCAGCGCATGAAAGTCGCGTCAACAGTAAAGATGATATTTGTCCTAAAGATTTAGCGCACCATACATATATCATTTCTAATAATTGTGACCCACTAATACCTGGAAATAATAAACTCAATAAAATTGCAGTACAGAAATTAAATAGTCATTTTAGAGAGCTGATCAATTCCCTCAATATATCTTCATTAGAAAAGAAAAATTTATTGAAAGATGCGGGAATAAAGGACAATGAATAATTTGTCAATAGAAAATTCTAGTTACCGGTAGATATAATTAGATCATGATACGCAAGAATCTACGTATGTAAAATCAAAGTTTCAGGAGATCCTTGACTGATATCCCTGCAGCTGGATCCGGTGACTTTGTCCTGGTGAATTTCATGCCCGCGATTATTGCAAAATAAACGAGTGATTTCATTGCAATTATTGCAATAATAATACATTGATTAGATTCTGTTGATAATCAATAATTAACAGAATTAAATCTCAATTACCAATATTTTGCAATAAAAAACACTGATATCCCTGCAGATGGATCCGGAGAGCTTAACCAGTTTAACGGATACCGGCCTGTCCCGGGAAATCTTGAACTGATATCCCTGCAGCTGGATCCGGAGAGCTTAACCAGTTTAACGGATACCGGCCTGTCCCGGGAGACCCTGAACTGATATCCATGCAGCTGGATCCCGTGAGCTTAACCAGATGTGAAAATATTATTTGAAATTCTAATTCCCTCAAAAAGTTTAAACCATGTTTAAACCGTGGTAAAAAAGAAAGGGTTTGAATCACTTCAAACCCTTTGTGGGAACTGCTGGGCTCGAACCAGCGACCCTCTGCTTGTAAGGCAGATGCTCTGAACCAACTGAGCTAAGCTCCCGAATACCATATGTTGTCACCCATAGTGGGCTATGTTCCCTTTCCCTTTTGAAAGGGATTGCAAATATATATCTCCATTTTGATATTAGCAAAATATTTCCAAAAATTATTGAAACAAAAAACTTCCTTTCATGTTGCTTCCGTTATAGTACCTATTGATTTTTAACTATTGGTAAACTAAATACTTACTTACTGTATGAAATATAAATTAGGAACCAAAGAGAATCCGTTGCGGCTTAAAACACCTCCGTTAACAAGCGAGTACACAATGCACGTCGAGGAAAAAGATGGAAAAGACATATTGGTTTGCACTGTCGGTAAAACAACCTTATCCTATGACATCAGTTGTATTGATGACCTGCATAAAATGCTAAAAAGCCACGGAGATTGGATGGAACTGGGAAGCGCCGATGAACAAAAACCTGCAAAAGAGGGAACTGTAGAGGCCTGGGGAAGATCTGAAAGTAATCCGGTTAAAGGCTGGTATGGTCTGAAAAAGGGGCTTAGAGGCAGATTTGGAATGTACATTCCGCCACTCATGGAAGCACTCGGACTGGCAGAGGTAACCCATGATCCGAAAGGAAACAAAATGAAAGCCAAATAAGCCGGTTTATTTAATATTTGATGCTTATTAGAAATTTTCTAATTTTATCTTAGGTTAAATATCATAAGGTGAATTGCCTGTGAGATTTTCAAATGATAGAACCAATTATCCCCTTTTTGGTTATATGCTGCAATATTTTGGCTACATTCTTTACAGCGAAAAGCTTAACAAGTAATATACCGGATCAACCGGTAACCGGGAAGATCGATTAATAAAACATAACAGAAGTCGTTCAGGATATACCTCAATGGGAAAACCATGGATATCGGTTTATTTTCACAAAAATACCCTTACAATATCATTTTTTAGACATTCCAGAAGCACTGATTTACATTTAACTCTTTACCATATCATTATATCTTTGGTGTAAAAAACCAAATAAAGCATGGAATATCATTTCGACAATTTTTATTATTTTGATAGTATTGATGAGTTTCTTGGGTTTAAAATATATTTTAACATTACAACAAAGCTGAAAATAGTATGGAAAACAGATTTATAGATGCACCAACTATTACAATTGTTCAGGATACATGTAATAAATGTGGTCTTTGTTCAAAAACTTGTCCAATTAGGGTTTTTGATTATAAAAAAGAAGAAATCCCTGATATTCAAAACAATGATGAATGTGTATTGTGCGGACAATGTTTATGTGCTTGCCCCACCAATTCAATAAATCATAGTGGATTTGATAAATCAAACTTCAAAGCAACAAACAATAAACAAACACTAAATGCTGATTTTGCTTTTGACTTGCTTTCGCAAAGACGGTCTTTGAGGAATTATAAAAAAGAAGTTCCAACAATAAATTTATTGACAAAAGTTGTAGAGATTGCAGGGTATGCTCCAAGTAGTCCACATCATAGAGTAGGTTGGATTAGAAATGCCACTATAGTTGTCGGACAGGAAAATATGAAAATTGTTGCGGAAATGACTTCGGAATATATGGAAAAAATGATTAAAATATTGGGAGGTTGGTTTATGAAATGGGCAGCAAAATATGATGAAAGGGCAAAAGCAGCATTAGGTATTGTTCCCAGTTTTAAGGAGGGATTAAGTGAGTACAAAAAGGGTAACGATATGATTACATATAATGCTCCTGCAGCTATTTTTCTCCATGCGCCAATAAAATCTTCTACGCCTCAAATAGACTGTGATGCTGCTTGTCTGCAAATACAATTGTATGCTGAAGCAAATGGACTTGGAACATGTTGGAATGGCTTAATACAGGGAGCAGCATCTGGAGATCATTTAAAAGGGTTTAAAAAATTAGAGAAATTCTTAAAAATACCTGAAGGCCATAAATGCTATGCCGCAATGACAATTGGTTTTCCTTCGGTTAAATTACACAGCATACCAGAGAGAAAAACAGATATCAACTGGATAATAAATTAACAAACTCGTTACATAAACTCGTTTTGAGATAAAAAATAACGAAATATGAGAATAATTACCACTTTTATGATGGTTTTCTTTGCGATTCAGGGACTAAACTTAATAATTCCATTAAAATGAGGACAAAACATTACTGTAAGACTCTTAGTTTTCTTATAAGAGAACTTCTCTTAATAACAGTTTTAATCTTTTTTGTTTCAATACCTAAAAGCTTTTCCCAACCCGAATGCATGCCTTGGGGTAATATAAGAAGTTTCCATGTTGATGGCGAGAAAATGGTTTTCGAAACCTCCATTCGCTCTGTAAAACCCGACTGGAGCAGTTGTATTTCGTCTGAACGATGCAACTGGCAAGGTGAGCAGACCTATTCGTTTGATGCAAAAGTTACCAAAATGTCACACTTCTTGCAGGAACTCCCCCTCAATTATGCTGTAACATCTACCGAAACAAGACCTAACTCGGTGGTTCAGGACATTACCATCGATGCAACTGCCCCAATTGACCAGGCCGGTACTTATTACTGTTTCGAGGTACTTGGAAGCGATTTTGCAGGTGGGACCATCGATATTTATTCGGGTAAATCGAAAAGCGGCTCAGCTGAACTAAAAGCATCGATGCCAGTCGGTAAAACCGAATATATAAGGGCAAAAGGTAACAGAATAGTTGTTAAATCGGCAAATCGAGAGTATGAAGTGATTGCTGGCAGCAATACCGAGATATTCGTAAAACAAAGTCATATCGACAGGCCTAATCACCTGAACGACCCGCTTCCGGTGAAAAAATTTGTTTCTTCGGATCCATTACAACCTATAGCTCCTTACCAAATATATTTCACGATTATTGATGGAAAAGCTAAGAAAGGCGATAAAAAATCCCTTAAATACACCATCAATGTGAAAGGTTCTGTTGATAAAGAAGATGTTAAAATCTCCATTGATCCTTCAAAGCCGGGGCGACCATTTATGGGAGTAGGAAGCAACTACCGAGTTGACAATTTGGCTGAAGATTCTGCTGTTGTTAATTATTGCCTCAATAACATACGTGTGTCATGGGGTAGAATAGCTTTTGATTGGAGAGAATGGCACGCAGCCGAAAACGATGAACCGGTTGCTAAAGCCCGCGCCGGCAAGATGAAAAAAGAATTTTACCAACAGATTGAGATGGCTAAAATCCTGGCTAAGAAAAACATTCCCATGATTGTAACCATATGGGCTCCTCCGGCTTGGGCAATCGATTCAACAAAAGACAATCATTTGCCGCTTGAACACGATATTAAAATATCGCTCAATGTTAAAAAATTGGATAAAATGAAAAAATCAATTGCCGATTACATCGAATACATGAAAACCGATTATGGCATTGAGTTCCCGTTGTTTAGTTTCAACGAAATAGATTATGGTGTTTGGGTTTATATGACACCCGATGAACATGCATACTATAATAAAGCATTTGGAAGTTATTTTGCATCGCGCGGTTTACCTACAAAAATGCTATTGGGCGATACCGGTGCCGGCACAGTAAATTCAAATAAAATAGTGCTTCCTTCGATAGCCGATTCAAGTATTCATAACTATATCGGAGCCGTAGGTTTTCACACATGGCATGGCTGCACCTCTTCCGATATGAAAGCATGGCTGCTCTCTGCCCGGAAATTGAACCTCCCGCTAATGGCTGTTGAAGGCGGGCCAAATTCCGCCCTACACCGCTATCCACGTCAGTTCCTCGAAAAATGGTTTCAATTGTCGGAAATTGATTTGTATGTAAGGATTTGCAGAGACGCACAAGTTTCAACCATTATGGAATGGCAATTGACACCCAACTACTCGGTAATGATTGGAAACGGATTGTATGACGACAAAGGCCCTCTGCGCCCCACACAACGTTTTTGGAATCTGAAACAACTTGGTTCAACACCCGAAGGGTCATTTTCTATTCCTGTTGAAGTTTCAAAACCAACTATATCAGCAGCTGCTTTTGCAGATATATTAAACGGAATTTACACAATACACATGGTGAACAATAGTGCAGAGCGCAAAGCTATTATTAGCAATATTCCTTCAAATGTTAAATCTCTAAATGTTTACAAAACAGATATTACAAGAGGAATGCAGCGTGTAGAAAGTGTCCAGGTAATAGACGGTATTGCCGAAGTAGTATTAGAATCAGCTTGTTATACTACCGTTACCAACGCTATCTTCAAATAGAAATAACCCCCTATGAAAACCAAAACCAATATAAAAATGGTAGCATTCACTATTTCAAAGTTCCATTATCCAAAGTATTCATTCCGAACATTTTACTTTATTTTGATTCTTCTAATCAGTCAATTGAATTTGATTTTTTCGCAGGATACCAAAATTCTTATTGACGATAATTTTACTTCCTTTTATAAAAGTTGGAACGAAATTAAACTAAATGATGCAACCAAAGGTAAATTTAAAGTCAAGAATCATTCATTATCAATCACAAACAATTCTAAAACTGGATTTTATGGTTTGCATAATATCAAACCCCTTTCGGGAAATTTTTATGTCGAAGCCGAATTTACAGTAGATGATGTTGTTGGTTTGGCTTTAATTGCCAATAAAAATGGAGTTCCCGATATTACGAATTATACATTGATAGCGGTTTCAAACCGTCAGGGAATTGTTTTTGTAAATCAATACGACAGGCAAAATAACATCGAAAATGTTCACGATCCTAAAAAAGTTATTGATCCATCACGATATGAAGCTAAATTGGATAGCCAGACATTTTCGATACCATATCGTTCTACCAATAAGAAAATCAGAATATTGCACGAATCACTTTCGAACACTTTTCATTTTTATTACGGTACAAAACTCGAAAAATGGGGAATCATCACCGACGATTGGATGGAATTGGCCCCGCAATATAGCTGGCTTGCAGCTGATCAGCAATATTTTGTGGCTTTGGTTGGTCTGGTTTCAGCCGAAAAAACAAAAACTGCGGTTTTCAAAAATATTAAAGTTGCTCAAACCCGAACTGATGATATTGATGACAGCAACACCGGTTTTAAAGCAGTAAAACGGAACTTTTCCTGGTCGGGTTTTGAGGGTGATGCCACAGTGGTTTCGTTTGGAAATGAGTTTGCTTATGATAAAAATGTCAAATTTGTGATTTGGGACAGGGCCAATAATGCGCCAGCCTGGAGATTAACCAATCAATTTTTATTAAATTTTGAATTTTTCGAAGGTGGCGATTCCATTTATCCGGGATGTCACGAAGCAATGTCGGATCGCCAGCGTCACGGCCAATCGGTAACAATAGTTGAAGACAATGATGTACGTAAAATTATTCATTGGCATGGAATTCCATTAAATCCAAACTACAATTTTACAGGCGAAAATCTGAACGGCAAGCAGTATCCATATTTTGATGAGTATTGGACTTTCTACCCTGATGGTACAGGAACCCGCCAATTAATAGATATACCAAACCTCGATGTTGACCATCGGCGAGCTTGGGGTCCCGAAGTGATTGAACCTATGCCAATTGGCGGTTCACTGGTTGAAGCTGGCGATTTATGCAATGCACCGGCTCTTTCCGTTTTTAATATGACCGATTCTATTAAGACATTTTTTCCACAACCGACAAACAATCAGTATGTTAAAAATTCATGGGGATGGAATCAAATTGTATTCGACTGTCATTTTAAAAATATGCCCGATTTTTATACGGTTTATAGTCAGGATGAGGCATATCCTGAAACCTGGACTGGAATAAAAATCGAAACTCAAATTGGCTGGCACAATACCAAACATATTTTTTCGCATTGGCCTGTTGGTCGCGAGCCTTATGGACAAAATGCTGCTGATTGGGGCAAAACATCGCGTTCCTATGCGTCACATAAAAACGAGGTTACGCATACTTCTTTGGCCAGTGCTGGTTTCTACGGTAAATTGGGGGTAGATTTTAATGATCATTTCCTGATTGATTCAACTGGTCGCAAATTTCGCCGTCATGTAATGCTGGTAGGACTTTCGAAACCATACAACTACGATGAAGTTAAAAATCAGATACAAACCTGGCTCGAACCTGGCATAATTACTATGCTCAATAACAATTTCGAATTTGTAAAAATAGACAGGATTTATCGTTCAATGGTCTTTAAATCAATAAATAACTATGGTGATTGCAAATTCAGCATCAAGCCAAACGGAACCATTATTAATCCAACTTTTATAATCGAAGACTGGAAAAGCAATGCATATCCCGAAATTTTATTGAACGGAAATGTAGTTGTTGCAAAAACAGCTAAAGAAGGAAACGTGCTTTTGGTCTGGATTCAAGCTTCAATTACCAAACCTACAGAAATTTCAATTCTTGCAGTAAAATAAACAAATGCATAATAAACTTTTAAATCATAGACAATTCTAAGATCAAAACATAATTTATGAGAAAAGGAGTTTTATTTTTTCTACTCTTTAATTCCATTTCTGGTTTTTCTCAGCAGGGCACTATGTTACCCACGACAGAACCTGAAAAAATGGGGATGTCGTCGAAAAGCTTATATCAGATAAATTCGTTGATGCAGCGGTATGTTGACGAAAATAAACTTCCGGGTATGATTACCACGATTGCCCGGCACGGTAAAGTGGTTAGTTTTGAGAAGTATGGAATGATGGATGATGGAAGGCCAATGCAATTAAATGCCATTTTTAGAATTGCCTCAATGACAAAGCCTGTCACAAGTGTAGCTGTAATGATGTTATATGATGAAGGCTATTTTCAGCTTGATGATCCTGTTTCAAGGTATATTCCGGAATTTAAAGATCTGAAGGTGTTTTCATCTATTGATAGAAATGGAATAAATCTTGTAAATCAAGTAAGGCCGATGACTATCCGCAATCTCCTTATGCATACATCAGGTCTTACAAGTGGTGGGGAAAATACTCCGGTTGACTCAATATACAGAGCTGCTAATCTCTCTGACGGGACTTTAAAAGATATGATTCAAAAGTTATCCAAAATTCCATTGTTATACCAACCCGGCACGAGATGGCAATATGGCAGATCATCAGATGTGCTTGCATATTTGGTGGAAGTTCTTTCAGGGAAACCGTTTAATGTATTTATACAAGAAAAAATATTCAACCCATTAAAGATGGATGACACCGGTTACTCTGTCGCTAAAGAGAAGCTAAATCGGGTTTCGGCGGTATATTGTCTTGCTGATAGTATTGGGATTAAGGTTTTAAATAATCCGGAAATCAATAATGTATCAGCACCTGTGACTTTTTTTTCAGGTAATGGAGGACTCCTTTCTACTTCCAAGGATTATATGATATTTACTCAAATGTTTCTCAATAAAGGAGAATACAATGGGGTACGTCTTTTAAAAAGCAAAACCGTTGATTTAATGACCGCAAATCATATTTCGAATGAGAAAATGCCAAATGATGATTTTTTCGGCCCACTGCTTACAGGGATGGGATATGGTCTTGGATTTGCAGTATTAAAAGAAAATTATCAATCAGATTTTATTGGTTCTCCTGGCTCGTATTGGTGGGCTGGTGCTGCCAATACATATTTTTATATTGATCCCCGGGAAGATTTAATTTTGATTTTTATGACACAGTTTGTTCCTAATTTTTATTACCCGGTTTGTAAAGAATTCAGGGAATTAGTGTATAAATCAATAATTGAATAAATACTTGAGGGACAAGTCTATTGGTCAATGTGATGGCAAATAATATGATTTATGAAAAGCGATTTAATTAACCAGATCAACATCGGAAAAGATACTGAAAGCAAATTGATCAGTGTCGGTATTGATACATTTGCGAAATTGAAGGCTATAGGTAGTGAACAGGCTTTTCTCCGGTTGCAAACGCTTGATCCCGGGGCCTGCCTGGATTTGCTTTATGGTTTGGAAGGAGCCATACTGGGAATCAAATGGAATAAGTTGCCACTGGAAAAAAAGCAGGCTTTACTGCAATTTCATAAAATGGCAAACTGCCGCGCAGTTTCATATTAAAATTATACCCTCCATCTAACTTTATCCCCCCCAACTTGTTATAACTATCTGAAATTGAGTGTGAGATTTCACTTAATCGCCATTTATTTAAATTAAAACCAATCATCATGAGAACCCTGGGGATCGTTGCCATTGTTGTCGGAATTTTAATGATCGTTTTTACAAGCATTAATTTCAAGACTAAAAAGAAAGTTTTGGATATTGGCTCTGTCGAAATTGAGAAAAAAGAAAGCCACCGGGTGGGATGGCCAGTTTATACCGGCATTATAGTATGTGTTGCAGGAATCGTCATAATCCTGGTTGACAAAAGGAGAAACTGACAACCGATACGACGATTAATCTGGAAAAGAAGCAGTTGAATGAGTTATGAATTATGAATTATGGGGCCAGATTGAGGTTTATAGTCTGGCCGGCCTTCAGATTTAATTCATGAACGGTTCCATTTGCCAATATTTTGCATCTATTATCGGTTTTGGAGGTTATGGCAGCACTTTTTGCCAGGTGATCTTCCCAACTGATTGAAACTTCAAAACCTCCACGTGCACATAGCCCGATTACCGAACCTTTATCCCAGGCATCGGGTAATGCAGGCAACAACCTGATCACATTGCCATCGGATTGAAGAAGCATTTCGGCTACTGCAGCAGAACCCCCGAAATTGCCGTCGATCTGAAACGGAGGATGGGCGTCAAACAGGTTCGGATAAGTTCCTCCACCCCCGGAATAATTGATCTGCATGCCATCGGGCGGTACATATTTAAGTAATTCCCTATACATTTTATAGGCACGATTTCCATCATAAAGCCTGGCCCACAGGTTTATCCGCCATCCTTTAGACCAGCCTGTTGTTTCGTCACCCTTGATCTCAAGTGTTTTCCGGCATGCATCAGCCAGTTCGGGTGTGGCGTCCGGAGTAATCTGATGCCCCGGGTAAAGTCCGAACAGGTGAGTTTGATGCCTGTGCTGTGGTTCTTCATCATTCCAGTCGTAATACCATTCCTGCAAATTTCCTTTTTTTCCTATGGAAAACGGACGCAGGCGTTTTAATGCTTCTTCAAGGTTGCTCCTGAATTCAGCATCCGTATTTAAAACGACGGATGCAGATACGGCTTGTTGCATGCAGGCACGGATCATAGCGAGGTCTCCTGTGCCACCATATAATGTAGCCCCGTGATAACCATCAGAATTTATGTATTTGTTTTCAGGAGAGGTTGACGGGGATGTGATCAATTCCCCGTTTTTTTCCACGAGCCAGTCCAGGCAAAAAACCGCTGCCCCGCGCATTAACTCATACCCTTCATTTTTAAGCCATTCCTTATCCTGTGTAAATAAATAATGTTCCCACAGATGGGTGCTTAGCCATGCGCCGCCCATATACCAGTTAGCCCAAACCGGTTCGCCGTGCCCGAAGTCACCTACCGGATTGCTCATTGCCCAGATATCCGAATTATGACAGGCCATCCATCCGCCTGTTCCCAGGAACGTCCTCGCCGTGACCTTACCCGTTTCGGCAATGTTTTTTATAAAAGTCATCATGGGCATGTGCATTTCCGACAGATTTGTATTTTCTGCCAGCCAGTAATTTTCCTCTGCATTTATATTGATTGTATAATTGCTGCTCCAGGGCGGACGAATGTATGGATTCCATATTCCCTGCAGGTTTGCAGGAACACCGGGCGTTCTTGAACTGCTGATGAGCAGGTACCGGCCATATTGAAAATAAAGGATTTCAAGGTTTTTATCCTCCTGTCCGGTCGCGTATCTTATAAGCCGTTCATCGGTAGGCAGGTTGGGTGCAGCAGTATTTCCAAGATCAAGTTTTACCCTCTTGAAATATTTTTGATAATCCGCCAGATGGGCCTTTTTCAGGTCTTCATATGATTTGGATGCGGCTGCCTTCAACTGTTTCCGGGCAACGGATTCATGATCGAGCCCTTGTGTAACAGGATTTCTGTTAAACCCATTAAAACTCGTTGCCACCGATACCAGGATAGTTGCTGAAGAAGCATTTTTCAAACCTGATGAGCTATCGGTAATAAAAGTATTTCCATCACTGTTCCTGATCTCAATAAGGGATGAGAAACGTGTGCCCCGGTCTTTATCGAAAACCACAGCATCCTTGATATCCCCAAGGTAATTTGGTTTTGCTGTCGTTGGGGCATATCCGCTGGCAAAAAGTTCACTCTCCTTTATCATCCATTTATACTTCAGCTGGCTTTGGAACCGCACTGCAAAATTCAAGGCTCCTTTTTTGCTGGATGTCAACCGGATGACCATTACCTGGTCGGGGTAAGAGATAAAATATTCCCTTGTATATTTTACACCGGCCACCTCAAAGCTCACTGTTGAAACGGCATTTGAAATATCGAGTTCCCTGTAATAATTCACCGGCTCACCAGTGTGGTTAAAATCGATGAAAAGGGTGCCAAGGGGCATGTAGGATTGGGAGAACTTACCCTGTATTTTATGCTGCAATTCATCGGCAAGCTGATAATTTTCATTGTTCAGCGCCTCCCTGATGGCAGGAATATTTTTATATGCCTCCGGGTTCATATTGGCATCAACGGGTTCGCCTGACCACAACGTGGCGTCGTTCAGGTAAATTTTATCCGATTCCATGCCACCAAATACGGAGGCTCCCATTTTGCCATTTCCCAGCACAAGGGTTTCCTCGAAATACCTGGCCGGCGACTTATACCAGAGTTTATCAGTCGCCTGGCCTGAAACTGTAAAAGAGATAATCGATAAAAGGATTGAAAGGATTAGGGTTCTCATGGAAATGAAAAATGAAAAATGAACAAAATACTATAATTTAAGCCCAGTTTCCGTCATGATATCCCGGCGCCATCCAGGGCAGGTTTTGATGATTGTAATAGGGCGTGAGTTGTAAGGCAATTTCTTTCATCCTCGTTTCTTCCATCGGCTTGAAATTTCTCAAAATTTCGAGATTTGATTTCACAACATCGATGCTGTCCATTCCCAAAACAATCCCATCCGGACCGTTAAGCGACAAGGCATACCGGATGAGGTCCTTCGGATCAAGTTCTTTGACAGTTTCGCGGGGTCTGATCACCTTCATCAGCATAACGCCCATTCCATTGGCTTTTGCTGCGGGGATGGCCATTTCCTGGCGTTTTTCCTTGTATTCGCCATAGTGATTCATAGCCATCAGCATGCTGTCGAAAATGCCTTTTTCCGCCATCATCTTCATGGCAGCGGCCTCTGTATGTCCCGAGAATCCGATAAAACGGGTTATACCCTGTTCTTTCATGCCGAGAAGTATATCGATCATTTTCCCTTTTGCACTGATTGATTCAACGTCGGAAGGTGTTTCAATACTATGAATTTTCAGCATGTCGAGATGATCCGTTTTCAACCTTTTCAGACTGGTTTCGATCTGGCGTTTTGCCACTTCCGGATCCCGGCTTTCAACTTTTGTGGAAATGAATAACTCATCCCGCCTTGTTTTCACCACCTCACCCAGGCGTTCCTCACTTGTAAAGCCGAGCTTGCTATTTTCATATGAAAATGCAGTATCCCAATAATACAACCCATTGTCGAGCGCGAAATTTAGCAAACGCAGGGCATCGTCCGTTTTTTCAATACTGCAAAACCGGCTTCCCAATCCACAGGCAATCCGTGGAATCCGTACGCCTGTTTTACCCAGGGCAGCCGTTGGCAGTCCCTTTGCGTCATAATTTGTTTTCAGGCTTTTTGAGCCTGCAATTGCCCATGAGGGCAGCAAGCCCGAACCGGCTACGACCAAACCCGTTCCCAGTGTATTCCGGATAAATTTCCGGCGTGAGAGATCAGAATTTTCCATATATTCTCATTTTACAGGTTATTACTTTACGGTATGCGCTTCTGTAAATTCAACGCGGGTATCGTCGGCATTCCTGAGATTCAGGATCCAGCGTTTTCCCTTGCCAATCCCAGGGATGCCCAGGGTCTCATTGATCTTCCTTTCCTTCAGGGTATAAATTGTCTCCTGCATATCCTCTACAAGAAAACAGGGATGCGAATCATTCCTGTCGTTTGGAGAGTAATGCTCGATATTTTCGACACATCCCGGTATCTGAAGATAAAGCATAATGGCCGGAACATTTTTATCCTCCGGATACCGGATCATTTCTTTGAATCCAAGCATTTGTGAATAGAATGGATCATTATCAGCTATTTTTTCCGCGTAAAGTCCGGCATGGTGAATGCGGACAGAGATCCGCCTGTCAGAAAGGTACTGTCCTTTTGATTTTTTGTGAAGGCCGTCTTTTGTGAATTCAATAAACTCAATATGGTTGCCGGAAGGATCAATGATTGTGAATATTTTATTCCCGGCACCGTCGGGATGCACATTTTCCTGCACACTATTGCCTTTCGAAATAAGGTATTCCCGCATTGCTTCTGCATCTTCCGTTTCAAAAGATACCGACACCATCCGTTTCTTTTCACGGGCCTGCCTGTCCACCACAAATTCAAGGAATTGCCGGTCATTTACCTTGAAAGATATCACTTTGCCCAAAGGAGAAGGGTAGGAGAAGGCTTCATCAAACCCCAGGAACCGGCCATAATACTCACTGGCAACAGAAAAATCACTGACAAGAAAAGTCATCTTGGCTATGCCCCATATGGCTGGACGCTCGGCAACCTGTGCAATTGTCTGCAAGGAAACTGCAAAAAACAGTGCCGGAAGCAAGAATATTTTTTTGGGTATCAACATAGTGCCAAGTTAGTAAAAAAAATGGCGGGAATATTTACCTTTAGATCAGAAACCTCCTATATGAATAACCTGAATTCTTTATTAGTAACAGGAATTGTTTTTTGCAGTGCATCTCTTTCTGCACAACCTGTCAATTCCGAACAGAAGCTGAAAAGATCCGATAGTTTTTTTGGCGTTCATTTCGATCTTCATGCCAGTGAAGATATCACTGATGCCGGGAAATCACTCACCTATGCCATGATCGATACATTTCTGACAAGGGTGAAGCCTGATTTTATTCAGGTTGATTGCAAGGGACATCCCGGCATTTCAAGTTATCCCACCAGGGTGGGGTACCATGTGAAAGGGTTTGAAAAGGACCCGCTTAAACTATGGCGGGAGGTGACGGAAAAAAACCATGTTGCCTTATATATGCATTTTTCCGGAGTCATTGATATCAAAGTGGTGCAGCAGCACCCCGATTGGGCCGTTATACAGGCCAACGGGGAACGAAACAAACAAAATGTTTCCTTTTTCAGTCCCTATCTTGATACCTATATGATTCCCCAGTTAAAGGAATTAAGCCGTGATTACAACGTGGACGGTGCATGGATAGACGGCGAATGCTGGGCCCTTCAGCCTGATTATGGCAAGGCTTCCCTGGATCGTTTTACACGGGAAACGGGCATTACCGAAATTCCCCGCAGTGCTACTGACAAATACTATCCCGAATTCCTGGAATATACCCGAAGCCTTTTCCGCGAGCACCTGAAAAAATACATTGATGCCATACATCAATTCAATCCTGATTTTCAAATTACAAGCAACTGGTCTTATTCGTCCATGATGCCTGAAAAGGTTACCATTCCGGTTGATTTTCTTTCGGGTGATGTGACTCCCCAGAATGGTGTATTCCGTTCGGCATATGAGGCACGATGCCTTGCAACACAGGGCAAACCATGGGATTTGATGGCCTGGGGGTTTTCATGGAACGGGGGCGAAATGCCGATGAGCATAAAATCTGCAGTCCAGCTGAAGCAGGAGGCTGCCCAGATTATTTCCATGGGAGGTGGTGTACAGTTCTATTTCCAGCAGAACAGGGATTTGTCTTTAAAACCCTGGCTGGCTTACATGCTTGGTGATATTGCCGGTTTTTGCCGGGAACGCCAGCCCTATTGTTATAAAACAACTGCAGTGCCCCAGATCGCCTTGTTATATCCGTCCGTTGCTTACCAGAAAAGCGCTCCGGTTCCCTACTCCCGTACCCTGGGAATGCTTCAGGGTGCGCTCAATGCTTTACTCGACGGGCAGCAGGCAGTAGAGATCATCATGGAACATAACCTCACCGGCAAAATGGATCAGTATCCGCTGATCATTATTCCCGAATGCGATTATCTGGAACCGTTGTTTCTGGATGAGGTACGGGATTATGTGAAAAAAGGAGGGAACCTGCTTATCATAGGTGCTGAAACCGCATCCCTGTTCAAACCGGAACTTGGAATTGCGACTTCAGAAAAAAAGACCAGGTCAGAAGCATTTATCCTGGCAGACAAAAGAATAGGTGCTATCCGGTCTGACCTGCTTTCGGTGAGGCTTTCCGAAGGAGTAAAACCGTTGTCGGTTTTTTATAAAGGCAGTGATTTACTATATCCGTCAGACGAAATTGCATCTTCAATAAATTCATTCGGAAAGGGAAAAATTGCAGGCATATATTTTAATGCCGGCTCGGCGTATACCGAATTTAAAACACCCGTGATCAGGGATTTCCTGGATGAGACCATTCAGCAGCTTTTTCCGGATAAAATGGTGGAGGTCTCCGGTTCGCACCTGGTACATGTGGCGGTCAATGCAGCCAGCGACAAATTATATGTAAACCTGGTCAATGTTTCGGGTGAGCATACTAACCAGACTGCCCTGGGCTATGATGAGGTTCCCCCGATCCGAAATATCAACGTATCCATCCGGAGTGACAGGAAACCATCCCGGATTTTGCTTCAACCGGGAAACAACCCGTTGGAATTTGATTATGGCAACGGGAGGAGTACCCTGATTGTTCCGGAATTGGCAATTCATAGTATCATTGAGGTTATTCCCTGACGGGATTTTTCTTTCTTGTCCCTCGTCCCGTGTTCTACCGACAGGCAATTCCTACGGAATTATTAGTAAGGTTTAAGAGTAAATCCGAATGTATACGATTTGGCTTTCAGCTGATATTCAGGATGCACCCTCGGACTCCAGCTGTCGTCACCGCCCAGTCCCATTTGCCTGTAATCCACATGCACCCAGGTATTATTCCCGCGGTTCAGCACGTGTGAGGTTTTGGCCGTATTCAAAACTTCCTGTGAATAATCCTGTACATTCACATTCAGCAGGTTGCCCCTGATTTCAAGCCCACGGTTCAATCCGAGTATCTTCATCCAGCTGACATCGGTTTTATTCCCGTTTTCCTGGGGCATTACGTATGGGAAATGCTGATCAGCAACCATGCCGGTATACAATCCGAAAAGGGCGCTTTCTTTCCGGTCCTCATAACTTTCAAAGGGTCCCCTTCCCATCCAGCTGATCCTGTTGAATGAAGCCGGCATGGCAAATTCCATCCCGACGCGGGCCAATGGCGGTAATGTTCCCGGAACACTGCATGTAATCCGGATATCCGTTTCCCCATAACTTTTAAACGTATAAACGGTTATAAAATCAATGGCACCGGATTTGAAAACAAGCTGGCAATCGGATTTTACGGTTAGAATCCCTTCCTTTGACAGATCGGTTTGAATATCCCGGACGTTTATATTGAAACTATCCAAACCAGCCAATCGCCAACGTGCGGCAAAACTGAAAATCATTCCTCCCTCATCATTATCTGTGGGGACCCTCCAGAAGCAGGGTTTTAGAGGTTGGGTCAGCAATTCACTCCCCAGGTATTTAAGAGAGGATAGCTGCCCGGTTTTTTGATCTATTTCGGACCGGAATGTAGGGGAGGATATAATGATCTTATCTTCCGTAACCAGTTTTATACTTTCAGCGGGAGAATCAACTGCTTCTCCTGCAGTTTGTTGAGGCACTGAAATCCTGAATTGCTCCTTTGCCACCTCAAATCCTTCAGGGGCCCATAATACCGAATGCTTCAACTGAAAGCTGATATTTAAATAGCAATCCGATCCGGGCAGGCAACCCTTTGCATCTGAAGGGATCCTTACCAATGCAGAATCCTGCGGTTTCACATTCAGTTCTGCAACCTTGCCGGAATGTACCGGCTGGCCATTGCTCATAATTTCCCAGTACATCGTTACATCACTGAGATCTTTAAAGAAGTTGCCGTTAAAAACCCTTATTTCGCCTTTTGAAAGATCCGCGTCTTTTGCTGTAATATTCTGCATTACCTTTTTGGCTTCATTAATTTCCGGCTGGGGTATCCTGTCGGGATTGATCAGGCCGTCGTCAGCATTGGCTCCGTCAATATAATTTACAACGTTCCAGTATTCCAGGCCATTTTTATCTTTTGAACGCAGTCCCTGGTCGACCCAATCCCAGGTGAATCCCCCCTGCAGCCTTGGATATTTGTAAAAAGCGTCCCAGTATTTCCTGAAATTGCCCAGGCTGTTCCCCATACTGTGCGCATATTCACAGATTATGACCGGGCGTGTCGCATCCAGGTTCATCAGCCTGATGATTTCATCCACCGAAGGGTACATGGTGGAAATGATATCATACCGCGAAAGTACATTGGCATAGGCGGGGTTCTTGCTTTCATAATGAATGGGACGGGTGGGATCAATAGCCTTCATGGCCTGGTACATGGCATCAAAATTTGCACCCCAGCCGGTTTCATTGCCCATGGACCAGCTGATTATGGAAGGATGATTTTTATCCCTTTCCACCATGGAACTACCGCGGTCAATCCAGGCTGCTTTCCAGGCCGGATCTTCCGACAGGTAAATTTTTCTTTCTGCCCAGAGTTCATGACTTTCGATATTTGCCTCGTCCATAACATACAGTCCATACTCATCGCACAGACTATACCATTCCGGCGTATTCGGATAATGACATGTACGCACCGCATTAAAATTATTCTGCTTCATGAGGAGAATATCCTGTACCATCGATTCCCTGCTGATTACCCGTCCGGTATAGGGATCGAATTCATGGCGGTTGGTCCCTTTGATTTCAATGGCCTTTCCGTTTACAAGCAATTGCCCGCCCCTGATCTCCACTTCGCGGAACCCTGTTTTTTGTGTGATCACTTCGAGTGTATTTCCTTTTTTATCCTGCACCTCCAGGGTAAGTATATACAAATCAGGAGTTTCAGCTGTCCATTTCAACGGGGCAGGCACTTTTTGTTCAAGTGAAAGCACCTTTTCCGAGTCCTTCCGGATATTGTTTCCTTCAATCTGCCGGGTAAAGACCACGTTGGAACGGCCATCCGTAAGGCTCACTTTTACAACGCATGAGGAGGATTCAGTACCGTAATTGTGCAGGTTGAGCGAAAGTTTCAGCAAGGCATTGACATATTGGTCGTCAAGATCCGTTATGACCTGGAAATCCCGGATATGGACATCAGGAGTGGAATACAGGTATACATCCCGGTAAATACCGCTTAACCTCCAGAAATCCTGGTCCTCGAGGTAGCTGCCATCCGACCAGTTAAGTACCTCCACGGCAAGGTAGTTGTCTCCCGGTTTCAGGTACCGGGAAATATTGAATTCTGCCGGGGTCATTGCATCTTCGTGATACCCGGCTTTTTGACCATTTATCCAGATAATACCGGCAGATTGAATGCCATCAAAGTGCAAAAACACGGGTTTCTTTTCCCAGGCAGCAGGAACAGTAAATTTGGTACGATAAAGCCCCGTTGGATTATAGTCTTTGGGAACCTCCGGAGGATCGGCTTTGAACGGATGCTTTATGTTTGTAAAAACCGGGGGATCGTAATTCCCCTGAAGTTGCCAGTTACCGGGCACTTCAATATTATCCCAGGAATTGTCGGAATAACCAGGCTTAAAAAAATCAGCCGGCACTTCGGTTGGATTTTTCAAATAGGCGAATTTCCAGGTACCATTCAGGCTTTTATAATAGGGTGTGGACAGCCTGTCGAATGTAAGCGAGGAATTCACATTATCATAAGGCAAAAACGTGGCGTGAACCGGTTCATTGTTTATTTTGAAAACAGCAGGATTTTCCCAATCCGGCTGCTGGGCGTTCAGTATGAAACCACTGAGAGACACAGCGGCAATTAAAAAGAATTTTCCAGGGTGCATAAGATGAAGTTTGAAACGTAAAGGAATTAATTTGTCAGATAAATTTTGGATAATCGGAGACCAATAAATGCATGGGATCAGTGTCTTCGCTGATAATTGGGAATCTACCCACCGTCTCATAAAAATAATTGTCGGAAGTATCGTCATTTACAGTACTGACTTCCCCTACCAGTACCTTTCCCTTTCCGGGCTCGCCATAAAACCTGTGATAAACCCCCTGTTCAAGGCAAATACTTTCCCCGGGGGTAAGTACTACCGTACCGCCGGCTTTGATAGTACGTTTTACACCGTCGGTTTTAAAGTTTACCATGCTGAAATCGAGCTTGTTATCAATGGTTGAGTTATACAATTCAATAACGAGATTTCCGCCTCCCCGGTTTATAATATCTTCCATTTTTGAATTATGAAAGTGCATTGGGGTTTCCTGATTTTCTTCCACAATCATTATCTTCTCCGCATACGGTTTTCTATCAACATTGAATTTTCCGTTTCGCAGCGTAAACAGGAACAAACCCCTTGAATAAAACCTTCCTGAACCAAAATCAGTTATGTCCCATCCGAGCATATTGTCAATCACTTCCATGCATTCGGGCTTGTTTTTCTTCCAGTCATCCGGTTTCCAATAGGCCCATGGAGGCAGCATAAATTGTTTTTTCGATATAAATTCCTCTGCCTGTATCAGAATTTGGTTGATTTCGCTCCGTTTCATATTGAGATGTTAATTGTAGGATTAGTTAAATGCAATTTGAAATATCATTGAAACCCTTCAGATCAGACATAATTTCTTCATCATGAAAAATGTGAAATGGTTGGGATATCCCAGAATTTAAATTTAAGGAATATCATCAATAAATTCATCCTCATCCGCCATAAAAGAAATAGCCCGAACCATGAAGTGTAAACCCGGCATTCATTTCGATAAACTATGTCAAAAGCGGAATAAATCTCAGGGAGGTTGTACCATTTTCAAATGTGTTTCCTTATGTTTTATCTTCGACTATCTTTATATTTGAATTACAATGTAAAAAAATAATGAAAAGAAATTCGCTTAACCGCAGGAAATTCTTCACCATCCTGGGAGCCGGTAGCGCCGCACTGGCCACAAAACCATTATCACTCTTTGCTTCTAAAAGCGAAGTCCGTATTGATAAACCAGCAACAAACATTGCTGATGCCGCCAAAATTGCAAGAACAGCCGGGTCAATGCCGGGTAAATTTCCCGGAAAGGTGATCCATGTAAAAAATGCCGCGGCGGTTCTTAATGGCGAACCGGTTGAACAGGAGGCCTATCGGATGATCAAAAAAGCTATGCTTGAGCTGACAGGGCAGACGGACCTTGATAAGGCATGGAAAACTTTTGTCAGCCCCGGTGAAAGAATAGGATTAAAAGTAAATCCGGTTGCAGGCAAACTCCTTTCAACCAGTCACGCTGTTACCAAATCCGTTGTTAAGCAACTTATCGAAAGTGGAATTAAGAAAGAAAATATAGTTATATGGGACAGAAGGGAAATGGACCTGAAAGAGGCGGGGTTTACAGCGGAGAATTATCCGGGTATTAAAATAGCCGGAACAGAATTACAGGACGACAAGGGATCTTTTTATGACCCTGAAGGGAAGCTATACGGAGAACGAAATATTGATAAGGACTGGTATTACTGGGCCGATGTTGAAGGCGGATATGACAGTGAAACCATTCCCTATATGATCAATGGCGGAAAGTACTCCTATTTCACAAAAATCGTTACCCGGGACCTGGATAAGATCATTAATATTCCTATCCTGAAAAATGCTGGCGGCTCCATTACCAATGCCATGAAGAACCTGGCTTATGGTGTAGTATCCAATACGGGAAGGCTCCATTCGCAACTCTGGAATGAAACATGTGCCGAAGTCTGTGCCTTCGCCCCCGTGCGCGACAAGGTGGTGCTGAATATATGTGATGCGCTGAAAGGATGTTTTAACGGCGGACCCGCAGCCAATCCGCAGTTCATCTGCAATTATAACTCCATTTTGATTGCCTCGGATCCCGTGGCGCTTGACCGGATCAGTTATGACCTCGTTGCCGAAAAACGGATCGCCGAGGGGATTCAGAAAACATCTGTACCGGAATCATTAAAATTTCTCACCATGTCATCCGATCTTGGATTGGGCATATCTGACAAGGCAAAGATCGAACTGAAAATCGTTGAGCTGGCATAGAGTAAATATTGTATTCCCAACAACAGCCGAATGACTAAAAGATTTTATCTGACAGGGTATTTCCTGATTTTTGCTTATATCGGATCTACCGCGCAGGCACCGGATTATTTCCCCACTGTCAGTGAGAGTGATCTTCCTGGGGCCACCTTTACGGCACCGCGCACCTATAGCAATACTTCCCTTTTCGGATATATTAACGGAGGGGCGGAATTATATCTTGAGTATGGGTTTTCGGGCGCCCGGGTGAATGAAATCACCTATATGGGAGGGACATATATCCTTGAGATATACAGGATGAATGGCCCTGAAGAGGCATTCGGCATATTTTCAGTATCGCGTTTCCAATGTAAAAGTATCCCTTCATTTGCATTGTTTGGATGCCAGACTGCCTACCAGGTGCAATTCTGTTCCGGGTCTTTCTATGTGAACATTATCAACAATTCAGGCAACAGGAACGACAGCATTGCCTCGTTAAAGATTGGAGAAGCCATTGTCAAAAAGATAAAGGAGAAGCCCGCGCAAATCGATTATTATCTTCCCGGTACTTCTCCTGAAACAATTAACCGGCATGCCATCCTGGTTAAAGGGCAACTTGGAATAATGAATGGTGTTCAGGAACTATCCGAATACTTCGGCGAATTATCCGGATATACTGCCGTCATTTTGCAGGAAGAAGGACAAACCCATCTGTCAATCCGGTTTAATGATAAAGAGAAATTGGAAGCGTTTGCCTCGTTACATTCCTGGAAACCGGACGACCTATCCCCCGGATCGGTAATTCTCCCTACAGGCGATACAATCACCAGGATTTCAGAGAATCATTTGTTGATAAAAATCAGGTAAACACGCAGAATCCCGGGGCGTTGCCCCGGGCTAATGATACGACGCCTTCAGCGTCATCGGTTTGGCGATTTGACTCGTCCCTTGTCCCTCGTCCCTTGTCCCTGCTAGTGCCTTCCCTTTCCCGCCTTGATTTTTGCACGCACAGGGGCAGACACGTCCGATATCAGGAATTCCCGGGTGGAACCGGGCAGAAAATCCAGCACCTCATGCAACCGGTCTTCCCGAATGGCCTGCCGAACTTTCGAAGCACTGATGTAATTGGGAGAGTCCTCACCGGAGGTACCAACCGATTTTCTTTCAATTTCCATGACGGTGACGCCATAACCGGGTAAAATAGCTTTCATGGCATTATTGTAGGCATGCGTAGTTTTGCAGTACACTTCCGTACCCACATACCGCTTTTTGATCTTCAGCACGGGAACGATGTACCTGGCAAATATGGTAACATCCAGTTCTGCCTGTTTTTGCATCACATCATTGAGTTCTTCACATTTGAGGAAATAGGATGGAAAAATTGCCCCGGAGACGACGTACATGCCGCCACGTACCATCACCACATTTTTCAGGTGTTGAATTCCCTTTCGGATCAATTCCCACCGGATATCAAATGAAAAAGCCGATCGTTCTTCCTCCACCACGAACAGGTAAACGATTTCATTTTCAGACGCTGCTTTTTCAATGAGGAAAAGATGGCCGTTTGTAAAAGGATTGCAATTGACAACAATGCCGGCAATTTCATGTGATTTTGAAGGGACTGCAATCGTTTTCAGGTAATTCTGGTAGGTATAAATTGATTCAAAGCCAAACTCGAGCACAGAAAACAGGGGTGGGGCGGAGGCTATTTCATTATAACCCAGGCCCCTGAATCGTATTGAATTTTCCGGTCGCGTAAAGACAAACGTGTGTTTGTATATCTTCAGCAGTTTTTCGGTAAGTCCGGTCACAATCAGGGCAAAAGCCGTTGTGTCGCGAAATTTGGGAGCCACGGCCACATATTTCAGGATTCTGCCTTTGTGCGAACCTGTTCCTACCATTTCACCTTTCAGATTGTGGACAATCAGTGTGCTCTCCACCTCCGAACCGTCGAATTCAAAACCCAGGGGAGCCAGGAAGTCTTTTACGAGTTTCACGTCGAACGGATTTCCAAGATCGATTGTTTCCTGCCTGAAATCTGTATCCTCGAAAGTCATGATATCAAGGTTGGAAAATTATGTAAACCATTATTGGTACTTTTAATAATCAGTAAATATAGATAAATACTTACAGCCAGTATATCCGCGGATCCTCCCGGTGAAATTCCGTGTTTCAGGCAATAATCCATGAGAGCATCCGGATTTTCCGTTTCCAGGGCTTTCGCGGATAATTCCCTGAAGTGATGCAAAACATCCATGCTGCTGCGGTACAGGATATTGGTATCGTTGTTATGTGCCGCTATGGAAAGAAAAGCACGCTGTAATGAATGATCCTTTAGTTCCGTGAATCTCAGCAGTTCAGGAAGGCCATAGTTAAAAACCATGGGAAACCCGTTTTCAGCTTCTCCTCTTGCACCGTTAATTTTCAGCTTCTGGTATATCAGCTCACCATGAGTTACGGGAGTCCGTTGGGGTTTTTCCAGTTCATTACCCGTTAAATTTTTGCAGATATTTTTAACAATCTTCCTGAAGGTTTCCGGATCAAAAACATCCTGATGCGCGAACAAATATCCCGAACTGAACAGGGACAACCCCATCAGGAAAATAATTCCCTTTTGGGTATTCACCTGGCGGGTGCTTTCGTACATCGACTTCTCCATCCGCAGCCCTATATCCCGGATTACCGGGAGGGCCCTTGTCATGTCGTTTTCCGTAAAAGCAAAACCGGCATGCACGAGTTCTGTGAAATAGCCCGAAATGGCCGCGGTGGAATCAATAAACAGGCTGTAATTCATGTCTGTATGCACACCATTGCCGGATTTGTCCACAAGCCCCGGCTTTGGCGTAAGGGAGATTTCATGCAATATGGATTGAAGTGCCAGTGAAGAAAGATTCCTGCCGATTGATATTTCACGCTGGCGGAGGCAATATTCCTTCATTTTCGAAAACATATACTCCCGTACATCCTCAGATTCATGCCTGTAATTCCTCCTGCAATCATCTGCAGAATGTTCACTGCAGTAAAAACAGGGCTTTGACTTGCCCGATGACACCGGTATCCCGGCAGGGTCTGTTAAATCCACATCAACAAACCTGCCCAATTCATGGGTTACTTCGAAATCCTCACAGATCTGTTTAATTTCAACCAGCGTGTGATGGCCGGATGTAAACGGGACAATATAGAAATCGCCGGCTTCATCCTGTTGAAGAACGGCTTCTTTTTCATCCGGGTATATCAGACGGGCAGCGAGGCAGACCTGCAAATCACCGAGGCAGCACAGAAAGAAACGGCGGACCGTTTCATTGCTTTTAGGATAGCCGGGAACATTCAGATTCAGGCTTATTGAGGGAAGATTGCGAAGGGAAAACTCTTTTCGCAACACGGACCTTGCATCCCTGGCAGCCAATATATCGTTAAGTGGTCCGATAACATTTGAATTTGAGATTTCCTGCATAGAAATTATTTGTCCACTACCTGGCGGATCACATCGATGATGGTTCCATCCCTGTACTCAACAATTCCAACAATTTTATCCGTGTAAATCAGGGGCCCGGGTATGCCGGTGATATTGTCCACTTCAATTTCAAGGTCATGAATGTCTTTTATATTCAACCCTGCCTTGCGAAGGTTGGCCTCAAGTTCCTTATAAAGGGGGTTCACACAGATGCCGCGCTCAGTTACAAGTACATGAACTGTTTCGCCGGGAGTGACGACCGTGTGCACTCTTTTCTTGATAATTGGTATTCTGCCCCGAAAGGAAGGACAGACAACCACGGTAAGCTTTGCCCCCGATGCGGTATCTGAATGACCTCCGGAAGCCCCCCGCAGGTATCCTTCAGAACCGGTGATCACATTCACGTTAAAATCAACATCAATCTCAAGTGCTCCCAGCACAACCACATCGAGCTTATTTGTTATGCATCCGCAGTTAAAGGGATTGGCATACAGGGCGGCCGGAATCTCAATATGCCTTCGGTTATTCAGCAGTGAATTACTCACCACGGCATCGAATGACTGCACGTCAAATAGCGTTTCAAACAGACCTTCATTGAGCATATCCACACAATACGAAGTGATGCCTCCCAACATAAAACTGCCCTTGAGATCCCTTGCCTTCATTTTATCGCGGATAAATTTTGCCACGGCCAGTGAGGCGCCTCCTGCACCCACCTGAAAAGAGAATCCGGGTATAAAAAAGCCTGAATGTTCGATCACCTCCGCTGCCAGCTTGGCAATACGCAGGTCCATGGGGGAATTGGTAATACGGGTGGTTCCCGTAGCAATTTTTGAAGGATCTCCTATGGAATCTACTACAACCACATGGTCAATAAAATTCTGGGAAACAGATAACGGGATACAGGGATACTCGACAAGGTTATCGGTTACAACTATCACCTGTTTGGCATACCGGGCATCAATCATGGCATAACCGATTGAACCGAAGGCTGAATTTCCATGGGTCCCGGTTGCATTTCCCTCGATATCCGACGCAGAGGCCGCAATAACGGCAAGGTCAATCCGGGTCTTTCCGGTATGGATACTACGCACCCTTCCGCCATGCGATTGAATAACTACCGGAATATCCATTACACCCTGCGCAATGGCCTGTCCAAGCTGGCTTCGTACGCCGGAAGAATAAATCCGGGCAATTGTCCCATCCTTAAAATACGGCAGGATGGGGTCATGGCACTCGTTTAAAGAAGAAGAGGCCAGCGTAATTTGCCGGATACCCATTTCATGAAGAATGGTAAGGGTTTTGACAAGCAGGTTATCCCCGTTCCGCAAATGATGGTGAAAGGAAACCGTCATCCCGGGTTGGGGATTGCTTCGTACAATTGCCTCTTCAAGTGAACTGCACAACTTGTTCTGATGCGGCAGATAGGCCTTATTCGGGGGTGGTATCGTGTGCTCGTCCATCCATCCCTTCCGAAGTTTTGACAGTGCACCCTGGAATGGCTCCAGTTCCCCAATGCCTTCAATATATGACGGGATATCTCTTCCCAGGCTGTTTAGCATAATTTTCAATTAATCGTGTGGTTCACCTGCATCTATTATATCAATATTGGCCAGTTTCAAAATGTATTCAGCCCTGCTGACAATCGGGGCGTCGATCATTTTGCCATCGATTGCAAAAACCCCGATTCCGGCTGCAGCATGTGCCCTGAATTCCTTTACGATCCGGAAAGCCTTCCGGATCTCTTCCTCCGTGGGAGTAAACACATCATGCACAATGTCGATCTGGCGGGGGTTGATCACTGCTTTGCCGGTAAAACCAATTTTTTTGGCATATTCTGTTTCTTTGCGCAATCCGACTTCATCATTCACATCGGGAAAAATCGTATCCAGTACATCAATATGACTGGCTTTTGCAGCCATTACAATCCGCTTGCGGGCAAAATCAATTCCGGCTCCGTCCTCCGTGTATATAATGTTCATATCCGCCGTCAGATCCTGTCCTCCCACTGTGATCGCATCAATCCGGATGAACTTGCTTGCAATTTCAAATACATTCTGCACGCCCATGGCGGTTTCGATCATAGCATGAATTGTCATCCTGTCATGGGGGAGCCCGTGCCGGTCTTCAATCTCCTCCACAATGTACAGCAGGTTGATCACCTCCTGCGCTGATTCGGTTTTGGGATAGCGAATGGCGGAAGGCTGCAACGGGACGATCTCCTCCAGGTCTTTCAGTCCGAACGGAGTGCTGAGATGGTTAACCCGAACGCATACTTCCGTATCATAAAAATCGATTGTCCTGATCATATTTCTTACAAGGATACGGGCTGAATCTTTCTGACCCATTGCTACAGCATCCTCCAGGTCGAGCAGTATGCTGTCAGCCCCGTAAATACCTCCCTGCTGTATCATTGCCGGGTTATTCCCGGGGATGTACAGCATTGTCCTGCGTTTCCTATAACGTTTCATTTTGAAGAGTAAATTGTACCTTCTTTCTCTTCCATTGAACGCCGGATAGCTGTTTCCAACCGCGCTTTTATTGTGGGTTCCAGCGCACCTTTGTCCTTTGCAATAAGGTGGATATCCGTCATTTCAAACTCATCGAGCATTTCGACGACTATTTTATTAAAGCTTTCGCCATACTGGTGAAGCACTGTGGAGGAAAGCTCGATTTTGCGGCCGGCGTTTTCCGGTAGCGGCTCAATGAGGAATATCACGTCGCTTGATTCAAATGTTCCTGACTGTGCAGATATCGTAGGTTTCATGGATTTAAGTCTGATTACCTGAATATGAATTGATAAGTACCCTTTGTTTTCATTGATTTAGGCGTGATAATGATACGGTAAAGATTGGCTTTCCAGACATATCCATCTTCCGGCCTGATGATCACTTCTTCAATTTTCGCATCCAGGTCGCCATCAGGATACAGTAACAGCATATCCCTGTCGGTTTTGTATGTTCCGTTTGCTGACAGGGTGATGGTTCCCTCTTTGGTGATCTTTGGTTTCAGGCAGGTGAGAAAGTTCCAGCTTGTGACTCCTTTTATCTCCTTCAGGGTGAAAGAATCCGTCAGTGTGATTTTATTGCCCCGTTCAAACTCAAGCGTACGTCCCCATTTTTCTATGGCTGCATCTGCTGGATAGCAGGCGGTTAAGCCAATTGAAAAACGGACCATTTTATCGTCTGAAAAATACAATGGATTATCAGCGGCAAATCTCCGGTCGGCTTGCTGCCCAAATCCATTAACGCTGGGCAGGTTGTGGAATTGAGACTGCATGGACCAGATTGAATACCGTTCGGCGCTAAACGTTTTGGCGGTATAAGACCCAACACCTGCATCAATCAATACAGGCTGACCATTGAAATATACGATGAAATTTCCAACGTCATTGTGGTTATGGCTTTCCTGGTTATGTCCACCCTTTGCTGCCAAAAACAATCCCCTGGCGGTTTCGGAAGCGGAACGGGCCGCGAACACCTGAATATCCGGCAACCAGGCATCGCGAAGGTAGGGCCAGGATTTTGGAGCCGCTGAAATTTCATTGTATCCGAATATGTGGTATAAGCTCCGGTTTATACTCTGGATCCTGTGGGATACTGAAAAAGTTTCTTCGGAATTGAGCTGGGAACCGAAGGAACTCATCAGCGGATCTTTAATGCGCTGGCCAAAATGGTAAATCAGATAGGCATCCGGCTGTATTTGTGCCGGTGCATCAGCAAAATTGATATACCAGGGATCATGGATTAAAGCCTTATAAATAAACTGCCCGATATTTTTTATCAACGGGTTATCATAAAAATTTATCTTACCGCTGCTGGCCGAGTAAAGTGTTTCAATGCAATCGAACAATGATCCTCCCGCTCTTCCCCAATACGATGGTCCTTCATCGCATCCGCCATCCGGGGAATAGCTGTTCGTAAAACCATCCAGGCAACGCATGGCTTTTGCAACGGTCCTGATCTGCCTTTCACGGTTATCATCGAGCAACAGCGCGGAAGTAAATATATTCGACAGGATCCAGGGATTCCAGTTGTTTACCGTCTGGCCCTGTAATCCCATCCAGAAGTAATCATCCTTTTCCAGGAAAGGTTTCAGTACCCGGATATGCACTTCATCGCGCAAGCGCTTTCTTAGCAAAGGCGAGGAACGGATGAGCTCACTGCCATAAAGATAATCCGTAAATGCAAGCAGTGAGGCTGTTTCAGCAGCAAACAAGTCAACCACCGGGTTGGCGGGATCAGGAACTCCTTTTGGCTGTCCGATGTGAGCCGGAAGGCACCAGGATGATTCTTCACACAATGTCCATATGCCATTCATAATATCATCGGTGAATCTGCCTTTACCTTCCATGCATTCGGCCATCAATACCTGTAACAACTGGGAGCGCCGACCGAAATATATCTTTTCAAAACGGTTACGGTTTCCGTCCCGCACAAACGCCATGTATTCGGTTAGCGGGAGAAAATCATACGGCTTGCCCAGCAAAGCTTCAGCTTCGCGAATAGTATTTTCGCGGATATTGGCGGGAAGGGCATCCCAGTCGGCCCTGGATTTGTATTCCGGAAAGGGCTGCCATTTTTGAGTTATTGCATTCTCAAGGGAAGCTTCGTTCCAATCGGATGAAAACAGGTTGCGCTGGGCAAACAGGATGGTGCCCGGGAGCATGCAAACTAATAAAAAGAGGGATTTTTTCATGTTTATGGAAATTCAGATAAAATTAATCATTTCATCCATTTCCGTTCATTAAAACCAAACAGAATTCCCTCCACGAATCATCAAAAAAAGTTCCCCGGATGAATCTTTAAAACAATTTTGGCGTAAAATAGATATTGATGTTCAATTTTAGGATTTTTCAGAATCATTTACAGCAGATTGTGGTTAAGAACCATAATAATAGGTGCATAAAACGGGTATTTACCCTGTATCTCCGGTATACACTCCTGTTTTATGCGGGAATGCCGGGTTTATTTGCACAGCCAACATATACCCGGTTTGAGCATCTTACAATCAATGATGGTCTATCGAGTAACCGGATCCGTTGTATATACAGGGATAGCAAGGATTATCTCTGGATGGGAACCGATATTGGGCTTGATAAATATGACAGTTACCAGGTAAAAAACTATCGTCACGGGGATGGCCGGTTTGGTGCTATAAGCAGTGATATTTTGACGTGCATTTTCGAGGACAGTAAGAAAAACCTGTGGTTTGGCACTCATGATGGTCTCAATTTATACGACAGGGAAAAAGACAATTTCAGGGTATTCCGCTATGAGCCGGGCGATGATAAAAGCATCAGCAGCAATTGCATTACCGGTATTGTTGAAGATCACCAGAAAAATCTGTGGACCATTACCGATGGCAACTGCCTGAATAAATTTGTACCGGCCACACAGACATTTATCCGTTACCCTTTTGAAAAGGGTATAAATTATCTGAATCCAAGACCATCCAAAATGATCGGGGTGGATTCAAAAGGAATAATCTGGATTGTATCGCTTACCCGGGGAGTCCGGAGTTTTGATCCCGGATCAGGCCAATTCACTACTTATGACGATCCTTCCATCGATTTCGGCAATAAATATTATAAAAGTATTTTCATTGATAAACAAGATAAGATATGGATATCAACGGACGGTAAGGGTTTTTTCTCTTTTGACCCGGTGACCAAAAAATTCTCACATTTTAGTTCCCAGGCCGGTGGAAAGGGAACCAATCAAAGTATTGTACTTGACATCCTTCCTGAAGACGATCGCTATTTGCTTCTTGCAGTAGACCAGGGTGGTATAAACCGTTTCGATAAGGTGACCAAAACTTTCGAATACATTGTGTATGATGAAACAAAGGAAAACGGACTGAATAACAATGGCATCTGGTGCTTATATAAGGACAGGGAAGGGATTATCTGGGTAGGAACTTCCGGTGGAGGAATCAATTACTATAATCCCAAAAAGGAAAGATTTAACCTGTTCATGCATAATGGCGACAATCCCCGGTCGCTCTCCTACAATTTTACAGGTTGTTTTTATGAGGATCATAAAGGGTATATCTGGGTTGGAACTGACGGCGGAGGAGTAAATGTATATGATCCCAAAACCGGAAATTTTGAATTATTTAAGCATGATCCGGGTAACCCTCACAGCATAAGCGGGAATGTGATCAGGGGAATTGCCGAGGATAAGGATCATAATATCTGGATTGGCACATGGGAAGGAGGATTAAACAAATTTGACCGCAAAACAAAGCGGTTTATTCATTATCGGCCCGGCAGCAAGGATTCATCCGGTATATCAGGAAAGGCAATTTACAATCTCTACCTCGATCATAATAATATGCTGTGGATAAGCATTTATAACACCGGCATTGATTTGTTCGATCCTGAAAAGGGAGTTGTCAGGCGATTCAGAACAGGTGCAAAACAGCATAAATCAATAAGCGGGGACAACAGCTGGTTCTTTTTTGAGGACTATGAGAACAACATGTGGGTATGCACTCAAAATGGGTTAAATCTGTTTGACAGTCTGACCGGCACATTTAAGGTGTTTTATTTCCCCGACAATGATATTGGAGCGTTTTACAGGGACAGAACGGGAAATCTATGGGTCGGGACCAATACAAAAGGAATGTTCCGGTGTGATGAGCAGGGAAATATCATTAACACATATGATAATAGTAATGGCTTGCCCAACAACAGGATCCATGCCATAACCGAAGATAACCAGGGGAACCTGTGGATTTCAACTAACCTGGGAATCAGCCGCTTTGAGCGATCAGCGGGCAAGTTCCGCAATTATTCGAAAGAGGATGGTTTACAGGGTAACCAGTTCTATCAACAATCGTTTCTTAAAACACGTAAAGGGGAAATTTATTTTGGCGGATACAATGGCTTCAATTCATTCAATCCCGACAGTATGGAAGATAACCGGTTTATTCCTCCTGTGTATATTACAGATTTTATGATTTTTAATAAACCGGTAACCTATGCTTCGCCTGGAGCCCAGTTCCTGAAGCATATCAGCGAGGAAAAGGAGATAAAGCTGAATTGGAAACAGTCTGTTTTTTCGTTTTCATTTGCTGCAATCAATTATAACCATCCACAGAAGAATCAATATAAGTACATCATGGATGGATTCGAAACGGAATGGAACAATACGGATGCTGCAAGGAGGTATGTGACCTATACGAACCTCGACCCGGGCACTTACTACTTCAAAGTAAAGGCCACGAACAATGACGGGATCTGGAACGAAAATGAGACCTCTCTTAGAATCATCATTTTACCACCATGGTGGGCTACCTGGTGGTTCAGAATAATTGCCTTTTCCGCGGTTGTCTTCGCACTTGCACTAGTCTATCATTCCAGGATGAACCGGCTGAGAAATCAGAAAATATTGCTCGAAGAACTGGTGGCTATAAAAACAATGGAATTGACCCAAAAACAAGAGATGATCCTGTTGCAGGACGAAAATCTGAAAGAAAGTAATAAGAAACTTACCATACTTAATGCCACAAAGGATAAATTCTTCTCAATTATTGCACACGATTTGAAGAATCCTTTCAATTCTATTCTTGGTTTCTCCGAATTGCTGATCGAGGAATTCAAGGTATTAAGCGATGAGAAAAGACTTGAATTTATAGGAGTTATTCATGATTCTTCACGAAGAATTTACGTTTTGCTTGAAAATCTTCTTGAATGGGCCGGTACACAGACCGGAAACATCAGGTTTCATCCCGAGGTTTTTGACGTGAATGAGGTATTTGACACGAATTATGACCTGATCAGGAATAAGTTTGAGGAAAAGGAGATCCGGTTTATAAAAGATATGCCTTGTAACACAAAAGTCTTTGCAGATTTTAACATGATCAGCACGGTCATTCGGAATTTACTGGGCAATGCGGTAAAATTTACAGAGAAAGGGGATATTAAGGTTTCAGTCAAGCCAGTGAATTCCTATCTGGAAGTAAGTATTTCGGATTCAGGGATTGGAATTCCGCCAAAGATGCTGGCGGGAATATTTGAAATTGACCATAAGAAATCCACAAAAGGTACCCGGGGTGAGAATGGAAGCGGACTGGGATTATTGATCTCAAAGGAATTTGTACTGAAAAACGGCGGCGAGATTGTAGTTACAAGCGAGGAAGGCAAGGGCACCACCTTTACGTTTACAGTTCCATTAGGCGTTTAAGAGTTTTTTCGAATTATTCCTTAATAATATTGTTACGCCTGCGGTGTATTTTTGTGTACACGAGGTAGGCTGCAACAAGAGCAGTAAGGGATAATAAGCTGATTCCCGCATAGCAATAAACTGAACAGAAAAATTTATCGCTGGCATGACATAGCCCTGAAAAACAACCTAAAAATATCATAATCAGCCAGTCTGCAAAAAGCAGCGCTGCGATGATTAATAACCATTTTAAAACAGTTGTTGTTCTCATATTTAATTATATTTATCGGATAAGTTTCTCTTTTTAATACCAAAACAAAGATAATAATTTATTCTGAATTATAAGCAAATGATCATTATATTTGTAACGCACATATGCTCATAATATGTCAAGACCGAAACGAATTCGAAGAATGAATCAACCTCCCCATTTCAGGGGATTCAAACCAATCGGAATTTCCGGGGATAGTCATCCTGTGGTCATGAACTATGAAGAATATGAAGCCATACGGTTAAGTGATTTTGAGCTGCTGGGACAGGTTGAATCTGCTGAAAAAATGGGAGTCTCGAGGCCCACTTTTGCCAGAATTTATGAAAGTGCGAGGCGTAAGGTTGCGCAGGCATTTGTTCAAGGCAAATCCATTGTTTTCGAGGGAGGTAAGGTATATTTCGACAGCGAATGGTATTCCTGCAATAGTTGCGGATGCTGGTTCAACCAGCCTGAAAAGGAAAAAGAGGTTACAGTCTGTGCGCTTTGCGGTTCATTTGAAGTAGAGCAATACAGGGAGAGTGCACAGCTTACTTTTAAGAACTGTTAATTATGAAAGTGGCAATCACATCAACAGGAAATAGTCCGGATTCGAAACTGGATTGTCGTTTCGGCCGTTGCTCATACTTTGTAATTTTCGATACATTAACCCAGGGAATGGAATTTCTTCCTAATCCATATAAGGAAGTTGAAGAAGGTGCCGGTACTGACTCAGTTAAATTCCTGGCATCAAAAGGGGCAGGCAAAATCGTATCCGGGGAATTCGGTATTAAGATAAAACCCCTGGTCGACAGTCTTAAGATTCAATTGATCATATTAAAGAATGAAGAAAAATCTATCCGGGATATTATTAATATGTTAAATCACTAAAAATTCATTCATGATTAAGTTAGCAATTCCTACCAATGGGAACATGGTCGACAGTCATTTTGGGCATTGTGAGATGTATACGGTAGTAACAATTGATGACAACCGGAATATTACGGGAATCGAATATCTTCCCTCAAACCAGGGGTGCGGATGTAGATCGGATATTGCAGGTATTTTACAAAAAATAGGCGTTCGACTGGTATTAGCCGGGGGAATCGGACAAGGAGCGATACAGGTTCTCAACCGTTATGGTATTGAAGTAATAAGGGGATGTGCAGGTGATGTAATTGCCCTCGCTGAAATGTATATTAAAGGTGAATTGGTCGATTCAGGAATATCCTGTGCACAACATGAAGATCATCATGGAGAGGATCATACCTGCAGTCATTAACCCTGGCTGGTACTCTGAAAACGGCCAATCGAATGCAATGAGATTTCTCCTCGATCTCTATATTGACAGTTAAACACAACTCCATTAACTCAGCCATTCTTCAGCCCCGGCCAAGTATTACATAGTATTCTGCATTTTTGCATCTGACATAGTACTATCAGCAGGTATCCTACTATCTGTTTTTTTAAGTCAATGTCCTCATTTATGGATACGGGGGCCCGACTAAAAAATGATCAAATAAAATTGAACAAATCTTATTATATTAAGCAAATGATCATTATATTTGTAATGAACATATGCTCATTAATTATTTAATATATAATACATGAAAATCGCTATCACTTCAACGGGAAATAGTCCGGATTCAAAGCTGGACAGCCGATTTGGCCGTTGTTCCTATTTTGTGGTTTTTGATACGGAAAGCCAGGCCCTTGAATTTATACCGAACCCGAATAAGGAAAATATTGAAGGTGCAGGACCGGCATCGGCACAATTGGTGGCATCAAAAGGTGCGAAAAAGGTGGTTTCGGGCGAATTCGGAACAAAGGTGAAGTCGCTGTTTGACAGTTTGCAAATTCAATTGATCGTGTTAAGTGATGCTGATAAAAAGATAAGTGAGATTATTGACTTGTTGAACCATAAAAATTAAGATTATGCCAGGAATGAATGGAAAAGGACCTGAAAACAAAGGTTCAGGAACCGGAAGAGGAGCAGGCCGTTGCCGTAAGATTTCCACAAGCGAAACGGATGACAAACTTGGAAGGGGCAAGGGTTTGCGACGTAACGCAGGCGGGGGTGAAGGAAATGGTAAACGCTTAAAAAGCGGTCTGAATTCAATTAAAAAAAAGTAAACAGTATGAAAAACACTTTTGCAATACCGTTGGAAAACGGACACTTATGTTCACATTTTGGCCATTGCCAGCAATTTGCTCTGGTTGATGTTGAGAACAATACCATTGTGGGTGAAAAGCTGATCACACCACCTCCCCACGAACCCGGACTCCTACCCAAATGGCTGGCGGAAAGAGGTGTGACCGATGTAATTGCCGGTGGAATGGGACAACGCGCTCTTGATTTATTTACAGCACAGAACATAAAAGTTAATGTAGGCGCTCAACCCAAAAGCCCCACTGAATTGGTTTCCGATTGGTTGAAAAGTTCCCTGGTTACCGGGAGTAATGCTTGTGATCATTAGTAAATGAAAATTGCCATTGCGAGCGGTAAAGGAGGTACAGGTAAGACCCTTGTGGCGACAAATCTTTTTTATTCGGCACAACAGGAAGGGATACCGGTAACACTTGTAGATTGTGATGCTGAAGAACCCAATGTTGCTGAATTTATTAAGGGAGATGTAATCCGTTCCGCTGATGTCGTGCAGAATATTCCCGTAATTGATACAACCAGGTGTGTTTTCTGTGGCAAATGCTATGATTATTGTAATTATCATGCAATTGTATATTTGCCGCCCGCACGATTTATTCAGATTATAGAAGAATTGTGCCATGATTGCGGCGCCTGTCTTAAAGCATGCGAATACGGCGCGATTTCAGAAAAAGAGAAAAAGCTTGGCGAAATCAGGACCATGGCAGTAAAGGGTTTTTCAAAGATTATTGAAGGGTGTGTTGAACTTGGGATTTATTCACCTGTGCCGGTTATCAAACATTCCATCAGGGAGTTGAATGGCGAAACACTGGTAATACTGGATTCACCTCCGGGAATATCCTGTCCGTTCATAACAACGGTTGCAAAGGTTGACTTTGTAGTATTGGTGACCGAGCCAACCCCATTCGGACTTAATGATCTGAAATTATCGGTTGCCACGCTCAAACACCTCGGAAAGAGTTTCGGCGTAATCATAAACCGGGCCGGATTGGGCAATCGGGAAGTATACAACTGGCTGGAAAGAAATCAGATACCCCTACTCATGGAAATACCCTTTGATAAGGAAATTGCCCGCATATATTCTGAAGGACTCCTGCTTGCCGAAGAAAATACTGCTTATCGTCATCAGTTTATGAATTTGCTAACGAGAATCAAGTATTTAACAATATGACCGAGATAGCCATTTTAAGCGGGAAAGGCGGTACCGGTAAAACAAGTCTGAGCGCTGCATTTGCAACAATCAACAGCGAATTAGTGGTGGCCGATTGTGATGTGGATGCAGCCAACCTGTATATCATACTGCAGCCCGAAAATTACAGGGAGGAGATATTTGTTTCAGGTCAAAAAGCCCTGATCAACAGGGAACTTTGCACCAATTGCGGTATATGCATGCATTACTGCCGTTTCGATGCCATTTCCCTGCAGAATGGACAGGTGTCAATTTCTGAAACCGCATGTGACGGTTGTATGCTTTGCATGAGGGTTTGTCCAGCTAAATCAATTAGTATGGTCCCCAGTAACAAAAGTCGCTGGTATGCCGGTAATTTTAGAAAAGGCCGGATGGTGCATGCACGGCTGGAGCCTGGCGAAGAAAATTCGGGGAAATTGGTGAGTGTGGTACGCAAGCATGCCAGGGAAATTGCCACGAAAAACGGATGGGAGACGATTATCATCGATGGCCCTCCGGGTTTGGGTTGCCCAGTAATTTCATCGGTAACCGGCGCCGGAAAAGCTATTATTGTTACCGAGCCTTCGCGTTCAGGTTTTCACGACATGAAACGAATACTGGCCATCGTCGAAAGCTTCAAGGTGAAATCCTACGTGGTTATTAACAAGTATGACCTGAATTTGGATATTACCTGCCAGATTTCCGACTGGTGTCTTGAAAAAGAAATATCCATAGCCGGAAAAATTCCATTTGATGTAAACGTTGTGGAAGCTATGATCAATTGTAAAAGCATAATTGAATGGCTGCCTCAATCGGAAGCCAGTAAGGAGATTCTGAGTATTTGGAATAAAATTAACAAAAATTAAGAGAGATGGAAAAACATCAGACTTTTGAGAAAACCATATTGCCCAATATTAAAAACATCATTATCGTAGCTTCGGGTAAGGGCGGAGTTGGTAAATCTACCGTGGCTGCAGGTCTGGCCATGTCATTAGCCATGGAAGGCTATGCGACAGGTTTATTGGATGCTGACATGTATGGCCCGTCAATCCCGGTTTTATTTAATTTGCAAACTGAACGACCTGTAGCACGGGAACAGGACGGGAAAACGATCATTGAACCTTTTATCAGATTCGGCATTAAGCTTATGTCGCTGGGGTTCTTTATTGATCCCAAACAAGCCGTGCTTTGGCGTGGTCCTTTAGCATCAAACACGCTTAAACAATTAGTTAATGACACTGACTGGGGGCAACTCGACTACCTGGTCATTGATACGCCTCCCGGTACTGGTGACATTCACATAACCCTGCTTCAGCAATATGTAATCAGCGGTGTTATTATTGTCACAACTCCGCAAAAGGTTGCACTTACAGATGTAGAGAAAACCATCAGCATGTTTCGCGATGAGCATGTTGGTGTACCTGTATTGGGAATTGTTGAGAATATGGCCTGGTTTACACCGAAAAAACACCCTGATGAACAATATTTCCTTTTTGGTCGGGGTGGTGGTGAAACATTATCCAGGTCATTTAATATACCGTTATTGGCTCATATCCCTATAAATGAGAGCATATGCGCAAGCTGTGATGGGGGAAGGCTTAATGAATTATTTAACGAAAAAGCGGTAAAAAGCGGTTTCGATGATCTTTTAAAAGGTATTGTAAGCGTTAAAGAAGTTGCCATCTAAAATCAATAATTATGAAAAATTTTCTTCACGGAGTTCATCTGGCCCTCATTATCGCACTTGCACTGGTTTTATGCGATTGTGCATCTCAGCGTACCCATCATAAAGCCATTCCATGCCCTTGTGAAAATCAAAATAAAAAATAAACATCATGATAGAACACGAATACAGTTTCAGGATCATGTATCCCGACACGGATCAGATGGGAACAGTGCACCATTCAAATTACGCGAAATATTATGAAACCGCCAGGTGGGAATTATTCCGCAGCCTGGGGATAACCTACAGATCGGTTGAAGAATCCGGTTATATGCTGCCGGTGGTCCGCATGAGCAGCCGATTTCTTAAGCCTATTCATTACGATGATTTGCTGACTGTTAAAACTACTCTTAAGACTATGAGAGGCGCAAGGATATGGTTTACCTATAAGCTTTACGATGCAAATCATGAATTGGTTAATGAAGCTGAAACCGATCTGGCCTTTGTACACAGGGACAGCTGGAAGCCATGCATTGCTCCGGATTTTGTTGTGAAAGCCCTGAATTTAAATCAGGTTTTAATTGATGCGTGAAATTGTATATGAAGAAGGGCCTGCATCGAAGAATGTAATCCATTTGGTAATTTGAAATAGAATAAATACTAATTGAAATAGAAGAATATGAAAAAAGCAGATGTGTTGATTATAGGAGGCAGTGCTGCCGGAATGGTGGCTGCTTTAACAGGCAAAACCGCGTGGCCCGAAAAGAATTTTATTTTGGTTAAGAAACAAAAGGAGATGATGGTACCTTGCGGCATCCCATACATTTTTGGCACACTTGAAAGCAGCCAGCAAAACATTATGCCTGTAGATAATTTGCTTGAAAAAGCGGGTATCGAATCCCTTGTAAATAAAGTAGTATCGGTCGACACAGAGAAAAAGACCGCTTTGCTGGAGGACGGTGAAGAAATCAGTTTTGTTAAATTGGTGATCGCCACAGGATCAACTCCTGTTAAACCAAAATGGCTTAAAGGAGCCGATCTGGGGAATGTATTCCTGATTCCAAAGGACAAGGGCTATCTCGACTCAATGAATGCCAAACTGGAGAAATGCAAAAAGATTGTAGTTATAGGAGCCGGTTTTATCGGGGTTGAGTTTTCTGATGAATTGAAAAAGCGGGGACACGAGGTTACTTTGGTGGAAAAAATGCCGAACATTTTAAGCCTTGCGTTTGATGAGGAGCTTTCATCACGTATAGCTGCTATTTTAACAAACCGCGATGTGAAAATCATTACCAATAATGGTGTGAATGAAATACTGGGCGATGGTAAAGTATCCAGTGTAAAACTTGAAAATGGTGAGATCATCCCTGCTGACGGGGTGATTCTTTCAATGGGATACAAGCCAAGTACAGATCTGGCAAAAAAATCCGGGATTTTTATTGATGAGAGTGGATTTATTGCGGTAGATGAGTATATGCGTACCCATGTACCCGATATTTTTGCGGTTGGAGATTGCGCGCAGAAGCGTGATTTTGTGACCCGGCGCCGTGTTCCTACCATGCTGGCATCAACCGCATGCGCCGAAGCCCGGGTAGCAGGCATAAATCTTTTTAATATTAACGTGGTGAAGACCTTTAGCGGTACTATCGGTATTTATTCAACGGCCATTGGTGAGACAGGCTTTGGTACTGCAGGATTGACTGAAAGTCGGGCTACAGAAGAAGGCATAGCCATACTTTCAGGTGTTTTTGAAGGAGTCGATCGTCATCCCGGCAATTTACCCGATGCCCATAAACAACTGGTAAAACTGATCGCCGCCAAATATTCAGGCGTGATCATAGGAGGAGAGGTCATTGGCGGACTTAGCGCCGGGGAATTAACCAATGTTATCGGCCTGATAATCGAGAACAGGATGACCGTAAATTCCCTGCTCACCTCACAAATCGGCACACATCCCTGCCTGACCGCATCACCGGCAGGATATCCGTTAATCAAAGCGGCTGAAATAATTGCAGCTAAGATGAGACACTTTTAGGCGATGGCCACTTTAGTTGAACAATTAAACGAAGACTTCCGCATGACGGAGGGGCTCAAAGCCTGTATCAGCTGTGGCACTTGCACCGCCATTTGCCCCGCTGCCGGAGTGAGTGATTATGATCCCCGCATGGTGGTTGAAATTGTTCAGCAACAGAATGAAGAATCTCTCGAAGCGTTACTGAAATCAGATACCATATGGATGTGCGGAGAATGCCTTTCCTGTAAAACCCGTTGCCCGAGAGAGAACGTTCCGGGTTATATTATTCAGGCATTACGGGCGTTATCGGTTGAGACAGGAATGTTTATTGAAAGCAGACAGGGTCAGAGGCAATTGGCAGTAAAACGTACCGTAGGCGATCATATCCTGAAATACGGGTATTGTGTTTATGTTGATGAAGTAAATACAGGTATGTACCCGGAGCAGGGACCTATTTGGGAATGGCTGCAAAAAAACCGGAAACAGGTATTGGAACGGCTCGGTACAAGCTACGGGAAGGAACGAAGTGGTTCATTGCGAAATATACCGGAAGAATCATTGAGGAATTTGAAAAGAATATTCGACGAAACAGGTGCAACCCGGCGATTTGAAAAGATAGAACATTTTAGCCGGATAAATGCCCAAAAACAGGGTATTGATTTTGATAACGGAAATACCTGCGACTATTTTAAAAAGGTATACGAGGAATAAAACACATCTTCATGAAAACATGGGCTAAAAATAAAAACTGGCAGTCCTATCAGAAAGACATTGCAGACAATAATTATTATTTTGCCCGCAGTTGTATCCGGCAAAATGTTTTTCCTGCTGCTGAGGATGTTTTCCTTAAAATTTTGCACAAAGAGCTGGGCAAAGATATATATGATGATGCCCGGCAAACTACGTGCACTGGTATTGCCTACCATTCAGGTATAATACCTTTTGAAACAACCATGACAGTTGTAGCCCATCAATTTGCACTGATGAATGAAGCCGGTTACAAAAATTTCGTGTGTTCCTGTGTTACTTCATTCGGTATTTATTCTGAAGTGCTTGAGTCGTGGAAATTTTTTCCGGAAACATTAAAAAACACAAGGGAAGCATTGAAACGGTCTACGGGTAAGTCGTTCGAGATACCTGCCAATATTGTTCATGCCAGTGATGTTATTTTTAAGTTCAGGAAAGAGATAGCATCCCGGGCAAAACACAGGTTGATAAACATAAAGACAGAAGAGCCTTTAAAAGTGGTTGACCATATTGGGTGCCATTATGCCAAAATTTTCCCCGAGAAAGGGATTGGCGGGGCCGAATACCCGTATGTACTTGCAGGATTAATCGATGAATGGGGCGGGTCACAGGTGGATTATCCGGAACGGCGCCATTGTTGTGGTTTCGGATTCAGACAATACTTGCTGAAATCGAACCGCGGCTATTCGGTTGCCAATTCAAAAAAGAAATTTGATTCCATGCATCCTTACAAACCCGATCTGATCATTGCCAATTGCCCGGGGTGCACTTTTTTTCTCGATCGCTGGCAATATGTGATTGCCGAAATGGAAGGTAAAACCTATGGGGAAAACGGATATGGCATTCCTGTATTAACCTATGAGGAATTGGCCGGTTTGATACTCGGGTACGATCCCTGGGATATGGGTTTGCAGGTGCATCAGGTTACCGTGGAGCCATTGCTTGATAAACTGGGAATAAAGTACAACCCCGATGATAAGTATAAAGGATTGGGTAATATTGACTTAGGAAAGCCCATTATGCCTGAAAATCTAAAATGCTTCTGAAATGCGGATAGTAACCCTTATTGAAAACCTCGTATATAAGCAGGGCCTGCTAGCCGAACATGGCCTTTCATATTATATTGAAACCAAGAATAAGAAAATTCTATTCGATACAGGCCAGAGTGGAAATTTCCTCGTAAATGCCAAAATACTGGGCATAGATATATCAGACATTGATTCAGTGATAATCAGTCATGGACATTACGATCATACAGGGGGACTATACTCCTTTTTGAAAGTAAATCACAAAGCAACAGTATACATAAAAAAAGAGGCATTCAATCCCAAATTCCACGGTACGGAAAGGTTTATCGGAATTGTCTATGACCCCTTACTATTGGATAAAAGAATTAATTATGTAAGCGGGATTACTGAAATCGATACGGATATTTTTATAATGCCGGAAATACCCGTAAAAAATCCCCTGGATACTAATTTTCACAATTTCAAGATAAGTACACCCCATGGATTTGAAAATGATGAATTTAATGATGAAGTTTTTCTCGCTATCGTTAAAAACAGAGAGTTATCGGTCATAAGCAGCTGTTCTCACCGGGGTATTACCAATATTATAGATGCAGCTATAAATCATTTCAGGTTACCGGTTAATTTGGTCGCAGGGGGCTTTCACATCAGAAATTGCGGGGCAGGACAACTGGAAGTAATTACGATGTACCTTGATCGTTTCTCAGTAAAGTCAATAGGTGTTTGCCATTGCACGGGTGTTGAGAAATATGCTGAATTGGTATGCAGCTTCGGAACAAGGGTATTCTATAACCACACAGGTCATACGATTGATATTATTTAGAAACCTCTTCCGATTCATTGTTTAATCGGGTAATTTTATCGGAGTCACATCTCCTGCATTGTTTTATGGGTTTCATTGCAGTCATGGTTTCATGGCAATCCTGGCACTTGTACCATAAATCATGGGTGACATAGGTTCCTCCCTGAATAATAATGGCCTTTCCTTCAATAAAAGCCTTTGCAATGCTCTTTCGGGCTTTATCATACAACCGGGTAAAAGTCGGGCGTGATATATTCATTCTTACTGCGGCTTCTTCCTGGGTCAGGTTTTCGTAGTCGGCAAGTCTTATCGCCTCAAATTCTTCATACAGTAAAATAACCGAATCCAATTCGCGCATGGGAATACCGAAAGGCTTATATCCTTCCATGGGTGGAAGCATACTTATTCTTCTGTGTCTCCTACGGTTTGGCATTTTTTTACAAAGTAATATTAAATAACATAATAGTTAAATCATAATTCTATTTGAAATGATAACTTCTGACATAAAAAGTCTTTCCATTATATTTCATTCCTTTTATCAGGCGCTGGGCAATCAGGGATTTAATTACGCTATCATCGGACTTATCTTGCTTTAAAAGTTCATCCATGGTGTCCTCACGCAATGGGTGCACAGCCGTAATATTCAGTATGTCTTCAAAGGCATTGCCGGTTGTTCCCGCACCGGTTCCTTCAAAACCTGTCAACAATTCAGTTGTGATACCCTTTTCCTGAAAAATTTGCCAGGCTTCAAGGATCCTTTCTTCCGATATGGGTTTTGTGCCTTTTAAGGCGGGTGGCCTTGTTGGTACAGAAAGATAGGCTTTTAAGGGATCCAGCGAGGCAATGAAATTAGCTGTTTGGGAAATAGGAATGATTGAATCATTATACCCTTCAAGGAGCATGGTTTCAGTGTGAAGTTTTCCTTTATAGAAAGCCGAAAAATCCTTCAAACCATGTAGCACATTTTCAAAATCAATAGTTGTCATCGGTTGGTTAATTTTCTTCCATTCCGTTTCCAAAACAGAATCTACCTTAACTGAAACCCAATCGGCTTCATTCAAATCTTCCTGAACCTGCGGGTTATTAATGAGTGATGAATTGGTTATGACCGCAATGGGGATATTGAATTTCTTTAATAATCGAATTTCCCTGCCCAGGTTAATATCGAGGGTTGGTTCACCATTGGCCACGAAAGTGAGGTAATCAGGAGCATTTTCCTTATCTAGTTTCTTTAAATGCTTTTCTATTTCATTAACCAGGTTCTCGGGATCATAAAAAGTCACTCTGTCCATGGATTGATTTTGTGTAATCCCAATCTGGCAATAAATACAGCTATAGGAACATGCTTTTTGTGAAGCAATGTTATTAATACCCAAACTTTTACCAAGCCTGCGTGACGGTATAGGCCCAAATGCAATCATAGCTTGTTTTTTATTATTAATTTGATTTACCAGTCATTGAACGGTTAATTTGAAAGTTTTTGGACTGGTTAGAGACGACTACAACATCTCCAACCTGCACGCCTATTTTTGCAGCGATCACCTTGCATTTAACCATCAGCAAGAAGAAAATCTTTTTATCCGTATTATCTATCAACCCCTCCAGGTTACCCTGTCCTTTCGAAATAATGATATCCGCGTCATAAAATATCTTTTTAAATTCGGCCGAACACTTATTAATGATTGTGGATGGGGCATCATATCCATTTGAAATTACGTTGGCGATTTTTGTAATACCAACACTTCTGGCATCCTTCATGGTTACATCGTTTATGATGTTGCCACCGCGAACAGCAAAATATAAATTGGGATGATGGATCGTTTCAATAAGTAATTTATCCAGGACGATCTCTCCCGTATTATCACCCAGGTACAAAACCATAGAAGCTTTCTGCAATTCATTTTTCAATAGTTCAGAATGATTAATGGCGGGTTCGGTTAAAACAGCTGACGACAGAGCTTTAAAAACATCAAATGATTTTGGCAAACCGAAATCAATGATGTTACCCGCCAGTGCATATTGTACTGCTGTTTGAAAGGGATTGGCAGATTTTTTAATAATTGTTCTTATTTCATCTTCAAGACTCATTAACAAATTGTTATATTCATCCTTTTCCTTTTTATACAAATCGTTTATATGAAGTTCTTTTTTTAAGTAATCGATGTAAATAACATGACGCCTCAGGAATTGCTATTGTGGTTTCCCGATTTTCATCAATGAACAAATCAAGCTTAAGGATTAATTCCTTGGCTGTTTCATCCTGAATGTTATGTTTTATAAAAAGTTTATTTGCCTGTTCGAGGAAACAAGTTATACAATCGTTTTGCATCTTTTAAGTTTAGATATAAACTCAGACAGTTTCAGCTATCCAAGACCATCTTTAATTTAATTTCAGGATCAGCCCTTGTTATTCGCCAATTCTTCCAATCTTTTCTCAAGAGTTTGCTGAGAGTGTTTGAGAACATCAATCTGTGATTTTAAAAGGCTAATTTCATCTTCTTTTGTCATTGATGACATCCGGTTCAAGTCCCCGGAGAAGCCCGAAGGGTTATTGCCGGAATTCCTGCCCTGGCCCATGCCTCTGCCCCGGCCCATGCCCCTTTCAAAGCCGAATTTCCTGTGCATTCCTTCTCCGAATCCTCTTGTATAACCCGGGGTGTCATGTCCCGAGCAAAATCCTAATGATCTTCCGGTTCTGGAACCTTGTCCCATTGGTCCGGTGCGGTCTCCCTGTGGCATAATTTTAATTTTTAATTGTTTGTATATTTTATTATTTGTGATAGTCTGTCCTGTGTGGACAATTTTCTAGATAACAAATATACGACTTTAAATGAACATATGTTCACTATGTGGTATTTATTTTACTTTTTGCCTATGAAGCTGAAGAAAAATTCAAAATCCGAATTGCAGCAAAACTAAACCAATCACCAGTCCAACCAGCATATTAATGAGTTTTACCTTAATAAAATCTTTACGCGACTCTGCCAATAAGGGCAACATACCATGCCCATCCTGGACAATTGAGCTTGCCAGCAGGATACTGAATGGCAGTAAATTTTGTGAAAACAAGGTCACAAATATCATATGAGGACCCGATTCGGGAATGATGCCAATTAAAACAGCCACTAGCAGGATAAAGTAAGTATTGTTTTTTAACAGGTTAGCAATCATCAGGTTCGATTCTACAAAATGCAAAACAATGAATGCTCCCCAGGTCCATAAGAAAATCCGCAACAGGTGTTTTTTAAGAATATGATCATACAGATGTTCTTTTAAAAAATGGTCGGGCACCGTGATGAAAACAAATAGAATAAAAATACCACCGATTAAAAAAGTTATTTTTTTCCAATCCCATTTATCGGAACCGATAACTCCGGTGATCAACAGGATCAAAAAGAGGGTCGTAAGTACCAGGAAAACCGCCCTTTCAAAGGTTATTCTTTGCAATTGGGGTATGATTGTCTCTTTTGCGAAACATCTGCACTTCTCGTGATTATGTACTAAAAAACCGTGTTGGCTAAAAACTATGTCCTTTTTGCTGAACCTATGCACCAGCCATCCTGCAGCAATGGCTATTATGAGTAAAATAATATTTAATAAAAGTGCTTTCCCGGGAAAAAGGGCAAACATCACAAAGGCTTCATCGCCCGATGTGGCAATCATTACAGTTACTAATGCCGCAAGTCCCATTATCCGGTGGGTGTAAAGCGATACAACTGTGAATGCCCCCAGGCAACCAGGTGTTATACCCAGCAGGGCGGCCACAACAATTTGCATAAATGGAGATTGCCGGAGTTTTTCAAACCATATGTTTTTGCTCTGTATGTTGATATATTCGATGATAATCATCATAATCAACACAAAAACTGTTATCATTAAGGATTGGCCAAGTGTGGAAATAAGCATTATATCATTCATAAATACACTTAGAAAAAGCCTGATAAAATTAATGAAAATAATTATTAAACGAACATATGTTCATATTTAATTCAAGCTGGATTATTGAAAAATTAACTTAGTTCAATAAAAATGTTGTTCAAATTCAATTCCCGGGTTGTCGAATCCGGGAGGAAAATCTTAGGCTCATGGTGTTTTCAGGGTAAATTTGCATGCTTGAAATGCTAGATGCTGCCAGGCTTTATGAAATGAAACCTGGAAAACTAAGATCCAAACAGATTATTTAAAAAATGAAAAAAATTGTGATATTGGGAGGCGGTTTTGCAGGGATTCAAGCTGCAATCGAACTCCAAAAAAGCAGGAAATTTAAGGTTACCGTGATTTCTGATCGTGATTTTCTTTATATATATCCGATTTCAATCTGGGTTCCGGTGCATGCTGCAGAATTTGAGGATGTGAAGGTACCTTTGGCCAATATCCAAAAAAAATATGCATTTGACGTTATCATTCAACCAGTTACCGAAATTCATGCAAAAGATCACTTTGTACTATGTAATAGTCAAGTGATAAATTATGATTATCTGATAGTCGCCTTTGGTGCAGATAAGATGAAGCATAAGGGAATAGAAAACACCTTGTCAATTTGCGGAAAACCACAAATTGCACTTTCAATTCGTGCGGGTATTGATCAGCTGGTTGAGCAGGGCAGCGGAAAGATAGCTGTTGGTTTCGGAGGCAATCCAAAAGACCTGTCTGCCGTGCGGGGAGGACCTGCCTTTGAATTGATTTTCAATATTCATCATATGCTCGTAAAGAAAAAAATGAGACATAATTTTGACCTCACTTTCTTTGCACCGATGGCAGAACCGGGAGCTAAAATGGGCAGGAATTCTTTCGCCATGTTAAATAAAATGATGGATAGGTATAAGATTGAAAAAAGGTTTGGTAAAAAAATCATGGAGTTTGTAAACAAATCCGTTGTTTTTGAAGATGAATCCAGTCTGAATGCTGATCTGATCCTGTTCATTCCAGCCTCAGCTGGTAATAGTGTACTACAAGCCAGCGATTTGCCGCTTACTGATGCAGGCTTTATAAAAATTGATGACCATTGTAAGGTTCAGGGAATTAACGATGTATATGCTATCGGCGATATTGCTGCCCTGGAAGGACCTGAGTGGGTTGCCAAACAGGGGCATATAGCCGAATTGATGGGAAGGAATGCAGCTTATAATATCATCGAGACTGAAAAAGGGACTAATAAGAAAAAAGGCTATCAGGATTCGCTGAATATTTTATGCGTCATGGATACAGGCAATGGCGCTGCGTTTGTCTTTCGGAACAATACCAAATCTTTTATTGTTCCGATGCCTGTTGTAGGTCATTGGATGAAAAAGGGTTGGGGAACATATTCAAAACTGACCAAGATCGGAAGATTTCCCCGATTGCCAGGTTTATAGCTAACTTGCTGAAATATAAATTAACAGGAATGGATAAAACTCATTGGTATGATGGATGGTTCTATGACAGAATTATTGCACCAAACCAGGACAGGTTATTTGGACAAATTAGCAATCTCATTAAAGAACAATCAACTGTAATTGATGTGGGTTGTGGTACCGGGAGATTGGTTTTTACCCTGGCTGATAGAAGCAAATCTGTTTTAGGTATTGATTTGTCCAGACGCAACGTTAAAAGGGCTCAATGGAATTTACATCACCGGCCAAACCAAAAATTGTCTTTTCAACACCGTAGCCTTTCTGAAATAATCCGGGAAGAACATATTTATTTTGATTATGCGGTGTTGACGTATGTAATACATGAAGTTGATGAAAGTGAGAGAATTAATCTGCTCAATGAAATTGCACTGGTTGCCGATAAAATTATTATAGGCGATTATCTTGTACCAAGATCTAACGGTTTTGCAGGCAAACTAAGTGAGACTATTGAATTTTTGGCAGGCAGGGAGCACTATAGGAATTATAAAAGCTATATGAAAAGGGGCGGCATAAATTATTTGGCTAACGCTGCCGGATTAAGAATAGTTAATGAACATAAATATCAAAATTATAATAATCATATAGTTACATTAACCAGATAACAATATCAAGATTAAATGTTAAATTAGCATAAGAAAAAATTAACATCTCAAAAATCAATCAAAACCAAAATCCTTTATTATGAAAAACCCGGGTTTACTTTTTTTGGCTTTCCTGTTAATTGCTTCATGTAATCAACCTGAAAAGAAAATAGCCGAAATCAGCCATGAGCATCATGCAGTTGCATCTGCGGATACGGTCAGAGACGGTGTTTTCATTCACATTACGGAAAGTTATAATGATCCGCATCGCGTATTAATGCCATTAAAAATGGCTGTAATGATGGCCGCTGATAAGGATGTGCTTGTGTATATGGACATACATGCCGTGGAACTATTGGTTAAAGGGGCAAAGGATCTCAATTTTGCTGATTTTGAATCGGCCCAGTCCTATATCAGGCAGCTAGCTGATAAAAAAGTCGGTGTATATGCCTGCCCTACTTGCCTGAAAATAGCCGGATTCAAGCCTGAAGACCTTTTGGATGGAGTTCAGGTGGCTCAAAAGGATAAATTTTTTAATTTCACTTCAGGCAGGATTATTACATTGGATTATTAATTATCCTTTCCGGCTGATTTCTTCCAGTGCTTTGGGGTTCAACAGAAGAATATCCTTTTCATTTAATTGGATCAATCCATCCTTTTCAAATGTTTTAAGCAGCTTCACCGCGCTTTCAGTGGATATTCCGGCAAAATCCGCGATATCCTTTCTTGAAAGGAGCTGGAAGATTTCGGCATTCTCAGTTTTCAGATTTTCAATATACAGGAGTGTATCGGCCATCCTTCCATTCATCTGTTTGTACATCAGATTTCGGACTGTTTTGAACAAATCCGCGTTTTGTTCGCAATAGCGTTTTATAATATTGAAACCGAACATCCCATTTTGTTTCACCACTTTCGCAATTGTTTCGTTTTCGATCAGGTAAACCTGGCAATCGGTGAGGGCAACCGAGGAATAATTAAAGGATTTTTTTGTAAAAACGGCTGAAAGTCCGATGAATTCACCAGGCTTGATGATCCTGAGATTGTAGTTTTTTGGACTGTCATCCTCAAGATATTGAATAGCCAACCCATTTATAAGGAATAATATGTAGGAGGCAAATGCTCCCTGTTTGGTAAGGTGATCCCCCTTGCGAAAAAGCACCTGGGTTTTACTGGCCTGAACCAGAACAATCTCATCAGTGGACAACATCTGGAAGCATGGAGCCTGAATGTCGCAAATAAACGCCTCATCCGTTTCGAGTATAGTCTTCATGCCTCTTTATTTAAAGATTGTGCATAAAGTTAATTTAATTCAACAAAAAAATTGTCCAATCTCAATTGACAAGTTGTGACGGTAGTCCCTTAAAATCCTCATTCCTGTCGATAAGCAGCGTAATTTTGGGGAACAGAACTTTTAACACTATAAGCCATGTTATATACAAATTTAAAACATCTTGAATCGGCTGCTGATCTTCAGCAGGCAACTGCAAAAAATGAAAATGTAATGGTCATTTGCGGACGAATGGGACCTATGTGTATCCCGGTTTATGGAATTGCCGAAGAACTTGAAAGTGACTACACCCATGTAAAATTCTACGATATGGAGTTTGACAATCCCGAGTCACATGTAATCAGAAGTTTACCCGAAGTACGTGGTTTCATGGGTATCCCGTTCACCATTTATTATAAGAATGGCAACGTGGTCAGGGCAACATCTGGTATTCAAACCAGGGACCAGATAACCACCATTCTCGAAAAGGACTTTGCAGTAACAGTAAATGCTTAATTCAATTGAATTTTATACGTATTGATATGTACACGAATTACATTATTGCCGGAATAATACTTGCTATAGTAGTATACCTTTTCCTAAAGGCCCGTGCACGGATGAAGAACATTCCCATGGTTACGGATCATGAGAACATACTGACATTAACAGAGGGTAATTTTCAGCATCAGACAAAAAACAAGCTTGTTCTTGTAGACTTCTGGGCAAGCTGGTGTGCCCCCTGCCGTGCAATGGCACCTGTATTGAATGAAGTGGCAGATAAACTTAACGGCAATTCACATGTTGGTAAGGTAAATATTGAGCAGCATCAGTCACTGGCACAAAAGTTCAAAGTAAGAAGCATACCTACCCTCATCCTTTTAAAAAATGGAGTCGAGGTGAAGCGATTTGTAGGTATGAAAGACAGGGATTTTCTTCTTACCCAGATAGCCAGCATGAAATCATAACTTCTAATTTTTAAATAATTAACTCCATTCAAAATGAAAAAAAACGTTGGTAGTATCGACAAGGTGATCCGCATCATACTTGCTGCTGTAATTGGCATTCTGGCTATTACACATGTAATCTCAGGAACAGTTGCAATTCTTTTGTTGATTCTGGCAGGTATCTTGATTCTGACCACCGTGGTCAGTTTTTGCCCCATATATTACCCGATGGGCATCAATACCGCTAAAAAAGAATCAGAAAAACGGGCAGGAGTTTGATATTCAGATTAATAAAATAATATCGTAGAGACAAGGCATTGCCTTGTCTCTATTAATTATTTTATAACATAGTTAACCATCCCGTTTTCTTTTTGCATCGAAAACACGCGGAATCCTCTTTCTTTCAGCATATCAATCACAGGTGCAGGGATAAAGGGTGTGGTTACTTCCAGTATTTCTCCGGCTTGAAGGTTATTTGCCTTTGACAGGATTTCCTTCAGGGGACTTCCTCCGGAATTGATGACCGGTGAAGCGTCAAAACGGATATTGATTTTTGAGTCGTCATACCAATCGGGTGGTGAGGATACGAGGTATGATTCTCCATCGGCATCACCAGTCACTTCATGTTGTCCGGCTTCCCTTCTCAACCGGTTCACCAGCTCATCCGTTTTCAGGCCGCCGACAACAGCCGCCTGCTGCAGGGTAGCGATCCGGGCCACCGTTTTACGAAGAATGGGATTCTTCAGTTTTGCGAAAGCAGGGGAAAGGTCAAGCAAAACGCTTTCCAGTTGCGGATAGGCATCCAATAGTTCACCTATTTTTGTTTTCGGCGATATTATAAGATGTTGGTGAGCCATTAGTTGTCTTTTTTGGTATATGACAGCAGGCGTTGTTCTCCCTCAAGTTTACGGAGATGGGTCAGATCCTGGGTTATCTCGATTGTACCGAGGTATTCCCCCTCTTTGCCACGAAGTGCAAAGTATTCGATATAGATAAACCGTCCCTGCATGGTAATCCAGAAAGCAGCATTTTTTTCTTTCCCGCTTTTGAAATCCGATAAAATTTGTTCTACTACATGTACGCTTGACGGCGGGTGGCACATGCGCACATCCCGGCCCAGGATGGCGCGGTTGCGGGTAAAAATTCGTTCGGCTCCAAGGCTGAAAAACTTCACTTTATCATCCCTGTCCACAAAGGTAATATCAAGGGGAAGTGATTTGAACAGAGCTTCCAGTTCATGGATATCATAGCTTCCTGTAGACAGTTGTATCGAATTTTTCGGATTATAAACGACCTCACCTGCCATAAATCCTTCGGGTTTCCAGGTTATCTGCGGATCATACAGGCAATATCCGAATTCCATGGTTTGCTGGTCAATCGCATACCATTCCTCATCCGTGAGCTTATCCATGCACATCGGAAAAAGGATCTCTTCTTCTTTCATGATCATATCCGGAATTGCCCTTACCGTCGGGTTCAAAACCAGTTCCGCGGCTGTCCTGGCTTCATCGGCACTTATTCCGTCGGGTGCTGAAACGATATCTATGGACGCTTTTAGTTTTTCCCTGACCTCATCATGTTTGCCCCACATTACCTTGGGCGGACCGGTGATTTCGTGTTTTTCAAGGAACGGGAAAAGCAGGTATTCCTTGCGTTTATAATGTTTGTCGACATCCATCAGCTCGTTGAATCGGGCATGGAGTTTAAGAAAAAGTTCCTTTACCTGCCCGTCTTTGATATATGGAACCTGGCCGAGCAACTGATCTGTAGCATCAACGACCTTTTCAAGTTCCCGGTTCTCTTTCATGAAAGTATCCACCGGATGTCCGGGAGGAATCGTCTTTGCTCCGGCCTGGTCAATATGACCCTCCAGAACCATTGTATGAATATCGCAAAATTTCAATACTTCTTCTTCGGGCAATCCCTCGGAAATCAATTCCTGTTCCACTTCAACCACTTCATCATAAGGAATGTTTTTCAACAATTCCACGAGCCGTTTGCGAACCAGGTCCGGAGCTTCACCTGCATGAAGCTGCAGAATCATATGTTTGAGTAATTCTTTTCTTTTTTGTGAGTTGTTTATCAATTCGCTCATAATATCATTGTTTTGGATTTAAACTTTTCTGCCATGGACTGGATGGTTTCATCAGTCAACAATCTTTGAAAAGCATTACGGATGGGTGCATACTTTTCATGCAACGGACAGGGATTGTCAGCGTCACAGTTTTTTAGTCCGAAGCTGCATCCTTTAAAAGTTTTGTCCCCCTCAATTGCCCTGACTATTTCTTTAATAGGCAATAAAGCCTGATCCTTCTCAAAGTAGAATCCTCCGCCTTTTCCTTTCTGTGACTTCAAAAAACCGTTCCGTACCATACGCTGCAGGATTTTGGCGGTATAAAAGGTAGGTGCTTCAATTTCCCTGGTTATTTCGGCTATGCCAGGCCACCGGCTGAGATTGTTTTGCGACTGAATATACACCAATGCCCTGAGGGCATATTCTGTTTCCTTGTTAAACATTGAAATTAAGATATTGATCACACAAAAATACTATAAATTATTAAATTAACAAAAAGACCTTTTTGTCTTTTAATAAAATAAATTTATATATTTGTCCCATGATTTTAAAAATAAACGCCATGGTACAAAATTCATATAAAAGCGCTTTGCTCGGAGAACTTGTGACAGACGACTTCAGAATAGCCGGGATTTTTAAGGATGCAGGAATTGATTTCTGTTGCGGGGGAAAGAAAACACTGGAACAGGCATGCAGGGAAAAAAATATCGATTTGAAACCCATTGAGGAAGCGATAATTGAAATTGGGCAAACTCCGGTGCTTTCAAATACAAATTTTAAGGACTGGGAACCGGGATTTCTGGCTGATTATATCGTGAACACCCATCATAAGTATGTGCTTAAAACCTTACCGGAGCTTCTTTATTACACTCAAAAAATTGCTTCAGTGCATGGCATGCATCATCCTGAGCTCATAGAGGTAGCGAAGCTGTTTGGTGAAATTGAAACGGAGCTAAAGCAACATCTTCAAAAGGAGGAAGAAGTATTGTTCCCTGCCATCAGGTCTGCTGTTCAGCACAATACATTCAGCTTGCAATCGGTCATAAGTTCAGAAATAGAAAGGATGAGCCTTGAGCATGAATTTGCCGGAGGGGCGATGGACAAAATAAATGAACTAACAGCCGGTTACATGGTTCCACAGGATGGATGCAATTCCTACCAGGTGACTTTTAAGCTGTTGAGACAATTTGAAGATGATCTGCACATCCATGTTCATCTCGAGAACAATATTCTATATCCCAAGGCCTTGAAATTATAGAAATAAATAGTTCAATTTCAATATTTTAATCACACTAACAACATCAAAAAAAACGCCTATGAAAACACGTAAACTATGGCTGGGCTTTATAGCCGTCATGGCCATCTCATTTGCCGTATTATTGTATTATGGCCGGGAAATATACCGACAGGCCCCCCCGATTCCGACCCAGGTTGTTTCTACCGATGGCACTGTAATTTTTACCGGACAGGCGATCAAGGATGGACAAAATGTATGGCAATCGATGGGTGGACAGGAAATGGGCACGATATGGGGTCACGGGGCATACCTTGCTCCCGACTGGAGTGCCGACTGGCTTCATAAGGAATCTGTGTCCATTTTGGAAAAACTTTCAATGAGCACCTATAATCTTCCCTTCGACCAGCTTACCGAAGAGAATAAGGCTTCGCTTAAAATAACCCTGCAAAGGGAACTCCGCACAAATACTTATGACCCTGCAACAGGCATTATATCGATTTCTCCCCTGAGGGCGGCGGCAATTGCCGAAAACAGCAAATACTACGGTGGACTGTTCACCAATGATCCGCAGTATAGTGATTTACGGAAAGCCTACAGTGTTCCTGAAAATTCACTCAAAACCCCGGAACGGGTGCACATGCTGAATGCATTCTTTTTCTGGACTTCCTGGGCATGTGTCACTCAGCGTCCCGGACAGCCTATAACTTATACAAACAATTGGCCTCCCGAAGAATTGGTTGCAAACAGGCCTACAGCATCCTTGCATTTATGGACCGGTTTCAGTGTTATTCTTCTTCTTGCCGGAATTGGCTGGATGGCGTGGTTTTATGCCAAAAAGCGGGATGAACCGGCCGAGGCTATACCTGTTTCTTTTCCCTTGTTTCTTGAGAATCAAACTCCTTCGCAAAAGGCTACTGTAAAATATTTCTGGGTGGTGTCAGCTTTGCTCCTGGTGCAGGTATTAATGGGTGTAATTACCGCTCATTACAGTGTGGAAGGCCAGGCTTTTTATGGCCTGCCGCTTTCGGAATGGCTTCCATATTCTGTTTCGAGAACCTGGCACATTCAGATTGCCATATTTTGGATTGCCACATCATGGCTTGCCACCGGATTATACTATGCGCCGGCCATATCGGGTGTGGAACCAAAATTTCAGCGCCTGGGAGTGAATTTCCTGTTTATATCCCTGCTGATTATCGTGGTTGGATCGCTATTTGGTCAATGGCTTGGTGTGATGCAAAAATTGGGGTTTGTCCAGAATTTCTGGTTCGGACACCAGGGATATGAATATGTTGACCTGGGTCGTTTCTGGCAGATATTCCTGTTTGTCGGACTGATCATATGGCTATTGCTTATGGGCCGTGCTATATGGCCTGCTCTGAAAGTAAAATCGGAAAACCGAAGTTTGCTTACATTATTCCTCATATCCACGATTGCCATTGCAGCGTTTTACGGAGCCGGGCTGATGTGGGGCCGCCAAACCAACCTGGCAATTGCCGAATACTGGCGTTGGTGGGTTGTCCATCTTTGGGTGGAAGGATTTTTCGAGGTTTTTGCTGCTGTCGTCACTGCATTCCTGTTTGTAAGGCTTGGATTGGTTAAAGCTCAATCCGCCACCACGGCAGTATTGTTTGCCACGATTGTTTTTCTTGCAGGCGGTATCCTCGGAACTTTCCATCACCTGTATTTTACAGGGACACCCACTGCAGTTCTCGCACTCGGTGCCACGTTCAGTGCGCTTGAGGTAGTTCCGCTCGTTTTATTGGGTTTCGAGGCCTATGACAACCGGAAGCTAAGCCAGAATAAAGGCTGGATCAGTGCATACAAATGGCCTGTTTACTGTTTTATTGCAGTTGCATTCTGGAACCTTGTCGGGGCCGGCATATTCGGCTTTCTTATTAATCCCCCGATTGCACTGTATTATATGCAGGGACTGAATACAACCCAGGTTCATGGACATACTGCCTTATTCGGGGTTTATGGAATGCTGGGAATCGGGCTGATGCTATTCGTACTTCGCGACATGAATAAGGGTGCTGTATGGAAAGACAGGTATATCAGGATTGCATTCTGGAGCATCAATATCGGGCTCGCCGCTATGGTGATTATAAGTGTGCTTCCGGTCGGACTTGCCCAAACGGTAGCCAGTGTTAAGCACGGACTATGGTATGCCCGGTCTGCCGAATTCATGCAGCAGCCGGATATGATCACATTCAGATGGCTGCGTGTAATCGGCGATACAATATTTGCGATCGGAACACTGTCTCTTGCCTGGTTTATATTTGGATTGGCAGGCGGATGGAGTATTAAGAAGGATTAATTTATGTTGATAGCCGGTCGCAGGCTGGAGCCTGCGACCAACTTTCAGCCTGCGACCAACTTTCGCTTCTGAAAGTGTTGGGCTTAGGCTCCAGCCTAAGCCCAATATATCATTTTTATTTATACAAAAACAGCACCTGCTTCTGGTACGTATTTTCTTTAACTTTTGGATCCAGCAACTGGTATACGGAATTGAAATTATAGATCAGGTTTTTATCTGATACCTCGTAGTTTGAGTCATCAAGCTGTCTGATCACCGGTTTTTCAGAGAATGTAACCTGGTCAGGTCCATCATAACCCAATACCAATGGGCCATACATGATTGCGAAGCTTCCTTTCTGTGTGTTAAGTGTATTTTCAGGTTCACGCGTTTGTGAGACCAACTCGCAGGTCCATTCAATATTCAGGGTTTCATCAACTTTCAGGGGAAAGGAGATAAAGCCATTTTCCTGTTTAAAATGGATTGATTTCTGATTCACCCTGATTTCATGATGGGTTGTCCATGACGGCGCAAATAAATGAACCATTATTTTTGCATGGCCTGATTTCGGCTCAATCGTAAAGGATGTCCTGCCATTAAACGGATATCCTGTTGTTTCCTGCAGCATTAACTGATTGCCACCCATTGAGATGGTTGCCGCACTTGTATGAAAGAACGGGATATAGAGGTTATCGTCCTTTGTAAAATAGTTGTATTGTATCGCCCTGGCCAGTCCTTCACCCCCCCTCATGGTACAGCACCAGTATGCTTCGTATGCCTTGACTTTTAACTGAAGATCAACCGGACCCGTGCAATTGTCGCAGCCAAAACCGCCGTTCTCACGCTGTGTATGGCAAATAGCGTTGTAATAGATAAGATGTGCATCGCGCAGGTATTCTGCATCTCCTGTTTTTTGCCATAACTGTACGGCCAGGATATAGGAATCTATAATGGCACAGGGTTCAGTCCATTCGGGCCGGCAAAACCAGTTGAAATTCTCATAGTTTTCAGTAATTCCCTGTTTCCGGTAGATCTGATATCTTTTTATTACCTCATTTAACAACTGCTGATCTCCCGTTATTTCATCATAACGCATCAAGGCGCGAAGGCCGGTCAGGGTGGCATGAGTCTGAGCCTTAATGGCGACCAGGTCGATCTGCAGGAACCGGGCAATCATTTCATCAATCAGTGATTTCAGTTCGGGTGTCGGAAAAAAACCATAGGCCTGAACAATACCATCAAGAAAAACAAAATCGCATCCGATATCAGAAGAAAGGAGCCAGTTGTTAATTACATTTTGTGAGGTGCCTGCCATTTCACCCACATTAGATTTACGTTCTTCGGGCATTATCGGGTAGTCCTTGTGATGTCCCCGGGTTGGCAAGGCCAGGTTCTGAATAATATCCTGAATGTACTTTTTTACCTTTTCATCCTTCTTCCAGATATAATATTCACAAAGTCCCCTAAGCAACCAGCCATGCCCCGACAATTGTTGTTCATTAATTGTATCACCCTGAATTGCCCCTAAATATCCTGCCGTGTTGAATTTTAACGGAAGAATGCGCATGATTTCATCAAGATAAACAGGTGGCCGGTGCGTAGCCTGCGCCTGAAGTACCAGGGCAAGTATAGTTCTGCCCTCGAAATCACCCGGCCACTCCAATGATATGGTCGGGTGTTTGTCACTGAAAATGTTACCTGGCTGATACAAGTCGTCCTCGAGCCGGTCAAAATTTTTCATCGATCTTTTGAGCAATTCACCCTGCATTGTAATTTCCGAGAAATTGACCGGGACAGGAATTGCTGAAGTTGGTTTGTTTTCAGGTTCGCAGGAAACAAATGACAGGATGGCAACTAAAAGAATCAGGGGGAAGAAGGAGTTTTTCATAGTGGGACAGTGGTTTAGATATAAGGACGCAGGCTGGAGCCTGCGCCTAACATCAAACTTAATTATTTTGATACATGATCATTTATTTGACAACATAGGGTTATCATACATAATTTTCTGGTTGAGCTCGAAATCGAATAGGGTGAGTATCCTGAGCCTGTAATAAGATTCCCAGTAGGTTTGAATGGCAGAAATGTAGTCTCTTTTAGCGCTTTCACGCTCTGAAAGTGAGATATTCAGGTCTGTTATGCTGATTTCCCCGCTTTGGAATTTTTTAATTGAGATCTGGTAACCATTTTCCGCGACTTTATCTGCTTCGTTTGCAGTTTTGAGCTGATCGCGCAACAGTCCGAACTGTTCAACCTGTACAACCACCCCGCGTTCAAAATCGGAAATGTCTTTTTCAACATCATACAGCACCAGTTCACGCTGCGATTCAGCCAGCTTTACCGCTGAAGAAGACCGTCCCCAGTCGAGTATGGGTATACTCATTGAAAGTCTGACCGCCCTTTGTTTTTCGGGGTTATTATAAATGTCTCCATACGTGGGGGCGCTGTTGGATACGCCATAACTTCCAACCAAAGTGGCACTAAGGCCTGTGCTTCTTTTGGCCCTCGTCAGGTCCCTGTCCGCTTCAATCAGCCTTCGTTCAAAATAAGGAGTTTCTTTCCGGTTGGTTTTTGCTTCTTCAAGGGCTTTCACGGGATCAATCGAATACAGGATCATATCCAGGGGAACGATAAGATCAATACTCTGATCCTGGTTAAGATTTATATAGGATTTCAATTCAAAATCAGCATTTTTAAGATCCATGCGTGCTTTGTTGAGCGCTTTCTGGGCGTTGAATACAGAAAGCTGGATCCGGGAAAAATCATTTTCGGATATCTTGCCCAACCCTCTTTTTATTTCCGCAATTCTAAGGTTGTTGTTGCTGTTTTTCAAATTGTTTTCAGCCAGGTTGTAACTCGTCTGTATCTGCAGGTACCTGAAGAAATATTGTGTGGCCTGCAGGGCAATTTGTTCTACGGATTCCACAAATTGTTTCTGTGATTCTTCATATACAAGAGGTTCCGTTTTCTTGGACCACTTCATATAATTATATGCAAATACGGGTTGATATAAGCCAATCTGGAACGGACTTCCCGAATATTCAACTGAATTTTTGATATAATCCTGAATATAGAAAAGGTTTGTGGCGGCATAGATGTATGTTCCCGTCTGGGGAATTGACTGGCTGAGCGAAAGCTGTGAGGACGCCTGAATTTGCGATACCTGCTTGAATTCAATGCTTCCGTCGGGTTGTTGAACAGGAGTGGTGGTATGGGTATAGTTGGGTATATCTCCTGTCATCACCAGCTGAGGCCTGAAACTGGTCCTGAAATTTTTCCACCGCCAGAAGTAATTTACATTGGTGTTTTGAACATATTTTATTGATGCAGACTGCCGGATGGCGAGGTCAACCACATTTTTCAGGCTCAGGGAAACCGTTACTGAATCATTTCCACCTGCATAGGAATGAAAACCTGAAAAACTCAGTAAAAACAAGGAAATATATATCGCCCTCTTCATTATCCCATTAATTTATAAATCCTCGAAAACAATTTCTTTTTTATGTCTGAATGGTGATACATCTGAAATAATAACCCTGTCACCTGCCTGTAATCCGTTAAGAACTTCAACGTATTCTGTACCGATCAGTCCCGTTGTAATACTTTGCCGAACAGCCTTGCCTGATTTGACTACAAAAACATCCTGGCGCTGGCTCCTGCTGAAGGCCTGACCCTGCTCAATACGCAGCACGCTGTCTCTTTGCTGTATGACGAGCATAAGGGACACCTCCATATTGGGCATTAGTTTCGAATACTGGCTGTAATCAAGGAAAACATCAAAGTCAATTTTTTTGTCTTTAATTACCGGCGATACAGTGCCTATTTTACCCTTCAGCCGAAGGCGATCTATGATCGCGTATACATCACCGCCAATTTTGACATCCTCCAGGTACTTGTGATCTACAGAGGCAACTATTTTAAATGTGGACATATCCGACATTTTTACAAGGAGCTTATCCCTGTCGACTTTTTCACCGGCATTGGCATAAATACCCAGGATGATTCCATCCGAAGGTGCCCTTACCGTAAGTCTTTTAAGCAAGTCGAGTTTAGTTTCGAGCTCTTTGTTTCTGATATCCATCTGAAGCTGTAAGCCTTTTTCCTCAGCCTCAAGTTGTTTCAGCCGGATCGAGTTCTTTTCAAGGGTCATTTTCAGATCCTTTTCTGCCAGTACGAGTTCCTGCTTGGTTTGTTCCGCAAGCGCCGGGGAAATACCCCCGACTATCAGCAGCTGATCCTGATCAAGAATTTCTGTTTTCAGCGAGGTAATTCTCAGATTTTTAACCTCTGCATTATAATCAAGATCAACGCGTATGCTCCTGGCATTCAGTCGGTTCTTTTGGAGATCATTTTCCATAACCCCCAATACATCATTCAGGTTCCCGATTTCCTGTGTCAGCGTTTTAGGATCGAGCGTCAGGATAATAGTCCCCCTGGATACGCGGCTTCCGGGGGCAAGATAAATGTTGGATACGATACTTGATGAAGGGCTGAGAAGCAATACCTCGTTTTCGGGATTAACAATTCCTGTCGCAGGTACAGACGAATAAACCGATCCAAAGCCTGCAACGGAGGTACTGTAATTTCCGGGTTTTAAAACCGGAGGGTGTAAATACCTGTAAACAAAATACGCTGAAATTGAAATTGCAATCAGGATGAGGGCAATTGGGAAAAGATTTTTCTTTACCATTTTCAAATTATGTGAATTCCTTTTAAGGATTACTTAGAAGACAAAATTAACAAGGCAAACGAGGAAATCAAACATATTATTTCAAATCTCCAACGATTTTTCTTCCATGAAATTCTATGGAAGGGATAAGTTTACTCACCGTATCCAGGTTACCTGAGGTGACTTTTCCCGCGGTCAGGATCACCAGGCTGCCGGCTGTCATGCGGATCAGCCTGTTCAGCATACGGCTTCCTTCGAGCGCGGTGGGTGCTCCTCCCGAGGTAAGTACCCTGTGTATTCCGGTATTCTTCAGTTTTTGTATTTCTTTTTCAATGTCGCCCGTTTCATCAATTGCCTTGTGAAAAGTGATCTGCATGGGACCTGCCTCGCTGATCAGCTGCTTCAGGATATCTAAATCTATCTGCCCGGAGGCAGTCAGCATACCCATCGCTATACCATCAGCTCCGGCTTTTCTGCAGATCCTGATATCCTCAATCATGGTATCCACTTCAGGTGGGGAATATACGAAGTTGCCCCCCCTGGGCCGGATCATGACAATTACCGGGATATTCAGCAGTTTTTTGCACATAGCGATTGTTCCAAAGGATGGAGTTGTTCCCCCCACGGCAAGGTTTTCGCAAAGTTCAATTCGGTCTGCTCCGCGTTCCCCTGCGATCAGGGCTTCGGAAAGATTTTCGACACAGGCTTCAAGTATCATGGTTGATAGTTGATAGTTGATAGTTGATAGTTGTGGACTACGTGACCGGAATACTCATCGAGAGAAAATCAGCTACCAAAAAAGTGCTGCCGGTTATAACTACCAGGTCATTCGGACCGGTTTTGTCGTGCAAGCCGTCATATGCTTCTTTTACCGAAGGGAATGCTATTCCTTTCATTCCGGCAGCCAGAGCCTTTGATTCAAGCACTTTCTCATCCATTGTCCTCGGAACGGAAAGCCTTGCAAAATAGTAATCCGCATCCGGAGGTAACAGTGACAACATGCTGTCAACGTCCTTGTCATTCACAAAGCCGATGATCATGTGAAGCTTTTCATGAGGTGTTTCTGCAATCTGCTGCACAACCTGATTCAAACCATCCGCGTTGTGGGCGGTATCAACTACCGTAACAGGTTCATGCCCCGTTATCTGCCATCTTCCAGCCAGTCCCGTGTTCCTGATCACATTCTTTATACCGGTATAAATCATTTTTTCTTCAAGGTTAAAACCAACTTCTCTCAGCTGATCAATGGCAGAAATTAATGTGACTGTATTCTTGCGCTGATAGTGACCCAGAAGAGCGCATTTCAGATTGGGATAGGGAATAGACGCATTTTTCCTGACTTTGAATACCTGGTAACCATCAGATGAATTAATGCTGGAATCAATATGGTATATCCTGTCTGCCACTACCAGGGGTGCCCTCAATTCTTCAGCCCGCTGGATAAAAACGGGCAGTGTTTCAGGGTGACTTTCACCGATCACAACAGGTGTGCGGCTTTTGATAATACCGGCTTTTTCGGCTGCAATTTTAGGAAGGGTATCTCCAAGTATTTCAGTATGGTCCTTGCCAATGTTTGTAATAATGGAGAGAACAGGATTGATGATGTTGGTGGCATCCAGCCTGCCACCCAATCCAACTTCAATTATTGCAATATCTACACGGCTCCGCACAAAATAGTTGAATGCCATAAATACGGAGATCTCAAAGAAAGAGGGTCTGAAGGTGTTGAAAAAGGAAATATTGTTTTCAACAAAATCAGTGATGAATTTTCGGCCGATCAGCTTGCCATTCACCTTGATCCTTTCCCTGAAGTCAAGCAGGTGGGGAGATGTGTATAAACCTACCTTGTATCCCGCATCCTGCAAAACAGAGGCCAGCATATGAGAAACCGAACCTTTTCCATTGGTTCCGGCTACATGAATTGATGCAAAGTGCTGGTGGGGACTTTTAAAATATTCATCCAGCCTGAGAGTGTTGTCTAGTCCTGTACGGTATGCCGCTGGTCCGATTTTCTGAAACATCGGCAGTTGTTCAACCAAATAATCCAAAGTTTCCTGATAATTCATCGCGAAAGTTGCTTTTTAACCCGTTTACCGGCTCTTACCATTTTTATAATTGAATTCTTTCCTGTTAAACAGGGTGAGTATGGGATACTTGAATACTGGCTTAGGCTACTACGGTTAATAATGGCTTTATGTACATCCATTGAAGTGTTGATAAGTATTCATAAACCCTTACCGGAATTCATGAAAAATAAGATAAAATTAAAAGGTCAATTGTTACTATTTGGTGTAAAATTAGCATAATATCTGGAAAGGAGGTTTGGGGTTTGGGTTTGAGGTTTGATTTACTAACGTGGAAAAATATATGGCAAGTAAAAAGAAATTATTCGTGCTCGATACAAACGTTCTGTTACATGACTACCGATGTATCTACAATTTTCAGGAAAATAATGTAATAATTCCAATTACTGTACTGGAGGAACTCGATCATTTCAAAAAGGGAAACGACATCATTAACTATCATGCACGGGAATTTACGCGTGAGTTGGATAGACTTTCAGGGGATAACCTTTTTAATGGCGGAGTATCCCTGGGGAAGGGTCTGGGTAAATTGAGCATTGAAACCGGAAAACCATTTACAGGGCCGGTGCAGGCTTCCTTTCCCGACAATACACCCGATCACCGCATTCTGGCCATTGCCGATCATGTTTTCCGGAACAATACGGACAAGAATGTCATATTCATCAGCAAGGATATTAACCTGCGGATGAAGGCCAAATCGATCGGTATCATGGCACAGGACTATGAGAACGATAAGGTTCAGAATATTGACGAGATTTACAAAAGCGTCAGTACGATTGAAAATCTCGATGACCGGCTGATCATGAAAATGTATGATAACCCCGACGGGATTCCTGTGGCTGATTTCAAACTGCCTGTGGCACCTGTCGCAAACCAATATTTTATTTTTAAGGGAAGCAATTCGAGTGCACTGGCGCATTATGATCCGAAGACAAGCATGATCAACCGGGTAATCAAGCAGAAAACCTACGGGATTGAACCCCGCAATGCAGAACAGACCTTTGCATTTGATGCACTTCTGCGCGATGAGGTTCAGCTTGTGACCCTTACCGGGAAAGCAGGAACCGGAAAAACGCTGCTTGCACTGGCATCAGCGTTGCAGCAACGGCAGAAGTATACGCAGATATTCCTGGCACGGCCTATTGTTCCTCTGTCCAACCGGGATATCGGGTTCCTGCCCGGTGATATTAAAGAAAAGATCGGCCCCTATATGTTGCCCCTATTTGATAACCTGGATGTCATCAAGAACAAATTCACCCAGAGCAGCAAGGAATTTCTCAAAATTGAGGAAATGCTGAAAACTGAAAAACTCATAATTACCCCGCTGGCTTATATCAGGGGACGAAGCCTTTCCAGGATATTTTTTATAGTGGATGAGGCTCAAAATCTTACCCCGCATGAAGTGAAAACAATCATTACCCGTGCCGGTGAAGATACAAAGATGGTATTTACGGGAGATATAGAACAAATTGACTCGCCCTACCTGGATGAAAAATCGAACGGACTGAGTTATCTTACGGAAAAAATGAATGGCCAGGATTTGTTCGCTCATGTAAACCTTGTAAAGGGAGAACGGAGTTACCTTGCAGAATTGGCAAGTCATTTACTGTAAACCTTTTTTCCGGTGCCGGATTGTATTAAATTTGTCCGCGTTCTAATCTGAGATAGTATGAAGATGAATAAAGTGTTGCATGTGGTAAGGCATGCCAAATCGAGTTGGGATAATGACGGGATTGCGGATATAGACCGTACGCTGAAACCAAAAGGTATCCGGAACGCCTATGAAACTGCCCGTAAGCTCAAGCTGATCAACTGTATGCCCGATATGATCATTTCGAGTCCTGCCAACAGAGCCCTGCATACAGCCATTATATTTGCCCGTGTTTTTGAGTACCCTCTCGAAAATCTGAAGATCAACAACATTCTTTATGAATTCTCAAAAGATCATATCCTCGATTTCGTAAAAGATTATGACAACAGCAAGAATTCCCTGATGCTGTTCGGCCATAACCCCGATATTACAAACCTTGTAAATTATTTTATCAAAAAGTCAGTCAACGAAATTCCCACGTCGGGTGTGACGACCCTTATGTTCTCATGTGACACATGGAAGAATATTGCACCGGAAAAGATGGACAGACATTTGTTTTATTTTCCCAGCAATGAATAGTGATACGGTGAATAAAACAAAAACCCAAACCTGGTTAGATGAATAAAGTTCCAAAATTAATCCATCGCGAGATCAGCTGGCTCTCCTTCAATGAAAGAGTTCTGCAGGAAGCCCAGGATCCGGGAGTGCCCCTGATTGAACGTTTTAAATTCCTGGGCATATTTTCAAATAACCTGGATGAGTTTTTTAAAGTGCGGGTGGCGACAATCAAACGAATGATTGATTACCAGGAAGGGAGTAAGAAGATTGAGGGCGAAAAGCCAAAGAAGCTGATGGCGATGATTCAGAAGAATGTGCTTCAACTCCAGAATAAATTTGAATATACCTATCATAATATCCTCGGTGAGCTTGAGCAAAGGGGTATTCATATTATCAATGAGCTTGAATTAAATGTTCAGCAGGCTGATTTTGTCAAGCATTATTTTGATGAGCATGTATTCCCGGTCCTCTCCCCAATTATTCTCAGTAATATTGATAAATTTCCCTATCTCAAGGATAAGTCGATTTATCTGGCCGTAAGGCTTGTAAGCTCCGAACCCGGGGTGAAAACAGACTATGCACTGATTGAAATCCCTACCAATGTGCTTCCACGGTTCATAGTGCTGCCATCCGATTCTGAAAAGAAGTTTATTATCCTTCTCGAGGATGTAATCCGGTATTCACTCGATGATGTATTTGCCCTTTTCCGATTCGATAATTACGAATCATGGATTATAAAACTGACCCGTGATGCGGAACTCGACATGGACAACGATATTTCAAAGAGTTTCCTCGAAGTAATATCCCGCGGGTTGAACAGCCGGAAAACAGGCCAGCCTGTCAGGTTTGTCTTTGATAATTCAATTTCGAAAGAATTGCTTGATCTGATCAGAAGTAAATTAAACCTCGATGAGGACAATAACCTGATTCCCGGCGGACGATACCATAACTTCAAGGATTTCATGAAATTCCCCAATGTTGATGGGAATGACCTTATTTATACAAAGGAACCCGCCCTGCCTCATCCGCTGATCAAAAAACATAAGAGTATTATTGATGTGATGGCGGAAAGGGATTTCATGCTGCACGTGCCCTACCAGGATTTTAATATTTTTATCAGGCTTTTGCAGGAGGCTTCCATTGATCCGCGGGTGTCGGAAGTTTCGCTGACAGTTTACCGGGTTGCCAATAATTCAAAGGTGATCAATGCGCTGATCAACGCTGCCCGCAACGGAAAAAAAGTTACAGTGGTTATTGAACTCCAGGCCCGCTTCGATGAGGAAGCGAATATTTATTGGGCCCGGAAACTCGAAGAAGTGGGGGCACGGGTTATTTTTGGAATTCCGGGATTGAAGGTGCACGCGAAACTGCTTATTATTGTCAGAAAAGAAGGCAGAAAAATTGTGAATTATGCCTGTGTCAGCACAGGAAATTTTCATGAAGGGAACGCAACGGTATACTCCGATCTTTTCCTTTTTACCGCGGATACACGGATTACCTCGGATGTGAAAAGAGTATTTGAATTTTTCGAGAATTCTTACAGGAATTATACGTACAGGTATATTATAAAATCTCCGTTGAACCTGAGGCGTAAGATGTACCAGCTGATCGAGAATGAAATTAAAAATGCAAAGGCAGGGAAAGAAGCCTTTATAATCCTTAAACTTAACAGCCTGGTTGACAATGAAATAATCTACAAATTATACCAGGCTAATGATGCAGGGGTTAAAATAAAACTGATCGTAAGGGGAATCTGTTCCCTGATCCCCGGGGTTCCCGGTCTGAGTGAAAATGTGCAGGCTATCAGCATTGTGGACAAGTACCTTGAGCATTCAAGGATTCTGATCTTCTGTAATGGGGGAGATGAACAATATTATATCACCTCAGCCGACTGGATGACGCGGAACCTTGATCGTCGAATTGAGGTTGCCTGTCCTATTTTTGACAAGAATGTGCAGCGGGAGATAAGGGATATGATTGAACTGCAGCTTAAGGATAATGTAAAGGCCAGGGTGATTAATGCCACACAGGACAATAAATATGTTTCCGCCAACGGAGAGGAAAAGATCCGCTCACAGTTTGAATTGTATCATTATTACAAGAACAAGTGGCACACATCAAAGTAAGTATTAAAATTTTTAAAGAAACAATAACTATTCATGAATTACGAAGCACTTTGTAACGCCACACGTGAGATAGCCATCGAGGCAGGGACGTACATTTTCGGGAGGATCAATCAGATATCGCCTGATGCAATTGAAATTAAGGGAAGGCATAATTTTGTAACTGAAGTTGATAAGGCCGCAGAGATCATGATCATTAACAGGCTGAAAGACCTGGTGCCGGGAGCCGGTTTTATTGCTGAAGAAGGAACCACGGAAACCAGGGGTGATGTATATAACTGGATCATAGATCCATTGGACGGGACCACCAATTTTATACATGGAGCTCCCCCTGTGGCTGTTAGCATAGCACTTGTTGAGAATAATGAACCTGTTGCAGGTGTCATTTATGAAATATGGATGAAAGAGGCCTTTTATGCATGGAAAGGCAGCAAGGCGTGGCTGAACGGAAAAGAGATCAGCGTTTCTAAAACGCCTGATATAAAGGATTCTTTGATTGCCACCGGTTTTCCCTATCATAATTTCGACAGGATGAAGGGATTTATGGATACGATCAATTACTTTTTCAACCATACCCACGGTGTCAGGCGCCTCGGTTCTGCAGCGACTGACCTGGCTTATGTTGCCTGCGGTCGTTTTGATGGTTTTTATGAGTATAATCTTAGTCCGTGGGATGTTGCTGCCGGTGTGCTGATTGTTAAACAGGCCGGGGGCAGGGTGTCGGATTTCAGCGGAGGAGATAATTTTATTTTCGGGCGTGAAATTGTTGCCGGAAATAAAGATATCTTTGAAGGCTTCCTGCAGGATGTGGGTAAGTTTATGAATCTGTAACCTTTCGTGTCAATGCAGTCCCTTGGGTACTATCTCTTATTTGGTTTTACCTGGTTAATCTCTCTGATCCCTTTCTGGCTGATTTACAGGATTTCAGATCTTCTTTATTTCATCAATTTTTACCTGATCCGTTACAGGAAAGAGGTTGTGTATAAAAACCTGAGGCTTTCTTTTCCTGAAAAGAGCGATGCGGAAATCGACCGGATCGCCAGGTCCTTTTACAGGCATTTCAGTGATCTCCTTGTTGAATTCGTCAAATGCGTCAGCATGAGTAAACGCGAGTATGCAAAGCGGTTCATATATAAGAATATAGAAGTGATCCGGCAACTGGAAACTGAAAAAAAGGACTTTGCCCTTGTATGTGCCCATTATAACAACTGGGAATGGTTGTTCTTTTTTCCCTCCCGGATGATCCATAAATTCATCGCAATATACCGGCCCTTACAAAATAAGGTTGTGGACAGGCTCAGCAGGTATATCCGTGGCCGTGACAACCCGGCTCTTGTTCCCATGGAACACGTGTACCGCGAGGCACTAAATTACCGTTCTGCCAAAAAGCTTTATAGTATCCTGTTCCTTGCAGATCAGCGTCCTCCGCGTACAAGCCGTTTCTGGACAACCTTTCTGAACCAGGAGGTTCCATTTTTTGAGGGAGTAGAGAAACTATCGCGGAAACTGGGGCTGGCAGTTGTATTTATGGATCTGAAAAAAACCAGGCGCGGCCATTATGAGGCTACGTTTATCAAGTTGTTTGACAACGCTGCACAGACCTCCGAAAATGAGGTGTTGTTACGATGCGTTCATGAAATGGAAAATGAAATCAAAAGAGCACCGGAATTCTGGCTTTGGTCGCATAACCGGTTCAAACATAAACGCCCTGAACAGGCTAAATTGATTACACCATGATCCGGATTGCAGTGGTTATCCTAAACTGGAACGGATTGCATCATCTGAAAAATTTCCTTCCATCAGTATATGAGCATTCCAATGCGCCGGGAACCCGGGTGATTGTTGTGGATAACGGTTCTACGGATGATTCGGTTGAATATGTCAGGAAGAACTTCCCCGGGATAGAATTGATCACTTTTTCAGAAAATTGCGGATTTGCACCCGGCTATTATAAAGCACTGAAACAAATTAATGCCCAGTATTTTGTGCTGCTGAATTCAGATGTTGAAGTAACCCCCGGATGGCTTGAACCGTTGGTTGCGGCAATGGAAGCAGATCCCTTCCTGGGCGCATGCATGCCGAAGATGCGTGATTATCAGCGCAGGGATTATTTTGAATATGCCGGCGCAGCCGGAGGTTATATTGACTTTTTCGGCTATCCGTTTTGCCGCGGCCGCCTGCTGAGCAGCGTGGAAAAAGACATGGGCCAGTATGACAATGATCGGTATGTTTTCTGGGCTACAGGAGCCTGCATGTTTGTAAGGTCAATGGCTTATTTCAGGGCAGGGGGGCTCGACAGCGACTTTTTTGCCCATATGGAGGAAATTGATCTGTGCTGGCGGATGAGGAGAATCGGGTATACGGTTCAGGTAATTCCTGAATCCGTTGTGTATCATATAGGCGGAGGCACCCTTCCCAACAACAACCCGCATAAATTATACCTGAATTATCGCAATAACCTGTACCTGCTTTTCAAAAACCTTTCTCCGGTTAAGCTTGTCCCGGTCGTTCTTATCCGTATGATTCTTGACGGACTGTCTGCCATGGCCTATCTTTTTTCCGGCTCCTTTGGGTTTTTCAGGGCTGTTATAAAGGCTCACCTGGTATTCTACAGGAACATTCCCCGGCTGGTGAGAAAACGGATTGCACTCAAGGGTACAATTGGCAAGGCTCATATAAAGGAAATCTTTCCGGGCAGTATACTGTTCAATTTTTTCGTGAGAAAAAGACGGTATTTCAGCGAACTGGAGTGGTAGATTGCCCAAAATTTAAACGCAGAGGCCGCTGAGATATATTCGCAAAGCGCGCAAAGAGAGGTCTCAGAGAAATCTCATTGCATTCGATTTACTGTTTTAGCCCGAAGGGCGTAATCTGAATAACCGTGGGTGAAACCCGCGGATACGTGGGTGAAACCCACGGACCCACGGACCCACGGATCGCGGGTGAAACCCACGGCCCCCGACTGGCGGTCCAAGTCACTGCCGGCGCCGAACAGCAAACAATCCATCCAGCTGCGCCCGAACCGTTAGGGCCATGGACAGGTCAACTACATCCGGAAGGAAATGAAACGAAAACTGTAATCTGCCCTCGAAATGGGGTCCGATTACTTGGTAGAAGGCATCAGCCCGTGAATAAAAGGTGGCTTTATATAATCCGTCCCCGGAAATTATCCTCTGGCTGTCACCTGTATATACGGTCCCATGCACTCCGAACCCCTTATAAACAGCTTCCAGTTCAGTCAACCATCCTGAAGCGAACTGCATATCATATACTCCCCGCAGCCGGTCATAGGATCCGAGATAACCGGTGGAAAAGGCAAGGGTATCAAATCCGGTAACCGATGACAGGTCGAGCCCTACCAGAACGGCATATCCCCCGTTATCCTGCAGGTGCTGATCCGGTGGCGCATCCAGCGTATGGGCAACATGGCTCATGATGGCATGATGCTGGTATGTAAACAACCCCATTTTTGCATGTCCCGAAAAGCCCAGCATGAATCTTTCCCGCGTGTCATACGATTGCCGTCCCTGCCAGTCGATCCATAGGTTATGCCGGAAATTTTCTGTCCTGTAATTGAGCAGGATTCCCTCGATATTAGGCCTGTAATACTGAAATGTATCAATCATAAGCGCCAACGGCATGTTTAAAAGATTCAGCCGCGGGAAGGCACCCAGGTAAAAATCTAAATACCTGGATTTGCTGTTATAATACAGGGTAAAATCCGGTGGTATTAGTTCTCCTTTGCTTCCAAATTCATAAAGGTAATCAATACCGGCCATCACCTTTTTATTTTCGTCGAAGGCAAGTCCCAATTCCGCATTTATCCTCGATCCGAAAATAGTCTGGTCATTCACATAGGAATTGAAATACTCCCGGTTATCCATAAAGCCGAAATAACCGATCCTGTAGCGAATAGCCTGTGCCTGGCAAATCCCTGTTACAGACAGTAGAAAAAACAATATAAAAAATATTTTCTGTCGGCCTCTCATGTCAAATCCATTTGGAAAGCACCAAAAGTAGCATATAATCCATGTGTGTCATATTGAAAACCTGAAAAAAGTAAGGTATTTACTTGAAATTTATCATAGTAAGGCTTGTTTTTTTTATTCAACTTTAATTTTTCTTAAAACAAGGATCATGGAAGTAAATAAAGTATTACAGGATCTTGAAAGCCGTCATCCGGGCGAAATAGAATATCTTCAGGCTGTGCATGAAGTACTGGAATCCATTAAGGATGTTTATAATCAAAACCCGCAGTTTGAGAAAGCAGGCATCATTGAACGGCTTATAGAGCCCGATCGCGTATTGACCTTTAAAATCCCCTGGGTGGACGATGAGGGGAATGTACATGTCAACCTCGGTTACCGGGTGCAGTTCAATAATGCCCTCGGACCTTACAAGGGAGGGCTGCGGTTTCACCCCAGTGTAAACCTCAGCATTCTGAAATTCCTGGGATTTGAGCAAATCTTCAAGAACAGCCTTACAACGCTTCCGATCGGTGGCGGTAAGGGAGGTTCTGATTTTCAGCCGAAAGGCAAGTCGAATGCAGAGATCATGCGATTCTGCCAGGCATTTATGCTTGAATTATGGCATGTCATAGGCCCCGAAACGGATGTGCCTGCCGGCGACATTGGCGTGGGGGGCCGTGAAATCGGTTTCCTGTACGGTGCTTATAAAAAGTTAACCAACAGTTATACAGGTGTGCTTACGGGCAAGGGGGTAAACTGGGGAGGAAGCCTGATCCGTCCCGAGGCCACAGGTTTTGGTGCCGTTTATTTTGCCCAGGAAATGGTGGGTACGCGGAAACAAACCCTGGAGGGGAAACGTGCTGCGGTTTCAGGTTTTGGTAATGTGGCCTGGGGAGCGGTTAGGAAATTGAATGAGTTGGGAGCTAAGGTTATAACCTTATCCGGACCGGATGGATATGTGTATGATGAAGAAGGAATATCCGGAGCTAAGATCGATTATATGCTCGACCTGCGGGCTTCCAATGATGATATTATCGAGCCTTATGCCCGCGAATTCAGGAGCGCCGTATTTGTGAAGGATAAACATCCCTGGGAAGTGAAATGCGATATAGCCATGCCTTGCGCCACCCAGAATGAACTTGATGAGCAGGATGCACACACACTGGTTAACAACGGATGTATGTGCGTATGTGAAGGAGCCAATATGCCCTCAACTCCCGAGGCAATCGAAGTAATACAGAAGAATGGATTGCTGTTTGCTCCCGGAAAAGCGGCAAATGCTGGTGGGGTAGGAGTATCGGGACTTGAGATGACGCAAAATGCAATGAAGTTACGGTGGCCCGCCGAAGAGGTCGATAAGCGGCTGCATGAAATCATGAATGCCATCCATGAATCATGTGTCCGGTATGGTAAACGTGCCGACGGATATGTGGATTATGTAAAAGGTGCAAATATTGCAGGCTTTTTGAAGGTAGCCAATTCAATGATGGATCACGGGGTTATTTAATTTGTTGATCTGTTGATCTGTTGATTTGTTGATTTATTAACTCAACGACTGATTTAAGGATGGAAGATGGAAGAATCCCGTTAGGGATTGACTATTGGGTGTGCCACGCATGTATTAAATCTAAAGGGTGCGCAGGAAGAGATCCTGTTAGTCCCGGGAGAGCCGTAATGACCGGAATCTCTTAGTCGAAAGCAAGGGTGTCCCGGGTGACTGGGAATCTGAAGGAAGCCGT
>JBGSSA010000153.1:0-22200 GCA_041737295.1 Bacteroidales bacterium | reverse complement strand
AGGTCACTTATCGCATATTTGTATGTAGCGGTTTTCAGATAGGTCTTTCCCCTCGACTTAAAGTACAGGCTGTTTACCGGATCCTCCTTCAGGTTGATATTAAAGTATTTAAGGGCATTCATGTAATCCCCCGCATCGTAAAAATATTCCCCGCACTTGTATGTTGCCTCCTGATCGTGGCTGAAATAATTCATGTAAAACTGCACATCCTTCCTCGCGGCCTCAAAATTCTCCATCCCCGCGTAGGCTTCGGCACGTTTCAGGTAGCCCTCGAAATTTTCAGGGAATTCCCTGAGCGCCTTGTTGAAATCAGCCAGCGCATCCTTAAAACGGCCTGCACCCAAAAAAGCCAGTGCCCGGTTATAGTAATGACTTTCTTCCGGATTGAGAGAGATAAACTGTTGGCCCTGCCCTTTTTTCAACATGCTCAATGCAGATGTATAATCTGAAATGGCGGAAGCATAATTGCCCTGTCCCAGGTATACCTTTCCCCGTAAGGCAAACAGTTCCGGAGCGGCCTGGGTCCCCGACATTTCATCATCAAGGAATGATATCGCTTTTTCCGGCTGATTCTTTTTCAGAAAATATCCGACTTCAGCGCCTGCTTTTTCCCGGTCATTATACCATTCCTGTTCCCACAATGCATACCATCCTTCTGACTCACGAAGGTCTTCAAAGGCCGGGTCCATTTTGATGCTGTCTTCAGGAAGGCGAAAATCGGACGACAGGTGACTTTTCAGAAAAGCCAGCGCCTTATCCGGATCCCCGGCCAAGGCGCTCGCCTTTGCAAGCCATAAATCACCAATACCAGGAATGATCTCATTGGCTTCGTTAAAATCGCTGATGGCATTTTCAAAATCTTTGAGTTCAATCAGCACACGGCCCCTGTAAAGGAATAAGCGTTCATCGGCATTATTCCGGCTTATTGCCACCGTAAAACTTTCCAATGCTTTGGTGAAATTTCCGTTTTTATAATAAGCACACCCTGCCATCAACCCGGCATCCGGTGTCTGAGCCTTCGTCCCCTGCAAAAAAACAAGGGCAACAGCAACTAAGATAAGAATGGCCCTATTTGGTGATTTCGACTGCATTTCCTTCTTTATAAAGATGAATAAACCCGACAAGTGCCCTGACAACTGTTCCGCTGATCCGCGGTTCAAAAACATCGCAAATATAATAGTAAACCCCGGTCGGCACCCTGGTGCTTGTTTTCCTGTAACTGCCATCCCAGCTGATGTCCGGATCATCGGTTTCATAAACCAGCTGTCCCCACCGGTTAAATATTTTCATATCTACCTTCTGGATCACCCCGTTCAGGTTGGTGGAAAGGTACAGGTCATTAATGCCGTCGCCATTCGGTGTAAACACATTAGGCAGTTCGTACATGATACACTCATCCACACATATCTGGTTTGACATGGGACTCTTGTTCTCAAAGGAATCAACGGCTTCCACGGTATAACATCCTGAAAGCATCGTCCCCTCTGTTATCCGGTGATAGAAAAAAGTATCTGCAGCGGCAAAAGTGCTTGTCAGGGAATCGGGGGGTTCACTGATATCCCTTGAATAATAAACATTATACCTGACCACATCGTTCGAACAGGTCCTGTTGGGATTAGTCCAGGTAAGGACATTCACAAAGCTGTCGCACTGCGATGTCACATTAAGGATCGGGGCACAGGGAGGTGTCACATCCACAGGGGTGCTGCAATTGATGTGCGACATGTTGCTGTTGTTGAATACCACGTTATCAATGGGTCTCCAGCCAATGCTTTTCACCTGGTAGCAATAGGTAACCCCGTTCTTCAGACCGGTATCCACAAAAGTATTTACATCCGATGTGGCAATCGAATCATATCCCAGGGATGCGTTCTGGCGATATATTACATACTGACTGTTGATCCACGGAGCCTTTTTAAGGAAATCAAGGGTAAGCTGGTTATCGCCCGGCCTGATCGTAATGTACAGCGAAGAAGCCGTTTCACTTTCTCCCGGCCTCATCTCAAAACGGTTTCCGGGGGCATTGTTATACATTTTTATTGAATAGTAATAGGGATAGACGAGGGTATTCAACGGATCATCTATATACGTAGTATCCATCAGATCTGCAGACAGTACCGAATCAATCAGCACATAATCAGCAGGCAGTTGGGTGGTTGACCTGTATATCCGGAAAACATAAGGACCCGGAGCTGCAAGTGTATCAAAATTCCGCGGTTTGGCCCATGACAGGAATATACTGCCATCCGCTTCCCCGATATTGGTCACGCTTACATTCAGAATTGACGGAAATCCGGGAACCAGCGAATTGCAGGTCTTATTGGAGGCAAAACTCTCGCTCCCGTCCGGGTACATCGCCGTGATCAGGTAACAATACTGCACTCCCTGCACGAGTCCTTCCCCGTTATTATCATCCGAAAAAGTTGTGGTAGCCGCCCCGTTCACCTCGGCTATCTTCCTGTATCCCGTAGAAGCCGGTACGCCGTTCTGGCAGCTGTCGGGAACAAAATCAAAATCCCCTTCCCTCCTGTAAATCGTATATCCGCTTACCGGACCGCATGTTGCTTCTTTCCAGGTAAGATCTATTTCCGTGCTTGTGGCAGTTGACGCCAGTTCCTCAGGTGCCGGCGCCAATATCCTGATGGAGAAATTGTCGATGTCCACCAGGCTGATATCACTGCTGTTATCTTCACTTTTCAGGGTGACCTGGTAGGGTTGTTTCCGGATATGTTCGCAGGACGTCTGCCAGGTAAATGTTGAAGTTGTAATCCCCCTGCCGGCAGCCAGGCGCCTGAAGGTTGCCGGGCTGACATTCACGATAAAGGGACCGCCTGTCACCGTATGCTTTACAGAATCAAGATCGGCATCCGTACTCGTGACGTTGAATTCGATGAGGTCCCCTGCCGTGACACAAATATCAGGAAGCGGCGGATTCACGGGCGGGTTATTTTCAGTGTTGAACACATCGATCTGCATGTCACGCACGATGTTTCCTATCTTCACACCCTGACGCCATTCCTCGATATTCATGGCGACATTGTATTTTCCGGTATCTTTTGGGGTGTTCCATACGAGGTCACCTACAACGGGATCAACATAAATCGTGTCCGTGAAAGAAGGAAGCACGTAATTCGGAATTGGATTTCCATCCTGTCCCGTGCAAACCGTCAGTTTATAGGAAAGACTGTCGCCATCCGGATCATAGGCGGAGGGATTATGTATGAATACATGGAAGCGGGCTGCCTTGTCAATGGGATAATTGAGCAGCACCGGGGTATTGTTATTGCCAATTTCCGGACTGATGATCATGGTCGTTTTAATCGAAAAAACCACATTCACCGAATTCGGAATGTTCTGGATCCCGAAATTCCGGTTGGGATCCTGCATCAGGATCTGGTAAATCCCGGGTCCGGGAAACGTATGCCGGGTTGTGTATATGTTATGATAATAAAAATTGGGCAGCACGGTACGGCTAACCAGCGGGGCTACCGAAGACGAGTTGTCTCCCCACTCCACCCCAAGTTGTGACCGGTTGGCAGCACTCTGGGTAAAGGTGAAAGTGGTTATGGTAACCTCATAGGTATATCCTGAAATAAGTTTAAATGTGATCTCTCCGGCACGGTTGTGGGTGGCAAATGCAGACGATGAAACCAGTATGATTGCGCCAAATATGGAGAGAATTCTTTTCATTGCGACAAAGTTAATAATTCTTTGTTAAAGCCCCGATGAACGGACTAATTATTGATTTTTAAGACTGATCTCCGATTTCCAGTTGTCGTAATTATAGGTATATCCCGTATCAGTTCCCTTGTATGTGACGATCACAAGGTTCGTTTGATCTTCAAACAACTGCAGCAGCAACGAATTAGTTAACATCAATGACGTGATATTGTTTGATGGAAGGGGACATGTATAATAAAGCCAGATCGATTCATCATCCTGGTCTTTCCTGACAAAATCCAGTGTCATTTTCGTACTTCCCGATTCAATCACAAAGGCATCTTTCATATAGCCATTGATCACTGAAAGTTCATTCCCTGAAAAATCCCTGCCCTGAACGGGTTTAATATCCTTTTCATACAGGTGATAAAACAGCAGGTTAAAATCATCTGTAAACATTTTCTGCGAAATGAAAATCGTATCCTTTTCAGTATTAATATCAATACTGGTGACCGAAACATGAACCGGATGCGCGGCAACGAAAAGCGTAAACAAAATTGTGGTCAGCACTGTTAATTGTTTAAGTTGGAAAAGATAACAATTATTCACTACAAAAAATGTACCCTGAATCCTCAACAAACCCTGATTCTTTGACAATAAAAATTTCACCTGAACCGGGATTAGCGGAAAAGAGCTGTAATGGAAGGAAGATATGTATTACCTAAAATCCAGAATATGAGTAGCATACTGAAATGCGCAATTCTCATGTTTGTTACAATCAGCAGTGTGGATTGTAACGCCCAGCGGATCGTTTTCCTTACGCATTCCGTTGGATCGGGCCTTTATAAGGAAGGACAAATAAAGGAATGGTTTACAAAATACAATTCGGATAATGGCAAGGATATATTGATTGACAGGCGGTCTTACCCTGCTGAACCCTATCCATGGGATAATGACCCGTATGACTACTGGAATAATTGGTTAAACGGCAAATGCGTCAACGAATGTTTTACCCACATGCTTGAAAACTATGATATTGTTATCATGAAGCATTGCTACACGGCTGCAAAAATTGAAGAAGATATCAATGCACCTGACATTACCTCGAACAGGAAATCACTTGAAAACTATAAATTACAGTACCGGGCTATCCGGAACCTTCTTGACGCGAATCCGAAAACCAAATTTATCGTATTTACACTCACGCCGCGACACAGGCTCCGGACAAATGCCGCTGAAGCAGACAGGGCAAAACAATTTGCCGAATGGGTAAAGAATGAATGGCTGCAGGAGGACGGAAAAAAGCACGATAACATTTTTATTTTTGATTTCTGGAACCTGATTGCCGAAACGGACCCCACGCCGGAGAATGGCGCTGTAAATTGCATCCGGTACGAGTACGAAAAGAATCACTCAAGTGACAATTCTCATCCCAACCTGCTTGCGAATGAAACAGCGGCACCAATTTTTGCCCGGTTTATACTGAATACCATTGAGAGTCGGGAATCCATCCCGGTTGCCGGAATTTCGGTAACCGTTACAGGCGAGGGTGCTGCAATTCCGACCGATAAAGGCACCCTGCAATTGAATGCAACGATAACCCCCGGTGATGCTTCGGACAATTCAGTTACCTGGTCGGTTCAAAACGGCACAGGGGAGGCTTCCATAAGTCCATCAGGTTTGGTTTCGGCAATTTCAAACGGCACAGTGACGGCCCGGGCTACCGCCAATGACGGCTCAGGAGTTTATGGAACCCTGGACGTTATTATAACTAACCAGTCCATTTCCGTGACCGGAATTACAGTTACCGCAGAAGGGGGTGCCACCACCATAACCACAAACAGCATGTTGCAGTTGCATGCAGAGATAACACCTGCCGGTGCATCCGATAAATCTGTTGCATGGTCGGTTGAAAATGAGACCGGACAGGCAAGGATTACCCCTGAAGGACTGCTGACAGCCATATCGGCTGGCGATATAATTGCCAAAGCCACTTCCATGGATGGTTCTGATATCAGCGGCATCCTGAAAATTAAGATCGGTAATCAACTACCGACAGGGATAGATCCTGAAATGCCGGAAGCAGCATCCATAAATATCAGTCCTTCGGCAATTACAATAGAAATGAATAAAAATACACCCTATGAACGAATCAGCATTTATACGATTACGGGTAGTCCTGTTTTAATTCATCAAATTAAAACTCTGAACGAAATTGTCGGTGTCGATCAATTATTACCGGGAATATATATTCTTGTATTATCGGGTAAGGGTGAGATCCTGACAAAGAAGATGGTTTTACAATAAACAAAAAACATGCAAACGTTATCATCATAAATACAAATTTTTCATGACGTATTATTAATTTTCCTGTTCCCCAATATACCTCCTGATGCCTGTTGACCAACTACATATAAGTTTAACATCCAAAAGGATCAATTAATCAAAAATATCGTTTTAATTGTCAAGTTTCAGGATCACCATACTATATTTATAATATATTTGAGTAATAACCCAAGAAATAATCGCAAACAAACCCTGTATTCATGAAGATACTTGTTACCGGTTCTGCCGGTTTTATCGGATTTCACCTTACAAATAAATTAATTAGTGAAGGGCATACTGTTATTGGCCTGGATAGTATCAATGATTACTATGACGTATCCTTAAAATTTGGCAGGTTATCGGTTTCCGGAATTGACAGGGAAAAGATCGGGTATAACATACCGGTACAGGCAGCGAACGGTGTCCCTTACCGCTTTATAAGGCTTAACCTCGAAGACAGGGAAAATCTGAATTTGCTTTTCAAGCATGAGAAATTCGACAGGGTATGCAATCTTGCCGCCCAGGCAGGGGTCCGTTACAGCATCACCAATCCCTATGCCTATATTGACAGCAATATTATTGGTTTTATCAATATCCTTGAAGCGTGCCGGCATCATGGGGTACAACACCTGGCCTACGCCAGCAGTTCAAGTGTTTACGGACTGAATGAAACCATTCCCTTTTCGGAAAATGACAATGTGGATCACCCGATAAGTCTATATGCTGCCACCAAGAAAGCCAATGAGCTGATGGCCCATACCTACAGCCATTTATACGGTCTGCCGACCACCGGACTCCGGTTCTTTACGGTTTACGGCCCCTGGGGACGACCCGACATGGCCTTGTTCATCTTCACCAGGGCTATCCTGGCCGGGAAGCCGATACAGGTTTTCAATAACGGGGAGATGGAACGGGATTTCACTTATGTGGATGACATTGTGGAGGGAATCTTCAGGGTGCTCATGAAGGAAGCCACCGGCAACAGGGATTGGAAAGGGACCAGTCCTGATCCTTCCTCCTCACCTGCCCCCTACAGAATATACAATATTGGCAACAGCAAACCGGTAAAACTCATGGATTTTATCAGGGCCATCGAGGATGCAACAGGCAAAAAAGCGCTGATTGAATATATGCCGATGCAGGCTGGAGATGTAAAAAAAACATGGGCTGAGCTGAATAATTTTACCCGGATGTTTGACTATCAGCCCACTATCGAAGTCAGGGAGGGCATTCACAGATTTTTTTCATGGTATAAAACTTTCTTTAATATCCAGTAATATGAATCTCAAGATTATAACCTTATTAAAAAGACTGGCATTGTTGTTTATCTCAGCCGGTTTCCTGTTGCCCGGATGCATCCCTGTAAAGGACCTTGAATATGTTCAGGGTGATATCTCTGCAACCAGGCCTTCTGTGGTGCAGGAAGCTCCCGTACAACGGATAAAACCCGATGATGAATTATATATCAGGGTTTCCAGCCTGGACGAAGTAGCCTATAATTTTTTTGGTAACCAGTCCGATATGCGTTCCCAGGTCAGCGGTACAGAAATTTCGGTCTCCCTGATCAGCTACATAGTGGATGATTCAGGATATATACAGTTTCCTATCCTCAATAAAATTAATCTGCTAAATCTCACCATCGAAGAAGCAGCTATGAAGCTTAAAACCAGCCTGTCTGAGTACTTCAATCAACCTACTGTATTGATGAAGTTCGTTAATAAGAAAATCACAGTGCTGGGTGAGGTCAGACGACCCGGACTGTATATATATACAAACAACAACATGAACATTTTTGAGGCCCTGGGGTTAGCCGGGGATATTACCATTGACGGGAACAGAAAAGAGGTATTGGTATTGCGGGAAGAAAAGGGCCAGGTTTTCAAACAAAGCTTTAATCTGTTGGAAGATAATGTTCTGGCAAATTCCCAATATAACCTGCAGGAAGGGGACATTGTGTATGTCAAGGCAAAGAAATCTGCCACCTGGCGTGCCGTTTCCACACCAATAAGCATGTTTCTCGGCAGTTTAACTGCAGCGGTCCTTATAGCCCAATTATTTCTAATTTACAGGTAAATGAACCACCCATGCAATAGCTTACGCAACTTTCTCATGAGCGCAGCGAGTAAATCGAATGAATCAAATATGGGTGTTCCATCCGGGTACTATCTTCATATCGGATGTAACAATTTGAGCAGTAATATTATTAAAATTTTGCACGGATGAAAAACACAATCGCCCGGTCCCAAGCGACCAAGGACAGTGATATAAAGGTACTTTTTAATAAGGTACTTAAGAATATTCATTACCTGATTGGTTCGGTAGTAATATGCCTGATCATTGCCTTTTTCTATAACAGGATGTCAATACCGAGGTTCCGGATCAGTTCGCAGCTGATTGTCCGGGAAAATGACAGGAACTCAATGGACCCTTCCCGTTTCATGAAAGGCTCGGAATTGTTATTCTCAGCGCGGAATAACTTTGACAATGAACTCCTGATATTGCAGTCAACTGCGAATATTACCCAGACCCTGAAAAGTGTGAACCAGGAAGTTTCCTATTTTATCCGGGAGAACCTCCAGCTGGTTGAAATTTACCGCACGTCCCCCTTCATAGTCGTTTTTGATAAAAATCACCCCCAGATTGTGGATGCAGTTTTCAAGATCGAAATTGAAGAGAATAATATTTTTACAATAACCGCAAAACACAAGGAGGCTTCCCTGTACAGTTTTGTCGAGAACAAAAGTATTGACATAATTGATGATTTTAAAATAGATAAACAGCATTCATTTAACGATGAGATCAGGGATAAGAATCTCAGTTTCAAAATTATGCTGAATAAGGATTTTGTCCTGGATCCAAAACACAAAAACATCTATTACTTTAAAATCAGCAGTCTGCAATCTCTCACCTCGTATTACAAAGACAGGATTAAAATTGATCCTGTAAGCCTGCAGGCCACCGCGGTAAATATCACTATCGAGGATAAAACACCGGAAAAGCTGCTGGATTTCACCAGGGAACTTGTAACGACCTGTATCAATAACAACCTCGAAAAAAAGAATAACATTACACGAAATACAATTGCATATATCGACGGCCAGTTAAGCCAGATCCATGACTCGCTTAAACTTTCGGAAAACGTATTGCAAAATTTCAGATCCTCCAACCAGGTTGTGGATATTACCCTTCAGTCTGAATCCATATATGCCCAGTTGAGGGAGTTGGAAACCCTAAAAGCGGCCATGGAGGTCAATTCAAAATATTATACGTATATCATTGATTACCTTCAGAAAAGTGAAGATGTATCGGATATGGTTGTGCCTTCTTCCATTGGCATTGCCGAACCCTTATTGAACAACCTCATCACGGAGCTGATCGCCCTCAATGCCGAACGGAATAACCTGATCAATAATAACCAGCAGCGAAGCCCCTATTTGAAAACAATTGAGATCAAGATTAAGAATATCAAGAATACGATCACCGAAAATATAAATTATGTGCAGAATACGAATAATCTTTCCCTTGAGGACATGGATAAAAAGATTAACAGCCTGCACAGTGAAATTCAAAAAATCCCCAAGGCCCAGCGTGAATTGGTCGGATATGAAAGAACTTTCAAACTGAATGATGCCATTTACACGTACCTGATGGAAAAGCGGGCAGAAGCATCAATAGCCCAGGCACAGGAAATGTCGGACTATGAACTCGTGGAAGCGCCGGCGATCATAGCCATGGTGGCTCCCAAGAAAATGAGAAATTATTTCATGGCGGTTTTTGTCGGGTTGCTTATTCCCGCGTTATTTTTTATGCTGCTCGATCTTTATAAAGATGACCTCAAGGACAAGGAAGAAATTATGAGTCTTACCTCCCTGCCCATTGTCGGAGAGATAGTGCATAATGAAATAAAGCATTACAATGTATTCCAGAAAGCCCCGAAATCGATCATTTCTGAAACATTCCGGTCCCTGCGAACCAACCTGAAATATTTTGCGCAGGGCAAAAAATGTACGGTTATCCTGATAACCTCCTCCATCGGAAGTGAGGGCAAATCATTCTGTGCCTATAATATAGCCACCAGCCTTGCCCAGTTGGGAAGCAGGACCCTCTTAATGGAGTTTGACCTGCGGCTGCCGGGTCTCCATTCCTATTTCCCAAATTCGAATCACCTGGGAATCACATCGGTATTAACCAGTGAATCAGCCTTCCAGGATACTATTACAACCACCGATGTTGAAAACCTGCTTTTTATGGCCTCGGGATCCACTCCCCCGAATCCGTCCGAGCTTATAGCATCCGAAAACACACATGAGCTCTTCCGCAATCTCAGGGAGCAATTCAAGTATATCATTATCGATACCCCGCCTGCAGGCATCATTACGGATGCAAAACTTCTGTTTGACCTGGCCGACATAAAACTGTATGTTGTAAGGCAGAATTATACCCCTAAGAAGATATTTGCGTCAACGGTCAAGGATATAGAATTGAAGGTACATACCAATATAGGGATTATAATCAATGATATAAAAGTCTCCAAAAGAGAAAGCGGTTACGGGTACGGATATAAGTACTATACAGATGGTACCAAAAAAAAGAAATCTGTTGAGCCGGTTAAGAAATAGCCCAATGTGATGCCTTCTTTACAGCAAATCACCCGGTTTTATTTATACCTGCTTTCTTTCACTCCCCTGGTGAGCTATGTCTTGCTCGAATTCTTCAACCAGGAATTCAAGAAAATTTTTGGGATACTTGCTATATTTCTGATTTTCTTAACAATAGGGGTAAAAGGAATCAAGGCCATCCGATTCCGCTGGTATTATGTGATCTTTATTATCCTGTACCTGTATTATATGGGGTGGGATATCACCCTTGACCAGGGAAATATCGCCAGGAAAGGATGGGCGTATGATTTTTTCCTGGCCAATGATATGATCCGGACGTTATGTATACTCCTGGTTATCGATAATGTAAAGCTCGACAAGAAATTCATTGACAGAATAATTAAAATATTTATCGGTACAGCGCTGGTGGCTGTTGTTGTAATGATGATCCAGTTCCTGTTCGATCCCTTTTTCTTCACCCCCGAGAAATTTATACACTTCAATAAGGCACTCCATTTGGCCAATGACCCTTACCAGGTAAAAAGGATCTCTATTTTTGGCTATGCAAGTATTCATGACCTGGGCTTGTCATTCATGCCCATTTTCGCGCTGCTGATAGCCTATCTGATCCGGATCGAAAATAAAATACCCTGGGTGATACTCGGGATTACCCTTTTAATTGTTTTTGGAAGCAATGTGCGCTATATACAGGCAGCCTATTTCCTTTGTGCAATCCCTGTCCTGTATCTGAATGACAGGCCGATAAAAAACTTCCTGATCGGAACCTTTTTCATGTTTCTTGGCCTGATCTTTCTTGTACAATTACTCAGCATCTTCAACTTCAACATTTACACGTACTTAAATGAAAGGATTTTTGATAAGACTGCTGAATCACGATTGCTGGCACTGCAGATCTTCCTGGAGTTTTTCCCCCAATATCCATTTTTTGGTACAGGTGAACACCTGACTGAAGAGGTGGTGGTTGCCATTGCCGACAGGAGCAGCCAGATTCATGTCGGGTACCTGGCACATTTGTTTTCTTATGGTATTATAGGAAGTTTGTTTCTCTTCACACTCTGGTATTATTTAGGCAGGACCCTGCTTCAAACTGCACGGATCACCAAATTTTATGGAGCATACCTGGGATTTCTCGTCTTCATATGGGCAAATGTTACACTGGTTTATTACTCCATATTTATGTATGGATTGATATTCTGCTTTGTGTTCAATAAATATTATGAGGACCGGTATAGCAATGTAATCGAATATTCATTAAATGAAGGTAATGTTGTTAAAAAATAAGATTAATGATTTTCTGAATAAAGGTCATAAAAGGAGTGTATCTGCCAAGAAGAATATAATGTTGTCTTTTTCTTTCAGGATCATCTCTCTGGCGGCGGGTTTTATCCGCCTCCCCCTGATCCTGAGGTTCATCGACAAAGAATTCTATGGAATCTGGCTCACCCTGAGTTCAACCACGCACTGGTTTGAATTTTTCAAAATCGGGATGAACAGCGGGCTGAGAAATAAACTGGCAGAATGTATCGCACGTGACGACAAGGAAAAGGCCAGGATCTATGTCAGCACCACCTATGCCCTGATTACGATAATCGGTACTTCCCTGTTCATTATACTGTTAACAGCTAATTTTTTTGTGGATTGGACCAAAATTCTGAATGCCCCGAGTCACCTGGCAAAAGAGTTGTCAAATGCCGCCATCATTTTATTCAGCTGCTTTGCCTTGCGTTTCATCCTCGGCATTCTATCCACTATTTTAACTGCAATTCAGAAACCTTCCATTGACGATGGCATCCGAACGTTAAGCACGTTAGTGTACCTGGCAATTATAGTCGTACTAATCTATACAACCAAGGGAAGCATTACAATAATTGCCATGGCTACGAGTATTACCCCGGTCGTGGTTTTTTCAATTGCCACGGTTGTTTTTTTTAACGGGAAGTATAAATATCTCAGGCCATCGCTTAAATATGTACAGTTCAGCCATTACAAGGACCTTGTTAACCTGGGTTTTAAATTCTTTGTTATTCAGATCTCGGTTGCAGTCATGCTGTATACGGACAATATCATCATTTCACATGTTACAAGTCCGGGAGACGTTGTAACGTATAACATTGCCCGAAGGTACCTGGAGGTTACATCCATGGGATTTTCGATAATACTTGCCCCGCTATGGTCGGCTTACACGCAGGCATACCACGATAAGGATTACGTGTGGATAAAAGCAACTGTTAAAAAACTTGTTAAACTTTGGGCAGTTTTATGTGTTGGTATAGTAATAATGGTTCTGATTTCCGATTTTGTATACAAACTATGGATTGGAAAAGAAATACTTGTGCCCTTTTTACTTACAAGCCTGATGGGAGTCTTTTTCGCATTAAATACATGGAATACGATTTTTGTCTATTTCATTAATGGAGTCAGCAAAATAAAACTTCAACTTGTTACCTCACTATTCCTGACTGTTTTAAACATTCCGTTATCGATCTTTTTTGCCAGGACATTAAATATGGGGGTATCAGGGGTGATAATGGGTACTATTGTATGTGTTTTTGCCGGTACAATTCTTCATCCGATCCAGTACTACAAAATAATAAATAATAAAGCCCGGGGAATCTGGAATAAATAACAACCTGTGAAGAACCGTTCAGAAATAGCTGTTGTAATACCTGTCTACAGGTCAGAACTTGATGAATATGAGAAAATATCTCTTTCACAATGCATGCAGGTTTTAAAGGATTACAAAATCATCTTTGTAACCTATAAATCCCTTGATATCTCCGGGTATGTCAAATACCTGTCAGAAATGAATCTGCCGGTCCCGGAACGGATTTTTTTCAACAAAAACAATTTCAGTAATATCAAGGGGTATAACCGGCTGCTTTTATCGCTCCGGTTCTATTTACGGTTTATAAAATATAAATATATCCTTATTTACCAGCTTGATGCCTTTGTATTCAGGGATGAATTACAGGAATGGGCAGACCGGAACTACTGCTATATCGGGGCCCCATGGCTTACGGACTTCAAACGGGCCAATGAGGAAGACACGATCGTGGGAGTGGGCAACGGGGGATTTTCCCTGCGCAGGACCAGGAGTTACATACGGGCATTGTTATCCTTTTCATTCATTGAAAAACCGGATGACCTGCAAAAAAGAATTTTCAGCAGAAACCTTTCTCCCGTAAGGAATTGGCTATCCTTCCTGATGAATCTTACTGTAAAGAACAACACCTTTTTTCTTTTTAATAATTACGATTCAAATGAGGATGGTTATTGGGGCTTGCTAACCGGCAGAAAATTCAAATGGTTTAAGGTGGCTCCCCCGGAAGATGCCATAAAGTTCAGTTTTGAAGTTCAACCGAAAAGATTCTTCAGTGAAAATCGGCAGAAGCTTCCTTTTGGCTGTCATGCCTGGATAAAGTATGATTATGATTTTTGGAAAACTCATATTGAATCCTTTGGATATAAATTGAATTAACCTGCAACTGTACCCTAACAACGAACAAATTATGAGTGTTACGAAAGTATCTGTTATTACTCCTTCTTACAACCAGGCAGAATTCCTTGAGAAAACGATTTTATCAGTCCTTAACCAGGATTATTCCAATATTGAATATATTATTATTGACGGTGGCTCTACAGACGGGAGCATTGACATCATTAAAAAATATGAAAACAGGCTCGCCTATTGGGTAAGCGAAAAGGACAACGGCCAGAGTCATGCCATCAACAAAGGACTTTCAATGTGTACCGGTGACCTTGTAAACTGGCTGAATTCAGATGATTTGCTGATGCCAAGCGCCATACGGATCTTAGTGGATTACTATAACAAATATCCTGAGATCAAGCTTTTTTACGGAGACCGACTGGTCATATCCCGGAATGACCAGGTGGTTGATGCAAGGGAATTTCCTTCTTTCAAAAGAAGTGTCGCAAGAATTGCCGGAAAAATCCCGCAGGAAACCGCCTTTTTCAGCAGGCAATTGCTGCAAAAGGCGGGTGGCCTTGATGAAAAACTGCATTATACGATGGATGTAGATCTTTGGTACAGGTTTCTCAGGCATACCGACTTTTACCACATCCCTTTCATCCTGGGCTCCTACAGGACCCATGAAACATCAAAATCGTTCCGGGTTTTCGGAAAGGAACGCAAAACAGAGGATGCCAGGAAAGAGATAACCAGGCTGACCAAACTGTATAAACAACAATGGCGCGGCAACAGTCTTGTTAAAAAGTTTGCTGCCCGGTATAACCGGTGGAGATTAATCTATGAGAAAGGAACAATGAAAAGAAAGAATGAAGTTGCCGAATTAAAGAAACTGGTCCTGCATGTCAATCCTACCCTTACATAACAACGTACTGCCATGAATACCCTGTTGAAATTTCTCGAAAAGCTTTTTCGGAAAATCTCGCTTTTTATCCGGTATCGTATTGTAAAACACAATTATCACACCAGTATAAAGCGATTGAAAATAAGAAACAAAGAACTCTTTCAAAAGGATTATGACAGGGAAAAATTGAAGGAATACGTTAAAAAATGGTCGGTGTTCAACCATCCTTTTTCAACCGAACAATTCAAAAACTATTCCCGGTCTTCAGGAATAAACAGTCCTGATTTTGTTCCCGACAATATTTTTTTCATGATAATTGAACCTACGCTGAACAAGGTAAAAACAAATTTCGCCTATTCCGATAAAAATTTATATGAAAGATTTTACACGGGTGAATACTTTCCTAAAGGAATTCTCCATTGCATTAATCACAGTTTTTATGATCCCCGTTTCAACCTGATCGGATCATTGACACAGGATTCGTTAAACACGCTTTTATCCGGTTACCATGAAATCATTGTGAAACCCTCGATGGATTCGTGGGGTGGCAGAAATATTCAATTATTCAAGAGAACGAACGGGGATTTTACAAACAAGGCGAACGAAAAATTGTCTGTCCAATACCTGAATAAACTCAGTAATACAGATTTTATAGTTCAGGAGAAGATTAAACCCCATCCGTTTTATGAGAATTTTAATCCTTCATCATTGAACACCATCCGGTTAATGACTTACCGGTCGGTAAAAACCGAAAAAGTTGACGTCGTTTGCGGAATACTCCGGGTCGGTCCCCCGGGAAGTATTGTCGATAATTTGCATTCTGGCGGCACTGCTGTTGGCCTGTCCCATTCGGGTGTTTTAAACCCATTTGGACTTGATGCCGATGCCAACATCGTTTACCATCCCCTCTCCAACCCGGGTATTACCCTTGCAGAGGTCGGGCAGGCCTTTGGGTATGACCTGATGGTGGAAGCAGCCAGCAATATTGCTTCGCAATTGTTTAATTTCAGGCTGATATCATTTGATATGTGCCTTGACCACACGGGTGCTCCCAGGATTATAGAAATGAATCTGTCAAGCCAGGGAAGTGCATTTTTGCAGGCATGCAATGGCCCCCTTTTAGGGAACTATACAGATGAAATTATCGAGTATTCACTGAACAATAAAAAGATAAGAAGTCTTGTGCTGGTTTAACTGGCCGCTGGTATACTACTTAAAACCCAACCATGTATAAAATTATCAATTTTTTAGAATGGCTTTTCAGGAAGCTCGCGTTGAGAATACAATTCTCCATTCTTATAAATAACTTCAATTCCCAGCTTAACGGGATCAGGATAAAGAACAAGAGCTTGTTTAAGACAGGTTATGACAACCAGTTAAAGAAACAATATGTTAAGAAATGGTCAGTCTTCAATCATCCATTTTCAACTGAACCGTTTAAAGTATATTCGTCGAGTTCAGGAATAGCCAGTGCGGACTATGTTCCTGACAATATTTTTTACTGGATTATAGAACCCTCAATTAACCGGTTAAGAACCAACTTTGCCTACGCGGATAAGAACTTCTATGAAAAGTTCTATACGCCCGGATTCTTTCCCAAAGGGATACTTCACTGTATTAACAATGGTTTCTACGACGGCAATTATCAGTTGATCCCCTCATTGGACCGGATTACGCTTGAAAACTTGTTGTCAGGCCAGGGCCAGGTTGTACTCAAACCTTCCACGGATTCGAGGGGTGGCAGGAATATTCAAATCTTTACAAGAACGAACGGATCTTTTGTTAATAAGGCAAATGAAACGCTTTCAAGTGAATACCTGAACCGGATCAGAAATTCCGATTTTGTGGTACAGGAAAGGATTGCTCCACATCCGTTTTACGACCGCTTTAATCACACATCTCTCAATACGGTGCGAATAATGACTTACAAATCAGTTAAAACGGGAAATATCGAGGTGCTTTGCAGTTTACTGAAAATGGGGAAACCCGGCAGCCAGGTGGATAACCTGCATTCCGGCGGTGCAATTGTTGCCCTTTCGGATTCAGGAGAATTAAGTGATTTTGGCATATGCAGTGACGGGACCTTTGTCCATCATCTTTTCTCCGAACCGGGAACTAAGCTGAGTGATATTGGCACGGTATACAATTATGATAAGCTGGTGGAAGCTGCCAAAACTGTTGCTTCACAAGTTCTAAATTTCAGATTGATATCGTTTGATATGTGTATTGATTCCACCGGATCACCCAGGGTAATTGAATTAAACCTCGGCAACCAGGGTACCGCTTTTTTCCAGGCCTGCAGGGGACCGCTCTTTGGTGATTTTACGGACGAAATACTGGACTATTGCCTGGCGAACAAAAAAGTAAGAAATCAGATATTGCTGTAAAACAGGTAAACCGAATACAACCATACAGTCAACCCTGGTATTTTACTTTAACTAATCAACCATGCATGCATTTCTGAGGTTTCTCGAATGGCTTTTACGAAAACTGGCGTTAAGAATACAATACTATATTGTAATTATTAACTACCATAAGAGAATTGTCCGGTTAAGGATAAAAAACAAGGACCGGTTTAAAGCCGGTCATGACAAGCAAATGCTAAAACAATTTGTCAGGAAATGGTCCGTCTTCAACCATCCGTTTTCAACCGGACCTTTCAAAATATATTCCGTGATATCCGGAAAATCAAGTGCAGATTATGTTCCCGACAATATATTTTACTGGATCATTGAACCGACGCTGAACCGGATAAAAACCAATTTTGCCTGGTCAGACAAGAACTTCTATGAAAAGTTCTATACTCCCGAATTGTTTCCCAGGGGAATTCTCCGTTGTGTCAGCAACAGCTTCTATGACCGTGAATACAGGCTGATCAACCCACTGGACCGGGATACACTGGATACCCTTTTAACTGAATTCAGCCGCGTAATTTTAAAACCTGCACAGGATACCAGCGGAGGTAAAAATATTGAATGCTTTGAAAGGGTTAACGGCACCTTCTTAAACGGTTCGGGTCAGAAACTGACGATTGAATACCTGCACAAACTGAGAAGTTCGGATTTTATCATCCAGGAAGCCATCGTGTCACATCCTTTTTATTCACGCTTCAATCCCTCATCGCTGAACACCATCCGGCTGATAACATACCGGTCTGTGAGAACCGGAAATATCGAGGTCCTTCGTGGTATTATACGATTTGGAACCCCGGGTTGTCTGACTGACAATATACATACGGGCGGCGCTGCCGTTGGTATAACCGAATCGGGTGATCTAAGCTCTTTTGGTATTGATGCAAATGCCAAAATAATTTATCATGTACCCCATGATCCCTCCGTACGGTTCAGTGAAATCGGCAAAGCGCTTAATTTTGACCGGATGGCGGATGCTGCCAGGAAGGTTGCCTCGCAAATATTGAATTTCAGGTTGATATCGTTTGACGTGTGTACAGATGTCACCGGGGCCCCCAGGATTATTGAAATAAACATCGGCAACCAGGAAACCGCCTTCATTCAGGCAATTGACGGACCATTTTTTGGAGAATTCACGGATGAGGTACTGGAGTATTGCCTGGCTAACAAAAAAATAAGAAATCACATATTGCTTTAGACCTGATGAATATGGAGTATAACCCTAATCTAGACTCATTTTTAAAACTGGGCTATTTTCTTGACTACGACGGTTCCAACCGGAGAATAGACCTGTCAGGGATAGATAAAACCCGGTATGAAAACATACCCTGGGAGGACGTTGTAAAGCAAGGCAAAGCGCTGTTTATGGAATCAATCGAAAAATCATTCGATTTAACGGAAGATCACCTGGTTCCGATCAGCGGGGGACTCGACAGCAGGGCGATCCTGGGGGCCCTTTTAAAATTCAGGAATGCCGGTGACATATATACCTATACATTTGGCAGTCCGGGGACCTATGATTTTGAAATAGGGAACAACATCGCTAAGGCAACAGGAACAAAACATACAGCTTATGATTTGACAAATCACAGGTACACGATGGATGAACAGCTTGATGTCTCGCGTCGTACCGATTCCCAGTGCCTGTTGTTTTGCCACGCCCCGGTTGCACAGGTTTCCGCGCAGTTCTCAAGTCACCGGCATTGGTCCGGTTTCATGGGCGGTACGCTTACCGGGGAACATTTCCCCAAAGAGGTCTCCCCCAGCCTGGATGAATCCAAGCGCTATTTCATTCAGAAAAATGCCTATGCCAGGTCGGTCAACCTTACCCATAGGGACGATGAGGGTATGTTTGCCCTGCTTGATTGTCCGATGGCAGATCCCGGTACGTTGAGTTATGAGGAACAATTGGATTTCTGGAACCGCCAGGTCAAATACATCGCACCCCATGTACTGATGAAGGGCTTCAGGTATGCTACTCCCTTTGGTTACCCTCCCCTTGTCGACTTTTTCCTTAGCCAGAAAAGACAATTCCTGCAGAATAAATACTTATATAAGCAGATCCTTCTTGATTTATTTCCGCAATTGTTCAGTCTGCCTACCAAAACACACTTTGGATTGCCGTTAAATGTTACTGACAACAGGATAGCAATCAGCCGGAAACTGTTCCGGTTTAAGGAAAGATCGGGCAAATACCTGAACCGCAAGAATAATCCCATGATCAACTATATTGATTTCAGAAAAAGAGTTGAAAAGGATCCGGATTTCAGGGCACTATTACGTGAGAATATCCATGACCTGCACAACCGGAAAATAATTGACTGGATTGATGTGATGTCCGTATGGAATGATCACATCGCAAAAAAAGCAGACCGGATAGATGCCCTGCTGGTCCTTGCTTCCCTTGAGATCCATCTGAAAGCCGGCAAAAAAATTTAAACACCTGAATTGGTTACATCCATGCATATAGTTTATTTAGCCACGATATTCATTCCTTCAAAAAAAGCCAGCAGTGTGCATGTCATGCGCATGTGCCAGGCATTTGCCGAAAACGGACATGAAGTTGACCTTATTTATCCTGTAAATACACGGAAAACACCATCAACTGAAAATCCCTACACTTTCTACGGGGTAAGTCAGAGCTTTGCAATGCACCCGGTTCGGGTTGCAGGAAGCGGCAGGCTGGCAGATCATATGTACGCGGTGAAATCGGTTTCCCTTCTGAGGAAACTGAACCCTGACCTCGTCTATTCCCGGTCCATCACCGCCTCGTACTATTTATCCTTTTATAACCGGCAATTTATTTTTGAATCCCACCAGGATTACCTGCACAGTTTCAGGCTTGAGCACAGGATCCAGATCCGGCGGATCCTTCAAAGCAAAAACCTCCTTCGCTTTGTATGCATATCCGATGCCTTGCGCAAACGATATGAAAGGAAAGGGAATAACCCGGCCTTCCTTGTATTGCATGATGGCTCGGACGTGTTTGACCTGGGCGAAAAAACTGCCTTGCAGGGAAGACCCGGGGCTATGAAAATCGGGTATTTCGGAAGCCTCCACGAAGGAAGGGGTATCGAGATCATTATGGGTATTGCACGGCAACTGCCGCAAACAGATTTATTTATCTTCGGGGGCGAACCCGCGGAAATCAATGCATGGAAAAACCAGGCTGACGGGATTGATAATCTGTATTTCTATGGTTTTGTAGCCCCTCAAAAAGTATTCATGTATCGCAATTCCTGCGATATTTTGCTGGCTCCCTACCAGAAAACCGTATTCGTTTCAAGCAAAAAGGCCTATTCAACTGCTGATTATATGTCGCCCCTGAAGGTATTCGAATATATGGCAAGCAAAAAACCCATCATCGCTTCTGATCTGCCGGTGTTGAGGGAGGTGCTGAATGAAAAAAACTCAATCCTGGTTTCGCCTGTAAACGTGGAGGAATGGGTGAGCGCCATTACCACTCTCATGAATGATGAAACGCTGAGATCGGAACTGTCCGGGGCATCCTACTCAATGCTTCTCGACAAATACACCTGGAAGAAAAGAGCAGAAATGGCAGTAGCGTTTACCGGACAACCACTTTCTGAGTAAACGTGTTGCCGGTAGACTGGGTATACCTGACAATATAAACCCCATCCGCAAAATTATAATTTGAAATATGAATTCTGCTTTCACCGGGATGCGTTTTTTGCTGATAAACCAGGTGACCCGCCAGGTCTGTTAATTGTACCGACCCCCCGGGAATCTCCCGGGATGATATAAACAGTTCGATGTTGTCCTGAAAATAGTTCACCTTCAACTGGTTATCTTCGATTATGTCGTTGTTTCCGGTAGGAATCAGGGTGTTATTGGCCACATTAACAATAAACCGGGCAAATACAGGGGCCACGGTTTCATTGGCAAGCAAATTGGGGTGCGAGTTGTCACTTGAATGATCCTTTTCATACTCATACCGGATGCAGTTTACGGCACCTTTCTCCGGGGTGGCATCGGATTCGGCAATATGGCCCCAGAAATCAAAAATAAAAATATTATTATGCTCCTTTCCATCTTCCTGCAACCATTCATTTTTTACCCAATCGGCGAAGGCTTTGGCCCTGCCCGCTTCCGTGGCATTCGTTCGCAGCCTGTGCCGCGGTGCCAGCGTAAATACGATAAATTTGGTTTCGGGCTGATCGTCGAGCAGATCGCGGATTGCACGGTATTGCAATTTATAGTTTTCAACTGACTTCCTGTCGGAAGTAACGTCCGGGTCATTTATATCCGCTTCAATCCGGGCTGCCGTATAACAGTGCTTCATGATCACAATATCGTATTTTTCGAGGATCGTGGAAAAGCATTCTTCACTGCAGGCGCCATTTACCCATACATTCCAGTAATCATAGGGATTATTTTCCCATGGATAGGGTTCCGCAGGGTAAGACCGTCTCTGTATCGTAAAATCGGTGCCGTTGGCTGAATTGTAATCGGTGAACCATTCCGCGATCTTTCCTTCCTGGTAAAGCGCGGAGCCTACGGAATGCGTAAGGAAACCGATGCGCTGGGCATTTATATTTACGCAGATTGCGAATAAGAAACCAACTACAACCCCCATCCGTGGTAAAATTATTCTCCTCATATCCTTATATTTAAATATTGACTGAATCCCAAATCGTAAATCGTAAATTCCAAATCGTAAATCGTAAATCGTCATACGGGACGGTTTAATCTTTCTTTCTAATCGGGTAGGAAGCGGCTCGCGCCGCTGACCCCCCACACCACCGGGCATACGATTTCGTACCACGGCGGTTTCTAAAAACTTTTACACCTTCATTATTAGAAATAAAGATAGTAATCCCTGTCGAGCAAACC
>JBGSSA010000017.1:0-4287 GCA_041737295.1 Bacteroidales bacterium | reverse complement strand
CCACCATCCTTGAATTTGGCTTTTATGGTACTTCCGGCTGCTTCTTCGTCCAGCTGATAAAACATCTCATTGGGAGCGATACCATAACCATAGGAAATCAGCTTTACATCGAAATCCTCCGGGAATATTTCCTTGTCATTTATCTGAAGGGACATGGATGATAGCTGGGCAAAATAGGCGTAGAAAGGAAAACACATAAGGATTCCGGTTATTTTCTTGTACATCCTGTCGGTAGTTACATTGATGTTTACCGTACCCCCGCGTTCGGGTACCACAATCTTGATGATCTGGTATTTTATGGCTTTTGTCTTTTCCATTTTCCTTGATGCTTTATGTAGTTTGAATTGATGAACAGCCTGCCTACCGAGGATTAAAAACCTTGTGGCAACACGGGTAAACAGGCTATTCACAGGATTAGTACTTGGTAACTGCAGTACCCACCAGTATCGCTTTGATGAACTGGGGATCCATTGCATTCTGTCCCCATTCAATGTTCAGCTCCATTGCCTGCTGGTCATAGATGATCTTAGCGTTGTCCAGTTTGTAATATCCCATCTGCCGATCAGTGCCCTCGGTGTTGAATACCTCGCATGAAGTGGAAGGGATCAGGGTTGTACCGTTGGCCTTGAACTCGAATTCCCCATTTCGTAGATAAGGTGCAATCGTTCCAAAGATGGAGGATTCTGCCTGGGCGGAATCATTTGCACTCAGCAGTATTATACCACTAAGTAACATCACATTTCCTTTTTCCAATTTTGCACTGGAAATATTCGAGAGACCAACGACCTTGTTGTCGTCATCCTTCAACATTTTAGCGATCTTGTTATTGGAGACATTCTTGGTGACGTAGTATGCCACATCCACAGCCTGAAGCGTTTTATTGGCAAGTCCGGCCTGAATTTCCCTGGGAAGAAGGTGCAGTCTTTTTTCAAACTCACCCCTTGAGTTGCCTCCTGCTGCAGGTGCCGCCGGGGCTGCCTTGGGCTGTTTTACCCTTTTCAGGAAAGCTTTCCGCTCTGCCTGGGGGGCACGTTCCAGGGCACCGAGAAGTTCTTCATCGGTCATGACACCCATTAATTCGAATTCGCTGCTTATGATCTGTCCTAATGTAAACATGGTTTTTAGTATTAAGTGTTTTGGAATTTGTTGACTTGTTTGATTTTTTTGCCTTTTGGCAGTTTAGAGGATCTCTACTTCCTTAATTTCCGTGTAGGCTCCCATCTCAGCACCATTTATCTCGTATTCATTTTCCACTGGTATGGCCTCGAACTGTGCAGGTGGTAGTTTGGGAAGTTCCGGATTATAAGGCTCGATACTCAGATTTACCGGTTCCCGGAATACCTGGCTCACCGGATCAGAATCGCCCAGTCCGGCGAAATTGGTCAGTCCCTGCAGGATATCCTTCTTAAGGAAGACTTTTACTCCGGATGCAATACCGCTGGCGGCCACGCCGGAAGCAATAAGCTTCATGTTTTTATCTTTCAGAAAGAGGGCTCCGCCAACTCCGGCTGAGATCTGCACAACCGGTTTAAGGAGTGCCTTGACCTGGAAGCCTGTGGCCTCGGGATCTACTTTTACAACTTTGTCGATCATCTTTCCGGCCATATTGCCGCCCACCATTCCCAGGATGATCAGTCCGGGTGTTTTAAGTTCCTCGATGATGGCTTTGGGATCCAGGCTTGGCTTGCTGGATTTTCTTTGATTTTTTGCCATGTTATTGATTGTTTGATTTTAGAATTATGAACTGATTGAATTATTTCAGGGTGACGACGGATACTTTCCGTTTTCCGTGTTTTTTCTTTTTGTAGGGTAAGCTATTTCGACCAGGTATACTGCCTAAACTTTTGCCTGCTTTTTTCTTACTTCCTCCAAGAAGTTTTGTAAGTCCCCAGATGCCCAGGGCCGCCCCGCCAATAACAAGAAGGGGTTGCTTTTTGACAAATCCGACAATGCCACCTTGTGTCGGAACGTTTTCCGGGCTTGCAGAAGTAGTAGCAGCATTTTCCTCGGTTCCTGAATTGATGATATCCGGATCACTGGCGAGCTTATCCGCTTCCGATGCTTTTGAATTCATTTCAGCCTGGATATTATCGGCTTCCTCTTTTTTCATCACCCCGCCATCTACCATAATTTTTAGTGCCGCAGTGATAACCGGAACAGCAGCAGCGAGGGCCGCCGCCGGCAGAAATCCAAATCCATCAAATGATTCATCTTCCGTGCCATTTAATCCGCCTGCTTTGCCCTTCAGGATGGCATTCTTTAATGCGCTTTTCTTTCCCTGGAGTTTATCCACAAAAAGCTTTTCCACCTTATCCAGGGCTTTCTTTGATTTTTCCCATTCCTGAGCTGAAACGCCTTTCTTTGCTGCTTCTTCCTTGGTAGCAAAACCCCATTTGAGCTTGCTCCCCATTTTCTTCATGTTGAGCTTCATGGCCAGCAGAAATCCGGCCCGGGCTGAAATAGTAATCGGATTAAAACGAACTATCGCTTTTGCACCTTTTTTAATGGCTTCGCCAACTTTCTTGAAGAATCCCTTTTTCTTTGCTGCAGCTTTTCCCAGGTTTTCCGGATCAAAGTCATCTCCAAAAAGGTAATCATCCAGGCCATCATGTTCATTGTCATTATCTCCGTCAAAACCGTTTAACCGGTTCAGGGCATCTTCATTTTTTGCAAGGTTTTCAAGGGCTTTTTCCCGGTTTGGGGTATTCCAGTTTTCGATGGCATAATCCAGCATTTTTAAAAAGGCAGGAGGATAATCTACATCCTTGATAAGGGAGGGCCTTTCAGCGATCATTTTCCTGGTTCTTACCAGGTGGTCATAGATAGCCTGTAAACGCTGGGCCTCGTCATCAGCACCAAGAAGTTCCAGATCATCAATACCTGCTACCAGGTCAAATACATTATCCGTATCTGTGCCCGAAAGCACAGCCACATTGATCCCATTTAAACTCATAGTAAAATCTTTTTTAGCGGTGAATGGTTTTTCGTAATTGAATTCGCTCAGAACACAGTCGATTGTTATATAACCGGATTTGCCTGTTGGCACAATCACATACACATGCTGGTATTCGTCCCGGTTGTATTTGGTGATCCGGAACTCATGCGGAATTTTAAGATTGGTCAGAATGCTGGAAACGAATATCGAAAAGCAGTCACAGTCGATCCCAGTATTTCGTTCGACCCAGCTCCGGTTTGGACGACGCAGTTGTTCCAGGCCTTTCAGATCGAGCTTGTACTGGATGTGGTTAAATAGAAAGTCCCAAACATTCCGGCATGTTTCCAGTAGTGTGGTTCCCTTGAGGTGCAGCGAGATCTTCTTTGTGTCATCAAGGTATTTCCAAACCACCCTTTTCATCAGATCAACGGTTTCTTCCACTTCTCCATCCTGGATAATGATTCTGTCCTGTTCCTCCGGTTTGGAAAAGAATCGGTCAAACTGGCTGCCGTCTTTAATCTGCCGGTAACCTGATGATATGCTGGTTTTATTTAGATAATTGCTCATTACATCAGTTTTTCAGGAACAGATTCATAGAAGATGCCATTAGCATAGAGAGAGTATTTCATCTCCATGGGAATGGCCAGGGTTGATGCCACTGATTTCAGATCCTTATTTCTGAAAGCGGCAATCAAGGACGGTGCTTTGCTGATAATTCCCGTCAGATATCCAGCCAATGTTGACCAGGATATGGGAATTTCAATGGTGTCGATGTCGGTGGTAGTGAGTGGTTGAATTACAATTGATTTTTGTTCCGGGCTGTTGCTGGTGATGTATTTGCCTTGGCTGGAAAGGGTGACAACCGGCTTGGTTATGGTCATGCTATTTTTGGTGGGATTCTGAATTTTGATTTCAGTACGGAAAGCAATACCAGTTAAATCAACCTTGTGAATGCGCGGATTAGAAAGATTACTCACCATCTTGTCCGAAACTGTTTTCATTTTCAAGAGCTTGACTATCCCCAATAATAGCCCCCCAGCGATTCCGATACCAAGCAGCTTATTCATTTTTGCCTTTTTAAGTGGAATACTGCCTTATCAATGGCTTTCTTAACCCCATACCCCACCATGGCTGAAATGGCCGCATAAAAAGCCACATCAATCATTCCGGTGAATGTGATATTAGCCAGGATCAGTTTGGCTGAAATGGCTTTTATAATACTCCCCAAAATTCGGACCACTGGTTAAGTTGAAAAAGTAACTTAATTTTACAGTGGAACATGAAAGCAAACAGAAGAAAATTTTCAGGGGCATTTAAAGCCCAAGTAGCTATCGAGGCGCTCAAAGAGCGCG
>JBGSSA010000125.1:0-31361 GCA_041737295.1 Bacteroidales bacterium | reverse complement strand
AAATTTGTTCTATATTTTCTGGGACTACAAACGGATCACAAATTGTATATATCTATTATTCAGATACATACAATTTTGAAAATGAGAAAATTTTTGAATTTTGCCTGTTTTTACACTAAAATCGCTCAAGTTGGGTTAAAGCTTTCGCAATTTCTTTTGCCAAAAATGTTTTTCCTGTTCCTGGTGCCCCAGTCAAAATAAGATTTTTATTTGCTAAAAGCAAATCAATATATTTTTTCATTATCATATTATTATCATTTTTGATTTTTGCTTCCTTTTCAAAATATTCCTTTAAATACCAGGCAAAGAGGGAACTATGCCAAGGATCGTTAAAAATTACATTTGAATTGCAATAGTTTATAAAATTGATATTATCCGTTAACCAATTACCCGTGGCTTTTGGATAATCTATTATTATATTTCGTAGTTTCTCTATTACGTTGTTTAAGTAATTTTGATTAACTATTGTAGTTGTAAAATTTGGAAGAAAAGCGGCAATGACACGATTTGATGCGGCATATTTATTTTCGCTTGTATATTTTCTTAAAAAGGAGTGAATCTTTTGATATATATCATTATCTATACTATTTTCGGTAGCAATTTTTTTTATAGTATCTTCAATTTCACTCCAATTTTTTTTGATATTTTCAAATTCAGACCATTCAAAGTTTTTTTGTCTTAAATTAGAAATCCCATTATCAGTAGTATCCTTTATAAGTCTTTGGAAAACTTTTTCATTCCATTTTTCACTAATCGCTTGCTGTTTGTACTCGTCAACATATTTTTTATAAGTTGGAAACCAATTTAAAAATACCCAATGATTTTCTTTTAAGGCTTCATTATAAATATTTTGTAAAATATGTTCTTCTTTTATACCAAGTTCATTCATTGCTTGAATTAGTTCAGGTCTAATAGTCCACTCAAAATGCTCCCCTATATGCTTGCCTAACATTGGAATTATCCAATACGTTGGTTGGCCATCAGCTCCAATTATTTCAAAACGATTCAGTTTCTTTTGAACTGCTTTTGCAAAATTGGTAATTGTTCCATTGAATGATTGTGGAGATGTATTATATTTTATTCCAAGAGCTTTACATGTTGATTTATGTTTAGGTTCAGCATGGAATTTAATTAAAGCATCCTTGTAATTGTTATTCATTAAGTTTTCGTCTTGAAGTATGGTTTTCCATTCATCAATCGAAATATCAATATCGCAAATGTATGCTCCGTTATTTAGTGTTACTTTCTTTATGTCCATTTAAATTGCTCATTTTTAAGTGATGTGTCTTTTTTAGCATTACCGCCAAAGTATTTTAGAAGCGGTTTTTGCGTTTCTAATATAATATATAGTTTGATTATGAACGGATATAATTATATTAATCAATATTTTCTTTAATATAATAATCCATGACAAATAAATTCAAGTTAAATGTAACAAATTCTTTTACATATGGTAAAATTTGGCTTTGTCTGGGGACACTCTCCCCAAACAGCCTACAACTTAATAGCCCAAGCCCCTAAGCCCCTTAGCCCCTAACTATCAACTATCAATCATCACATTAGCACATTAGCACATAATCTATTATCTTTAAACTATCAACTATTAACTATCAACTATCAACTAGCATTTATAATCCAATGAGACAGTTCATCGCCCTTAGTATTGTATTCCTGGTGTTTGCCACTGCAATATACTCACAGAATACAGCTTCCCCTGCGCCTTTGGGTTTCGACATATTGCGCCCCGATATTCCACACGGAAATATAGACACAATTATATATCCTTCGAAAACAGTAGGCAACGAACGAAAAGCACTTGTTTATTTACCACCGGGTTTTTCAAAAGACAAAAAATACCCTGTACTTTATTTGTTGCATGGAATCGGTGGAGATGAAAAAGAATGGCTGATACAGGGCCAGCCCCAGGTGATTTTGAATAACCTGTTTTCCGAAAACAAAATTGAGCCAATGATCATGGTGTTGCCCAACGGACGGGCCATGAAAGATGACCGGGCAACAGGTAACATTTTTGATAAAGAAAAAGTAGATGCTTTTGCCACATTTGAACAGGATCTGCTCAAAGACCTAATTCCATTTATAGAGAAAAAATACCCTGTTATCAGGGACCGTGAACACCGCGCCATTGCAGGATTATCGATGGGAGGCGGACAATCGTTGAATTTTGGTCTGGGTAACCTGGACAAATTCGCCTGGGTAGGCGGATTTTCTTCGGCTCCCAACACCAAAAAACCTGAAGAGCTCGTACCTCAGCCGGAGGAGGCTGGCAAACTACTTAAACTGCTTTGGATTTCATGTGGCGATAAGGACAGGCTTATTTCATTCAGCCAGCGGACACATGATTACCTTCAGGCTGTAAATGTTCCGCATATTTATTACGTTGAGCCGGGTTATCACGATTTCAAGGTATGGAAGAACGATCTGTACATGTTTTCCCAATTGCTTTTTAAGCCGGTCGATCCGTCAACTTTCAAACAATACGGCAGTATTGCCAGGCGTGCTGAGACTAATGTGCGATCAGCACGGTATCCGCAACTATTACCCGATGGCAGGGCATATTTCCAAGTTAAAGCTCCGGAAGTACAGAAAGTACAGCTTGACCTTGTAAGAAAGTATGATATGGTAAAAGATACAGGAGGCATATGGCAGATTACCACCGATTCGTTAAGTGAAGGTTTTCATTATTATTCGTTGATAATTGACGGGGTGGCAGTGGCTGATCCGGCAAGCGAGACATATTACGGTATGGGACGAATGGCAAGCGGTATCGAGGTGCCTTTCAGTGGTGACGGATATTATGATACAAGGGATTTACCACATGGTGATTTGCGTATAAAACGATACTATTCAAATGTGATAAACAGCTGGCGTCAGTTTTACATGTATACACCTCCCGGTTATGATGTAAACACCAATGAAAAATACCCGGTATTATATATACTTCATGGAGGCGGGGAAGACCAGCGGGGTTGGGCATTACAGGGAAAAACGGACCTGATCATCGACAATCTGATTGCTGAGAAAAAGGCGGTCCCTATGATAGTCGTAATGGTTGATGGAAATATACCCTTAAAAGCATTTGGCGAAGAAACACTGAAAGTTTTTACGTCTGAACTTATGCAATGCGTGATTCCTTTTGTTGAAAAGAACTATCGAGTAAAAACCGAATCACAAAATCGCGCATTGGCGGGTTTATCCATGGGTGGTATACAAACGCTTTATACAGGAGTTAATAATACAGATCTTTTCTCTTACCTGGGAGTATTTAGCTCAGGATGGATACAACTCATGCAGAATGGTTTGGCAAATTTGCAATATGAATTCATGAAAAATAATGCGGACCTGATTAACGGCAATCTTAAAGAATTCTGGATTTCCATGGGCGGACAGGAGGATATTGCTTATAAGAATTGCAAAGCTATGCTTTCTAAATTCGATGAAATGAAAATCAGGTATACTTACAGCGAATATCCCGGAGGTCATACCTGGCCGGTTTGGAGAAATAATTTGTACAATTTTGCCCAATTATTATTTAAGTGATCGGCATGTAAACGATGAAATGATTACTATCGGTCGGGATATCCACATCCTGTATTAGTGAAGGCAATGCAGGCGATATTAAGTTGAGAAATCAATCATGAAAAGACTTGTTTTTATCAGTTACTTTTTGTTCATTATTGCTGTCTCTAATGCAACCAGTCAGTCATGGACAGCAGACAACGGGAATGGCACGTACACAAATCCCTTATTTTTCGATGAGTTTTCAGACCCGGACATAATCCGTGTCGGGGATGATTTCTATCTTACCGGCACAACCATGCACAGCATGCCGGGATTGCCCGTACTGCATTCGAAAGACCTGGTGAACTGGGAATTCCTTGGGTATGTTTTCGATACATTAAACCTGGGTGAAGAATACAATCTTGAAAACGGCAGGGAAGCTTACGGACAAGGTATCTGGGCTCCCTGCATACGGTATCATAATGGTAAATTCTATATCTTTTCGAACGTCAACGGGCACGGCATACAGGTATTTACCGCCTTGGATCCGCGGGGACCATGGACCCACAACCAAATGGCCGCCAAAATCTATGATTTGTCTGTGCTATTCGATGACGATGGAAAAATTTATGCTGTATATAATTACGATGAAGTTCGACTGGCAGAACTTAAACCCGATATGAGCGGAGTAATTGAAGGTACCGAACGGGTAATCATTCCCCGTGGCAATAACATGGGCGAGGGGCATCATATGTATAAGATCAATGGAAAATATTACATCATAAGTGCCAATTATTCCCCGACAGGACGCATGCAATGTGCCCGTGCCGACAACCCTTACGGACCTTATGAAACGGTGGTTATAAGCACCGACGAAACCATGGGAACCAGGCGTGGTTGGTGGGCTTCAAATATTGGTAATATTGTCCCGGAACCCGGATATGATTTTAAGCTTACACCAGCCGGAAACAATGATTTTGGCGCCGTACCATTGCACCAGGGCGGTTTGGTGGATTTGCCTAACGGCGACTGGTGGGGTTTTTCCATGATGGATTTCATGTCCGTAGGACGAACCACTTTTCTGTCTCCTGTTACATGGCATGATGGCTGGCCTTACTTCGGAATCACAGGTAACCTTGGCCGGTCGCCACGCACGTGGATCAAACCAGCTGTACCGGCAGAATCAAAACCTGCGGCTCCATATATGCGGAGCGATGATTTTTCAGGTCCGTCGCTTCAACCTGTGTGGCAATGGAACCATAATCCTGACAATACAAAATGGGAACTCATAAAAAAGAATGGTTCCCTGCGTTTGCATACATCACCGGCAACAGACTTTTTATGGGCAAAAAATTCGCTTACACAACGGGTAATTGGCCCTGTATCAACTGCCACGACAGTGATTAATGCGGGCGCACTTAAACCGGGGGACTATGCCGGACTGGCATTTTTAAATATGCCGTATGCAAGTATCGGTATCCTTCGAAATGAAAACGGATTTGTCCTTCGGTTTTATGACCAGTACAAAAACAGGACAATCGAGGATAATCTTTCTTCGGGTAGGTTAGTTTTAAGAGCTACCGGCAATTATGAAATGGATATAGCACAGTTTAGTTACAGCACCGATGGAACTTCATTCATCAATGTCGGGGATTCAATTCGTCTTCCCTATCAGCTTAAAACATTCCAGGGTTCACGCTATGCTCTTTTTGCCTATAATACAACCGGCAAAGAAGGCGGTTATGCCGATTTTGAGGACTTCAGGGTGGTTGAACCGTTGGCCGACCGGTCGGATAACATTCCATTGGGCATGGTGATATCATTGACAAATATGGCTACAAATATGACTGTTTGGGCTAATCCTCACGGTATGATGCATTCTGCCAGTCCCGGTTCAGACGAATTCAACAGTTCAGGATGCAGGTTCAGGGTGCATGATCGCGGAAAGGGCAGGGTAGCGCTCGAGGCGTTGAATGGCAGTGGTTTTCTTACTGTAGTTGGAATCGGATTATCCGGAGATGTCCGTTTGATGAAACAAGAATCAGAAGGCAGCCAGTTTCAGTGGCAGGACATGTTACACAACCAATGTATGCTGTTATCTCTTAAAACCAACAGGTATATCGGATTGATACCGGGTACGGGCGGACCTTATTCTGCCGGCCATCCGGGAACACTGCCCGGTCGTAAGGATGGAACGGTTATGACCTGGAAAGTAGTTTTATAGATAACGACAGCTTTATGAAGACAATTGCCATCCGAAGTATTCAAAAAAATCACGATTTAAATATTTTACACCTATGAAAAATTTCAAATACTCCCTGCTTACGTCGGTATTGTTTTCCTTCATTATCAATACATTTGCCCAGAACCCGATTATTCGTGACCAGTTTACGGCCGATCCGGCGGCCCGTGTATTCAATGGAAGGGTATATATTTACGCTTCTCATGATATCCTGGCCCGGGAAGGAAAGGGACGTCCCGGCTGGTTTTGCATGGAAGACTATCACGTTTTTTCTTCAGAAAACCTGACTGACTGGACCGATCACGGAGTCATCGTAAGTCAGAATAATGTGAACTGGGTGGATACTTCCACCTATAGTATGTGGGCACCAGATTGCATTTTCCGCAACGGAAAGTATTTCTTTTATTTCCCAGCTAATAATAAGGACTTAAACCTCAATGGCAAAAAGGGGTTTTCAATTGGTGTAGCTATTTCTGATAAACCTGAAGGTCCGTTTGTTCCTCAGCCCGAACCTATTAAGGGATTTTCGGGCATCGACCCCAATGTGTTCATTGATAAAGATGGTCAGGGGTATTTATACTGGTCATTGGGAAAAATTTTCGTGGCCAGGCTAAAGGATAATATGCTCGAACTTGCTTCAGAAACAAAAGTGGTTGATAGCTTGCCTGAAAAGGGACTTATAGAGGGTCCCTTTATGTTTGAACGCAACGGTATCTATTATATGACTTACCCTCATGTGCAGAATAACATCGAAAGACTCGAATATGCAACTGGCGATAACCCAATGGGGCCCTTCCGGTTTGCCGGAGTTATTATGGATGAATCCCCGTTGGGTTGCTGGACCAATCACCAATCGATTATTGCCAGCAATGGCCAATGGTATCTGTTTTATCATCAAAACGCTTATTCTCCAAAATTTGACAAAAACCGGTCAATTTGCATTGACAGCCTGTTTTTCAACGAGGATGGATCTATTCAAAAAGTTACCCCTTCTATGCGGGGTGTTGGAAAAACTCTTGCCACACAAAAAATTGAAATCGACCGTTATAGCTCAAAAAGCACTTCAGGAGTATCGTTGGAATTTATTGATTCACTGAACACCTTTAGGGGCTGGAAAGCCATTCTCGATAGTAAAAATGCCTGGATACAATACAATGCCGTTGATTTTGAAAAGGATAAGTTTAAATCAGTGCAGGTAAACGCTTTATCTCAATCCGGAGGAACCCTGCAGGTGCGATTGGATAAAAAGGATGGTCCGATACTGGCTGAAGTTAAAATTCCAAAAAGTGAAAACTGGGTTAATGTCAACGCTGATATCTCCGCAGTTTTACCGGGAATGCATAATCTGATTGTTGTATTATCAGATCAGCATCCGGTTGAGATTGACTGGCTCAGGTTTAACAGATAATTCACCCCGTTTCTTACCTTGTCACTCGTCACTTGTCACTCGTCACTATTTGGCGGGAACATTCTTCAGTGTTTCCGCCAGGTAATCCCAAAACTTGCCTACACTTCCGATATGCACCTTTTCATCGGGAGAATGAGGGTGTCTGATCGTGGGTCCAAATGAAATCATATCGAGATTGGGAAATACCCCGCCGATAATACCACATTCGAGTCCGGCATGTACAGCTTTGATTTCAGGAACCTTATTATACATATTTTTGTAAACCGACTCCATTGTTTTCATAATGGGGGAATCCATATTTGGTTTCCATCCCGGATAAGAGCCAGTGAACCCTACTTTGGCGCCACCGATATCAAATAAAGCTTTGATCCTTCCTGCAAGATTTTCTTTCGATGATTCCACGGAACTTCTTAAAAGACAATGAATATTTACCTGGTCAGCATCCGAACGAACAATGGCAAGATTGGTAGATGTTTCCACCAGTCCTGGAATTCCGTCACTCATGCGAATGGTGCCATTTGGGCAACTATAGACACAGCCGACCACTTTTTTCTGCAAGTCAGCCGACATTACACGTGACGGCATATCGGTGCGTTTGCATTCAATTGAAAGATCAGGTTCAGTAGTTGAATATTCTTTTTTTATTGTAGCGGTAAACGTGTTAGCCAGTTCCAGAAATTGTTTCTCGTTTTTCTCAGGTATGACTACTATGGCATGTGCTTCACGTGGTATTGCATTTCTCATATTCCCGCCTTCAACCTCACATAAGCGGAGACCGGTTACCTCAGCAGCATTATAGATGAGGCGAAAAAGAACAAGGTTTGAATTGCCCCTGCCAAGGTTTATATCAAGTCCAGAATGCCCCCCCTTTAATCCAGAAACAGTGATCCTGTAAGGAACAAAGCCGGCGGGTACAGATTCTTTCTTATATTCGAATGAAATGTTGGCGTCCATTCCTCCGGCACATCCGACATAAAGCTCGCCTTCATCTTCCGAATCAAGATTCAGCAGGATGTCGCCGGTAAGTTGTCCGGCTTTAAGGGCAAAAGCTCCCGTCATACCGGTTTCTTCGTCGATGGTGAAAAGGGCTTCAACCGGACCGTGAACCAGTTCCTTTGACTCGAGCACAGCCATCATGGCAGCAACACCAATGCCGTTGTCCGAACCCAGTGTAGTGCCGTTGGCCTTAACCCATTCTCCATCTATATATGCCTCAATAGGATCTTTTTCAAAATCATGTTTTTTGTCGTTGTTCTTTTGGGGAACCATATCCAGGTGTGATTGCAGAATAATACCCTTTCGGTTTTCCATACCTTTCACGGCAGGTTTGCTGATTACAACATTGCCGACTGCATCCACCGTAGTTTTTAATCCCAGGTTTTCTCCGAATTTCCGGATAAACTCAATGATTCTGGCCTCATGTTTGGAGGGCCTTGGAATTTGTGTCAGACTTTTAAAGTTCTTCCATACCGGGGCTGGAGCAAGCGATTCGATTTTTGTATTCATATAATCTAAATTAAAAATATTGTAGATGACTAAATTACTGAATTTTGCTCTAATGAGGCAGGATTTTTATCATGTAATCGGAAAGTTCTGCAGTTCTGCAGTTCGAAAGCAGTGACGAGTGACAAGTGACGAGGCAGAATAATCCCGTGAGAGATCGGTCTGCACATTCATGGGGAATAATCTTCGCTATTCGGCGTTCGATGTTCTCCCGACAATAGTCGGGACAGGTTTTGTTCGATGTTTTTTGATCAACTACTTGTCCCTTGTCCCTAGTCCCTTAATGATGATGATGTTGGGAATGAATCATTCCCTCATGTGGCGCAGTACCGTCAATTACTTCAAAATTAGCCATCATTCCCGCTGCATGGTGCTCAATTATGTGACAATGATACATCCAGGTACCCGGGCGGTTATCAGGCATCCATGCAATTTTTATTTTGCTTCTTGGTGGCAAATTGACTGTGTCTTTCCATGACCTGTATCCAGGTGCTTTGCCATTTTCCTCAATAACCTGGAAAAAAAAGCCATGCAAATGGAAAGGATGGTCCATCCGACTGGTGTTTGATACTTCCCAAATTTGAAGTTCACCAATCATAACCGGTTTATCATTCACGTGCACATCATCGTTTACCAAAAAAGCCATTCCATCCTTTAAACTGGGGCCAACAGATAGTCTAACCTTTCTTGTTATCGCAATATCCTGAGCTCCCAATGGCACGATCCTTCTTAACATTTCAGGTATAATTGCAATGGAGGCTTTTCTTTCCACAACATTCACTGTTGCGAATTTTTGACGCTTTGCTTTAAGGAAAGTCATACGGTTATATCCCAATGATTCAACAGGAAATGTTTCCCCTTCATTAAAAGGACCGGCTGCAATATCTATTCTTTCCCCGGGGGTAATTAACACTTCAGTCACAGTTCGGGGATGTTCCAGCAATCCACCATCTGTTCCGATAATTTTTAATTCTTTTCCGCCCAGGTGCAAAACAAAGTACCTTGCACTTGATGAATTTATAAAACGCCATCTTTCGGTTTGTCCGGCATGAATTTCTATCACCGGATTTTCTTTCCCATTTATTAACAGGGTATTTCCTTCACGACCGTCATGCCTTTCAACGATCCGGGGAACAAACCACTTCGGACTGGTAAACTTATTGTCTTTGGAAAGCTTCATGTCGTCAATCAGGAATACTTTTTCACCGTCAGTGACCGGATCTCCGGCATCTTCAACTATCAGTGCGCCGTATAATCCTCTTTCCATTTGTATGGTTTCATTCGCATGAGAATGATACCAGAATGTTCCTGCATCCGGCACAATAAATCGATACTCAAAATTTTCACCCACGCCGATTGGTTTTTGAACAGCATCTGTTCCATCCATGGAAGCCGGAATTCGTAACCCGTGCCAGTGTATCATTATAGGTTCCTTAAGGTTGTTGGTAACCCGCACAACAATGGTGTCACCTGCGTTGGCTCTTAATTCAGGACCGGGTAATTGTTTATTGAAGCCCCATGCTTCAACTATTTTGCCTGGCGTTATCTCCCAGCTGAATACACTTGCTTCGAGATCATACTCTACAACTTTCGTTTTCATTTTTAAGCTGTTTAATAGTGTCTATAAATTTTACTTTTTATGATGAATAGTCTATTTTAAGCATATTCCATTGTGAATATTGTTTTCATATGTTGTTTTATGAGTTAATGGTTACCTAAATTGAACAGGACAAAAATATAACCACCACCCCTGGAGGATGCTACAATATTTTGGTTAAGGATTATAAGATTTTGGGATCAGGCTTTATGAACAGCCGACCGTTTTGCATTCTTCAATTCCTTAAAGCTGGAAGGCGTAATACCGGTTATTTTTTTGAATTGCGCTGAAAGATAAGCTGCACTGCTGTACTCAAGTTCCAAAGCTATTTCAGAAAGTGTCATCTGACCGCAGTCGAGCAGTTCCTTTGCCCGTTTGATCCGATGTTCTATAAAAAAATTTTCAATAGTCCTTCCTTCATTAGCTGAGAATAGGCTGCTGAGATGTGTATATTCATAATTCAGTTGCCGGGAAAGATAGGTGGAAATGTTGAGCCTGATATCTTTACTGTTTCCCTCATTTCGTGCCCTTTTTATCAGAAGTATCTTGATTTTTTCAATCAACTCGGTTATGCGACTGTCAATTAATTCAAATCCTATAGTTTTTAGCCGGTCAGATAGAGTTTCCCGTTGTTCCCTGGTTAATTCATTTGTTAAATGAATCTCACCAAAAAGTACCTTTTGAAAAGGTATAGCTTCTTTTTCTAAAATGCTTTCGATCGAAAGAACGCATCGATGACATACCATATTTTTAATAAGTATTATTTCCATGTCATTAGTTATATGTTTTGGAAAAATATCTTTGAAAACAGGTAACTCCACGCGTGAACAAGTTACAATTCACTCTTTTGATACACAATATTTTACTTCGATTTTATTAAACAAGGATAAGCTTATTAAGTTCATTAGGGTATAACAGATTTCAAAGAGAAATATAATTCATGGAATTAGCTGCCGACAGCTTCCCTTAGGAAAACAACTATCAACAATCAACCATCAACAAACAACCAAATTAATTGGTAACAAATTCCTATTTTTGGCGTTAGTATAATAAATTCTGAAATTATGAAATCAGCTATTATATCTTTTGCCTTATTGTTCTGTCTTGATGCAATTCAAGCTCAGACCCCTGTTAAATGGTATACTGTGGAGGAAGCGTTTGCGCTGAACAAAAAAGTACCAAAGAAGATATTGATCGATGTTTATACCGACTGGTGCAAGTGGTGTAAGGTGATGGACACTGAAACTTTCAGCAATCCGGTCATTGCCGATTATTTGAATAAGAACTTCTATTCTGTTAAATTTAATGCTGAACAAAAAACAGACGTTGTTCTGAACGGAAAAACCTATAAGTTCCTTGCCAGCGGGGGACGTGGCTATAATGAACTGGCCGCAGAATTGCTGAATGGTCAGTTAGGATATCCCTCGGTTGTATTTCTTGATGAGCAGACAAAAATGATACAGCCTGTGCAGGGTTATATTAAGGCCAGGCAATTTGATGGCATCATCAGGTTTATCGGGGGAAACGATTACAAAACCAAAAAATGGGAGGAATTCCAGGTCGGGTATAATTCTCCCATTTCCGAATAATCAGGCAATTTTCCGGTAGCGCCAGGTAGCCAGGCCAACTGATATTGCTGCATATACCGACATATTCAGGAAATCTCCCTGGATGTCTGTCCAACCCGAACCTTTCAGAAGGATCATCCGGATCACGCGCATGAAATAGGAGAGCGGGTTAATTATATTTACCTGCTGGGCCCAATGCGGCATGCTCTCTGCCGGTGTAAATATTCCGCTCATAAGGACGAATGTTATCAAAAAGAAAAAATTCAGGAACATGGCTTGTTGCTGGGTTTGTGAGACTGTAGATACAAGCAGCCCCAATCCGAGCACCGCGATGAGGTATACAGCCGCAAACGCATATAATAATAAAAGACTTCCCTCTATTGGAATGTGAAACAGCATTCTTCCCAGAAACAAACCGAAGCCCAGTTCAAATAAGGCAATAATCCAGAACGGAATTAACTTTCCTGCAATAAACTGGTACTTGCGGATGGGTGTGACATTGATCTGTTCGATAGTGCCGTTTTCTTTTTCAGCCACGAGGTTAAGTGAGGCAAGGATCATGCTTATAATTGTCAGGAGTATTACAAGGATTCCCGGCACCATGTAATACTTGAATTTCAGTTCACTGTTATACCAAAAACTATAGGTTATGTCAATATTGGCAGGCACCTGGTTCATAAGGACATTTGTTCCTGAAGAAGCAAGTAATTCACGATTGAAACCATTAATGATTTGTGATGCATAGGCACTGATAAGGCCTGCTGTCATGCCATTTATTGCGTCCACCTGCACCTGCAGGGACGAAATTCCGGTACGGTACAGGTTTTTTTCAAAATTATGAGGGATCACAATGATCATATCGGTCTTATTTCCCAGCATCATTTTTTCTGATTGTTCCGTTGAAAAGCCGGTTCCTGCCAGCATGAAAAAAGGGGAGTGCAGGAATTTATTGCTTAACTGACGTGAAACGGATGACTGGTCTTTATCCACCAGGATCATCCGGATACGCTTCATATCCATGGTAGCCGCATTCACAAGGATCAGCAGCTGCACAAACGGTAAAACAAAGATCAGCGGCAGCATGGTCCGGTTTCTGAAAATCTGCCTGAATTCCTTTTGCAATATGATGACAATCGTTCTCATAATCAGATGTTGTTATTGTAACCGTTCTTTAAACCTGACTGCGCTGATCCAGATAAAAAATGCAAGCATAAAAAGCATGACAAGTGTTTCCCTCCAAACTTCTAATATGCCGGTTCCCTTCAGCATCACGCTGCGGATGACTGTAATAAAATATTTGGGGGGCATGATGGCACATAGCCATTGAAGTACCATGGGCATATTTTCAATGGGGAATATGAAACCGGATAGCAACATGGTTGGAAGCATAAGTCCGAAGGCTGAAATGAACATTGCCTGCTGCTGGCTGCTGCTTACTGTGGATATCATGATCCCAAGTGACAATGCAAGGGAGATAAACAGGATAGTTTCAGCCAGCAACAGGATGATGTTGCCCCGAATTGGCAGTTTGAAGACAAAATAGCCCAGAACAAGGATAATCACTGCATTAATGAAAGAAAGAATTATATAGGGTGTTACTTTTCCTGCGATGATCTGCAGGGGTTTCAATGGAGAAACAAGAATTGCCTCCATTGTGCCTGTTTCTTTTTCCCGGGCTATGGAAATGGAAGTCATCATGGCCGAAACAAGCATCAGGATTAGTGCCATGGTACCCGGTACAAACATGAAAACGCTTTTCAGGTCGGCGTTATACATCATTCTTATCCTGGGCTCAATGATCATGGGTAATCTTGTCCCGCTGTTCAATTCATTCAGATAAGTGGATACAATGCCCTGGGTATAGGTGACGATCATTTTGGCCGAGTTTGGGTCGGACGCATCGGCAATGATTTGCATATGGGCAATTCCCTCTCTTTCCAGGCGTTCAGCAAACTGATTTTCGAATACAACAACCTCCCTGATCTTTCCACGCTTAAAAATGTTGTCCAGTTCCCTGGCAGAAGTAATATTCTGTTCTATTTTGAAAAATCCGGATGCCAGCAGCCGGGCTGATATTTCCCGTGTCACGTGGTCTTTCGATTCGTCAAGAATTGCAATTTTCACGTCCTGAATCTCATTCCGGATCACATATCCGAATATCAGGATCTGGGCCAGGGGCAATCCGAACAAAATGATAAGGGTACGGTAATCCCTGAAAATATGAAGAAATTCCTTTTTAACAAATCCGATAAATTCTTTCATCGATGTTTCTTTATTAGAAAATACCTAAGCCCCTAAGCCCCTCTCTCACCCCCTCGCAATCTTTAAAAATACATCTTCCATAGATGAGGCATTATACTTTTTCTTCAGATTCTCCGGTGTATCCAGTGCTTCAATCCGGCCATCAGCCATGATCGATACCCGTTCACAGTATTCTGCTTCATCCATATAATGCGTCGTAACAAATATTGTGATCCCCCTGGCGGCAGCCTGGTAAATCTGTTCCCAGAATTGCCTCCGTGTGACAGGATCTACCCCCCCGGTAGGCTCATCCAGAAATACGATCTTCGGATTATGGAAGATGGCTACTGAAAAGGCCAGTTTCTGCCGCCACCCAAGGGGAATATCCCTGACAACAGAATTGGCAATGGATGACAATCCGAGTTCTTCGATCAGTTCTTCGGTCTTCCGGCGTATTTCTGCCGCGGACAATCCATAGATGCCGGCATAAAACCGGATGTTTTCACGAATTTTCAAATCTTCATACAGTGAAAACTTCTGGCTCATATACCCGATATTGCGTTTTATCTGTTCTCTCTGTGTATACACATCGAAACCGGCAATCTCCAGTCTTCCTGAAGTTGGAAACGACAATCCGCATAAAATACGGATTGCAGTTGTTTTTCCGGCTCCATTGGCACCAAGAAAACCAAATATTTCGCCCTGGTAAACCTCAAAGTTCAGGTGATCGTTGGCTACAAAATCCCCGAATTTTTTCACGAGGTTTTCAACTTTAATGATGGGTTTGCGGTTATTCATGGTTTCTTTCCGTTTCGATGTTTTCAACCGCACTGATAAAGCAATCCTCAAAGTCAGCCTGTATTTCAGTAATTTGGGCATCTGCAATTCCCTTCTTTGAAATATTTTCAGACAGCCATTCGATGCCCGGACTACCATTAACCATAGTGACATGTATGTACTGTCCGAACAGATAGGCACTCTTAACTTCAGGCATTGAGCGAAGTAATTGCAGCAGGCCAAATCGATCGGCAGATTTTATTTCAAGCAGTTTTCCGGTGAAATTTTTCAGTATTTCACCGGGTTGTCCGGAAAGCATTATTACTCCGTCCTGCATCAGTGCTACTGTGCCGCACCGCACCGCTTCATCCATATAAGGTGTGGATACAAGAATTGTCTTGCCTGAGGCGCCGAGCTGTTGCAGTGTATCCCAGAATTCTTTACGGGAAACCGCATCTACACCGGTCGTAGGCTCATCAAGCACAAGCAGCCGGGGATTATGGATCATTGCACATGACAGGGCAAGCTTCTGCTTCATCCCTCCGGACAGATTCCTGGCAAGCCTGTTTTTATAAGGTTCCAGCAGGTTATAAATCGGTTCAATCAACTTGTAATGCTGCTTTATGGTGGTACCAAATATTGTTGCGTAAAAGGCAAGGTTTTCCCTGACCGTCAGATCGGGATATAATGAAAAACGGCCAGGCATATATCCCGTAAATTGCCTGATTTTACGATAATCTTTATGGGTATCGAATCCAAACACTTTAACATGCCCCTCATCCGGCAACAGCAGGGTGGTGATCATCCGAAAAAGTGTTGTTTTGCCTGCACCATCGGGTCCGATAAGACCAAACAGGCTGTTTTCAGGAATTACAAACGATGCTTTTTTTACCGCAGTAATTGCACTGTAAGACTTGGTTGCCTGGTGGATTTCAATGGTTTCCATTACCCGTGGATGGTTTAACCTGATTTTCGAGATAGCCGAGGAAAGTTTCAAGCAGCACTTTATTTTCAGGAAGATTTACCAGGCCATTTGAAAGTGATGCGGTATCCTGAATATAAGGGGAGGAAATTAGGTCTTCACCTGCATGATTGATCATCAGGCTGATATTTTCCGGTTTTGCTTCAAGGTGAAACTGCAGGGCTAGTAAAATACCATCAGCTATAAAAGCCTGAAGCGGTGTGATACCGGAAGAAGCCAGAAAAACCGCTCCCAGGGGCAGATCGAATGTATCCCCATGCCAATGGAAAACGGTGATCTTCGCAGGTAATCCGGGAAGTAGTTTTCCAGCTTCACCATCCCTTTCGAATTCAACAGGAAACCAGCCGATTTCTGTATGTTTGCCCGGAAATACCCTGCTTCCCAGTGCGGATGCGATGAGCTGGGCGCCAAGGCAAATGCCGAGAACCGGTTTATGAGAATCACGGCAGTGTCTGATCAGCTCCTTTTCTGCAGCAAGCCAGGGAAACCGTTCTTCATCGTTCACACTCATGGATCCGCCCATAACGATCAGCATATCCAGATCTTCAATGCGGGGTAACCGGGGATCATTATACAGATGATATTCAGTCAATAAATATCCCCTTGACAGGATCCAGTCTTCAATCAGTCCCAGTTTTTCAAACGAAACATGAAATAATGCGGCAATTTTCATATTGGCATGTTTTGGTACAATGCAATTTATTTTGCAGAAACCTGCTTTCCCTTTTTGAAAATAACCTCTCCCGGCATTCCAATCTTCAGGTGTCCGTCATTATTTACGGATACCTTAATTGCATAAACCATATTGACACGTTCTTCACGGGTTTGAATTATTTTGGGGGTGAACTCGACCTGTGAAGAGATCCAGCTTACAATTCCCGGGATTTTTTGCAGGTTTCCACCGGCACTGTCAATCAATACATCGGCAGAATCACCGATGGCGATGGATGGCAATTGTTCTCCGTTAACATATACCTTTAGTTCCATTTTACCGGTATTTGCAATTTTGTACAGGGCTTTTCCGGGCGAAACCAGTTCATTTGCCTCTGCATATTTTTCAAGAACAACACCCCTGATCGGATTAACAATCCGGCACTTGTCCAGAAGGTTCTTTACATCGTCCATCTGGGCCATCAGCACAGATCTTTCACCGGCAATAATGTTTTTTTGGGTTCGAAGGGCTTCTGTCTGCATATCCAGTACTTTCAACTTACCGGCAATATCATCGTATTGTTGTGATGTAGCGGCTTCCTCTCTCATTAGTTTTTCCATGCGGGTTACTTCCCTTACAAGGTTCACGCGTTGTTCATCCTGTACCCTGAGTTGCGCTTCAAGGTTGCGGAGACGGGCATTTATAACAGTTTGCTGAGCTTCAAGTTGGCTCATTTTAATTGTTGCAGCAACTGTATCTATCTTGCCTACAACCTGATCAGGCGCAAGTACGGCCCCTTCAATTACATCCAGGAAGAGTAGGGTTCCCTGGGATTGGGCCGATACAATCACCTCCTCAGCTTCAAAATTTCCGTATGCATCTGCCTCGTTGTCTTGTTTTCCGCAACCCGTCGTAATTGCCATAAATATTCCTGAAAGAATTATGATTCGGGGAAAGAGATTTTTCATGGTGTATGGATTATAGATTATTAATTGCAATGAATTAGATTTTGCCTTTTAATAAAAGATAGCTATATGCAGCCTGCAATTTCATGATCTTGTGATTTTCGAACTGTAGCCGGGCCAATAATTCGCTATTTACTTCAGAAAAATATTCAGTAGATGTAATGGCTCCGTTTGTCAATTTTGCAAAGCTGGCCGAAGCAATCGCTTTGCGTAGTTTCAGAATTTCCTCATCCTGAGCCAGCAGTTCACTGTATTTTGACTGGTTTGTTTTTTCAGCTTCAAGTTGAATATCCAGCTGATCATCAAAGATTTTTCTTTTAACATCCAGCATATCTATCTGAAGTTCAACTATTTTTTTCTGACGCTTGCTATCGCCATAATTCAGAAAATTCCATTTCATACCCACACCCACGGAGTAATACCCGTGCAAATCCTGGCTGACAAAATTATACCCCGGCCTTCCATAACCGGCCTGTGAAAAGGCGAATAATTTAGGCATGTCGGATGCTGTTATAAGGTCACTATTAGCCTGCAACCTGCTTTTTTGCTGCTCAAAAACAAGGTACTCAGGTCGCTCTGTTTTTGAATCGAAGACCGGGGGTTCGGACGGAAGCACCAGACCGGTATTTTCATTAATCGTTGAGTCGAGCAGGATTGAAAGTACTTTAATAAGTTGCTGCCCTGCCAGGTTTAGTTCAAGCAATCGCTGACGGTATCTCAATTCCTCCGCCTCCATCGCAAAAAGGTTTTCACGGAGCAGAATACCGTTTTCAACCCCTGCATGAACCACTTTTTTCCGTTCCTGCAGGTCTTTTATAGAAACTTGCAGTACATCTGCACTTTTCCGGGTCAACAATAAGGAAAAATAAGCATTGTTTACCTGTTGTTTAAGGCCAAGCAATTCAGCTTCCACCTGGTGGATATCAGCCTGGTTGGAAGCCTTTTCAATGGATTTTTGGGCTTTTATCATTCCCCCGTCAAATATCTGCTGGTTTATATCAGCCCATACCTTATACTGATCGAGCGGGATAGCAGGAAATGACACAGGCAGATTGCCCATGACCTTTGAAAAATCAACAGTTTCGGAGAAATATGCAGCTTGTGCATTGGTACCGATAGCCGGCAACCAGTTTGTACCTATGTTTTTAAGTTTATATGCCAGCGATTCCTCAGAGAGTGCAATTTCATCATTCAAAGGACTTCTTTTTTCCGCTGTCTGGAGACAAAGGCTGAGTGTCAGCGAGTCGGAGGGTTGTCCATACAGCCCTGAGTGCAGAAAGAACATACACAGAGGGAACACCCAAACTTTGTATATTCCTTTTTGAATAAATCCTGCATGTTTCATATTATGCCTTTATAGATTGTATAATAAAATCGGCCACTTTAACTTTTCTCTCGTTTAAAAACTGTTGATAGGCAGCAGCATCATTCGCAAACAGGACCCGTTGCATCAACGGCCTTGCTGCAACGGGAAAAACACACATAGCGATCATGTTTACGATCAGTTGCCGCGGGTCAATAGGTCGGATACTGCCTTTTTCGATCTCCGCTGCAAACTGTTGTATAAATAATTCCGGATGTAACCCGGTCCCCTTCATGATTTCAAAAATTCCATCCGGATTCCTGTTAATTTCATGCAGTATAAATGCCGGTATGAATTCGTTTCTTAACAGCAGTTCCATGTATTCCGCTGTAATATGCTCTATTTTCTTAAAAATGGATTCTTGAGAGTTCAGGATTTCCTGTATCTGGGGAACAAAATTCTGAAAAGCATATCTGAATACAGCACCAAAGAGCTTTTCCTTGCTCCGGAAATAATAGTGCAGAAGAGATTTGTTTATTCCGGCTTCATTTGCAATATGTTGCATTGAAGTGCCTTCAAATCCGTTCAGGATAAATACTTTTTTGGCAGCTTCCAGAATTTTATCTTCTGAAGGTGATAGTGCAGGTGATGATAAATTGACCATTTGATTTAATTGATTGGTTTAACCAACTGGTCAAAGATAAGATATTTTATTTATTCTCTCCAAATATTCTTATTACTATTTTATACCTGCAAGATAATTTTTAGAGGATTTGCTTATAATATTTCCGCTTTCATGGCATTAAGAAAAAAGTCCTTTTTCGTCCTTGACAAAGGAACCTGTGAAAAGTCAGCCATTTCAACACAGCCCCCGTCACTTCGTGCAAACGATTTTACATGTTTCATATTAATGAGATGCGAATTATGGACCCTGAAGAACCTTTTGTCCTCAAGAAGCTGATGATAATCGTTAAGACATCTGGATACAAGGTATTTTTTCTTGCCTAAAATATGAAAGCAACAATAGCTGCGCTGTGCTTCAATTCTTACAATATCATCAATGAATATGTACTCAAATCCTTTGGCAGTAGGAATGGAGATTTTTCGCGGGGATACATAATTGAGGTTATCCAATAACATATTTATATTATTCAATCTGGGTTTTGCTGATGATATTCGGATCTTCCTGACGGCCTGGATAAGTTCTGATATGTCAACCGGTTTCAAAAGATAATCAATGGCACTATACCGGAAAGCCTTGATGGCATATTCATTATACGCTGTGACAAAAATAACTTCAAAATTCCTGTCAGGCAGCAGGTTGAGCAACTCAAAGCCATTACCGGAAGGCAGAGCTATATCGAGCAAAACCAGGTCAGGAATTTTGGTCAATATTTCTTTGTGGCCGTCGCAGATATTGGTTGCGGAACCCACTACTTCAGCTTCCGGACAATACATCTTAAGTGCACCACATAGAAAATCAACAGCGTCCTTTTCATCATCAATTACTACTGTTTTAAGCATGACCAGTATAATTAGTTAAGTATTGGTAAATAGAGTTCAACACGAGTACCCGAAGGGTTGTTGCTTAAGTCCTTGAGATCAACGTATCGTATACCAAGCTTATTCCCGTATAATGATTTCAGCAACTTTATTCTTGCTTGTGTTATAGACGCTCCCAGTGAGATGTGATTGTTTGCCTCAATGTGTTTTAGTTTCTCTGCATAGTCCCTGCCGATTCCGTTATCTTCAATGGTGCAGAAAATCGATTTTTCAGATAAATTAAAAGAAATCTGAATTTTGCCGATGCCTTTTTTGTTTTGGATACCATGCCATACTGAATTTTCAACAAAGGGCTGGATCAGCAGGGAGGGTATCTTAAATTGTATCGGATCGATTTTATCATCAACTGTTATTTCATAGTCAAATTTACCTTTAAACCGGATAGATTCCAACTTCAGATAAAGCGTCAGAACCTCGATTTCATCCTGTACTGACATATATTGCTTCTGGGAGTTTTCCAGAATTTTCCTCATGAGTCTGGAAAATTTGGTAAGATATTCGAGCGAATTAGGAACATCATTGTGAAATATAAAAGACTGTATAGAGGTTAAACAGTTGTAAATAAAATGTGGATTCATTTGCTGATTGAGATTCTGCTGCTTCAGCTCTGTTATTTTATGTTTGGTTAACAACTGCTGGTGCCTCAGGATCAACAGGGTGATTATAAGAATAAGGCTGAAAAATACACAAAGAATTATAATGATAATCCGGCTTTTATTGATACGCATTTGCTGAATATCATTCTCGCTTTTAAGCAGCATGTTTTCCTGTTCATGCTGCTGCATTTCATAGGTTGTTTGAATTTCGGAAATTCGCTCATTCATTCTGCTGTTATTGATCTTGCCACTCAGTTCATGATACCTAATAAAGCTGTTGAGGGCATTGTGGTCCGAACCCTTGATGGAATCAAGCTGAAACTGATGATAGTAAAACAGGCCAAGAACCTCTAAATCGCCTGAGGTATGGGCCAAATCAGAACAAAGTTTAAGATTTTTCTCTGCCTTGTCATATTGCTTTAATTTTATGTCCAACCCTACAATACTCAGCAAAGTCAGAGATTTAGCTGTCAGGTCATTTGATTTTTCCAGAATCTCCATTCCTTCCTGCAGCATGGAATTTGCATCGCTGAAATTTTCCGTCATGGCATATATATCTCCCATAATCTGGTAGTTCAATCCTATGCCATATTCATTGTCAATTTCTTTGTTAATGGCTATTGCTTTCTTACAATACTTCAATGCCTGGTCATATTCTTTCAGGTGCCTGTAAGCCAAAGCCAGGTCATTCAATGCACTGGCATAATATATCTTATCCTTGCTTTTCTCAGTAAACACGAGTGCCTTGTTATAATACCCGACTGCTTCCCTGTAGTTTCCGGCTTTCATGTTGATCTGTCCTATACTTGAATAGAAAAAAGATAACACCAGATCAGATGATTTATTGCCAAACTGAGATATAACCTTTGGCAAAGTACCATGCTTATGCATAATTTCTAGCAGGCTGATTCCTTCGTGTAAATTTTCAACCGAAAGATCCAGTTTCCCGGATAATAAATACAGGTGGCTCAGGTTATTGAATATCCTGACCTGCTCCAGTGTATCCTTCCGTTGCCGATCAAGAGACAGGGATTTTTTGTAATAAAATTCACCTTCATTAAAATCCCCGTTAGTTATACATGCATTGCCATAAATGGTGTAATACTCGTATAATCTGCTGCTGTCCTTGCCTTTAGAGATAGAGATTAGCCTTTGAAGCAAATTCTTGCTCAGAACCGGATCAGTTTTCGAATAAAACCTGGCGGAATCATATAGGGTCTTTAGTAAGGAAGAATCCTGGAGGGTTTCAGAGTAGGAATCATCTATAACTGATAAACTGCAGTGTGCTCCCGAAAGATTCAGAATTAATAGTATTGCAGTGGATGCAAGTAGTTTATTTAAGGAGAATCTCATTGATCAGGGTTATTATTCATTGAAAGACTACCCTCCATAAAAATTCCATTCATCTTCACTAATCCTATGACCTCCTGTAAACCAAAAACCCTAAAAACAAAAAAGTGGTTGAGGTCCTTTAACTCATTTTTTATAGGATTGATAAAATGAATTAAACTTAAAGACGGTAAATTGAAAATCATGCTGCATGAATTGAGAAGAATAAAAAAAGTTGAGGCTGTTTTGTAATTGAGATAGTCTTTTTTTTACTCCTGAAGCGGTGAATGGTATTATCATCCGGCTAATAAACAAAAAAGGGTGTCTCAAAGTCGAGACACCCTCTGCCGATGAAATCCATTATGGTTCATCTTCTAAAAATCCGGTCCTTCGATAGCCGGATACAATTAACGTATCACCTGCAATTCCTGTCGAGCCTTCCAGATCTTCAAACCACAATTCAAAATAAATGCTATCTGCAATAGCACCGGAAGGACGCAACGATACATCTTTTATAACTTTGCCATTTCTGACCAGTACTTTTATGTCATAGCCGTCCACCGCATTTATCAGGGTATCCTGGCTTCCAAAAGTCAGGGCTGATAAATCAACAGGTATTTTCACCTGATAAGTCCAGAAATTACCCTGGTCATTTAACCACATCACCTGTCCATCGTCAGCAGATGAATTATAGGTAATCAGGCTTGTGTATCCAGCCCCAAAAGGATCAAGGCCAAATACCGGGTGGTCATAATGAACATACCATTCTCCGGCAATTTCAACCACCTTTGACTCCTCATTTACAAAGTCCTCTTTTATATCACAGGAAGAAAGCATTAGCGTAAAAAATGCCACAAGCAATAAATTCTTTTTCATAGTGGTAACTTTTAGTATTGAACCTGTTCCAATTGTACATGAAATACACCATTATCAAAATCTGCTGTACTGGTAAACGTGATTTTTTTGTTGACTGCATCAACCTTAAAATCAGTAATATCAGCCACATTACCAAAATCCGGTGCTAATGCCTGGCTTATGGTAAAATCATTGGCAGGAATATTATTGGCTGTTATAACGGCTCCCTGGAAAGCAAAGCCATAACCATAATCCCTTCCGATAAAATAATATGCACCCAGTGCGCAGGAAATTTCGAACTTATTATCTTCCGTTTTCCAGATATAAATATACTTCATATTGGTATACTGAGGGATAACGGCGAATGTAGGAGTCCTTTGCACATTGCTCAGGTATATTCCTTCGAGGCTTGTCACCAGATCTCCGGTAGGGGGTGCAACATAGACTGTCCGTGTGGCTATGCCAATATAGCCGTCTGCGTTTGTTGCGGAATAGGTAATTGCGTATGTGTCAAAAACATCCACATTGACGGTTGTTCCGCTGTATCCGGTTACCTCACCAACTACTTCAATACTCACATCGATTGGTTTTCCGTCCTCCGTAGCTGTTACAATTCCATCAGTATAGGGTTCTCCCTTTGTGTGAATTATTTCGGATTCACCTTCCATTTCAAACAAGGGAAAATTCGTTATTCTCGATTCATCTTTGTATTCTTTTTCACAACCACTGAACGGGATGATCAAGGCTGCGAGCAATGTATAAATTAGTTTTCTGTTTTTCATGGCCTTATTTATTGTTGATTCCACCATACTCTTGTTTGCATAACCGTGGCATCCGGTAAATCCTTGTATTCTGATGCATTGATATTAAAATTTAATTCACTGTCGGGATAGGGTAGCCTTTTTGGAAAATTACCATTTGAGGCACCCTTTTTGCTGTAAATCAGGGTTCCCGGTATATAGGCCTCTGGCAGGTCTGATTCCCTTCCTGCAGGTATGGCAGCCTGCACGTCAGGTGCTGCAGTTTCGGGATAACCGGTTCTAAGCCATTCCAGGTAAGCTTCAGCACCCCTTTGTCCATCGGCAGCATCAACCCATTTTTGCATGATAATTGCTTTTAGCCGGGCTTCGAAGCCATCTGATGGGAACTTATATACCGTGCTGAATAAATTCATGCCGGTTGTATCGGCTCCCATGCGGACAAAGGAGTTTAATACTCCTTCCTTATAATAGCTTTCAGCAGTGGCTGCATCACCTAACCGTAAATATGCTTCAGCAAGCAGGAGGTTTGTTTCTGCCTGTGTCATTAAATAAAACGGCATTGTGGCGGTTAAAATAGGTTTTGAAATAACGTCGGGAGCATTCCACACGGTGGAAGGAATTTCATACGATCCGGTTATCATGCCATCTATCTTGCCGCCAACTACCGCGAATAGTGACTGTAATCTTGCGTCGCTGTTGGCTTTAAGATAGGTTGTGAAGGTAGCATTCGCCCGTATATTCTGGCTTGTATTTAACTGGCGCTGGTCAGCCTCGTAAAGGGGATTGGATTTACTGTCGACATTTTCAAAATTTGTCAATGCAACATCCCGGGTGAGAAAAGTGCCATTGGCCAGTAAACCGGTTAATTCAGTATTGGCCCAGGCACTATTGGCTTCATATTGCCTTAAAATGATTCTCAATTTTAGTGAATTGGCAAAATCAATCCAATCACTGATGTTTGCATCCAGCAGCAAATCGTAATTAGCATACCGGGCAGGGACAAAACCATCCATATCTTTTCCCAATGCGTTGTTCAACAGTTCGTAAATAGATGCATAAACATCTTCCCCGTTGTTTATGACCGGGGTAAAATTACCTTCTTCTCCCTTAAATGCTTCATCGTAAGGGACATTACCATAGAAATCAACAAGATATTGAAATCCATAGGCCTTCAAGGTGGACGTTATGAGATACAGCCCCCAATTTTCTTCCTGTTCTGCCTTCAGAAGGATGATTTCATTATCACCAAGGGCATCCCGGTACATGGAAAGGTAAGAACCGTCTACCCGGTTGTCATTACTGCTCAGGGTATAGGTTTCAAATACCCTGTACTGGGAGGATGTATTGTTTTGAGCCCAGTGCTGTGCCCAATATGAACCAATCAGGCCGTAATCAGCACTCATAACAGAGGCCAGTCCAGCTTCGGCAGATGGAAGTATCAGATAGTCTTCAACCACCTCGGGAAAATTCGGATTCTCGTTCACATCCAGGTATTCACTGCACCCAAAAAGACCAAGAACTAAAATGCTTATTAATATTGTCGTATTTTTCATCGTAGTGAATTTTAATTTTAGAATGCAACATTCAACTTAATGCCATAAGACCGGGTTTGCGGCAATCCGTCAAATTCGCCGAACAGTCCTTCAATACCGTTTCCAAAGGTTGACATTTCAGGATCGATAAAGCTGTTGAGAGCCGGAGTCCATAAGAACAGGTTGGTACCATATACTCCTATATTGATATTGATTAGCCTCATTTTTTCAGCAATTGATTTTGGCAGGGAATAGTTTATTGATGCTTCACGGAGCTTTACATAGGTTTTCTCGACAATCCTGTTCCTTTCTATCGGTTTGTTAGTATTGCTGGCATAGTATTCATGCCAGCTATTCAAAATCGGGGTGGAATTCTCTACATAGGTTACCTGACCTTCTTCATCAGTAATTTCCCTTACAGAATTAGGTATTACCCAGGGTCTTCTGTCATTGGTCAGGGATTGTTCACTATTACCTGACCACATGCAACTGTTGGCAGTATTGGAATACATATATCCACCCTGTTGATAATCAAATAAAAACGACAGGTTAATACCCCTGTATGAGAAGGAATTTGAAACTGACATTTTATAATCGGGCACCGAAGTTGCATAGAGAACTTTGTCCCCTTCCAGGGGTAATCCATTGTCACCGACAATTACCTGCCCATCCGGCGAATATTTATAATCAGGTATCCTGTACTGACCCAATTGTTCACCGGGAATTGCAACAAATTCAGTTTCATAGGCTGAATTAATCACGTATTCTTCCACTCCAAGTTCTGCAGACAGCTCGTCCAGAATAGTGTTACTCTTTGTGAAAATATACGTTAAATCCCATCTGAAATTCGGCTGTTTAACAGGCGTCAGATCAAATTGCAATTCTACTCCGCTGTTGGTTATCTGACCCAGGTTGGTTGTTTGTATATCAAAACCGGAAGATCCTGCAATAGTGGCATCAAAAATCAGGTCGGTAGTTACCTTCTTATAATAGGCCAGATCAAATCCAACACGGTTGCTAAAAAACCGTAATTCAGTGCCTACTTCAAAATCCTTAGAGAGTTCGTTCTTTAAATTTGGATTGCCCAGTTTGCGGTATTTTTCAAAAGCGGCGATACCACCAACGGGATAAGAGGTAAATCCATAACCTCCATTTCTTAATATAGCCGACCTGTAAAAGGGATCGAGTGAATAGGCCGGAGCATCGTTTCCGGCAAGGGCATATCCTACCCTTATTTTTCCGTAAGTTAGGATACCCTTGGGCAAAAACGATGAAAATATAAATCCCAGATTGACACCCGGATAAAAGAAGGAGTTGTTATCTACAGGTAATGTGGATGACCAGTCATTTCTTCCGGAAAACTGAAGAAACAGGAAATCATTGAAATTCAACGATACAGTTCCAAAAATCGCAAATGAGCGTCTTATCTCCCGGTAGGTTGAAACATCGGCACTTCCACTGATATTTGTAACACTGTAATAATCAGGAACAACTAATCCACTTGCGATGGTTGTTAATCGCTCTGATGTTCTTTGATTAACATTGTTACCCAGTACAACATTATACTCCAGGAATCTTTCCCCATTATCCATCTTTCCATCGTAATTAATAAACAAATCGGAATTCATCTGGCTAACCGTTCTGCCTTCCTCTTTTACCATACCGGCAACATCATTTTCAGTTGAGTTGGGAGAACCAGGGGTTTTTCTGGCTATGGCACTGTATCGCTGATAGAAATTGCTGTACTGATCCAACCCGCCTCGCCAGGAAACACTCAGACCCTTAATGATTTCACGCCTGAGATCAAGGCTGCTGATAAGTCTGTCCTGTTCAAAGTCATTTCCATTTTCGTTTATCGTAAAATATGGATTTTGAGCATACAGGTTGAAATAGTTGTCTATATTATCGAACTTGTTGTTGTAGTTCCTGTAAAGAGGCAGATAATGATTTACAGGGTTTGCCATCAATTCCTGCATTACCGCTTTTCCGCCTCCGGCATCATCTCCCTGGCCACTGGCAACAGCGTTTATCTTCTTGTTTGTATATGAAGCGCTAAAGCTGATTTTAGTTTTATCGGTTCCGCCATTCGCTTTAAAGGTCAGGGAGTTTCTCTTTAGCATATCTGCATCACCAGGAAAAACCCCATCCTGATTGGTGTTGGCATAGGAAGCATAATACCCGATTTTTTCAGTGCCACCTGAGAATGAAATAGCATTGTTAAAAGTATTGCCATACTCAAAAAAATCTCGCAGGCCATTTTCCTGGTATTTGAATGGCATGATGCGCTGAGAATTATCAACAATATTTCCGGTTAATCTCATAGCGCCGTCCATCACAGGACCCCAGCTGCCATTTTCTTCATAGGCAAAATGGCCACTCCATCCTTGTCCATATTTCTTCTGGTAATAAGGCAAACGACCTACTGCCGTGAGTGTATAGGAAGACGAGAAATCAACCTTTAAATTCTGATTTTTTTTACCGCTTTTTGTGGTAACAATAATAACACCATTGGCGGCTCTTGTTCCATAAAGACTTGTCGCAGCAGCGCCTTTTAATACACTTATGGTTTCAATGTCGGACGGATTGATGTCAGAAGCTGCATTGCCAAAATCAACAGTCAGATTGGCTGTTGTAGCGGCCTCTGTGCTGTTGCCACCGGAATATTGATTATTTACCGGTACACCATCTATAATATAGAGTGGTTGTGTACTTTGTGTTATAGATGACAATCCTCTCACAATTACAGATGTGGAGGCTCCCGGGGCACCCGAGGTCGAAGATATCGATACACCTGCTACCCTCCCTGTCAATGCCTGGGTTGCATCGATTACCTGTCGGTTATTCAGATCCTCTGTATTAAAGTCCGACACAGCGTATCCAAGTGATTTTTTTGATTTTGTTATACCCAAAGCAGTGACGACTACCTCATCGACCAGGGTAACTGATGATTCCATCACAGCATCAATAATTAGCCGACCCGTGACAGCAACTTCAAGATCCTTCAAGCCTATGAAAGAGAATATCAGGGTAGCATCAGCAGGCACTGATAACTGAAATTTTCCATTACCATCTGTTGCAGTGCCATTATTGGTGCCCTTTATTTTAACATACACTCCCGGAAGCGGACTACCATCTTCAGCGGAAGTTACTGTTCCGTTAATTTTTATGTCCTGTGCCTTTGTCGGGCAAAAGCCAAATAAGAGCAGGCATAAAATCAAATTAAAAATGATTTTCATAATTAGATGTTTTAGGTTTTATTTAGTTCCATGCATGTCAGGTGCCGTATTAAACCTGGTTATATAGGCCTTGCAGGAAAAAGAATGCTGGTAATTGGTTGAACCCGTAATATTTGCAATAACTAACCTATTATAAACCTAAATGAGCCGTTTGCCATTCCAGCATCTCTTTTCCTTGCTGATTGTAAAAATATTTAGAGATAAAAGATATTCCTACCAGCAGTTTCCCTGATGGCAATTACGGTTTTCCATTTGTGGAGATGGGTTTTCCGATATCATTTTTATGCAGGCCCGGCACCTTGCAATTTGGGGGGTTAACAAATTTTAACGGATTCCGGAAACAAATTAGGTTAATATATCGTAATTTTAGCAGTTGAAATATTTATATCAATAATTTAAAATAAACAGAATGAAAATAGTATCCGTTTTTCTTGTATCTGCTGTCCTGATACTTGCCGGTCTATCCAGTGCAAGCGCACAAGATGCAGCAAAGCCTGCATCAGGTATTGAATGGACTTCCACGACAGTTGATTTCGGCAAGATTGAACAGGGAAAACCCGTTGCAGCCGAATTTGAATTCAAGAACCCTACCATGGTTCCGCTTATTATCAGTTCAGTCAGGCCAACATGTGGCTGTACCATTGCTGATTATCCAAAAGAACCGATTCTACCCGGTAAATCGGGCAAGATAGCTGTTACTTATAATGCAGCATCCGGTGGAGCATTTACCAAATCAATCATAGTAACCACTAATGCCACTGAAGGCAATACATCCCTTATCATTAAAGGGGAAGTGATTGCAAAAAAGTAGAAAATTTCTTCCTTCTGAAATATTATCTCTATATAAAGAGCGGTTTATATCAACCGCTTTTTTTATTTTACCTAAAACGATCTAGACCCTAACCCTGATTTCTCCCTTAAAAACATAAGTAGCCGGTCCCTCAAGCCAGATATCCGTGATGATGTTATTCTTCCGGGTAAAGGATACCTTAAGTTGACCGCCCCTGGCATGTACAATAGATGAAAAACTGCCATGATTAATTCCTTTCCGCAATCCGGTGCAGATTACTGAGGCAACAATCCCGGTACCACACGCCAGCGTTTCATTTTCCACACCCCTTTCATAAGTCCTCACCGCAATATGATCTGAATACTCCTGTACAAAATCAACATTTGTTCCCGGTGATGCGAACCGTTCATTGTACCTGATTTTCCGGCCTTCATCATAAACATCAATCTCATCTATGGATGACATAAATTTCACATAGTGTGGTGATCCTGTATTGAGGTAATAAAAATCCTTTCCTGTTTCGATTTCAAGGACATCGGTCATTTTGAGACTTACAAAATTGTCGGAAAGTATATCTGCTTCATGAATTCCATCAACAGCTGTGAATACCACCTTCTTATCAATAATTCCCAGCTTATGGGCAAATGCGGCCAGGCACCGTCCTCCGTTGCCGCACATGGACCCTTCATTGCCATCGGAATTGTAATAAACCATTTTATAATCGGTTCTGCTGTCAGGCCTGAGAAGCATCAATCCATCCGCGCCAATTCCAAAACGGCGGTCACAAAAATATTTCACAAGGTCCGTGCGTTTTTCCGGGAAGTGCATTTCTCTGTCATCGATAAGTACGAAATCATTACCTGCACCTTCATATTTATAAAACGTCAGCTCCATCGGTCGTTAAATTATGTTAAACCAGCACAATACCCGGACAAATGTCCTAATTTTGGGAAGTGAAATTTGTCCGCTAAATGATTACCGGTTTTACTATTTAATTAATGATTAAAGATAAAGTTAAATTTTTACAAAAATGAAAAACAGACAGCTATTAGTAATTATGTTAGCCTCAGTAATAGGCGGTTTGGTTGCGGTGTTCGCTTATTCGGCTATTATCGACAAAAGGGAGAAAAACATCGTTGCAGCTACCAGGGAGCCCATCAGCATGGTTAACCTGAAAGCGGGTCTTGACAGTTCTACTGATTTTACAATGGCAGCTGCCAAGACTATTGATTGTGTTGTAAACGTTAAGACTCAATCCACAGTTTCCTACCGGAATCCAATATACGACTTCTTTTATGGAGATCGATATCAAGGTGAAAACCAACCGGTTATGGGTGTGGGTTCAGGCGTTATTATTACCGCCGATGGTTATCTGGTTACAAATAATCACGTTGTTGAAAATTCTGAAAAGGTTACTGTTACATTAAATGACAAGCGTGAATATACTGCCAAGGTAGTCGGGACTGATCATTCAACCGATCTGGCACTGCTTAAGGTTGACGCTAAGGATTTACCCTATATCACGTTTGGAAATTCCGATGACATGAAAGTTGGTGAATGGGTACTTGCTGTTGGCAATCCATTCAATATCACTTCTACTGTAACAGCGGGTATTGTTAGTGCAAAAGGCAGAAGTATGCGGATCATTGAAGACAATTACCGTATTGAGTCGTTTATCCAGACTGATGCCTCCGTCAACCAGGGAAACAGTGGGGGAGCGCTGGTCAATCTTAGAGGGGAAATGATTGGAATCAACACGGCTATTATATCCCCTTCAGGCGGAAACGTGGGTATTTCATTCGCCATTCCTTCCAGTATTGTGCAGAAGGTAGTCAGGGATCTTATTGAATTCGGCGCTGTGCAAAGGGCGATTATGGGCGTCAGCATTGATGATATAACTGCTGAAATGGCCAAGGAAAAAGATCTCCCTGAACTTGGCGGA
>JBGSSA010000091.1:0-8238 GCA_041737295.1 Bacteroidales bacterium | reverse complement strand
TTCCGGGCCTCCTCCTTTAAGTGTATAGGAATTGTCCCCTACAGGAGATTCACAAAGATACTTAATGTCAATCCTTTCCCCGGCTTCTCCTGTAACATTTACCAGGTGCAGCCAGCCCGAAATCTCTTCCCCGAAATCAACTCTGTATTTGCCATCCTCTAAAAGTTCTATTTTGACCGGTGCCAGTGATTCCATAACCTTGTCGACAGGTGACATATGCGCCTTCATTTTACCTTCCGGCGTTTTTCTGATGGCAGCCTGCTCCCATTTTGAATCGTCAAAACCCGGACTACACCACCCCTTCTGCTCCAAACGGGCATCATAGTGTTCGCCACCATAAACCAGGTCCATAACAATCGGACTCCGGGATGCTTTCCAGCTGTCATCGCTGATTATGATATCTTGTGTACCATCAGTATACGTAATATATAGCTGACCCAGGAACCTCGGGGAACCGTAAGACTGGGTCCAGTTTATCGGGGCATTATAAAAGCCATTGCCGAGAATTACTCCTAATGCATTTTCTCCTTTTTTCACCAAATCTTTTACATCATAGGATAAATACATTACCCTGTATTCCCTTGAATTGTCCGGTATTGAAATATAGTTATTCTCAAGGCCCGGACGTTTCCCGTAAGCTGTGAAGTTAGGTATCAACACATCATCACTGACTTTTTTACCATTCAGATAAAGTTCGAAATAGCCGAGTCCGGTCACATAGGCACGGGCCGAGGCCACTTCTTTGTTTACAGCAAATGATTTCCGCAACATAGGCGCAGGAGGGGGCTTCTTTTGTGCTCCGGCAGTGTCTCCGGCCCTCCTCTGTGGCGGTTTGGGTAATGCCTCTTCACCCTGCCACGGGGCACCAATCCAAAGGGCCTTCCATTCTTCGGGTTTCAGCAGCCCCATACTCCAAAAGGCAGGTTCACTCCATTCAGATACTTTTCCATCCTTATCCCAGGTTCGCACCTGCCACCAGCAATCCTGCATAGACGAAAGTGTTGTTCCTCCATAAAAAATATTGACGGACAGATTGGATATAACCTTGCCGCTGTTCCACAAATCGGCCTGGTTTTTCAGAATCTTGTCTTTAGAACCTGCAACTCTTATTTCCCATGCCGTCTGAACCTGTCCTCGTTCCCTTTTATCTGCAATATTCACCCAGGACAGCCGTGGATTTAAAACATCAACAACACCGGGATTCTGCAAATACTCACATCGTAAGTGACCCGGAGTGATTTTGGCTTCAGCCATTAATGTGATAATCCCGATTAAAAACAGTACGAATATTGATTTAAGCATGGTATTCGCTATTCATTGTTTAGAAACTTGATTCGTGCGAAATCTAGAGTTTCCCCAGCCACTCGATCAGCGGCTGCATCCATACATCAGCAGGCTGACTCAGAACAAAACCATGATTGCCTTTGGGGTAGAGGTGCATTTCTACCGGAATCTTATTCCTGACCAGCTCCTGGTAGAAACGGAGACTGTTTTCAACCGTCACCACATTGTCATCCCCGGTATGGGTCAGCCAGGTGGGCGGAGTATTGGCATTAACCTGCATTTCATTTGAGAACAGATCGATCAGTTCCTTACCGGGAGTCTTTCCAAGTAACACATTCCTCGATCCCAAATGGGTTAGCTCGTCCTGCATGCTGATAACCGGGTAGACCAGGATCATAAAATCAGGTCTTAAATTGATTTTCTCCTCATTGGGAATATACGACTTATCGAAATGTGTTCCGGCAGTTGAAGCCAAATGTCCTCCTGCCGAAAATCCCATGATGCCGATTTTGGCAGGATTGATTTTCCATTCCCCGGCACGCATTCGTAGGGTTTTTATTGCCTGCTGCGCGTCCTGCAAGGGTCCGATTGATTTATCAATCATGATTGAATCGCTAGGCAGCCGGTATTTTAAAATAAACGCGGCAATGCCTTTCTTCAAAAATGCATCTGCAATTATTGTCCCCTCCAGCCGGTAACTTTCCATTTCATAGCCACCACCCGGACAAATGATCACGGCTGCCCCGGTCGCAATTTTTTCATCAGGAAGATAAACAGCAAGTGTTGGGTTGGAAATCTTCCGGAATCCTATCAGCAATCCATTGGATTCCATTCGTATTTCCTTCATGGAGTAGGGTTTGCTGTTGGGAACGGCACCCGGATATAATGGGATTACATTTTGCGCCACGGCCTGCATTGATATAGCCAGGAACAAAATCAAAGCTGTATTTTTCATGGTTAGTATTTAGATTTATTGGTAAGGTCCGGAACAATCTGCTGAATGGCTTCTCCAGCTACCTGATTTGTCTCCAGTTCATATATAAACTCCTGTCGGCGGAACTGGGAGGAAATTCTATTCCTTGTCACTTGTCACTCGTCACTCGTCCCTTTTTTCAAAAATACCCTCCTGAGCTCATCCACCTGCTGACTGTTGATCGGAATAAGGCTTCCGATAGGTTTCGCCATAACAAGTGATTTGGCACTGAATTCAGCAACTTCCAGCCGGTCAAAAGTCTGCAAAAGTTTATCCCCTGTTACAAGAATGGCGTCATTCTGAATAATGACAGCCGGGTTCCCACTGGCGAGCAATTCGGGAATTTCAATTCCTTCCCGCTTATGGATGCCAAATGGCACAGCGGGAATATCCTGCAGGAAGATCCAGCTTTCCGGGATAGTCCGCACATCCAGGAGGGAATGGGTAACACTGAATGCCATCAGGTAAGGTGATTGTGTCAGGATGATCGAATTAATACCCGGGTTTCTCCTGTAAATTTCCTGGTGAAGCCAGGTGGCGCGGCTTGGCATTTTGCCCGGCTCACGTTTGCCCTCTTTTATCTGTACAATATCTCCGATTTGCAGGTCCCACCGGGGCATATTCGTGGGGGTGATAAGAAAATCATCGTTTTGCCAGCGCATGGAAACCGTTCCATAAGTGCTGATCATCAATCCCTGTTCACAGGCCCGGTGAACAATTTTACAAATTTCAGCTCTTTTTTCCCGTTCATCCGACGGATAGAGGACCCTTTCCATTTCAGGCAGCAAACCCGGCATGTGCGCTTCAAAATCATCGATCTGCGCGTCGGAAAGGTACTGCGGCATGCCTATGGTTTTTCCATACAGGATCGTACGGGCACAAAATTCGAGTGTTTCAAAACGCTGAAACGCATCGAGAAGGTCATATCCTCCCAGCACTGTTCCATGGTTTTCCATGATAATCGCCTTGAATCCCTTGCTGAATTCACGGCCTATTCTTTCACCCAGCAATTCGCTGCCGGGAAGCTCGTAGGTAGCGTATCCGATAGGACCGCATATGTATTTGGCCTGGCTGATAATATTCGTATCCGGTATCTCGTGAACAATACTGAACGATACAAGCGCCGGCGGATGGGCGTGAATGATGGCCCGGATATCGGGTCGCATCTTATAGATCGCTTTATGGAAAGGATATTCCGATGAGGGCTTGTGTCGTCCTATGATACTGCCATCCGCTTTAACGCACATTATATCTGACGGTCTCAGGGAGCCTTTGTCAACCGCTGAGGGTGTGACCCAGATATCCCCGCTTTCATCAATTACAGAAATATTCCCCCCCGACGTAGTGGTCATGCCCCTTTTGTAAATGCGGCTGATGATCATAGTGATCTGGTCACGCGGGTGCATGAGCTGTGTATCGAGAATCTCGTTCATTTCCTTAAATTATATATTAACGCAAATGTTGAAAGTCAACAGCCGGGGTTCTGAAAATCAGAAGGGCAGACAGGCCTTTAAACTCAGGTCGAGCTGCGGCATTTTCCCTCCAAACGCACTTTCCCACACTACCATGGCGGCGCCCAAGGCGGTGGCATTATCCACTTCAGAAGTATATACTTTTTTATCCGGCAGGCTGGTGGCCAGAAATCGTACAAAAAGCTCACTGCGGGCAAACCCGCCCGAGACGTAAACTACTTTTGTTTTGTCATTAGCCGGGATAATGAGATCAAGGGATTCCATTGCCAGGCTAACCACATCATGAACCAGTTGATGATAGGCTTCTTCAAATGTGCTGAATTTCCGCAAATCAACCGTGGTGTCAATATAATCGGCAGGAATAGCGCTTGCAAAAAATACGCGTTTCCCTGCTGAAGCCAGCAGCCCTGATACTATTTTGGCGTCAGGGGTTACTTTTTTATACAGGTTTGCATCCACACCGAAATGGGCATTGAGCCTTTCCACATTCACGTCATGAATATGACCCAGAAATAGCCTTGATGATTTCACCTGTTGCTGGTTCACACTCATATAGCAGAGGCAATCCTTTCTAAGCTGCTCCATGGTGAGCGGTTCCGTATTGAAAGGATTCATAAAAATATACCAGGTACCTGTGGAGATCAAAATGAATTCCTCCGTGGTCCCCTTGATATAAGGCACAAGGGAAGCTGAACTGTCGTGAATTCCGATGCCTATTTTAACGGTACTTTTTCCAATCTCAACATCCGTTGTGGCAGAATTGGAAACCGGCTGCGGAACAGGAATTTCCTCTTTCAGCATCCAGGGGTGATAACAATTGTTGTCAAAATCCCACATCGCTGTATGACAACCGATGGAGGTAAACTCGGATACCTTGCCCCCGGTAAACCGGTAAGCCAGGTATTGTGGGAAATGCAATACGGTGTCTACGTTTTTGTAGACTTCCGGTTTTTTTCTTTTCAGCCACAGGGCCTGAAGACCGGAATTCAGCATCCCCAATGAAGGAGATGCTGTTTTCCGGCTGAATTCTTCCAATCCGCCGTATGATTCATAAAATCCTTCCAGCACTTCAGGGGGCATTGGTTTAAGGTAATTATAAACCGGTGTCAGTGCCCTGCCCATGGCGTCGATGTACATCAGACTGGCTCCATAGGTAGTGAAATTGACGGCTGAAATAATATATGAACCCTGTTGAATGACATTCGACACACAATCTTTCATCCACGTCTCTATCTTTCCGATTTCATCACAGCTGAATCCCTCCTCATCCGTAATTTCAGAGAACTTCTGTTCATCCTGGTGAATCAGTTTCAGGTCAGCATCAAAAAGAAGAAATTTCTTGTTCGTTTTCCCGATGTCGAATACGGCTATTACATTGATTGGCATATACAGATCTTTATACTCTTTTCATCAAAACTTCCTTTTCATACTTCTGAATCTCGGCAACGTAATCCATGCCAACCGGAATATTATTGATGAGGCAATAATAATCATATACAGCACCAAAAGGTTTGGTCTTTAAGATTTCGAACAATGCAAGGCGTTCGAAGTTCTGGCCAGCCTCTTCATAGGCTTTCAATATTTCATTGGGCTCGAGAAGGGCAAAAAGGAATGCCAGCTGGGCAGCCCTTGTACCAACAACATAGGCGCCGATGCGATTGATGCTGGCATCGAAATAATCAAGACCTACATTTACACGTCCAAGTGCCTTACAACGAACAATTTCCTGAGCAATGAGCTGTATCTCATCGTTGAAGATAACCACATGATCACTATCCCATCTTACGCCCCGGGTTACATGCAATAGTAATTCATCAACATAGAGAAGTACGGATGAAATCTTATCCCCAACCTGCTCAGTCGGGTGATAATGACCATTATCGAGACAGATGAGTTTGTTATTCTTAATGGCATATCCAAGATAGAACTCGAGCGAGCCTACTACCATAGCCTCGGATCCGATGCCAAACAGTTTGCTTTCAATGGCATCTTTCAGGTATTCCTTCGGATATTCAACTGTAAAAATCTCATCCAGTGATTTTTTCAACAAGGCACGATGGGTAGCGCGGTCTATCGGCATGTCTTTTGAGCCGTCGGGAATCCAGATATTGTTAACAGTAGGAGTACCCAATTGCTTTCCCATTTCAGCACCGATCGCCCGTGTGCGCTTCACATGCTCGACCCAGAATTTACGGTATTTTTCATTTTTACTGGATAAGGTATATCCGTCATTGGCATAGGGATGCGAAAAACAGGTGGGATTAAAGTCGATTCCGGTGTTGTGTTTCTTAGCCCAATCGATCCAGCCCTGGAAATGTTTTAATTCTATCTGGTCGCGGTCAACTTTTACACCTTTGAAATCACCATAAATGGCATGGAGGTTCAATCGCTGTTTTCCGGGCAAAAGGCTCATGACCTTTTCGATATCCTGCTGAAGTTGTTGAATGGTGCGGGCTTTTCCGGGATAATTACCGGTAGCCATAATTCCGCCGCCACCTAAGGTTGCATCGGGTGTTTCGAAACCACCAACATCGTCGGTCTGCCAGCAATGAAGACTTATCTTGATCTGATCAAGAGTCTTGATCGCCTCATCGGTATTTACACCCAGGGAAGCATATTGCTCCCGGGCATATTCATATGCCTGTAAAATTTGACCCTTATCCATTGTATTTATTGATTTTATGATTTGTTGATTTTATGATTTATTTACGATTTACGATTTACGATTTACGATTTTTAGGGGGCGTTGTCCCCCGCTGGCGGGGGTAGGGGGTGGATTACAGACATCCTCCCCCTGCCCCCTCCGAAGGGGGACAACTCCACCTACAGCCTACAATTTAATCACAAACGTCGACATCACAAGGATGACAATTCCTATTACCAGAACAGTCACCGTTTTTCTGCCGGCACCTTTCCATTCATTCAGGAAAATACCCCAGATATTGCTGAACGCAATATTCATCGACATCAGGATACTCCATGCAAATGCAACCATGCTTGCGGGCAGAAGGCTTTCGCCCATACCCATGAAAAAGAACTGAAAATACCATAATGTACCCCCAATGGCTGTGAACAACAGGTTGTTCAGCAGAATGGAGGGAGAAACCGACACGTAATCACGGTATGTTTTATTCTTTATATTCAGAAATACACAGTAAATCAGGTTTGTAAAAAAACCACCCAGTGTTACAAATATAATAACCGGGTTTTTGGCAAACAATGGATTTGTACCCAATGATAATGCAAGTTCTTTAATCGGCTCGCCTTTGGTAAGCCCGAAGCTGAAACAGGCGCTCATTACACCGGCCAGAATGGCGATCAGGATTCCTTTTTTCAGGGCAAATTCTTTTACAGCTGCTTTCTTCTCTTCTTCGGTCATGTTTTTACCCCTGAGACCGGCTGCATAACCAATAATTGCAATACCTGCCAGACTGATCGATACACCAATAAGCATTAAAATGCCGGCCCGGTCACCAAACAGGTTCTGTCCGCTTACAAGCGGGGGAACAAGAGTACCTATGCCTGCACAAAGTCCCAGGGCAATTGACTGTCCGAGGGCAACGCCAAGATAACGCATACTGAGTCCAAATGTCAATCCACCAACTCCCCAAAGTGCACCGTAGAACACAGCCCACCATTTTGCAGATGAAGGTGAATCACCGAGTATGGAACCCAACGTACCTGACGGGACTGTCAACCATGCAAAAAGAACCGGAACGAGGAGCCAGGAAAATACACCCTGCACGATCCAATACGATTCCCACGACCAACCTTTGATTTTTTTGATGGGGACATAGAAGCTTGCAGCACAGATACTGCCGATTGCCATTAGGAGAATACTGAGAATGGAATTCATAGTTTTATGAAATAATTACTAATTTGGCTTTATTATTGATCAAATATATTATTCATTTTATGCCAATTCAATACATAAACTGAGTAATTGTTTGTACAAAATGATAAACGCGTTATGAATGACTCTTTTAAGTATTTAACACACAATGCAGACGATAAAGACTGGGGATTGTATCTTACTGTAGCAGGTTCGGCCAAGGTGGAACCGGATTCAGATTATCCGCCTTCAGGCCATCCGACCGGTTACAATTTCAACTGGTATAATGGTAGGACGCTGCAAGAATATCAGATCAATTATATTACCGAGGGGGAAGGGATCATGGAAACCCGGGAAGGGTCATTCCCCATCCGTGAAGGGTCAGTGATCCTACTTAAGCCAAATCTCTGGCACCGCTACAGACCGCTTAAGGACAAGGGCTGGAAAGAACACTATGTCGGATTTGTTGGTGAGGCAGCTGAAAAAATGATCCATTCCTCTGAAATTTTGAATAATTCGCATATAATACAGATTGGTTTTGATGAAAATATCATTCACAACTTCCAGGAGATCTTTAATCATGTGAAAACTGAAAAGCCGGGTTATCACCAGATATGCGCCGGGCTAGTCACATATACCCTCGGACAGATCATTTCAATCAAGAAGAATGAAAATTT
>JBGSSA010000084.1:0-44638 GCA_041737295.1 Bacteroidales bacterium | reverse complement strand
CTGAAATCGGGTTTGTACAGAATATCAAACCCGGGGATATATTTCCGGATATCTATGGCTACCTGTCGCGGTGAAAGACTCGGACCACTGAGATTATAAGAACTATGGCACGAGAGATTGGCTTTATCGGTTTCCATCAGCCTGATGGTAGCACTGATGGCATCATCCATGTACATCATGGGTAGTGCGGTGTCCTCGCTGATAAAGCTCGTATAGCATTTCTTACGCACTGCTTCAAAAAATATTTCCACAGCCCAGTCGGTTGTACCACCACCCGGCTCGGTTTTATGACTTATCAGTCCGGGATACCGCACACTCCGGATATCTATGTTGTACCTGTTGTGATAATACTCGCACCATCTTTCTCCTGCAAGCTTGCTAATCCCATAAACTGTGGATGGTTCCATCACCGTCAGCTGCGGGGTCATTACCTTCGGAGTGGAGTTACCGAAGACCGCGATGGAACTGGGCCAAAAAACTTTTTTAACGTCTTCAACCAGTTTTGCCACTTCAAGGATATTCATCAGGCTGTTCATGTTGATATGCCATGCCTGTGTTGGAAGCTTTTCGGCATTCCCCGACAAAACGGCAGCAAGATGATAAATCTGAGTTATTTTATTCCGGATCACAAAATGAATGAGATGTTTGTCGTCCATCACATCCAGCAGTTGAAACGGTCCGCTTTCCTTAATATCAGCAGGGGCATCCTTCACATCGGTGGCAAATACACTGGAATTGCCGTAAATACGCCGTAATTCAAGGGTTAATTCCGAGCCTATCTGACCTGCAGCACCGATGATCAATATTCTTTCCATATAGTTAATGATTGACCTCCGAAGTTAAAGTAATTGCCGTGCTAAAAAAAATGACGTTTAACAGGTTTACATAATCTTTGAACCGACCAAATCAAGCAGATTCAAAAAGTTGAACAGCGCAGGCCTGAAAATATTTTCATGATTTTGCTTGACATTCGTACAAGATTGGATTATATTTGTTTATTCATTGAATAAACTAACAAATGCTATCCGGCCCGGATTTCTATTCACTCACAGAGAACAGCCACAGGCAGGTTCTCAATATAATACGCACGCACAGGGAGATATCCGGTGCAGAGATATCAAGGCTCACGGGATTTCAACCTTCCACAATATTATATATTCTCCGCATCCTCGATCGCAAAGGGTTTATCACAATCAGCCGCACAGGGGATTCCACGCAAAAAGGGGGCAAAAAGCCCGTGTTGTGGAAGATAAGATCCGACATTGGTGTTATGCTGGGTATCGAGGTGTTTAAAAGCAAACTCCGATTTGTAAAGATCGATTTCGAAGGAAGAATACATGAACAGGGTGAAAAATCAGTTCCTGTTACAATCGGGCAGGATAACGCGTTGAGTGTACTGGAGAAATTTATCCGCGAGACACTGAGTGAAGAGGAATTAATTACGAGGTCATTTATTGGAATAGGAATAGCCATGCCCGGGCTGATTGACAGCGTTAACGGGATGATCCAGTATTCTGCCTTGCTTCAGCTCAGGAATCTTGAGATTGGTGAGAAGCTGAGAAAAAGATTGGGTAAGCCTGTATATTTTGTAAATGATGCAAATGCCGGGGCACTCAGCATTTCCTGGTACCATCCGATCGGGGAAAAATTACCTGAGCATATTGTTTATCTTACCTATAATAAGGAATCAAAGAACCTGGGAGCCGGATTGATCATAGGCAATAGCTTATATGAGGGTATTGCAGGAACGGCGGGTGAGATCTTTGATCCGCTACCTGATATTCAAACCCTGGTTCTTGCCAGCATCAGGAAATACGGGACCGATTTTCCATTGGTTCGCGATAACCAGCAACCTGAGGCAATCTCCTTTAAAAGGCTTGCCGATTATGCCCTGGGAGGCTGCAAAGTGTCAGCCTATGCAGTTGACAAAATATGCGATGTGATAAGTGATGAGATCGCCCGGATTACCGGACTGCTCAATCCCAATCTCATTGTCATCGGTGGGGAAATAACCTGCCGACATGAATTGCTTACTACCTATATTTTACCGGGAATAACCCGCAAAACAGGAAAAATGGTGGAAATGGGATTTGTAATGCCAACCATTTATTTTTCATCATTTGCTGAATTCTCTGTAGCCATGGGGGCAACAGGCCTGATTTTAAGTAAAATCCTTCGTAGTCAAAACCATAAATTAAGATAGTATGAAGTACAATGCATCAAGTAAAGTTGAAACTTATTTCAACGATATTCACCAGGACTTCGCATTAAGTAGAAAGTATCACCGCATTTCCACAATTATTGTGGACAACTATATTGAACTAGGCCAATTAACAGCACTTCGTTTTCTTGAATGGGTCAGTCTGAATCCGGGGGGTGTGATTGCGCTTCCCACGGGCAAAACACCTGAATTTTTTATCAAATGGGTGCAGTTCTACCTTGCAAACTGGAAAAAGGAAATGGAGTCCGGAATTCTCGGAAAGATAGGGCTTGACAAAAACCTGAAGCCTGATCTGCGTTCCCTGGAGTTCTTCCAGCTCGACGAGTTTTTTCCCATTAAACCGGAACATGAGAGGTCATTTACCTATTTTGTCAAGAATTTCTATATCGATGGTTTTGGCCTTGATCCCAAGAAAGTCCATCTTATCAATACCTATGATATACCCGAGAAATCTAAGAAGGATTTTGGTAAAATCCAGAACCTGGATGAAGTTTTTCCGGATGGATTTATTGACCTGGGATTGCGCATCACAAAACCAAAAAATGAGCGTGACCTGTTAAAGCAAAAGACAATTAAATTGTTTGATCAGTTCTGCCAGGATTATGAGGATGATATCCGCAAGCGGGGCGGTATCGGCTTCTTTCTCGGTGGAATTGGTCCTGACGGCCATATTGCCTTTAATGTTAAGGGTTCCGCCCATCATTCCCATACCCGGCTCACCAACATCAATTATGAAACACAGGCAGCGGCAGCAACTGATCTCGGAGGTATCGAGCTTGTCCGCAAAAAGGCCGTCATAACAATCGGCCTGGAAACGATCACCTATAATCCGGATACGGTAGCCATTGTTATCGCTGCCGGACAGGCCAAGTCAGAACAGGTTTACAATGCTGTGGAACGTGAGGCGGGTATAACGTACCCGGCAACCAGTCTGCAGAAATTAAAAAATGCTCGGTTTTATGTGACACAAAGTGCAACGGCCAGCCTTACGCTGAGTGAGGAGAATATCAAGCAGTTATACAAAGATAAAAAGCTCCCCGCCAACTATTCTGAAAAACTGATTATATCAGGCTCTGACAGGAATAATGTATCGCTTGTTGAGGCATCACGTTATGATTGTGATTCTAAAGCGGTGGATTCACCTGAATGGAGAATAGCCTGTGAAATCATGAATACCCCTCTCGACAAATTAAGCGAGCAGACCTATAAGAGCCTGGTGGAGAAAATACAGAAGGGAATTGACGTTCCCGATAATCAACGGATTTTGCATACGGCTCCCCATCATGACGATATTGAGCTTGCTTATTTTCCTTTGTTGCACCACCTGGTGAGGTCTCCGAACAATGAAAATTATTTTGTCTATTGTACGAGTGGTTTCACTGCCGTAACGAATTTTTATGTAACCGAGCGGCTTGAAAATCTCCAGATGTTGCTGGCCAGTGGCAGAATTGCCGATGAACAAAAAAGTCTGGCTGATTTCAGCAATGCTCAGGATGACATTACGGGCTATTTGAATGGCATTGCACTACAGGATGAAGATATACAGCATTTCCACATCAGCACCCGGTTAACAAGGCTGTTCCTGAATCATTTGAAAACAAATGACCTTAAAAAGCTGACCTCATATGTAGGAGAACTGCTGACACAATTGCAGTCGATAGAGCCCGGTCGCACAGAACCTTCAATTTTCCATCTGATCAAGGGCTGGCTTCGGGAATATGAAGCTGAACTGGTTTGGGCTTACTTTGGTATTGATATGGACCATGTATCCCATCTCCGTTTGCCATTTTATTCCGCTAATATTTTTCCCGAGTATCCGAACATTGAACTGGATGTAATGCCCATTGTTGCCCTGCTCGAAAAGATTAAACCGACCATCATAACCCTGGCGCTTGATCCTGAAGGCAGCGGACCGGACACTCATTATAAGACCCTTATTGCACTATCGGAAGCCATTGACAGGTATGTGGCCATCCATCCTGAAATGAATATCAGGATATGGGGATATAGAAATATCTGGTCGCGGTATGCACTCACCGAAATCAGCACGATTGTTCCTGTATCACTCAATTCATTTGCCGTATTGCATAATATGTTCAGCAGCTGTTTCCTTAGCCAGAAATCAGCCAGTTTCCCAAGTTATGAACTCGATGGTACCTTCAGTGAACTGGCACAGAAGATATGGGTGGGACAATTAAATCACCTGATCGACCTCCTGGGCAAGGAGTTCTTTTATGGAAGCACCAATCCGTTGTTCCGCAGAAGTTATGGGGCAATTTACCTGAAGGATATGAGTTACAAGGAATTTACCGATTATCTCGTTCCTGTACGCAGGTTGTTAAAAGCCAAGGAAATGCTTGGGGGAACTGGGGAGAAGTGACGAGGGACTAGGGACTGGGGACTGGTTAGTTGATAGTTGTTGGTTGATAGTTGATGGGAAGTGAGAGGGGAGAGAGAAAGCAAAAAACCGTGAAGGAAAACTTCACGGTTTTTTTTATATTGACCGATTACCGATTACCGATTATCCCGGTCCTATCGGCTAGTAAAACTCCCGGCGGTTATCCTTGATATTGGCAAGCTCTTTAAGGGCCTGAAGGGTGAGGTAATTGGTACGGGCACCATATCCCCGGATGATGTTGTTGCGTACCGGCTCAGTCATGGATTTCAATTCCTCTTCAGAAGGCTGAACGATGTCGTTTGCTGCAAGCACATACACGCCATTCTCTCCAACAATCGGTTGTGATACCTTTCCTTTTTCAAGTGAACAGAGAGCAGCAATTACATTGGGCTCAACACCTGCATTTCCCAATGAAGAAGAGTTAAAGCGGACTTCAGTCACTGATTGGGTCTGAACACCAAGGTTTTTCGCCAGTTCATCAAGAGTTGTGGCACCGTTCTTTTTTGATTCTATTGAAGCGGATATTTTTTCTGCCTTTTTCTCCTGCTTTACCTTGTTCTCAAGGTCTGCACGTACCTCTTCGAACGGTGCGTAACCTTCTTCACGTACCTTTTCAACCGCGGCTACTATATATTTGTTTCCCAGTTTCAATATATTGGAAGTCACATCATGCAAATTTGCCTTATAAGCCCATATCACAAGCTGCCGGGCCTGAACCATGTCGTTAACTTTTTTCTCCATGGGCACCAGTTTAAGGGCAACAGCTGATTTTAACGTATCTTTTCCGGTTTCAAGGGCTTTATTGAACTTCTCGTAGGTATTGTTTACACCGGCAAATTCATTGGCTTTCACATAGTACTCATGATCGGTTGCTTCGCTCGGAACCACATTTTTAACCAGTGTTCCAACCTGTACATTTTTGATCAGGGCTGACTGATCGAGAATTTGTATGACATGAAGGCCATATTGTGTAGCGACAAGCTTAACGTCACCTTTTCTGCCTTCGAAACAACTGTCACTGAATGGTTTTACCATTGCCCCTTCCCTGAACCAACCGAGGTCACCGCCAGTTTGTGCTGAACCGTCCGAAGAATATAACATGGCCAATGTGGCAAAGTCAGTTCCTTTTTTAATTAGGTTCATCAGACTGTCAGCCTGTTTGTATACAGCCTCTGCAGTGTTTTGTGTGGCCCTGAGCAGAATATGACGGGCTTTTACAGAATCAGGGCGGAAATTAATTTTGGCAAGTCGGGAAATTTTATAGGCATTGTTCTCGAAATAGGGGCCAAATGTAGCACCCGGGGTTGCGCCAAACATAAAATTATTCAGGGTATCGGGCAATTCACCGTTGCTATAGTTGGTTTCATCAAAGGGAATGTCGGATTCCAGATTCACAAACTGTTTAACATCCTCTGCTTTTTCAAAATCAGGCTTCAGGGTCTCAATCCATTGTTTTGCATAGTTGAAGTCAACTTTGGAAGGAACTACTTCAAAATAGACATACCGGATATCCCTTGATTCGTCTTGTTTATACAGATTTTTGTTTTCGTCAAAATATTTCTTCAGGTCACTTTCACTTACCTGTATGGCTGAATCTGAAATCGAATTGAAATTCTGAACAAGGAAATCGCCGTCAACTTTTCTGCCAGATTCTCCTTGTTGTCTGTTTGTTTCCAGACTTGTGGCATAAAGGCCCTTTTTCACAAGGGTCAGGTATTTTTGATATCTCTGCTGTCTGAAAATTTCATTTTCAATATAGAGGTAAAACGTTTTTTCCTGTGACTCTTCCGTTTCACCCTGTATCCTTTGCATAAAATTATTGAATGCCTGGCGGTTAAAAATACCGGTTTGCGGATCCGTGAAAAGCTGTGCAATAGCAGGATGTGGATTTTCACCGGCGATCATGTCTTTCAATTCATCCTCAGACACATCCACCCCGAGTTTAGCAAACTGTTTTTCCAGAAGCATATCCTGGATCATGTTTTCCCAGGTTACGTTGCGGATCTGGTCAACTGTTTGTTCGTCGAGGGCCTCGGAACCCGACTGCATTTTCTGAATATCTTCAAGTTCTTTTACCTTGGATTCATAATCAGTATACGCAATGGATTTGCCTGATACTTCCGCGATCTCAAATTTTGACCGGGTGAAAAGAGATCCTCCCGAGTTAAGAAAATCACCCAAAACGAATGCAAGTAATGAAACACCTATTACAATTGCCAGCAAAAGCCCGGCTCTAACTCTTAATTTCTCTAAAATTGCCATGTAAAACTATGGTTAAAAGGTTCAAAAAAACAGGGTACGAATATAGTAATTAATATCATTCTAAAAGAATCAAACTAAAAAAATAGCGATGCGATTGTAATTTGCAAAACGCTGCAAAATAAGGTTTTCAATGCTGGACTGATTTCAGTTGAACGAGATCAACGCGGGTGCGGCTTACCTTCAGTATCCTGAATTCATACTGTCCCACGATAATTTTGTCGTTTAATTTAGGGATGCTTTGATATTGGTAGATAATATATCCGGCTAATGTATCATATTCTTCTGATTCGGGAAGGCCCAGATTGTATTTTTCATTCAAATAATCGAGTTCAAGCCTGCCCGAGAAAATAAATTGTCCTTCCTCAGGATGTTTTTCAATGAATTCATCCACGTCATGTTCGTCATCAATTTCACCAAAAATCTCTTCCATGATGTCTTCGATTGTAATCATCCCCGAAATCCCGCCAAATTCATCCACTACCACGGCAACACTCCTGCGTTCCTGGATAAATTTTTTCAGCAGCTTATTTGCCTGCATTGTTTCAGGAATATAGGATATTTCAATCATCATCGACTTGATGGTGGGAGGGTTTCTGAAAAGTTCCTTTGAGGTGACATAGCCTATCATATTGTCAATGTTGTCCATGTAAACAAGGATTTTCGAAAAACCGCTTTCAATGAATTGCTGCCTAAGCTCTTCAACGGTGCTGTCATGGCTTATTGCCATTATCTCGGTACGGGGGATCATGCAATCCCTGACTTTCACATTGGAAAAATCAAGCGCATTCTGGAACAGTTTTATCTCAGCCTTTTCTTCGCTGTTGCTTTCTCCGCTTCTATCCTGGCTTTCAACAATGAGGTGATTCAGGTCAATTTTTCCGAAAACCATATTGTCATATTGATTGACGGATTCAGAACGCAGGATGTTTTTAAGAATAAGATTGGAAAGCCGATGAATAAACCAGGATACAGGGTAAAAAATTACAAAAACAAGGAACAGGGGGAATGACATAAATCGCAGAGCCAGGTTCGGATTAATTCTGACAAGGGCTTTCGGAAGAAATTCAGCAAACGTAAGTACGATCAGTGTGGTAATGAGGGTTTGAACAGCCAGCATACTGAATTCAGTATACAGAAAGGTAGCCAGAAAGGGCTCAAGCAGGCGCGCCATAATGATGCCATAGATGACAACGGCAAAATTGCTCCCGAGCTGGATTGTAGCAATGTATTGACCTGAACGGGCCTGAAAGATCCCTATGATATGTGATGAAAACAACCCCTGTTTCCTGTCGAGTTGCAGTCTTAACTTGTTAGATGCAAAGAATGCAATTTCCATGGCGGCAAAAAAAGCGGCCAGCAGCAGGGTGGTAAATACAAGCAATGCCTCATTTATCATAACTGTGAACCTCCTTCAGCCATTTATTCCGGTCCTGTAATATTATCGTTGGAAACATTCAACGTCCCGCTGGAACCTTTAAGGCGCCATTTAGTCATATCCTGCCTCGATTCAAATCCTCCCTCACCATAGGATATGCCATCTGCATTGGTGAGTCGGGTAAATTTTTCGGAATATATTCTCTCTTCTTTCTGATCCCAGAACATTTGTTCGGTTTCAAGCTTATCATGATTCGCTTGGTTTTCAGCAACTACCTGGTTCCGGGCTTCCCATAGCTGCTTTTTTTCAAAATAGATAGCATAGTTTGCTTTAATGTAGGAATTAGGCCTTTCAAGGCTATCATAAAAAATCACCTTCATTCCTTTTGGAAATTCAACATATGGTTCTTCGCCCCTATCGTATTTATTCACCTCGGGAGCATAGATTTTGCCCTGGATCCTTCCTGAATCCGTATATGTAATCTCAATGTCAAAGCCTGACTGGTCGGGAAGCTTTATTTCGTTATTGAGTGCATTGATCGTTTCAATATCATTTTTACATGAAACGATGGATCCCATTATGATAATTACGGGCAGAATACCCCATGCCATTGCCCTGCATGTAATTTCACGTATTTTCATTGCCTGGTTCCAGGGCTGTTAAATTCAAGAATATGATTAAGGCCGGTCAGCACCAGATCCGGAAATGCAAATATGGGCTTTTTTAGCTTATGAACAAAGAAATCCGCATCACCGCCCGTGATGACGAACTTGCAGCCCGGGTAGCGGTTTTCAAATAATTGTATATAGCCATTGAGTTCCAGGATAATTCCCTGCTGAACACCCGCGGCGATAGCGGATTGGGTATCTGTTCCGAATTCAGGAAAGCTGGTGTCTTTTCTTACGAGGGGTAGCCTGGCTGTATGATCATGTAATGATTTAAACCGGGTAAGTAGCCCCGGTGATATATTGCCTCCCCTGAATTCACCACCGGCTGTAACGAGATCAATAGTTATCGCCGTCCCCAGGTCCATGATCAATAAGGGTAAACCGGGTAACAGGCTCCTGGCTCCTGCAGCAGCGGCAATTCTGTCGTGTCCCAGCGTTTCCGGGGTGGCATATGTTATTTTCAGAGGCATAGGAAGGGAGTGATCAAGAAAAATCAATGATTTCAGCTTGTTTCCGATGGAGTCAAAGAGGGAACGTTCAGCCTTTCCTACTGAGGAAACCAGCACCGCTTCCGGGGAGTGTTTTTCAAGGATCAATACCAGGGTGTCCCGGGTGATTGATTCAAGGCGTTGACTTTCAAGCAATTTACCCTTGTCAAACAATCCGGTTTTTGTATGCGTGTTTCCAATATCAAAAACGAGGTTCATAATCCGGAGTACAGCGTAGATATAAGCAAAACTACCGATTTATTCTGTTAATTCAAAGACAGTCCGTCCGGGGGCAGCCCCTATGCCCTTTCACGGAGTGGGAATGGAGAAAACAACCTTAAAAATAGACTTAATGCTTAAGATGCCGGTGGCAAGCGAAAGCAGGGCACCCACAATCATAAACAGTCCGAAGGAATAAATCCACTTTATGGGAAGTTCCCGGATAAATATGCTTGTAAGGGCAACCAGTACAATGAAAACCGCAAGCCTGAGAAGCAGGATATAATCGATTCTGAACCTGAAGATCTTTTTTACCAGGATGATCTGGTAGGCAGACGTGAAAAGTTGTGTCACCATACTGGCTGATGCCGCGCCAAAAACACCAAAACGGGGGATCAGAATAAAATTCAGGGTGAGATTTATGAACACGGCGATCGCCGCCATAGTGTTTAGTTCTTTCAGGCTGCCGTTTGCGGTTAGCAGGGTGCCAAAAACATAGGTCATGCAAATGCCCAGGAAGCTAAAGATCAGAATCCCAAATACCCGTGCCGAATGTTTGATGTGTTCATTATAAAGAAAATCGATAATGTCATACCGGTAACTCAGACATCCGAAGGCAACCACAAGGGCAGGGATAAAAAGAAGTGTAAATGAAAGGCGGGTAAGGTATTCCACGGATTCACCGTGTTGGATCATGCGTGAAAAAACCGGGAGCAGGATTATAGTGAAAAGATATCCATAGTTTGAAAGTATCTCAATGATCCTGAAACTCTGAGCATAAATCCCGGCTTGCTCCTTTCCGTTTTCAAGCATCTTTCCAAGCATAACTGAATCAATGCGCATATATGTTGCCATGAGCAGGATAAGGAGGGCATAGGGGAGGCTGCGTCTCAAAAAAGATAAATAATACCTGTAGTTGAACCGGAACCGGATGGGATGTGCCCTCGAAAACACTAGTCCAAATGCCAGTGAAGCCGTAATGAGGTATGCCAACGTTTGTGAATAGATGAGCCATTCAATGTGGAAAACAGCCCGTGTTACCGGGTTCAGGAGAAGAATACCGCAGATGACAATCACTACGAAGCGATCAACTACGGAAATAATGCTGTCGGCCCTGAAATGATGCATCCCCCCGAGATTTGCCCTGCAATACAGGATGAATGATGCCAGGATCTGGTTGAACAGTAAAATCAGCAATAAGCTGAATTCGGCCATTTTCCAGTTAAGGAAAAAACCGATGATGCAACAGACCAGGTAATAAACTAATCCCAGGATGAATTTAAGCGGCAGGATATTTGAAAAATACTTGTTCAGCAGATGCACGTGACGTGCGATTTCACTACGGGTAAAATTTTCAACTCCCAGGTCAAGTATTATCTGGAAAATAAGGGAGAAGTTCAGCAGAATGAAATAATTTCCGTACACACTGGCTCCAACGGCATTCTGAACACCTACATCAATACCGAAGGCATAAACGGGTTTGACCAGTAAGTTCAGGAAAAGCAGAAGGGCAAGATTAGTGACGAATTTTCTTTTCAAAACAAGGGAAAATTATTTTCTTTACAAATGTATAAAGTTTTGCCTTCTATGGATTTTTTTTTTGATTTCCGGGTATGGCAAATGAATGAAATTCCATATAATTTCCAATTTTGTTAAAAAGCCATCTGATATCAACAGTTTTTGAAGCCGGATGTGATGAAGCTGGCAGGGGTTGCCTTGTCGGACCTGTATATGCGGCGGCTGTTATTCTTCCTCCCTGCTATAGGAACCGGTTTCTTAATGATTCAAAAAAGCTTACACCTGAACTGCGTAATCAGCTTCGTCCCGAAATTGAATCCACTGCGCTGGCCTGGGCAGTTGCCAGTGTCGGACATGAAAAAATCGATGAGATTAATATATTGCAGGCCTCAATCCATGCCATGCATCTTGCCCTTGACCAACTCCTGGTCAGGCCGGCACATATCCTCATAGACGGCAACCGGTTCCATCCATACCGGGATATCCCGCATACCTGCGTAGTCAAGGGCGACGGGATTTATGCATCCATCGCAGCTGCTTCTGTACTGGCCAAAACATGGAGGGATGAATATATGTTGTCGTTGCACCATGACTGGCCGTATTATGGATGGGATGAAAACAAAGGCTATCCTACCCCCAGACACCGCTCTGCCATTCATAAATATGGCTTTTCTCCATTTCACCGCAAAACTTTTTCGTTTTTGGATGAGGAGCTTGATTTAATTTCTTGATTTTTGCACTGTTTTTAGTTTATACATTTTCAGAAATATGAAAAGATTTGTTGGTGTAATTATTGGTATGCTCTTATTCCCGGGCATTAACATGAAGGCTGATGAGGGGATGTGGTTGTTGCCTCTTATTCAGAGGCTCAATATGGATACAATGAATTCTCTTGGACTCAAACTAACAGCAGAGCAAATATACAGTATCAACAATGGAAGCCTCAAAGATGCCATTGTGCTGTTTAACGGTGGATGCACCGGTGAAATAGTCTCTGAATCGGGTCTTTTACTTACAAATCATCATTGTGGTTTTGATGCAATCCAGAATCACAGTACCGTGGAACACAATTATATCCAGGATGGATTTTGGGCAAAGGATATAAAACAGGAGTTGCCAAACAGTGATCTGACAGTCACTTTTCTTGTGAGAATCGAGGATGTAAGCACCAGGATCATGGCAGCGCTTTCGGATACCATGTCAGAAGCAGAAAGAAAGGAGAAAATTGCGGTGATCGCTGATTCCATAACTACTTCAGCCATTGCCGGCGGGGATTATAATGCAAGTGTGGAATCACTTTTTGGCGGGAACAATTTTTACTTGTTCGTTTATGAAGATTATAATGACGTTCGGTTGGTTGGGGCACCCCCGCTTTCCATCGGCAAATTCGGGTTTGACACCGACAACTGGATGTGGCCGCGGCACACTGGCGATTTTAGTGTTTTCAGAGTATATAGCTCACCGGGTGGTAAGCCTGCAACCTATAACAGAAATAATATTCCCCTGAAACCCAAACACTCACTTTCCATTTCATTGAAGGGTGTGCAAAAAAATGATTTTGCTATGGTGTTGGGTTATCCTGGCAGCACACAGCGATATATGACATCATATGAGATAAAGGAAATGATGGAAATAACAAATCCCAACCGGATTAAAATACGGGGACTTCGCCAGGATATTCTGAAGAAAGACATGCTGGCCGATGAAAAAGTGAATATTAAATATGCGTCGAAATATTTCCTCTCTTCCAATTATTGGAAATATTCAATAGGGCAAAACCAGGGATTTAACCGGCTGAATATAATTGGTTTGAAAGAGCAGCAGGAAGCTGATTTTACTAAATGGGTCAATGCGGACCGCCGGCGAAGGGCTACCTACGGAGGGGCTCTCGGACTGATTAAAAACTCCGTGGAAGGCAGGGCCCGCTATGAACATACATTGGAATACACATACGAAACTTTCTTCTCATCCACAGAGATAATAGCCTTTGCAAATAAGGCCACATTTTTGTATATGAATATGCTGCGTGATCCGGACAATCACAGCCTGATCGATTCACTTACGCGTAACCTGAAGGTAAATTGGGAAAATTTTTATAAAGAATATAATGCAGAGACCGACCGGAAGGTTGTTCCTGCCATGCTTAAACTGTACCATGAAAATGTGCCGGCAGAATTGCTGCCTGACCTTTTTGCTGAAATCCAGTCGAAATACAAAAATGATTATGAGGGGTACACAGAAAACATGTTCAACAAATCCATTTTTGCGAATCCTGAAAAAATGAAAAAATTCCTGGATCAGCCTTCCATGAAAGTTCTCAAAAAGGATCCTGCCTTTCAGGCTGCCCAGTCTGCACTGGATGTATACAGGATAGTATATATGAAAGTGGCATCATTTGATGAGAATTATGAGAAGGGATCGCGCCTGTTTATAGCCGGACTTCTGGAAATGAATCCGGATAAGGTTTTTTATCCCGATGCCAATCTTACTATGAGATTGTCCTATGGCACGGTCGAGGATTACTATCCCAGGGATGCGGTACATTACGATTTTCGCACTACACTATCAGGGGTGATGGAAAAAGAGAATCCTGAAAATCATGAATTCAGGGTGCCTGAGAAATTAAAACAGCTATACCGCGATAAGGATTACGGGCAGTATGGGGAGGACGGGGTAATGCCTGCGTGTTTTCTTACGACAAATGATATAACCGGTGGTAATTCGGGAAGTCCTGTTCTTGATGGCGATGGCAATCTGCTTGGTCTTGCCTTTGACGGCAACTGGGAAGCCATGAGCGGAAATGTTGTATTTGAACCTGCATTGCAACGATGCATATGTGTTGATATCAGGTATGTTTTATTTATCATTGACAAGTTTGCCGGTGCAACGCATCTTATTAATGAAATGAAATTCGTTCGGTAGAAGAAAAATAGAAATTTTAAAAAGCCATGAGTGTACGGATAATAGATGTTTTCTCAGTTTTCATGGTGTTGTTTGCCGTTATCGATATTACAGGCGCAATACCATTTATTCTTGAACTTAAAAGAAAAAGCGGGGAGATAGAGGCCGGTAAGGCCACCCTGGTAGCCTATGGCATCCTGCTCTTATTCCTCTTTATCGGAGAACCTTTCCTGGGGTTATTTGGCGTTGATATTCGTGCGTTTGCCATCGCCGGTTCCTTTGTCTTGCTGTTCCTCGGACTCGAAATGGTATTAGGGATTGAGTTTTTTAAATTCGAATCCATCAAGAATACATCCATATTTCCGCTTGCCTTTCCCCTGATTGCCGGTGCGGGAAGTATGACTACAATCATTTCCCTGAAGGCTGCCTATGACCTGTGGACTATATTCTTTGCGTTGACCTTAAATATGATATTTGTTTACTTTGTTTTACGTGCCACACGTCACGTGGAAAAATTGCTGGGTCAAACCGGCATCCTGATCATGACTAAAGTATTTGGGATTATTTTACTGGCAATTGCAATCCGGCTTTTTCTGTCAAATACCGGAATACAACTTCCCAATGTCAACTAGAATAATAATGTATACCGATGGGGCAGCCAGCGGAAATCCCGGTCCGGGCGGATTTGGAGTTGTTCTCATGTCAGGCAGGCATCGCAGGGAAATAGCATCAGGTTACAGGTTGACAACCAATAACCGCATGGAACTGATGGCGGTCTGTGCGGGACTTGAAGCCCTGAAAATAGAGGGTTGTGAAGTCACTGTTTACACTGATTCAAAGTACGTGTCGGACCCGGTTGAAAAAGGCTGGGTGTTTGGATGGGAAAAAAAGCAATATCAAAAGAAAAAAAATCCGGATCTCTGGGCCAGGTTTTTGCGTTCATACCGGAGACATAAGGTTAAATTTATCTGGATCAAGGGCCATGCCTCAATACCTGAAAACGAGCGGTGCGATTTTTTAGCTGTCGAAGCCTCCAAAGGCATAGACTTGCCTGAAGATACCGGATATAATCCGGCATTATCGTAACAAACACGGTTGAGAATTCGTTCAAGCAATAATCCGTTGTTGTTTTTAACCCGAAACAAACCTGCTGATCCTGATTCGCTTTGGAAAAGGTAATTATCATTGATTATTGTGGTCCCATCCATTATGATACCATTGGAGAACTGATTCATCAGTTCAAGAGTCATGTTCCCATATTGGGAATTCAAATCGGTACCTACAAGAAGGTACTCCTGGTAATGATTGAATCCCTCGAAAACATTATGAAATACAGGGAATATCCGTTGCAGGCGGATGAGAATGATAAGGGATTCACCCCGCTTTTCTCCGTCATCAAAGAAGGTGACAGGTACTATGTCAATTCATGCAATACTTTGGAATGCAATAAAATGGAGTCTCTTGAAGAAAGACTCATTTACCTGAATAACCTTAGTATCCCCGGAATTAAGGAATATTACAAGGAAACCATTACTAACGGGCAGTTTTCGCAAAAAGGAGGAGCCGGACTGGGCCTTATCGAAATGGCTAAAATTTCCGGTAACAAAATTGAATACATGTTTCAACGCGTGGATGAAAACTATGTAAACTTCAGTTTGAGAATAACGGTTGATGAATTTCCCAATTACCACAAAAATTCACGTATCCTAAAAACGGACCAGCCTTAACGGTTAGCCATCTTCTCGTCGCGCTGAACTATATTCCATTCAGCCAGCACATTAAGTGCATGTTTTATTTCCCGCCGGCAATCTTCACGTGAGAGGTAATATTTCTTGGAAAAGCTTGTAAGAATATACTCGGTGTTCTGTTTTCGATAGGCGGCCATCAGAAGATCGGCATAGAAATCAGTAAACTGGTGCTTTTCTTCCACACCCTCGGTATTCTTCGCTGATATGATTACTGATCCGTTTGATAATCTCTTGACTTTGCAATCGGGATTAAGTTTAATAAGGTCATCAACAGATTTGCCATTGTCAAACGAAAACAGTGAAAAAAGTATCATAAATACCAGCAGGGTGCTACCCTTAAAAGTCTTAAAAATAGTTGAATGTTGGGTTTTCATAACATGTTTCTTTGGTAGAGTAAACAAGTAATGACGGAGAATGTTTACCTGTTAGGATAGGGTTAATTGGTTTTCAAAATTACCGTTATATCCACAAAGGTGAGAAAATATTTGACGAATTTATAATTATCATGGACTAATGTTGAATTTTCCAGGATAGCACGAATCATCCTCCGGCGAATTAATTTGCATAATGATTGCAGAACCGATAAAAATGGAATAGCTTAATCCGCAATAATTTGACGTTATATGAAGATTGCCATTTTGCATTATCATCTGAATCCGGGTGGGGTTACACGTATTATTGAATCACAGGTAATGGCATTGTCCCGGGCCGGAATGAATACAGATATGATCATTTTGTGCGGAAACAGTGTTTCAGAATCCTCTTTTGCGCACGTTCCCGTAATAGAAGATAACTGTCTGATGTATGATGAAGCAGGGAAAATTACGCCCGGTTTTGAGGAAAAGGTATCCGGGATCCGGGCATTTATCCTGAAACATGCAAACGGATTTATCCTGCATTGCCATAATCCCAACCTTGGTAAGAATCCTGCACTTACGATGGCCATTTATCAGCTTGCCAGGGAGGGGGTTCCTATCGTCAATCATTGCCATGATTTTCCGGAAGACAGGCCGGAGAATATGCAGCGATTAACTACTATGTTCGATCATTCAGGAATTTCATCACGGCAAGTTTTATTTCCGGATTTACCCAATTACCATTTTGCCGTGCTGAATACCTGCGATTATAAGCGGGTACTCGGGAATGGTGTTCCCCCAGCCCGGGTTCACCTTCTCCAAAATCCGGTATCTGTCAGCTCGGGGAGGAAGCAGGAAATGAAGGCAGATATTGTGGCCCGCCTGGGTCTGGACCCTGAAAAAAAAATAATTACCTATCCGGTTCGTGCCATCCGCCGGAAAAACATCGGTGAGTGCATTCTTCTTGCTGTCCTGTTTAGAGAAGCCTGTCAGTTTACCATAACTCAGGCGCCTAAAAATCAGGTTGAGCAACCAGCCTATTTACAATGGAAGGATTTTTGTATTAAAAATAATATTCCTGTTAAATTTGAAAGCGGAGTGATTGTAAACCATGAAGATTTGATAAGAATTTCCGATTTTTGCATAACCACAAGCATAAGAGAAGGATTCGGAATGGTTTATCTTGAACCCTGGCTTGCAGGAACACCGGTATCGGGCAGAAATCTTCCGTGTATCACGGAAGATCTGAGGAACTCCGGACTGAAGTTTCCGGGTCTGTATGAAGGGATTATTATTGAATCAGATTCCGGACAACTCGATTTCAGTGATCTTGAAGCAGGGGAACAGGAGGATTTTATGTTGCGGTTAGCGGGGTCATCTCAGGAGAGGGAATTGTTATTGAGATCAAACCCTATTTTAAATTTATTATTTATTGATGTGGGACCGGAGTTGATCCGGAAAAACGGACAAATTATTCGTAAACATTTTTCAGTAGCAAATTATGGCAAAAGATTATTTACCCTATATAGAAACCTTTCTGGGTGAATCGGTTTCGTTAAAACCAGTACCCACCCTGCTAAAGCCATTTATCAAAAAGGATGCAGGGATAAAGGCCTTTGTATTTGATGTATACGGCACACTGCTGATTTCTGCCTCGGGTGATATTGATGAATCCGTTCTGTCAACATCGAACCTGATGCAGGCTTTCAATGCATCGGACATCAGTTTTGTCGAAAACGGCGAAGCATCCGGAAAATTGCTCCTGGAGATCCTGGACGAATTCAAACAATCAGTGAAAGAATTTCATGAGCAGGAACGAACTGAAGAAAAACCATATCCTGAAATCGATATAGCCCAGATTTGGGAAGGAATTATCAAAACACATCAGAATCGTAATCAGCTTATTGTTGATGATCCATTGTGTATAAAATGCTTTGTATTTGTTTTTGAGGTATTGAGTAACCGTATTTACCCGATGCCCGGGATGAAAGAATTGCTGACCCGTTTGGCATCGTTAAATTATCCCCTTGGCATCATTTCAAATGCCCAATTCTACACACCGGTCATCCTTAATTATTTCCTGAATGATACCGTTACTGAAAATGAGGCGGTGGCACCTTTTGACCCTGATCTGACCGTTTTTTCATATAAACACATGCGGTCAAAGCCGGACATGTTCCTTTTTCAACTGCTGAAAGACCAATGCAGGCATAAATACGGGCTGTTTGCCGATGAGATCCTGTTTATCGGAAATGATATGTACAGGGATATTTATCCTGCTTTTCTTGCCGGGTTTAAAACCGCACTGTTTGCAGGAGATACAAAATCACTCAGGCTCAGGCAGGAAAAACCGGAACTGAAAAAAGTAGTCCCTGATTTTATTATTACTGATCTGATGCAACTTGTAACAATCCTCAACTGATGGATATCTCGCATCTCCATTTTGGAATCATCCATTCACTCATTGGAAAGAATGACGGTGTATCTATCGTCATCGACCAATCTGTAAATGCTCTTGTAAAGGACCTGGGCATAGGTCTCGGCAATATTTTTTTCATGGCGGCCCATTCATCTCCCCGTTTCAATGCAGAGACTCATGAAATTTTCTGGCACAAAAGTGAAATAAACAAGACCATTGTCAGGCAGTTCAGTGGGGAAGCAGACAGTTCACTGGCCGCGCTCATTCATGAAAACGGCCTTTTAGCAAAAGACATCATCGCAGACTTTGTAAAACGAAACAGCATTGATATTCTGATTGCCCATAATACCTCCCATCCGTATAATTTCATCACTGCAGTTGGGCTGGGTTATTATATCGAAGAACTCCGCAAGCAAAATATTATCTGGCCAAAGGTGCTTGTATGGTGGCATGATTCATACTTTGAAAGGGCACAATTTGCAAACCCGAATCCGGTCATTCAAAAATTTCTTAAGTACCTGCCCGGCACATTGATCGACGGAATTGTGTTTATCAATTCAACACAGACAGAATTGGCAAAGCGCGTATTCAATGAATACGACGTAAATCCGAAGGACTCTTTTTTCACAGACCGCACAGCGGTTATCCCAAACACACATGATATTTACTGGGACTGGAAAGCCTGTAAATGGACCGGCAATACCCTCAATTACCCTCCCCAGGATTCATACAACCAATCTTTTCTCAAAGATATCGGCCTGGAAGATATGCTGAAGAATGGCGGTTACAGTATCAGGGATACCCTCGTTCTTTTACAGCATACCCGCATAGTACCGCGGAAGAAAATTGAAGTAGCCATTGACCTGGCTTTTAAGCTGGCAGAGCGTTTTGCTCATGCCGGGCAGCATAAGTGCATTGCCCTGCTTATCAGCGGTCACTCCGGCGATGAACAGGTTAAATACAAAGAATACCTCACGGAATATTTTCATATCAAGTGTAAATCTGTTTCGAATCAAAACGTCTTCATGATTTTCGGTGAAAACCATATCCTTTCGCACCGTGATATTATAGTAGACAAAAAATATTATAATTTTTTCGAGATTCCGGGAATTGTTGCTTCACTCGGGGGTATTGGGACCTATTTCAGCGAAACAGAAGGATTTGGAAATAATCTCCTTGAAATGATAGCTGCAGGCCTGCCTGTTGTCATAAACAAATATGATATATATAAAATAGATCTCGAACCGCTGGGGTTCAATATGCCTTTTATTGAAGACGGCATATTGGATGAAGCGCTGATCGATAAGACCCTGAAGCTGGCAACTGACATTGCCTATCGCAACCAGATCGTTAGCCATAACCTTGCCATTTTATCCGAAAAACTCGGACATAAGATCATCTCAAAATTACTTACCCCACTGATCACCAATATTTTCACCAAAAGTCTTTATTAATATCGGATGGGTATTCACCAGGACATCAATGATTTTTCGGGTAAACTGGCCAGGCGGCTTCAGTCCATTTATCCCGCGGATTTCAGCGAAAGCCTTGTGAACCGCATAATCAGCCTTATCGATGTAATTCCGGTTAAGGGGCCCTTATGGAATGAACGGGATGTGATTTTAATTACCTATGGTGATACGGTAGTCAGGCCCGATGAAAAGCCGTTGGTCACCCTGCGCCGGTTTCTGAAAGAAAAACTGGGTCAAAAGATAAGCTGCGTTCATATATTGCCATTTTTCCCTTCAACATCCGACGATGGTTTTGCCGTCAGTGATTTCTATACTGTGGATCCCGGGTTGGGCGGGTGGGAGGATATTGAAGAGTTGGGAGTGGATTACAGCCTGATGTTCGACCTGGTGTTGAATCATGTTTCATCAAGCCATCCATGGTTTCTCAATTTTTGTGCCGGAAAGATCCCCGAAAAGGGCTATTTTATTGAAAAAACCCCGGGGACGGATTATCATCTCGTGGTGAGACCGCGGAGTACAGCCCTTTTTACAGAATTTGGCACAGGCACAGGTAAAAAAGAGGTGTGGACGACCTTCAGCGCCGACCAGGCGGATCTTAATTTTTCAAACCCTGATGTGCTGATCGAAATGGTCCGTATCCTGTTATTTTATATATCCAAAGGTGCCCGGATCATCCGCCTGGATGCCATTGCTTTTCTATGGAAGGAAGCAGGAAGTTCATGCCTCCATCATCACAATACACATGAGATCGTAAAGCTTTTCCGCGATATAGCAGCATACGCCAATCCCCGTGTAATCATTCTTACGGAGACCAATGTACCCAATACGGACAACTGGAGTTATTTTGGCCAGGATGATGAGGCCCACATGGTTTATCAGTTCACGCTTCCGCCACTAATCCTGTATACATTATTCTCAGGCAATTCGAAATACCTTACCGGATGGGCTGAAAATATACCTCCGGCAGATAAGAACAAAACTTTTCTGAATTTCACTGCATCTCATGATGGTATAGGAGTAAGACCCCTTGAAGGTATTCTTCCGGATACGGAAATTCAACGGTTAATTGCAGGGATAATGAACGTTGGCGGATTACTTAGTGTTAAGACCAATCCTGACGGTTCCACGGGGCCGTATGAAATGAATATTACGTATTTCAGTGCTATGGCAGGAACAGTTAATGGAATAGATGACCTTGGTGAAAGACGGTTCCTTACGTCGCAATTTATCATGATGGCCATGCAGGGAATACCGGCTGTGTATATTCAGAGCCTTCTCGGCTGTGAGAATGATTATGAGGGAGTAAAAAAAAGCGGGTTGGCAAGAAGTATAAACCGCAAAAAGTGGAACGAGGTTGATATTCTGAACGCACTGTCATCGGATTCGGTTCAGCATCGCATATTTACGGAATTTACCCGCGTTATGGCTATCCGTCAGAAAGTAGGAGCTTTTCATCCTGATTGTCCTCAACATGTTATCAACCTGGGTGATTCCTTTTTTGGATTTACCCGTATAAATCCGGCAAATGGTGAAAAGGTATATTGTATCAGCAATATTACCGGTTCTTCCCAATTTCTGAATATTGAAACGTCGGCAATCCCGCATAAGGGTTTTGATCTGCTTGATGAGCAGGCTTTCAGTGAAAAGAGTGAAATTTATTTTGACGCTTACCAGACCCGGTGGCTGGTTTAATTCTTGTATGCCATATCCTCCAGGGACTTGCTGACAGTGAGGTTATACTTAACGGCATTTTCACTGTTCATTACAAATTTCAGTTTGTCCTCTACCAGAATAAAATCAATGGCAGAGCCTGAATTGATCATGCCTCTCTTTTCTGTAATCACCAGGCTGTTAAAGCCCTGAATCCGGCCGATTACTTCAGGGAATTTCGAAATTTTTGAATCCCCCACAAATAGAATCTGGCATCGCGAAATACTCTGAGGATCATCAAATTTCTTTACTACAATGGATTGTGTCCCGACTTTTTTATTTGCAACGAATGACGAAAGACTGTTATACACTTCATTGTCTCCATAGACGCCAATTATAAATTCGCCATTGTTGCTGGCTGCAGGCCATTGGATAAGTCGTGAAAAATTGTAAATAAACATGGATTGAGCCTGGCTTACGCTGCCTACCTGAGACAATCCGGTAAAAAATGTGATCGCAATCAGTGACAGGACAAGGAAAAATTTCTTCATGTGAATAGATTTATTTACTCATCTATTTACGTATAAATCACGGCAGGGTTGTTTTCTAAGCAAAAAAAAAGTGGTGAAATCTCTTCACCACCCCTGGTTTTTACTTTTTATTGCCGCGTTTTTCCTTTTTAGCAGCTCGTTTTTCCTTTAGGCTTAATTTCGCCTCTTTTTTTTCTTTTTCCTTTGATGGAGATTTTTCTTTGGACATATGCTTAAGGTTTTTGCAAATTTAAAGAATGAAATTAAAAAATAAAATTGAATCGAAAAATCTTACCGTGTAAGTTTTAGTAATTGCTCTCCCAGTCCGATCTTATAGCCTGAAGAGAATAAATATACCAACCCGTCCTGATCACAAAGCACAACCAGGGGTAATTTTTCCGAAAGCCCCTGGCCATAAAGCTTTTCCAATGCTTTGGTGATATTATTATTTACATCTATTCCCTGCGCGTTTTCGTCGGGCAGATCGTACGGTTTCAGCACACTTACCACAGTGCTCTTATTTCGTGGCATGGCAAGCAAAAAGCGGCCTTCCCATTGGTTGAAGTGGTCTTTATAGGCAGTGAGTTCATCAAGAATGTGCCGTGAAGGTTCCTGATCCGGATCAAGAACCAGAATGACCAGTTTTTTACCTGCCGCAAGAGTATTCAGGTTTTGCGGATTTATCTGTCCGGGAACTGACAATGTTAGCGCATCAAGATTCAGTTTGCCGGAAGGCGCTTTCGTATCGGGTATCAGCCTGATATAAACCGGAACACGGACCAGCTTATCCTTTTCAATCCCAAAGAATGTGAGCGAATTCAGTACACTTCCATCTTCAAGCCTGTTGCCCGTTACAAGCATGTACTTTCCTGTATCCATCGGCATAGAAGCAGGGAAATCAGAGAGCTTACGGCCTTCTTCAAATTCAAGGGTAACAAAATGACCGTCTTTATACTTCGCCAGTGTAAAATGAATGGAGTATTGCGGCATAAATGGATTAACGGATTCAGAAAGGGTGAGAAATCCTTTTGCAGGTTGCTTTAACAGGGGATCCCCTGATTCATCCAGGTTGGCCTCAAGCCATCTGTTCTGACTGTAATATTCGGTCAAATGGGTTACCGGGTTTATTCTCGACGGTAGGCCAAGGGCCCGGCAACAGGCGACAAAGAAAACATCGCGTGATTTTCGGTCGGCAACCCTCAGGTTATACACACCGATGGGCGAAATGGCAGCCCTGGAGTGAAGATTAGCTTCCTCATCCAGGGTAATATTTTTTTGGATCCATTCAATTAATCGCAAGGGGTCATTTCCTGTAAGACCCGATAATTTCATTTTTTCCATTAGAAAGCCTCTCCAGCCTAAGAGATTTTCATCGGCAACACGGGGTGAAAGCACATATTTTTCAAACAGGGTACGGTGCGTGTCAAAAGGATGTATAGTTTGTCGCAAATGGCTTGTAAGAACTGATTCCCTGGCGTCACTGATATCTTTGTCCGAAAGCTGAATCAGCAGGGCAAGAACTGTTCTTTTATAACCGTCCGCATTCTTCTCAAGATACGAGGCAATTTCAGGCCAGTTACCATAGGCTTTGTCAAAAACAGCCCTCACTGTATCCCTGTTGAGACCTGTAATTGCTGCCAGGGAGTCGGACCATTGGTGATCCTTAAAAGTGCCCGTGTATAGTCTCCGAATCGAATCTTCCTGGCCGATACGGGTAATATTATATGTTTTTTGTACCTCCGAAAGCCGGTTGTTTTTTTTTCGTGCATGCGGAGGGACCAGGTCATATAATTCAGTACGCGGGGATATCTCTCTCTTATTCAGTACAAGGTTAATCGTATCCGTAATGGCCAGTGATACCATCCTGTAATCGAACAAACCATCTTTTGACGCCCAGATCAGAAGGTCGCCGAGACCTGCAGAAAGCTGGGTGATCCCCGATTTATCCGAATAACGGGTGGCGACCGGATAAAATTCAGCATAGTTGTACAAGCCAAATTCTATCCTTGCATTCTCCACCGGCTTGCCGTCTTTGTCTGTTGAAAGCACGGTAAGGCGTTTGACCGGGGCATATCTGCCGGTAAGATTAATTTCTGAAAACCGCTCTGCATTGGTGATTACCTCGTTTTCAAATATATATTTGCCATATACACGGGTGTGAAGAAGCATAACCCTGCTGGAAGGTTCGGTAAACCATCCCATGTTGAGCTCTGCCTCCGGTTCACAGGCTCCCATGTAATTCCATTTCCCGTTTATCCACACTTCCACCCAGGCATGGTTGTCGTCCACATGGGCCCACCGGGGAGTATAAACCTGTCTGGCGGGAATACCGGCAGTCCTCATGGCAGCCACTGTAAAAGTTGACTCTTCGCCGCACCGACCGAAAGATTTTTTTAATGTACTGAGGGGGGAACTTGTTCGGATATCTGTCGCACGATATGTTACCTTTTCATGACACCAGTGGTTAATTTCCAATGCAGCTTCTTCCATGGTCATTCCTATAACCCGCTCTTTAATTTCATCATATAGTTGCAACCGGAAGGAATCCAGGTTCTCATTGTTTACACGAACGGGAAGTACAAAATGCAAAAAGATATCCTCAGGCTCGGTCTTACACCAGGAAAAATCCTCCCTGGCTTTTAAACTCTGTTTTACGTTAGCAAGAAAAAATTCAGGAGCGTAATCGGCAAGGTCGCTAAGGGGCATATAGGCATACAAAAACTCAAGGGCCTGTTTTTCATTTACCGTCATAGGCTGGCTGAATATACTCCAGATTGGAATTACACTATGACGGGTAAGCTTTTTCTGTATTTCCAGCATACGGTTGATGTCGGCAATGGTGTTAGCCGACATGATAAGGGGTTCTTCCTTATTACATGAAGTGAAGAGAATAAAAAATGAACAGAACAGAAGCAGGGATCTTATCATGATTGTGAATTTTATATCATATTTCCATATGTTTAATTATAACCAATGAGGAGGATTAAAATTAATTGAATATTTCAAGATTATTTGAATTTAACCAATCGTTGTTGGGGACTTCCACCCGGGTTTGGATTAATTATAACACATGCCTACAAAGTGTAACATGTATTATTCTAATATCCAAATAAATGAAAATTTATTTTTAAAATAACTTGTACGTACAAGTTATTTTTCATACTATTGATCAATGAATCAACCTATGGAGCCGTTATATCGTAAATTGCAACAGAACCTCAAATCCCAGATCCTTGCAGGGGTATATAGGGAGGGTGATCTATTGCCTTCAGAATATGAACTTCAGGAGTTGCATTCCGTCACCCGTTCAACAGTCAGGCACGCGCTGAACGAACTTGTAAGTGAGGGCTATATCCTGAAAAAGCAAGGCAAGGGAAGTATTGTTGCGCGGCAGCAACGACGGACGTTGGGAGTACTTTCAATCAAAGGATTTTCAGAAATTGTGAGTGAAAAAAAGCTGGCTGTAAATACGGTGATGCTAAAGAAACCGATTATTTCCCGTTGGGATGAGCCATTCTTTTACCTGCTTGGTGAACTGGAACAAAAGTCAGGATGCATTTACCTGGAGAGACTGAGGAGTGTTGAAAGCGATCCGGTGATGCTTGAATCGACCTATATTTCGAATGTGAATTTATCACGGTTCTGCACAACCCCTTTCGTTAAAGGATCCCTTTTTGAGACACTCAATGTAAACTATGCGATTGAAATCACCCGTGTGGAAGAGGACCTGCGATCCGTGCTTTGTGATGAGGATACAGCACGCCATCTCCGAATTGAACCCGGGAAGCCGCTTTTGCATATTTATCTGAAATTTTATACCAACCGGGAACATTTGAATATTTATAGTTCTCTTCTTTGCAATACGGAAAAGTATTCAATAGGGAACAGGCTCTGAAAATAATTATTAATCAATAAAAAAAGCTATGTCAACAGTAACAGAATTGGCTAAAATGATCGATCATTCGATTCTTCAGCCTGCACATACGGATGACGACCTTGTAAAGCAGTGTGCAGTGGCAAAGAAATACAATGTAGCTTCGGTTTGCGTTAAGCCCTATGCCGTGAAAATGGCCGTGGAACAGCTTAAGGGCACCGATGTCGAAACAGGCTGTGTAATTGGTTTTCCGCATGGCAACAGTTCTACTGCAGTTAAGGTGTTCGAGGCAGAACAGGCGTGCCTGGATGGAGCTACGGAAATAGACATGGTGGTCAATATCGGAAAGGTTCTGGGAGGCGACTGGGGGTATGTTGAAAATGAGATCAGCGCGGTGACGGAATGTTGCCACAAGCATTCCGCCATTGTTAAAGTGATCTTTGAAACCGACTACATCACTAAAACAGAAGACAAAATTGCACTTTGCAGAATTTGTACGCGGGCGGGAGCTGATTTTGTGAAAACATCCACCGGGTATGGATTTGTAAAACTCCCGGATGGAAATTTCAATTATAAAGGAGCCACGGTAGATGATGTTGAACTCATGCGAAAGTATTCGGGCCCAAACGTCAGGGTTAAATGTGCCGGCGGAGTAAGAACACTCGACGACCTGCTGAAAATGAAAGCTGCCGGCGCCTCGCGTTCCGGCGCTACGGCCACTGAGGCCATCCTTACTGAAGCAGCGATCCGTTTTGGGGATAAGTAATCCGGAGGTATAGTGTACAGCCGGGTTTTAAACCCGGCTCGCACGTGATCAAATTTAAATGCATATGAGATGGGTTTTAAACCCATCTCTACATGAAAATATATTCTATCTTTAAACTATCAACTATCAACTCTCAACTCTCAACTATGTTTATCATAAACTCCTATTCGCTGGCAATTTTCTTCTGTGTGATCACCATGCTCTGCTGGGGATCATGGGCCAATACGATGAAACTATCGCCAAAACACTGGCCCTTTCAATTGTTTTACTGGGATTATTCGATCGGACTTGTAATTACCTCCCTGATCCTGGGGTTGACAATGGGCAGTACAGGTGATGAAGGAAGGAGTTTCCTGGTTGACCTGGCACAGGCCGGAGCCCTGTCAATCGGGTCGGCATTGCTGGGTGGGATTGTGTTCAATCTCTCCAACCTGTTAATTGTGGCTGCGACCGATATAGCCGGAATGGCGGTAGCCTTTCCGATCGCAGTCGGACTGGCCCTTGTAATCGGGGTGGTAGTGAATTATCTTGCTATCCCGGTTGGGGATCCGTTCCTCCTGTTTTTAGGTCTTACCCTGGTTGTTCTGGCCATCATTGTGGATGCCGTTGCCTACGGAAAACTGCCTGCCGGCACACGATCGATAGGGAAAGGCATATTGCTTTCTATTTTTTCCGGCATCCTGATGGGGTTTTTCTATCGGTTTGTCGCCGCTTCCATGGTGGAAAATGTTGTCACACCTGAAGAAGGGAAGATCACTTCGTATTCGGCAATGTTTATTTTTACGATGGGTATTTTTCTTTCAAATTTTTTATGGAACACGCTTTTTATGGTTAAGCCTGTAAAAGGTGAGCCGGTTAAATATTCCACCTACTTCAGGGACGGAACTGCGAAAATCCACCTGGTCGGAATTGCAGGAGGGGTTATCTGGTGCATAGGGATGTCGTTTAACCTTATTGCTTCATCACAGGCCGGTTTTGCAATATCATACGGGTTGGGACAAGGGGCGACGATGATAGCTGCTGCATGGGGTGTATTCATCTGGAAGGAATTTGCCCAGGCCCCCAAGGGTACCAATAAGCTGATCGCATCCATGTTTGCTCTTTTTATTATTGGACTGGTGCTGATCATACTAGCTAAGATTTAAATAAGCTAAGAGATATATGAGCCATAAAATATTGGTGATCGGTAGTACGAATGTTGACTTCCTGATCAAGTCGGATAAGCTTCCTTCCTTCGGTGAGACCGTGACCGGTGGGATTTTTATGCAAAATTTCGGGGGAAAGGGTGCTAACCAGGCAGTAGGCGCAGCCAGGGCCGGCGGCGAGGTTACTTTTGTCACCTGCCTGGGGGAAGATTTATATGCAGAGGAGCTGGTGCGCAGTTTTGAAAAGGACGGCATTGATACAAGATATGTTTTTAAGGATAAGGAATCGGCAACCGGTTCAGCCCTGATAATGCTGGACAAAGAAGGCAATAATTATTTATCAGTTGCCCCGGGTGCCAATTACAAGCTTACTCCAGCCCATATTGATAAGACATTGGACGTCTTTCCCGAGGCTGAAATGATCGTAATGCAAATGGAGCTATCCCCCGATACCACATATCATGTATTTGAACTGGCAAAAAAACATGGCAAGAAGGTGCTATTTAACCTGGCTCCCGCCATGCCGTTTAATAAGGATATGTTGAAACTGGTATATGCCTTTGTCGTGAATGAGGTGGAAGCCTCGATGGTAACCGGAAAGAAAGTGGAAACGGATGATGAGATCCGTATGGCCGCCTTTGCCCTGCTTGACCTGGGACCAAAAGTAATTGTGATAACACTGGGCTCCAATGGTTCATTTATCGCAACCAGGGAGAACAGTCAGTATGTTCCTTCCTACAAGGTAAAAGCCGTCGATACCACTGCAGCCGGGGATGTCTATTGTGGAAGTCTGGCTGTAGCCCTGGTAGAAGGAAAAACCCTGGCTGAAGCGGTTCGTTTTGCCGGGGCTGCCGCCGCAATTTCTGTTACCCGATTGGGAGCACAGCCCTCTGCTCCGAACAGGTCGGAAATTGATGCATTAATCGGAACCGCAGGCTAATCGGATTTCGCAGATCAAGAGTATTTAAATCCTGGAGAGGTTAATCGAATGCAATGAGATTTCTTAGCGACCTCAATGTAGCCTGGTAAACACACTTTGTTATCTTTGCGTTTAAATTTTGGGTGATCTCCTTTTTAACCCAATCGGATTTCGAGGATTAAAATTATCGGGGCTTTATTTCTCGCAGATAATCATTGTTCTAGCATTAGAACTGATGGAAGGCCTGTGAAACAAAGAATAACACTTCAGGCAGTGCATCACGCCAGTAAACCCAACTATGAGAGCCGTCGCGGACACGGAATTCGTGTGGTATTTCAAGTTTCCTCATAGAAATGTGAACGAGGCTGTTGCCCTCATACAGGAAATCATCATCTCCACAATCGATATACCAACGGACGGACTTTTTCTGGTCGGCAGGCATACTATCAAGCAGGGACAGAACATTGTGCCTGCTAAAATATGAATCGAGTTGCTCTTCAGTAAAATCCTTATTTCCCCTTTGTTCATAATAGGCCCTGGCTTCTTCTTTACTTGCCGGACCGGTGGCAGCACTCAACGGACAGGCTGATGAAAACATTTCCGGATGGTGCAGGGCATACATAAATGAACCTCCGCCTCCCATGGATAATCCGGCAACCGCCCTGTATTGTTTATCTCCTTTAATGCGATATTGTTTTTCAATAAATGGAATAAACTCCTGGAAGAAAAAATCCTCATATCTCCATTCCCCGCTGATGCTGTTGAAATAACCCCGTTGGCCCGTGTTGGCATCCGGCATTACTATAATCATGGGTGTGGACTTCCCCTGGTTAATTGCTTTATCGGCAATATGCAAGACTTCCCCAAATTGCACCCAGCCGGTTTGATCATCCCCGCCACCATGAAGAAGATACATTACCGGGTAACTACGCTGGGAGGTTTCATAATCAGGCGGTAGGTAGATCGCATATTTACGTTCCATTTTCAGTATTTTACTGGTCATGGAAAGGTTATCCATCACTTTACCGGTTTGTCCAATCAGGAAGGATGGAAGCAATAACAGGAGAAGGGTTATTTGTTTCATGGAAATTAAATTGGTGATTGGTATAGGAAGTGTAAGTATACTAAAAAAAAGTTTCTTTTGCGCACCGATCTTGCGGATCATGCAGATTAATTTGTGTTTTCGGGGCTTATGTTCTCGCAGATTTTCGCAGATTTCGCAGATTGAGTTTATTTATTTTCTGAAATCGGTAAATCGAATGAAATGAGATTCTCTGCGCCCTTTTCAAGCCTGGTAAACAAATACTTACCGCCCTTTGCGTTAAAATTTTTTGTGCTATCGTTTGTTTACCTGAATTGTTTTCTCGCGGATCACGCATGGAAATTTATAGGAGCTTTTCGTTCTCACGGATTTCAGGGTTGAGAATCGCATACCGTACCTCATCCCACAAGCCGCCGTCTTTAAATATAGCCTTCCTGAATACCCCCTCTTTTACAAAGCCACATTTTTCAAGCACCCGCTGCGAAGCCGGATTGTATTCGTAAACGCCAGTGTGGATTCGCATCAATCCCAGTCTTGTAAAACCGAATTGTACGATTATTTTCACTGCCGCGGTGGCAATCCCTTTGTTCCAAAAGGGCTCTCCGATGAAATATCCAATTTCTGCCGATTTACGGTATACATCCTGGCATGGGCTCAGGCTAATATTCCCTGCATGACTGCCCCTGTATTCAATGGCAAAAAATGTGTCCCGCGGCATATCAAGGCAATGCCGGATAAAGGTTACAGCATCCTCATGAGTATACGGATGAGGAAATCCATCCCGCAGATTCCGGCTGATATTTTTGTTATTGGCCATTTCGGTAAGGTTGTCAGCATCTGTCAGGCGGAATGGCCTTAGTTTAATTTCCCCTGAAATAAGTTCCATATCGGTTCACTGTATGAGTTTCAACGCTGTTTCTACCTCATCAACGGGCAGGCTGCAGGTTTTATCCCTGCAAACATATATTTTCGTGGCATTTCGTACCATCTTACCGTTGAGCAAAGGTAAATTTTCTTCACTACCCCCCAAAAAAAGGGATGTGGGTAAATATTGTCTTTGCAAGATACGGTTTTTTTCGCGGGCTTTTTCGCCGGCGACGGCAATTTCATTAACCGGATAGGCAAGCAGTCCCATTGCCATTGCATAATGGGCATAATAGGGATTATGACTTGTTTTATCGTGAATTACCTGCTTCAGGATTGCACCAGCCCGTGATAAAAAAGACGGGTCATCGTAAAAATGCCCAAGTCTGATCAAAACATGCGCCATTACAGAGTTTGATGATGGAATTACAGTATCGGGGATTTCGTATTTTCGGGCAATCAGGGTCTCGGACAGATCGCTTGTGTAATAGAAAAGTGAAGTGTTTTCACCGGAAAAATGTTCTATAACAAACCGGGTAAGATTATGGCTCATTTCAAGCCAGTGTATGTCGAAGGTTGCTTCGTATAATCGGATCCATGCATCTGCAAGGATGGAATAGTCATCCAGAAAAGCCGGGATCATGGCATTTCCATCCCGGTAACTTCGCAATAGGTTTCCTTCTGCCGTGAACATATGCAGTTCGATAAAATGCGCCAGCCTGATCGCGGAATCAAGGTATGATGCCGTTCCCAGGGCATGAAATGCATCGATATACGCATTTATCATTAATGCATTCCAGGCCGTAATTATCTTTTCATCAGTGGAAGGCCGGATTCTTAAAGCTCTGACAGCCATAAGCTGCTCATGAGCCTGCCTCAGCATTTTTTCAAGTGATTCCCCGCTTATATTCTTTTGTAGTGCAAATTCAGCATATGTTCTTTTACGCCATAGAATATTCCGGCCATGTTCCCAGTTGCCATCGGCCGTCACCTGGTAGAATTCGGATACTAATCCGAGAATCTCCGGGTCCAGTGCTTCTTTGAATTGTGCTGCAGTGAATGTGTAAAATTTGCCTTCCACTCCTTCACTATCGGCGTCCAGCGACGAGTAAAACGCACCCTCGCTGCTCATTAATTCCCGTTCGCAAAAAGCGATGCTCTCCCTCGCTATGCCGGCAAATTCAAAATTATTTGTCACCTGGTATGACCGGGCATAGAGGCTGATCAGCTGGGCATTATCATAAAGCATTTTTTCAAAGTGAGGAACTTTCCACGATTTGTCTGTTGAGTATCTTGAAAAGCCACCCCCGGCCTGATCATATATTCCCCCTTTGGCCATGGCCTCAAGAGTATTATTCACATATTTCAACGCTGTTTTATTTCCTGTTATGTAGTGATACTGCAAAAGAAATTCCCAGACAACCGGCATAGGAAATTTGGGGACTGAAGCAAATCCCCCGTCTTTTTTATCCATCAGGTTTTCCCATTCATCGATGAATGAATCATATTGTTCCCTGCTGACACGGTCATTTTCAGCAGAAGGAGGCACTGAAAATAAATTCGTTTGGATTGCGGTTGTCAGCGTCTCTGCCTGTATTTCAAGATCGGCAAAATGGGTATTAAATACTTCATGAATTCTCTTGAGCAGTTCGAGCCATTGCTGCTTCGGAAAATATGTTCCGCCATGAAATGGCCGCCCGTCGGGCAGGGCAAAGGCATGCAGCGGCCAACCTCCTCCTCCCGTGATATGTTGTACGGCCTCCATATAAATCTGATCGATGTCCGGACGTTCTTCCCTGTCTATTTTGATACATACAAAATGAGCATTCATAAACGAGGCGATATCTTCGTCAACAAATGATTCGTGAGCCATTACATGACACCAGTGGCACGCAGCATATCCAATGCTGATGATCAGGGGTTTATTTTCCCGTTGCGCTTTTTCCAGAGCTTCCTTTCCCCAGGGAAACCAGTCTACGGGATTGTCTGCATGTTGACGAAGGTAGGGACTGTTGGCATTTGCCAATCGGTTAGGTGTGTCTTTCATATTTAGAACGAATTAAGGGCATGTAAATCAGCCTCAATCCCTGCCATTTTTTTCATCATTGAAGCAAAGTCGTTCCGCATTTCAACAGGCATTCTGATGACCCGTGCCTCAAAGTGATTGGCTCCTGGAACCATATAAAGCCTGGAATTTACATTGTTTGAAACAGTTACCCGGCAAGCCGACCATGTATCCCTACCGCCATACACATAAATGAAGTTGTTGCCTTCCTTATCCAGCCAGCCGAGAATTTTATCCATCAGGCTGCTGTCGAAGGGTTTGTATGATGCAGACCTGGGGGGAAAGGTTGCAGAGGGTTCCGGTTCTTTTATATAGTTCAGGTATTTCTTGAACGGTTCGGTTTGGTATCCATAATACCCTCCTTCTGTCATGTTTTGATAATAATGGACCGCATATTCTGTCATCTTGCTGTCAGAATAGAAATCGAGATCCACAATCTGAAGCAAATGATCAAGCATGACATCCGCCGGCTTGTTCTCCGGTATTTTATCGCACGACGTATACCCAACCTGCCAGAAGGAAAAAGGGTATTCAAGTACTGCATATTCGAAAGCCTTGCCAATACTTCCCAGGTAATCGAACCGGCTGTTTTTCCCTTTTGCATACCATGTAAGCTTTTCCAGCATTTCACTTTCGTTTTTCAGCATAGAAACCTGGAAATCAAATATCCTGCGGCGGCATTCGGATGATCCCATCGTGTCAAGAAAAGTATAAATACGTTCGTCTTCAAGACTTTTGTTCATGGGAGCCACATAGGGAACGGCGAGATCCACATCCCCCGGAAAGAAGTACCTGTAAATAATCGTAGTTTGTCCGCCCCTGCTGATACCCGTGCTGATCCATTTTCCAGGATATAGGGCTTTGAATATCCTGTTTATTTTATGTAAATCATTGGATACCTGGTCATAATTCAGGAACTCCCATTGCAGGGTTTCAGGAACCGACTCCCCGAAATACCGGTATTCGATGTTGAGCTCATTGGCATGCAGCATTTCCACGATCTCATTCTTAGCCTTATAAATATCATATCCGTTGATATTCATCACGGTGGGGTTGTCAAAACCCCGGTGTGTAAAAATTACCTGTTGATAATAAAACTTTCCTGAAGGATTTTGGTGATCGAGAGGCTGCCTTACTTTCAGGGCGTATTTAAGGTACGGATCCCCGGGTTCTGAAATCTTTTTAAACGTGACATCAGGCATGTTAAATAACGCCTGTTCAAGTGCATTTTCATCAACATGGGCATTGATATTGAAAACCAATAGAACCGCAAACAGGAGAATGAAAATACTTTTCAATTTACATTGCTCTTTTGAATTCAATCTCTTTTCCATTTCGGAGTATTCTTTTTAAAAACTGGTTTTGGCAATTCTGTCATGTGATTTCAAATACAGGGGCAGCGCCGCCGAGCCATACCATCCGTATAATTCAACATCAAATATATGATTCTTTATTGTTGGATCCGTATCCAGCAGTTCTTTTGCCTCTTCTATGGTTTTTACATTCAAAATGAAAATGCCCCTGTATTTGTTGTCATTTTGCGCCATTGGGCCGGCAACAACCAGTTTATTCATTTCCGCAAGACGGGTTATATTATCCATATGACCTCTGAACAGACTGTCCGTCAGCTGTTTGTCATCAGGTTGATAGGTTCCGGTTTTTAGAATGACCAACACATATGATTTCATGCCATATTCATCTGAACCCAGCGAATCAGCCAGTCTTTTATCATATTGCATGTCCGGGGTCTGGGCGCGGAGGCATGTGGTAAACAGCAGTACAACCAAAAGAAGCGACAAGGTTTTCATAGTAAATGGATTAAGGTTTTCAGACATAAAAATTACCTGCGATCACGATTAATTAAACAGCCGGCCAGGATAGTCACTGATCCGCCCTGGAATTAATATGAACAATCGGATGTTCATTTTGATTATTCAATACGGTAACTCATTTCTTTCTTTGTAACAATACTGGTCATTGATCGTCACATACTAAATATCAGAGATCCCATGCCTGTCCGATTCCCGCTTTTTATTCTCTCCATGATTTTCACAATTTCAGGCTTTTCCCAGGGTATCCGGGGAAGGTTAACGGATGCTAAAAACATTCCGGTTCCCTATGCTGCCATTTATGACGAAACCACATCTGCCGGAACCACAAGCAACGCTGAAGGTTACTATGACCTGAAGCTTGAGGCAGGACAACACTCTTTGGTTTTCAAGGCCGTGGGTTATTACGTGGTACGCCGCAAGCAAACCATAACCTCGGATTATATACCTCTTGATATCCGTATGAATGAGCAGCCTATTGAGATGAAAGAGGTTGTAATTACCCCCGGAAAGGAAGATCCGGCTTATGCAATCATGCGGAAGGTAATTGCAAGGGCGTCGTTCCATTTGAACCAGGTGAAGGAGTACCAGGCGGATGTTTACCTCAGGGGAACCATTCACCTGATCAAAATTCCCAAAATAATTTCAAAACATACGGAGATAAACGGGAAAAAGAATGTGCTGAAAAGCGGGGACGTTTACTTGCAGGAGTCTTTGAACCAGCTTCATTTTCATGCCCCTGATAAATACGATCAAAAGGTAATATCATTTCACAGTACATTTCCCGGGGATGATAACAATGTGAACCCGATGGATGTTATCCGTTCAAGCCTGTATGAACCTGAAACCGAGGATATTCCTTCACCGCTGGCTCCCAACGCCTTCAGTTTTTATACATACCGTTATGAGGGCTTTTTTAATGAAGGAGATTATACAATCTTTAAAATAAAGGTTAGTCCAAAACATAATAACAAGCAATTAATGGCAGGTACCCTTTACATTTTGGACAGACTCTGGTGTTTGCATTCGGCGGATGTTTCCCTGCAAATGTTTTTTGGCAAACTGAGTTATGCGACAATCTATTCACCTGTAAAAGGCGATGCCTGGCTTCCGATCAGTTACCGGTTTAATGTGGATGCCGACATTATGGGTATTGAAGCCAATTATAAATACACCAGTTCAGTAAAATTCAGTCATGTGGTGTTGAATGATAAATTTCAGGCAAAGGAATCCCCGGGAAAGGAATCCGCGGTTACAGAAAAGAAGCCTGTACAATCAAAAAGCGAAATCAAAAAGCAGAAGGAACAGGAACAACTGGAAGAACTGCTTGAAAAGGAGAAACTCACAAATCGTGATATGGTGAAATTGTCCACGCTGATGGCGCGGGAAACCAAGGAGGATACAGCAACGGCAAGGTCACTCGAGATTAAGGATCCCATGGAAAATGTTGATATTGAAAAAGATGCCCTCAAAAAGGATACGGCCTATTGGAACGCCATTCGGCCAATTCCCCTTACCGCGATTGAATCGAAATTACCAGGTATGAAAGATAGCGGCACGACAATCCCGAAGGATTCCGTTTCACGAAGTGATTCAGCCAATACCTTCGCATCAAAAAAAATAGTTGGTAAGGTGATGAATGTAATCTTTGGAAAGACCGGGTTCTATACATTCGATTCGACCCTTCATATTACGTACAATGGCCTCCTTGGATTTAAAAAATTTGATTTCAATACAGTTGACGGATTCATTTTCAGGCAGACAATCGGCCTGGAACAAAAAATCGATTCTTCGCACACCCTTCGGGTTGACCCGGGAATTGCCTATGCCTTCAGCCGGCAACGGTTTATGTGGTGGGCTGATATCAGATACGAATATGCCCCGATGAGCATCGGGAGTATTCATTTTCATGTAGGAAGCGAGTCTGCCGATTATAATGGTGAAACAGGTATCAACTCTACTATTAATTCCCTGGCTTCTTTATTCTTCCGCCGGAATTACCTTAAGCTCTACCAGCAAAACCAGGCATATGTTACCAATAAAATAGATCTTGCAAATGGTCTGAACCTTTCAGCCACAATCGGTTACCGGTTGGCATTGCCGCTGGACAATAATTCCGAATATTCCTTTTTCTACAGGGATGAGCGGGAATATACGGCGAATATCCCCGGTAATGATCCTGACAATGAGTTGAGGAATCTGCCCAATGAGGAAGCATACTGGGATGTCAGGCTTGAGTATACCCCACAGTTTTACTACAAAGTATGGGGAGGTAAGAAGCATTATCAGCATTCAAAATATCCCACCTTCTTTATCCGCAACAGGATGGCCGTTCCTGGAATTGTAAACAGCACCGCTGATTATGACCTCTTGGAATTTGGAGCCCGGCAGCGGAAAGAATGGGGCATGATGCATTCCTTTTCATGGAATATTAAAGCAGGTGTTTTTCTAAATCAAAAGCTGGTATACCTGATGGATGACAACTATTTTAACAACCAGAACCTGCCCCTGGTGGTTGGAAATGCAGGCGATATCTTCCGGCAGCTGCCCGCATACCGGCATGCTACAACACACTATTATACCGAAGCCCATATTCAATTTACAACACCATACCTGTTGATCAAGTATCTTCCGTTTCTCAGCAGCAAAATATGGGGAGAAAATTTGCATCTGAACTACCTGACAACCAATACAGTAAAGAATTACTGGGAAATAGGATATAGTGTAAGCCAACTCTTTATGATCGGACGAATCGGCGTATATGCAGGATTTGAAGGTGCCACCTATAAATCAATCGGTGTACAGGTGGCCATCGATTTTTAAGATTATTTCCCGGCAAGGACTTTAATATCTTTTACCTCAAGGAAACTTTTTGAATATCCTTTCAGGCAGGCATTGATCATGGCAGCAGCCAGTTCCTTCATAGTTATCACCGTGTTAGGAGCGATCAGTTTCAGGATGGGAAACAGCCAGGAGATAAACTTATACGTTTTATAAAATGTCTGGCTTGGTTTCAACGGAAGGAAGGGCTTTATGAAAGCCGGCCTGAAATTGTATACTCCCTTGAATGACAGCTTCATCAGGTCGTTTTCAGTTTTTCCTTTAACGCGTGCCCACATGGACCTTCCTTTTTCAGTACTGTCGGTTCCGGCACCGGATATATAGCAGAACGTCATTCCATGATTTACATCAGCCAGTGTATTGGCAAAATTCAGTGTGAGTGTATAGGTCAGGTTATAATACTCGGTTTCGTTTTTACCGAGTGAAGTAACGCCGAGACAGAACAGGCAGGCATTGTATCCTTTAAGTTGGGCTTTTAGTCTGGTGAAACCGGAGAAATCAGGATGTATAATTTCTTTTATTTTCGGATGGGAATAACCCGTTGGTTTGCGGGTAATAATTAAAATATTGTCAACATTGGGATGTTGAATGCATTCATGTAGTACTCCTTCACCTACCATGCCGGTTGCACCGGTAATAATAACATTAAGTTTTTCCATTTATTTTTTTTTAAAAAGTTTCTCCTGTTTGAAATAATTAACACCTTTCTGGTAAAGTCGTTCATTTGACTCACGGAATCGATGAGAAAATATTTAATTCAACTATTTCAGGCAATCGGGAAGAGGTATCAATTGTGGAAGAAGTGTCGTCGTGGGGAATCCTGCTAAACCGCTTTGGGTACCAATCGTAAACCTTCTTTTTCGATGAGTATAATGCGTTGACTATACAGGTCACCTATAGCTCTCTTAAAAGTCTTCTTGCTAATGCCAAACAGGGCATGGATGGTTTCTGCCGCCGTTTTATCGGAGATAGGGGCATACCCTCCCTGTTGTTCGAGATAATTTAATATGGATTCGGAATGTTGTTTTGCATTGGCATATCCCGACGGAAACAAACCAACATCAATTTTGAGATCCTCCCTGACTTTCTTAATGAAACCCTTCATTTTCTGTCCCACGGCAAGTTCCTGAAACACCTCATTGGCATACAGAATTCCCTGGTGGGCATGATTTATAATCACCTTATATCCCAGGTCAGTGGCTTTCCATATGAGTATATTCACCTCCTCGCCAACGCTATACGCTGGAGGTATTTGATTCAGATATTTTTCAATCTTTGCCGAGGCAGCTATCCGGTTGCTTTTCTCGTCATAAAAAACATATACAACACACGATCTGCCTTTGGTAAGGGGAACTTTCTGTTCCCGGAACGGGACCAGCAAATCCTTCATCAGCCCCCATTCGAGGAATGCACCGAATTCATCCACTGTTTTCACATGAAGGAAGGCAAATTCACCCACCTCGGCAAGGGGTATTTCAGTGGTTGTGATGATCCGGTCACTGGAATCGAAGTAGATAAAAACATCCACTTCATCACCGATCGTGCATCCCTCTGGCACATACCTGCGTGGCAACAGAATTTCACCCAATTCAGCACCATCCATATAAAGACCAAAATCGAAATCCTTTACAACTTTAAGTTTGTTGAATTTTCCTATTTCCGGCATAAATAAATTATAAGTGACAAAGATAGGAAACAAAACCCGGAGACGGACGGTGAAGGTCTAAATGTATCTGATTGTGCATACAATACTGAACTTAAATAGGTAAGAAATACAATAAAAGGCATTATCTTTTTCATGAAAATTGAATTGGGTGTAGAAATTATATTGTAATAGGTAAAAACCTGACTACACGATTAACAATTCTATATAAATTGCCTGAATATTAAAGAACAATAGTATGAAAATTCTCATTTGCCCTGATAAGTTTAAAGGTTGCCTGGATGCTCAGCAGGTGGCGTTAAACATTCAAAAAGGGATTTCGACCGTGTTGCCGGATGCCCAATGTAAAATCTTTCCCATGGCAGACGGCGGGGAAGGAACTGTTGAAGCTTTGGTAGCGGCAACTAACGGGCACATTGAAAAAGTGAAGGTACATGATCCGTTGATGCGAAGGATCGATTCATTTTTTGGTATTTCCGGGGATAACGAAACGGCGTTTATTGAAATGTCGGCAGCATCAGGGTTGGCTTTGCTGAAGCCTGAGGAGAGAAACCCGATGATCACGAGCACTTTTGGCACAGGAGAGCTTATCCGGTTCGCCCTGGATAAGGGGGTTAAGGAAATTATACTGGGTATCGGAGGCAGTGCAACCATTGACGGGGGAATGGGCATGGCACAGGCACTTGGAGTAAGCATTACGGATGATACCGGATGGGAAACGGAACCGGGTGCGATCAGCATGGGAAGAATATTCCAGGTTAATTTGAAGAATCTGGACAACCGGATTGAAGGATGCAGAATTTATGCGGCCTGCGACGTTAAAAATCCGTTAACAGGTCCTTCCGGCGCTGCCAGTGTCTTTGGACCGCAAAAAGGAGCATCTCCCTATATGGTTGTTAAACTGGATGCCCATCTGAAGCACCTGGCCCAGATCATCCGCCGGCAACTGCATGTGGAGGTTGAAGAAATTCCAGGTGGTGGTGCAGCCGGAGGACTGGGCGCGGGATTAGTTGCTTTTCTGAACGGAACCCTGAATCCCGGTTTTGAACTGATCAGCCGTATCGCCAAACTGGATGATTGGATCAGCTGGGCTGACCTGGTGATTACGGGAGAAGGGAAAATAGATTTTCAGACTGCATTTGGGAAAACTCCTGCGGGTGTGGCCGGCATGGCAAAAAAATCTAATAAACCGGTCATCGCTTTTACAGGAGCCCTGGGAGAAATTCCAGGGTCATCGGGGGTACCTGCATTTGATGCAGTAATACCCATAACCGATAGGCCTATGACCCTGGAACAATCTGTTGCTGACGCCGAAAGGCTGCTTGAAAATGCAGCGGAACGTGTTTTCAGATTAATCGAACTGGGAAAAATTCTTTAATCCCTGCGACCCATAAAAAGAAAAACATAATACATCAGCATCGCCAGGGATGAAAGAGCTGCAACCACATATGTATAGGCCGCCCATTTCAATGCATCCTTGGCTTGCGGCAGACTGTTATACCCGGTTACACTTGATGTGCTGAGCCAGGCAATCGCCCGCTGGCTGGCGTTTATTTCAACCGGTAGCGTGACGAGTGCAAAGAGTGTAAACACTGCATAACAGGATATGATGATGATTAACGCCAGTTCAAAGCTGAAAATGCTTTGAAAGGCAAATGCTCCGAAGATCATCGCTATAAAAATGAAGTTCATCACCTGTGCTGAAATATTCTGAATTGGCACCAATGCCGAGCGAAGTTTCAGGGCAGAATATGCCTGTGCATGCTGAATGGCATGTCCGCATTCATGAGCCGCCACGGCGGCTGCAGAAATGTTGCTGCCTGAATAAACGTCTTTGCTGAGATTAACTGTTTTCTCTACCGGATTGTAATTATCGCTTAATTGTCCTTCCGTGGCAATAACCCTGACGTCAGTTATGCCATTTTCACTGAGCATTCTTTCGGCCACGTCTTTTCCCGTCATACCAAAATTTGTCGGAATCTGCGAGTATTTACGGAAACGAGATTTCAACTGCGCGCCCACAATCCAGCTTAAGAGCATAAACACTCCTAAAATAATCAATTGACCCATTCCTATCATTGTATTTCCTTTTTTAAATTCTTATTTTGTCAGATCAAATAGTCTGCCAAATTAATTTAAAACACACCGAATGTCAAATTGACACATGTTAAAATATGATAAAATTAACTTTCAAACCAAATGCTATGAAAAAACTTGTGGTATTTTCGCTTGTAACAATCCTGATCGCGGCCTGTAATTCCGGGACAAAAAAAATGGAAACCGAACTCAAAGCCCTCATCGACTCGCTCGAGATTAAAGCCAAACCGGTCGAAGCCGGCTCGGCACTTGCTTATTTTAATGCCGCTATAACCGGCAAGGATGAGGAATACAAGAAATCGGGCGAATACAACATACAACTGTCAAAAATATTTTCTGACACTGCTGTATTTGCCAGGCTTAAAGAAATAAAGGAATCAGGCAAGGTAAAGGATTCGCTGCTTCTCCGCCAGTTGAACATACTGTATAATTCGTTTCTTGGTAACCAGTGGGATGAAAAAAAATTGGAAGAACTTATCAATGCCCAAACGCGGCTTGAGCAGAAGTATTCGACCTTCAGGGCTTCCATTGACGGAAAAAAGCTTACGGACAATGAAATTGAATCCGTTCTCAAGACATCCGCCAACAGCAAGGAACTTGAAAAACATTGGCTAGCCAGCAAACAAGTTGGTGATTCCGTCGGGGCCGATGTGATCAGGCTTGTCAAGATGAGGAATGAAATGGCCCATTCACTGGGTTTTGCTAATTTTCATGACATGTCACTCCGCCTTTCTGATCAGGACCCCGAGTTAATTGAGAAGTTGTTTGATGAACTGGATTCCCTGACAAGAAACACGTTTGCAGCGCTTAAAGCGAATATAGATTCGGTACTGGCCGCAAAATGCAAGATCAGTGAACAACAACTGATGCCCTGGCATTATCAGAACCGGTTTTTCCAGGAAGCACCTTCCATTTATAATATTGATCTCGACAGTTATTATGCAAAACATGATGTAGTTAAGCTATCAACGGATTTTTATGCCGGAATCGGACTTGATGTGACGGAAATCCTGGCTAACAGTGATTTATATGAAAAGGAAGGGAAATACCAGCATGCCTTCTGTACACATATTGACCGTTCGGGAGATGTTCGCATTGTATGTAACATCAGGAACAACGACCAGTGGATGGGAACTACGTTGCACGAACTTGGACATGGTGTTTATGACAAGAATATTGATATGCAGTTGCCCTATTATTTGCGGACACCTGCCCATACTTTTACCACAGAGGCTATTGCAATGATATTCGGAAGATTGTCGTCAAATCCATACTGGTTGCGTGATAACGCGGGTATATCCGCCGAGGAAGCGGACCGTATCAAACAGGATGTGAAAAACAACCTTCGGTTGCAGCAACTTGTATTCAGCCGTTGGAGCCAAGTGATGTTCCGATTTGAAAAGAGCATGTATGCCAACCCGGACCAGGATTTGAATAAATTGTGGTGGGACCTGGTAGAAAAATACCAGCTTGTGAAAAAACCGGAAGGAAGAAACAATGCCGACTGGGCGGCTAAGATCCATATTGCCAGTTACCCCTGTTACTACCATAACTACCAGCTTGGTGAATTGCTGGCCTCACAATTACAGGTGTATATCAATACCAAAATCCTGAAGGTGGGAGAATATGATATTGTAAGTCTGAGTAAAAATCCGGAAATCGGAGATTACCTGTTGAAAAATGTATTCCGTCCGGGAGCAAAATACCAGTGGAATGATATGATTAAGAGAGCCACAGGTGAAGAGTTGACAGCGAAATATTATGCAGGGGAATTTTTGAAATAGCATGCATTTCACAAATCCGTGTGGTATATAAATTAGTAGAGACGAGGCATTGCCTTGTCTCTACGATATTTCCATTTAATAAGAATCATACCTTCAGGAAGATCTTATTCCGGTATAGGATATACAGGACCGTCCACATGCATAAAACGGCGCCGGCGGCTAAGATTACCGCCTGGCCTGCTTCGGAAAACATGGACGCAATTCCCCCGAAAAAATAGTTGCCCATCACACCAAAATCGATAATCCCTGAATTCAGCATATATATTGTGATTGAATTAAGTCCGATCACAACAAAGGGGAAGGTCCATTTTTTAAAACCCCATACATCAATAACCAGGTAAAATACGGAGAGCAATATCAGGCTCCATCCCCCGGCTGTAAGCACAAATGAGCTTGACCAGATATTTTTAATGACAGGAAAGGAAAAGCTCCATAATTTGGCCACGATTAGCGACGCGATACCGGCAGCCAGGATGATCAATGCTTTTTTCATGCCATCCAGACGGGTAGTCTTCATATTCAAAAAATATCCGGTAATGGCCCCCATAAGGGCAGTAGCAATGGCAGGAAATGTAGACAGAAGGCCTTCATTGTCGCCATAGGTATAGCAACATATTCGGCCGGGTAGAAATTTTTGATCAATAAAGGCCGCAAGATTTCCTTCAGGAGTCAGAACACCCGGACCAAAGCCAGGTACAGGTATAAGTTTCATCATTGCCCAGTACGCGAGCAATATTCCGGCGAACCAGATTATTTGACCCCTTATGGTTGTATTCAGTACGATGACTGCCGCGAAAAACCAGGCCAATCCGATCCTTGCCAGTACACTTGCGTAGCGTTGTTTTTCAAAATCAAACCTCAGCAGGCCGTTATAGATCAATCCCAACAGGATGAGGATAAAAAGTCGTTTGAGCAGATGCAGGTATATCTTCTGCATACTCTCGCCCCGCTGTTGCCTCTTTACTATTGAAAAGGGCATAGAGACTCCCGCGATGAACAGAAAGAGGGGGAAGATCATATCATAGAAATGAAATCCCTGCCATTCCACATGTTCCATCTGTACCGCAGCCCATTGAAGTGCAGGCCATCCGGTAAGTGCAGCAAGGGTAACAATGAGATATTCTCCACCTGCAATCCAAAGCATATCGAATCCGCGAAGTGCATCCAGGGAAAGCAGCCGGTCTTTTTTTGTATTTTCAGTCATCAGGCAAATAATTTATAGGTAAAGAGAAGTTTACAAAAATGTAATTTTCCGGATTAATTCCTGCATGTCCGGGGAAAATTCTTCACCATTGAAGGTACTTTTCTGCTGTTTTGCAGTTCTGAATTCTAAGATATATGCAAATTTTTTAATTGAAATTTTGCTGATAAATATTCACATAAGGTTCTGAATTCTAAGATATATGCAAATTTTTTAATTGAAATTTTGCTGATAAATATTCACATAAGGTGACTGTCTTTTAATAACAGCAAATACTCTATTCACCAATTTACATCTTATGGAGTTTATTATAAGGTTATGTT
>JBGSSA010000061.1:0-2350 GCA_041737295.1 Bacteroidales bacterium | reverse complement strand
AAATGCAGGTAGGGAGACTGTGACCGGTTATGGATTCCCACAAAATTGGGCATATAACCCTGTTCCCGGATAAGCCACAACATATTTTTAATATTGTTTTTGGCTTGTTCTTCAAACCCATTCCTCAGGAGTCCCAAATTTGTAAAGTATGTGTCCCAATAGAAAAAGAAAGAAAATTCACCCTCTCCCAGGATACTTGGCGTTGTGTATGGAAAAGGCAGGTCCACACCTCCAACCCCTTTGCCGGCATCGTCCTTTGAAATTGATTTTACCCAGTTGCCCTTGATGTAATTCAATACATCGCGGATATCGTTATCCAGGATTGTTTTATCATTTGCCGAACCATAGGTCACCATAGGAAAGCCTGATACAGCCGCCGCGCCAACCGTGAGGTTTGAAATAAAATTCCGTCTTTTCATTATGCCACTATTTTATTCTTCTTTGTCTTTATCCCTACTCCTTACTCCCTACTCCTTACTCCCTACTCCTTTCTTCTTCCTCGTCCCTAGTCACTAGTCACTAGTCACTAATATTCATACAACTCCACTTTTTGAATCTGGAAGTCATTCTCAAAAATCCGCACATGCCTTCCCTGGTGATCCTCATCGCCATTCATCCTCCTGCCCTGTTTCCAGGTGCCATTTTCGAATGTACCCTGGTCAACTGACAGAATTCCAGCCAGTGAACCATCCTTTTGCATGGGTTCGAACGTCACTACAATTCCGCTTCCGGCTACAATATATTTACCTTCCCCCGTACATATAATCATTCCTCCGGTCATCTGCCATATTGAATCCTGTGCCTTAGGTGAATAATTAAGCGTAAATACATGTTTAATGTGCAAATTATAACCACCCAGTATAATATCGGTTTCTTTTTTGTTATGATCGAAAATAAACCCCGTTATATTTCCCTGCCCCTGGTTTTCGAGAATGATGGGAGTCAATTGGGAAAGGATATTATATACATGATGAATAGGATCGTTTTTTACATCCTGGGTTTGTTCAATGGAAAAAGGACTGAACCCCATCCCGTCATGGGCACCAATGGCATAAAAAGCCTTCATGGCTGCTTCCGGCTCAAGTTTCGCTTCAGGTATGAACAGGGGATTACCCGACTGATGATATTTCTGGCACCATTCCTCAAAATAGGGAAAATAAATATCGGGCGACAAAAAATCGATGGATGGTGCACCTGCCCGCCAGACATCCATAAGGTGCGGCAGTGGTCCGGCACTTGGATATTGCCCTGGTTGATAGCCTTTACGAATCAGCGCTGCATTCACATAAGCAGGAATATTGTATTCTGATTTACCGGCCTCCGTTACCTGTTCCACATACCTGGCAAAATGCCACGCCATAAATACCTCATCAGTGGCAAGGCTTTTTCCAAATACTTCCTCCCAATTGCCTGATGCTTTAAATCCATTGGTTTTCCAGAAAGCATAAAATTCAGGATTTAGATGTTCCTTATTTTTAGTAAGATAATTCATCAATTCCTTCGGGACAGGCCTGTTAAATTGTTCAGTAGCCTTTTCGCTGTAATCACGGGCATCTGGGATCATACCGATCTCATTTTCAACCTGCATCATAATTACTGTATTCTCTTTCAGATCGGACACTGCCAAATGCTTCATCAGGGCACGGTAGGCCTTTATGTCTGCCTGAAGATTTTCAGTATTGAACGGGCTCAAAATTTCTGTTGAAATTCCCGATTTCAGTTTTGCCCTGGGAAACCTGGCCTGGTTTTTTTTCACCCATGCAGGAGCATAACAACTCATGCTGTTTTTCCAGCTTCCGAACCATAAAAGAACAAGTTTTATGTTATTTTTTCGGGCATCCGTAATCAGACTGTCGACAAGTGTAAAGTCAAAGATGCCTTCCACTGGTTCCACTAATTCCCAATATACCGGGGTAAGCAAGGTATTCAATCCGATCTGTCGCACTTTTGGCCATATTCCGGCCATATATTTCAAATCCGAAGCACTTGAGTTTCCCAATTCACCTCCTAAAATCAGGAACGGCTTATCATGAACAATGAGCTGGGTTGCCGTACCTTTTTTAGCCAGGTGCGGAAGTGATTGTGCCCTGGTTGAAACCGATACGGCCAGCAGGGAAAGGATTACTATCAGGGTTTTCATGTTGTAGTATTTTCCGTGGGTTACCACCCACGGTTATTCAGATCTTACCCCTTCGGGGTCTTTTTTCTTGTCACTCTTATGTAACTACTCATCTAAGCCGCTTCAAGAAGAGCCAATCTCTTTTTTAATTGATTGATTTTCTTCTGTTTATATTTTTCTTGATATTCCATCAGGGCATTTGGGTTAAATGCTTCCTTTTTTAAAACCATT
>JBGSSA010000059.1:0-20085 GCA_041737295.1 Bacteroidales bacterium | reverse complement strand
CCGCAATGGAATAGTGATGTAAATTCGGTTTATGAAAATATTACTTCAAATGAAGTGTATCCTTACGAATTTTTGGTTGAAAATTGCCCGCCTGATAAAAAGAGAGACATTGATTATGTTATAAGCCTGTTGGACTGGGAAAAGAATATTGACCCGCATTACAAAAAAACTTATTTCAGGCCCCCGGTTCTTATTCATTCAGACGGACAATATACAGAAAAGTGGATCACTTATGCCAATGAGTATATCGCGGCAAAAGAGCTAACCGTATATCCGGGACAGACCATAGAGATTAAAGATAAAGCGGCATATGGTTGCATTTTTATCCAGGGTCACGGAAAATTTGGTGTTTATGATGCAGAAACTCCTGTAATGCTGCGATTCGGACAGGCCAGCGCGGATGAATATTTTGTCAGTGAACAGGCTGCCAGGGAAGGTGTGAAAATTACCAACCACAGTAAGTTTGACCCAATAGTCATTCTAAAGCATTTTGGACCCAATAATCCGGATACACCGAAGAGTGTTAAATGATTGCAAAATGAAAAATAAACTGCACATTTTTATTTCCTTGTTACTATTTGCCACCACGTTGCCGGCACAGGAAACCACATATAGTTTACGAACGCGGTTATGGTCAAACGAGGGTATAGATGATGGGAGTATAACACCGATCGGTAATGGTGTTTTAATGGTATATGAACAGGGTCCCGATATAATACAAGTGTTCGGGCCTCCATATAGCGCTCCCTCATCACTGCAACTATTAATGATTGATGAAAAAAGCAATCTGATTGTTAAATCAAGGAGAGAAAAAAATACTGCTATCTGGCACCATAATGTTTATGTAAACGACACGTTGATAGCCCATATGATAGATTACATGGTGCCCGAAAAAGGTATTTTTATCAGGGACATAGATGCGAAAAAAGAACTGTATTTCAAAGCAGAGGTTCCCACTAAGCTTAATGCCATTTCTGCAAAAAACTATTTTAGTTACTTAAAAACAGAAGCCCCTTCAGTACTGATAAATATACCCAAAGGCACAACTTTTTTTACAAGTGACCCTATTGCTGAAGAACATAGTCTATTTGTTACAGCAACCGGGAATACTGATATTTCAGAACCTGTAAACGGCTTATTTCAGCTCACGGTCAAGCCTGGTAAGAGCAGGCTTATACTTATCGGCAGCACATCATACCCCACAACTGTCGAAAACACGGAGTATGTATTAAAAAATCCCGGAATTAACTGGCTGGAACAAAGCCGGAAGTATTGGTATGATTTTTCTTCCCGGAGATTAAATTTCGAATCAATGATACCAGCGGGACATTCTTTAAAAGACACCCTCCTGGATGCAATCGACAATATATCGGTATTAATTAAAACACAACAATCATCCTGTGGAGGCGTTATGGCCGGTCATTATTACAACATGGCCTATGTGAGGGATCAATCCGGCGTTATGCGAGGGCTCCTTGCACTTGGATATACCCGGGAAGCAAAAGCCATATTAGATTTCTGGCTGCACAAATTCCAGGTATTCGGCAATATTGTTAACGCGGATGCTATGGGAAACGATGTCACCCGGTTGTTCTTTGTAAACGACGAGGTTGAAGTGCCGGCTTACCTTATACTCAATTGTTTTGAATACTATAAGTATACCAAAGATAACGAGTTTCTGAAACAGGCATTCCCAATGATGCAATGGGCATTTGAAATTCAGTTGGGACATCTTGTGGAGGGAATGACAGAGTTTAGCGGGGATGAAACCTATGTTGCCGGAGGCACTTTTCCGCTTGGTAACATATACCAGGGATCGGCAGAGTCTACCTTGTTGTTTATTACCGGGGGTGAAAAACTTCTGGATTGGGTTTCCGGGCAACACTTGTGGACAACCGAAAAAATAGAAAAATATCGTCTGAAAGTTGCCGACGCCAAAGAAAAATACAAAGACAACTTTATGGAATCATCTGTGCTGTATGCTAATAACCCTTCAAGAGAAAAAATAGCCGGATCTCCCCGTTTTCGTTATGGATGGTGCGAAGTTCACAACACTGATCAAAAATATCCGGCTATGACCTGGCTCGAAAGAGAACCCAAAGGCCGTTATATATGCGCCGATTGCAGAAAGAAAGTGCTGCCCGAATTCAATTTGGATCATGAAAAGCGGTACGTGCTAAACTCTGTTAACCTGGTACCCTTATACATTGAAAGCAACTTATTTACAAAAAGCGAAATAGCGAAAATCATAAATCCGGGCATCGAAATCTTTAAGATGAGTGGAAGTATACCTTCAAACCTTGAAGGAAACAGGTCCCTGGGATACGATTACGGATTGTTCCTGTACAATATGGTTAAACTTAATGATCCGACTAAAGAACAGGTTTTAAGGAAAACTCTTAGTGTAATAGACCCTACAGGCGCCTGGGTGGAATACTATGATAATGATAAACCTTTTAATTGCAGGGCCAGACCGTGGGAAAGCGCTATAAACATTGAAGCCATAATTGAATATATTAAAGCGTTATAGATTTATTTAATAACCCCGGGTTCCGGTTTAAAATATACCTTGTATATTTAAAGTAATTGTTAAAAATATCCCTGGAAGATGAGGTCAGATGAATAATTTCTTATATAGAGCCAAAATTTTTTAAAACGATGAAAAAATCCATATCTCTAATTTCGTTTATGGCAGCCTGCATATTGGGATTTCAGGGTTGCAACCCAAAGGATAAATCCAATGTATCTGACCCTGATCAATTGCGAAGCATTCAATTGCCATCTTCCGGCACCTCTGAATTGAAACTTCTGAAAACGTGGGATTTTCGGGAATCAGACAGGTTCAGGGGCGAATACTTGTTTGTTTCGCCTGGTATTGACAACATCGATAAAGGATCCACGGACTGGGGAACTACCGACTCCAAAAAATTCAGGATGATCGGCGATTATGCAGGAGAGCTCAGGGTATCGTACGATAATAATAAGGTTGATACAATCCCCCTGGTTTACGGCTATACGGTATGGTTTAAAAACAGCTGGAGGCAGGGGAGAGAACCTTTTGCTTCGGACAGCACTGCCAAAGCGCTGCTTGACAACACTCTTTATCTGAATCATATTTACGATTCCACAGGCGAATATGTATTGAGAATCAGGCTGAGAAATGCTGCAGTTAAAAGGATTGATTACTTTGATAACCAATTGAAGGACGGGTATGTTAAACTCCGGTTTCAAATTCCGGCAGGTGAAATCAACCAGCCTTTGCCGGACAGCCTGTCGGTAATTTCCGGCACGGAACAGGACCAGGTATTTTATTCAGCTCACACAATTGATACGTTGGATACCTATCCGGAAACGGTGAAGCTGAACCTGAAAAAACTGATGATGATGCTGTATTCCTTCAGTTGGGATTATGAAAATGTTAAACAGGTGGAAATACCGGCAGATTATGAGGGCCCTTCCATTGTGTTTTCAGGCGGATCCGAGGCAAACATCATCAGCAATGTATTTTACCAGAACCTGCGCGACCAGGTAAGCCGGGTGGATACCAACGGCATGGTCCATGAATCGGCCTGGAAATCCCCTTCATGGTTCTATGATGGTTTTGGCACCTGGACGAATGGAATCGGCACTGACAATAATGGTTCTTATTACGATTGCTATTATACCCGTAACAAGACAATCATGCTGCTTCCCGATCTGAATTATATTGACGAAGCGAATCGTGCCCTGGCCCTGCTCGACAAACAGCTGATGTATTTTCCGGAAAATTATCCGGCTCTCCAGCTGGGCGGGAAGAAAATACCCGGTCACTGGACGGTAATCGCCAATAAGCCCTTGATTTATTCCCAGGTATTAACCGGGGTTGGCTGGCCAACACAGTATACAAAAGAAAAATTCGGCAGCCATTACCAGGATTATGGAAATCCTGAAACCGATGGACATGGTCATTCCATGATGTCACACTGGAAAACCTGGCAGAATAGCGGGAGAAACAAGCAATGGGTAGCTGACCGGTGGATATACCTGAAGGAAGCCGCCGATTTCCTGTTATGGAGTTTTGACAATCCGAACCTGTCTTTTTCCAAATATGGATTGCTCTATGCTGAGAGCGAGGCCGGAATGAATGAGTATACCCTGTATTGCAATTTCCCCTGTTACCTTGGATTGCTGATGTATGCCGAAATGGCTGATGAAGCCGGCAAAAAGGAGGATGCCCTGAAATGGAGAGAGGCTGCGGTACAGATGAAAGTGAGTATGAACAGATATTTCGCAGATAATGATTCGGTTTTCGGTAAAACCTGGAAAAAAGTCGGATTTTTTCATGAGAATATCCTGATGACCCTGAAAGAGTACGCGGGTTTTGACCTGGCCGACAAACTGCCGGCTGAATGGCTGGAACGCTCCCGCAATACCTATGAGAAGAACAAGGCAGGAAAACCTGATTTTTATGCACCGTCCGGACTGGGATATGATCATGACATCCTGCTGCAAACGGCTATGTTGCTCGACAAAATGGACGATGTAAACAAATGGATGACAAACCTCGCTCACCTGTGTTATTCGCCCCGTTTGCCGCAGCCGTTCATTGTGCCGGAATGCGCGAGTGTGGATGTGAAAAGAGGGATCATCCGGAGGCAGGGAGATGTCGGGAACGGTTACCAGCAGGCGGAAACAGTGAATTCAATTATATTATGCGGCGGGATTGATGACAATACGCCCGGCAAACTCAATATTATGCCGAGGTTACCCTCAACATGGGATATGAAAATTTCGAACTATCCTGTCATAGTGTATTTAAAGGGGTTGAGCTACACTGCCTATATCGGGTTAAGTGTTACAAGTCCGGTTGAGGGCGAACAGACCTGTTCTTTGAAAGTAAATTCAGGAGGCGCCCTGCACAATGTGCATTTTCGGCTCGGACCTTTTCCGGCAGGCACAAAAAGCATCAACATAAGTATGGACGGGGAAAAGAAGGCCTACGACTGTTTTGATAGCGGTGACAGGTCATGGGCATGGGTGGTTATTCCTGAAATTAAAATGGGATCGGACATCACTATACAAACACAGATTTAGTTTGAAAATTTCATAAATTCCAACAACATGAACACAAGAGAGCGGTTTCATGAGACAATGAATTTCAATACCGGGGTGCATTCCCTGAAATGGGAATTCGGATACTGGGGTGAAACAATCGACAACTGGTACAAGGCAGGATTGCCCAAAATTAACTACCCAATGCCCGATCCGGTGATCACCACACCGACATCTTCGTTATACAGCGCCGCCTGGACGCATGACAAGCGAGTGGCGCTGCCCAAGGGGATAGCGGTACTGGGCGGCGGGTTATACTGGCCCTCCCAGGGATTTCCCCCTGACCGGGATGTACGGCAGCATTACGGAATGGACTTTTCACAACGCCTCGTGGATGTGAATCTACACTTTTGCCCCATGTTTGATGTAGAAATTCTGGAGGACGATAAAGATCGGCTTGTATATATAGATATCGATGGTGTAAAAAGACTATTTCTGAAAGATGAAGCTACAATTCCCACTTCGCTGGTATGGCCGATTACAGATGAAGCAAGCTGGGAGAAGCTGAAATCGGAACGGTTGAACCTTAAAAATCTGAAGGACAGGTTTCCTGCCAACTGGGATGCCCTGCTGAAGGAATATAAAAATCGCGACTATCCGCTGGCAGTGGGAGGATATCCCCAGGGATTTTTCGGTACGCTGGCCCACCTGATCGGGTATGAAAATCTCTTCATCTGGTATTGCATGAAACCGGAACTGATCCATGATATCCTGAACACCTTTACCAATATATGGCTCGCTGTATTCGAGGAGGTTATTTCACAGGTTGAGATTGATCACTGGCATATCTGGGAGGACATTTCTTTTGGCAAAGGATCCATGATCTCAAACGAGATGGTGACAGAGTTCATGCTGCCCTATATTAAGAGGATCGGTGATTTTCTCAAATCGAAAGGGGTTAACGTAATCCTGCTTGACACGGATGGTGATTGCAATGAACTGATCCCCCTGTTTATTGAAGCCGGTGTCACCGGGATGTACCCTTTTGAAACCCATTGCGGGATGGATATAGTAAAGGTTCGCAAGCAATATCCCAAGCTGCAGATGTTTGGGGGCATTCCCAAATCCGAAATTCAGCTGGGTAAAAAAAGGATCGATGAAATACTGGAACCGGTGGATGCTGTTCTAAAGTCAGGCGGGTATGTGCCGTTTGGGGATCACCTCATACCCCCCGATGTGGATTTTGAGAATTTCACATACTACCGGAACAAATTGAATCGATTAATCGACCAATACGGAAGGTAAGATGCGCCCATACCTTGTAATGGTCTGTTTTTCAGCTGCCGTGGGCGGCTTCCTGTTCGGATTTGATACATCGGTCATTTCAGGGGCAATTGAATTCATTGAAACCCCGCAGGTATTTGGATTGAATGAAATTCAGAAGGGCTGGGCTGTCAGTTGCATCATTATCGGGTGCATGATCGGTTGTATCCTCGCCGGAAAACCCAGTCAGCTGTTTGGAAGGAAGAAAATGCTGCTTACCACGGCTTTCCTTTTCCTGGTTTCCACCCTGGGCTGTGCCCTGGCCAACACCTTTGGCACATTTATATTCTACAGGATACTGGCCGGCGTGGCCGTGGGTTCAGCCTCCATGCTTACACCCATGTATATATCCGAAATAACCCCTGCAAAATGGAGGGGCCAGATGGTTTCATTCAATCAGCTGGCAACCTTCACGGGCCAGGCAATGGCATTTATTACAAATAATTATCTCTACCCGCTTAACGGAGTGGACAATTGGCGCTACATGCTCGGTATTATGATAATCCCCTCGGGATTGTTCCTGCTGTTCCTGTTGTTTGTGCCTGAAAGTCCGAGATGGCTTGTACTGAATAATCGCAGGGACAAAGCGTTTAAGGTACTGTCAAGGGTAAGCGGACCGGCAATGGCGGAACATGACCTCAAGGAAATTATTGAATCAGTCGAAAGAACCGTAGTCGGAAAATTCAGTGAGCTGTTTAAAGGCAGGATGCGAAAGGTGATGTTTATCGGGATACTCCTGGCTGTTTTTCAGCAGGTGACCGGCATCAACGTCATCATGTATTATGCACCGGCGATTTTCAAATCCACCGGGCTTGGAAATGAATCAGCGTTCAGCCAGACCATGATCATGGGACTTGTGAATCTCAGTTTTACAATTGCTTCAATCATGCTGATTGAAAAACTCGGCAGGCGGCTATTGCTGCTTATCGGTTCGGTGGGTATGGGAGTATTTCTTTTTGCTATTTCAATCGCCTACTTTACCAATCATTTCAACGGAGTTATCGTGCTTGTCTTCATTATGGGTTACCTGGGTTCCTTTTCCTTATCCCTGGGTCCCGTAGTCTGGGTGCTGATCGGCGAAATTTTTCCGAATAACCTGAGAAGCCATGCAGTTTCCCTGGCGGTATTCTGCCTGTGGACTGCCAATTTCGTAGTCTCTTTCAGTTTTCCTTACCTGTTGACGCATTTGAAAGGCGGGTTCACTTTTTTGATCTATGCCGTGATGTGTGTGCTGTGTTTCGTTTTTATCCTTAATTACCTGGTTGAAACAAAAGGAAAGACACTGGAACAGATTGAAAAAGAACTTGTCAGATAACGTAAAGACATACATTATGAAGAAACGAGTCAGACATTCGGGAATTTTCATTTTTTTGGCTGCATTCCTCTTTACCTTCTCATTGCATGTTGCATATGCGGGGGATACGCTTACCCTTGAAAACGGAAAGATCAGGCTGAAAGTGGATCCCCGTTCAGGGGCGGTCTGTTCATTTTACCTGGTGGATCAGAAATGTGAAATGATCGGTGAAATGGATCTTGCCGATAATTTCAGGATATGCCTGCCCCTCGACGATTACCAGGCCAACTATATAGATGGCATGAAACAGAAGCCAAAGCGCATGGTGAAGAAAGGAAATACAATTGAGGTTGAATTTTCAGGAATGTCATCGGAGAAGGGAGTTTTCCCTGTCGATCTTGTGTATACAATTACCCTGCACGCGGATCATGTAAGTTTCAAGTCAAGACTGACCAATCATTTCAACAAGCCGGTTGCCGAATTCTGGTTTCCCAGGCTGGGTGGCTGGACGCAATTCGGCAACAACCGGGGTGCCATGCTGGCAACGCCAAACTATAACCGGAATTCAAGGCACGAGGTATCCCTGTTTAAAAATTTTCCCGGTGGCCGTGGCCTGGGCGCTGAAGCCGCCGAATGGTCGCAGAGTTACCCGGGAATGGTGATGCCGTGGTGGGATATCTATGATGAGGTTTCGGGGAAGGGATTATACATGGGGTACCACGACAGCATTTTCAGGTTCAGCACATGGCACACATACCTGTTGCCCGATAACAGCGGTGGGCCTGACGCATGGCTCACTTCCGGCCAGGCAGCAGGGGAACCGGTCGGACTGGTCTTTTCGCACATCCGGTATCCCTTTATCAAATCGGGAGAATCATTGGAATCCGGCGAGTTCATTATCAGGATACACGACGGCGACTGGCACCAGGGTTCGCTCTTTTACAGGAACTGGTTCCTGGCGCATTTTCCCTTTGATAAATCAGACAGCTGGCTCAGAAAGGAATCATCGTGGTTCACATCCATCATTTACCAGCCTGAGGATAAGATTATTGCGGATTACAACCTGTATGATAAATGGACACAGGATGCGAAGAAATTCGGGATCAATTGTTTTGAACTGATCGGATGGCAGAGTGGCGGGCTTGAGCGGAATTATCCCGACTATACGCCGGAAGAGAAACTGGGAGGGAAACCCGGGTTTATTGCCCTGATGAAATCCATTGATTCAAGGGGAGGGAAATGCCTTGCCTTCAATAATTATAATATCCTGGATCAAAATACAGAATGGTATAAGAAAGAACTATTCAAATACAAACAGCAGGACCAGTTTGGCCAGCAGAACATCTGGATGGGATGGGGGGAAAGTACGTTCCTGGCCAGGTCGGGGATGAATGTAAGATATCATGTGAGATCATCCGTCACACCTGAAATTGAAAAGATACTTTCGGATCAGTTTGTGGAGATTGTGCGAGACGGGGCGCACGGATTCCAGATGGACAAAGTGTGTGTCGGCGCTGCCCTTGATTTCAACCCGCTGAATACACTCAAACCAGATGTGGCGTTGTGTGAGGGCCTGGTGCAGGCTATTGACAGGCTTATTAAGGCTTGCCGGGAAGTCAATCCCGATTTCCAAAGCGCTTCCGAATTCGGGTATGACAGGCTGATCCCCTATTATGATGTGGGTTACCGGAATTCCGGGGGAAATGAAATTTCCACGCTGAAGTATGTGTTCCCGGAATGGACCTCCTGCAGCCACATCAGTGCCCCTAGAGATTTCAGGGGAATCAACGGGGCTGTGCTGACAGGGTCTGTTCTGTGCATCGAACCCGATAGCTACCAGGGTTCACTGGATCAGCCCATTTACAAGGATCTTGCCGGTTATATCAAAGAGATCAACAGGATCCGTGCCGAATTGGCTGAGTACATTTTCACAGGCGATTACTTTGATGACCAGGGCGCAAAGATCGTGGCGGAAGGTTCGGAAAACCTCGCGGCGGCAGGCCTGACCTATAAGGTACATGGAAATCACACTAACGGGAAGAGGGCAATCATCGTTGTAAACAGTGGCCGGGAATCCGTCAGGTATGATTGGTCATTTACAGGCAGAAACGTTGGGGAGGTAATCCTGTACAGCCCCTTTGAGGAATCCGGGACACTGAAAGCAGGTCAGCCTGTTGAGATAAAGGGCGAAGGATTACACATACTGATAGAAAGGTAAGATGAAGATTTATATTTACAATGGATAAAACCGGTTATTTTCTCGGGCTATACGAAAAATCGATGCCCAATACATTATCCCTCAGGGAAAAACTGATTGAGGCAAAAAAAGCCGGTTTCGATTACCTTGAGATCAGTATCGATGAAACGGATGAAAAGCTTGGGCGATTGAAATGGAACGAGCAAAAAACGCGTGAACTTGTGAGAGATACCTGGGACACCGGTACCCCGATCCTCAGCATGTGCCTGAGCGGACACCGGAAGTATCCCCTCGGTTGTGAAGAAAAACGCACCAGGGAAAGGGGCATGGAAATCATGGCGGATGCAATCCGTTTCGCTGCAGCTGCCGGACTGAGAATAATTCAAATTGCGGGATACGATGAGTATTACAATCCGTCAACTGAAAATACCCGGCAGTTATTCCTCGAAAACCTGGGGAGAAGTGTTGAAATGGCAGCGGCTTATGGGGTGATCCTTGCATTCGAGACCATGGAAACCGAATTTCTGAATACAGTGAAGAAGGCGATGTATTATGTGGATACAATAGCTTCTCCTTACCTCCAGCTTTATCCCGACCTGGGAAACATCACCAACGCGGCATGCCTCTATGGTCATGAAGTGCTTGATGACCTTTACTCGGGAAGGGGACACCTGGCTGCGATGCACCTCAAGGAAACAGTTCCCGGTAAATTCAGGGAGATCCCGTTTGGTACGGGGCATGTTGAATTCACTGGCGCCATAAGGGCAGCACGCAGTATGGGTGTGAGGTTATTCGTCGGGGAATTCTGGCATACGGGCGAAAGCGACTGGCAGAACCAGTTGATCCATGCCAACCGGTTTTTACGATCAAAATTTAATTAATATATAAAAAGACATACCATGGGAACTTACTTTATGGGAATTGACAATGGCGGCAGTTTATGCAAAGCCGTAATTTTTGATGTTCAGGGAAAAGAAATTGCCTCCGCCTCATCAAAGCTCGACATGATCACTCCACGGGCCGGATTCACGGAACGGGATATGAATGACTTATGGCGGGTGAACTGCAAGGTGATACGGAACGTAATCGAAAAGGGAGGAATGAAAGCAGAGGATATCCGGGGGATTGCCTGTACCGGCCATGGTAAGGGGTTATACCTGTGGGGAAAAGATGATAAACCCTGTTATAACGGGATTGTTTCCACCGACAGCCGCGCCTGGATGTATCCGGAAAAATGGAATGCGGATGGGACTGCTGACAGGGTATTTCAAAAAACATTTCAGAAAATACTGGCCTGCCAGCCTGTTTCATTGCTTTCATGGCTAAAGGACAACCAACCGGAAGCGTTGACCAATGTAAAATGGATATTTGAAGTAAAGGATTACATCCGGTTTAAATTAACAGGACAGGCTTTTGCCGAGGTAACCGATTATTCAGGTTCTAACCTGATGAATATAAAGGATGTTTGCTTTGACCGTGAGTTGCTGAACGAATATGGATTGGCGGATCTTTATGAAGCTCTTCCGCCGCTGAAATATTCTACTGACTTTTGCGGTGGAGTGAGCCCTGAAGCTGCCCGCGAAACGGGTCTTAAAGAGGGCACAGCCCTTGCCGGGGGGATGTTTGATATAGATGCCTGCGCGATTGCCATGGATATTACAAATGACGAAAAGATCTGTGTTATTGCAGGAACCTGGAGTATCAATGAATACATCTCAAAACAGCCTGTATTGAATAAATCGGTTATGATGAATTCGCTTTACTGCATGCCCGGTTATTACCTGATAGAGGAATGCAGCCCGACTTCAGCCAGCAATTATGAATGGTTCCTGGATACTTTCCTTGCCGAAGAAAAGCTAAAGGCAAAGGAACTGGGTAAAAATGTCTTCGAATATTGTGATGAACTGGCTGAAAAGGTTGATGCCGGCGAGCAAAACATTATTTTCCTGCCCTATATTTTCGGTTCAAATTATAATCCCCAGGCAAAAGCTTCATTTATTGGTCTGGACAGTCATCATACGCGTCCGCAGATCATCAGGGCAGTCCTGGAAGGAATTGCATTCTGTCATATGGTACATCTCGAAAAATTACTGGCAAACCGGAAATCCACTGAGGCCGTCCGCCTTGCCGGCGGCGCTGCCAATTCGCTTATATGGGCGCAAATATTTGCGGATGTTTTCAAACTGCCGGTGGAGATTATTGAAACTAAAGAGTTGGGAACGCTGGGTTGTGCCATGGCCGCTGCAGTGGCCGCCGGCGTTTACAACGATCTGCAGGAAGCCGCGCAGCATATGGTCAGAATGAAATGCAGGATCGAACCTGATCCGGCAAACTTTGCAGCATATGAAAAGAAGTTCACTCTGTATAAAAAGGTCTCCGGAGCATTGGAAAGTACATGGAAAGATTTTAGTTAACGAGTCCCTCACCATAAATCAATTTGAGTTTGAAAATACCGCGGAGCGGTTTAGGTATTATAGAAATGTTCAGGAATGTTTTCCGATTCCCCGGAGGGGATAAGGTATAAAATATTGATTATCAATAAATAAATAAGTAGTTACATAAGAGAGAGACTATAATTGATACAGAATGTTTAAAAATCACGCAATTTCAGTTTACGTCCTTACCAGCCTGGTAGTCCTGGTTCAGTGCAATGCTGTTTTCTCAGCCCCGCCAAAAGCATTTGCTCCCTATGACGTTATAGGTACCGTTCCTTTTCTTAACCCTCGCGAAGAGAGTTATTTTCTCGGCAATGGCATTCTGGGTGGTGGGGGCGACAGCAACGGAAACTGGGACTTTCTGATCGGGCCGGATTATACTTCTCCCAATTTTCTTAAATCGGAGATCATTTCTATTGCAATAAATGGAGTTCAAAAAAACCTGGTACTTAAAATGCACCGGATCCGCCACTCTGGCATTTTTTACGACAGGGTTGATGCCGGAAATGCCAGGATACATGTATTCGAATATGCTACACCAGGAATGCCATTGATCACAAGGCATTTTGTCATAGAGAATGACTCTGAAAAACCACTGACCTTTCAGCTTCACGCCGAAATCAAAAAAGGAAATGGAATCAGTGAGGGTGTTTACGGCAATGCCCTTTTATTGAAGGCAGATAAAGATTCTCCCCTGTTTGGAAATGGTGACGGGGGTTACTGGAAAGAAAGCTTTGCCCTGATAGGATTTACCCGGGGCAATCAAAGCGGTATTTCAATATCATCAGCAGCGTTGTCATCCGCAAAAATAACTGTTGGTCCCGGACAGGCTGAACAGGCCGGGTTGGTGCATTGCCTTTTTGATAAGGATCCAACCCTTGTAAAAGAATATTTACAGCGTATCGAGTCACTCGACCTTGATAAAAATCTCAGGACGTCCCTTGAAGAGTGGAAATCCTGGATCGACAAAGGAAGAAAAACAAGCCATGCGGATGCCAGGGTGAATGACATCCTTGAATCCATGCTGGTGGGAATCAGAATGCAGCAGAACCGGTGCGGCGGATTCATTGCCGGTACACGGAAATATGCGTTTTCCTATATCAGGGATTCCTACGGGGCATGCAAAGGGTTGCTGGCTTGCGGACACACGGAAGAAGTAAAAAGATACCTGGAAATAACCCTGCATAAATTTAAGATTTTCGGTAAAATTCCGAATTCGGTACAGATGGGCGCAGACAAATTTTCGCATGGCGATGGAAACCAGTTTGCAGAAAGTCCGGCCTATGTCCTCCTATTGGCCAAAGCGTATTATAATGCCACCGGGGATGCTTCTTTCTTAAAAAGCCTGGATGAATTGCTGAAATATGCCATTGATATCCAGGTGGATTATGCAAAAAGCAATAACTGGCTGCTTCCTTTTAATGGCGATGAAACAGAACAGTATTGCGTCAGGGAGGATGGCCAGGAATATGGCGGTTTTCCCGCACTCACCGGGTTTAATAAAGATCAGTGGTCGATGTCCTCAGTTGTTGCCTGTATCGCCTCATTGAAATTCTATATTGACTATCTCGAACTTGTGAAACCCGGCATTTCAGAAAAAAAATACGAGGAGGCGGCGGGCTTGCTCAAGAAATCACTGATGGAACATTTTTATCGTCCTGATATGGGTGGGATACAATGGGCGCTTAAAACAGATGGTACTTTTTATCCTTACAATGTCACGAATTTCGTGCTGATGCCTGTATGGTTTGGGGTGTCGTTGCCTGAAAATGCTGAAAAGGAAGCAGTGAAAAGAGCAATATCCTTTATCAACCCTAATACCGGGTTCATTGCAAATGCTCCCGGAGATGTGGACGGATTCTGCGGTCATACCCCTGCATTTCTCTTATATGGCCTGACAACCCTGGACCTGCCTGAGAAAAATGCTGTTTTCAATACCCTGGTCAATAGCAATATTATTCAAAGGTATGGCATGGTAAATGAATTCTACGGACCTAACGGGGTTCCCAATGCTCATAATCTGAGGGTTTTCGAAAGCGGGGTTGTCATGGATGCCATGGTCAAATACTTAGAAACGGCAAAATTTTAACGCAGAGCCCGCGGAGTTTTTTCGCAAAGCGCGCTTCTGCGGTTAAATCCTTTGGGTTAAATCCATCAGTTTGTACAAACAATATCCCATTTTGTGTATTGATTTTGAGCTATTGGAATCGTTATTTTAATCAGGGATAAACACTTCGCCTGTGGATTCAAATGAAATCCGAATTCAGCCTGGTTTTTCTCTTTTGAAAACGCTTTAAATGATACCAATGTCAAAAATTTCAAGAAGGGCAGCAGTTAAGTTAGCTGGAAGTGTTTCACTGGGAAGTATGATCCCGGTTTTGGGGAAAGCATCTGGCTTGGATAGTAAGTCCTTAAAGGGCATCTCCTCGTTAGAGACAGATATTCTGGTTGTTGGCGGGGGAACTGCCGGAGTTATTGCTGCCATTCAGGCTGCCCGGGCAGGATGTTCTGTTATACTTGTCGAAAATGGAAGCCAGCTGGGAGGGACTATTACCACAGGTGGTGTTGCTTTTCCCGGTTTATTTTATGCGTGGGGAAAACAGGTTATCGGGGGCATCGGCTGGGAGATAGTTACCGAGGCTGTCAAATTAAATGATGATGAACTTCCCGACTTTTCAATCCCTTTCGGGCAGGACCAATGGAAACAACAAATTCGTATTAATGGTTATTTGTATGCCCTTCTTGCAGAAGAGAAGTGTTTGAAAGCCGGAGTTCAGATACGGTATTATGAAACGCCTGTTGATGTTCAGTTTAAGGACAATAGCTGGGAGGTTGAATCCATCGGGAAGGGCACACATACCCGGATCACCTGCAATCAGCTGATCGACTGTACAGGAAATGCTGCCATATCTTCCCTTGCGGGTTTTAATGTATTGAGAGAAGAGGAAATACAGCCGGGCACCCTGATGTTCACAATCGGTGGCTATGACTTAGCATCGCTTGATTTGGAAATGATCCGCAGCAGATACAATGAAGAAGTTAAGAAAGGCAGACTTAAGGAAGAGGATTTCAGAAACAATATTGAACATTTGCTAAGAAACGCCGGTGATAATGTAATGCATGTTACAGGTGCCGATTCAACTACTTCCGAATCCAATACAATCACCAATATAAACGGAAGAAATTCCCTGCTTACAACGTTGCGCTTCCTGCGGGAACTTCCCGGCTGCGAAAAGATCCGGCTATTATCTATGCAACCCGAAACCGGCGTAAGAGAAACCTTCCGGATTGACGGAGTCTATAAAATTACCCATGATGATTATGTCAGCGGAAAAGTTTTAAATGATGCGGTTTCCTATTCCTTTTATCCGGTTGATTTACATCATAAGAATGGAGTAGAACCGAAACAACTAACTGAAGGAATTGTGCCGACAATCCCACTAAGCGCATTAATTCCTAAAAACAGTCAGAATTTTTTAGTTGCCGGTCGTTGCATCAGCAGTGATCGTCTTGCAAATTCAGCACTGCGGGTACAGGCTTCCTGCATGGCAATGGGACAGGCCGCAGGAGCGGCCGCTGCCCTGGCCTCAAAGTTGAAAACTAGCCCGTTGAATGTTCCCGTCAATCAGATCAAATCACTAATAGCAGATAATAACGGCATTGTTCCGTAACCCATCAAAAACCATGAATATGAAAAATACATTACTTCTGGTGTTTCTGTCATTTATTTACCAGGGATGGTCACAACAACCCGATCCGGGTTCGAAGGATGTGAAGTTCGAACTGGAAACCGACAGCGTAAACGATCTGAAGGCAACCATCCTGCAGGATCGGGTAGTTGAAATAAAAACCCTGGGGAATGATCCATGGATTTATACAAAACCGCTGCAACAGGAGTTAGGTCATGAATCCACGGTTCTCTCCTTTGAATACTTTTGTGCCAAGGGGCTGGACCATCTTGAAATCTATTTTTATCCCAACGGTGGTAAGGTTCATTCAAAGCTGATCAGCCGCATAGGACAATCCGAAGGATGGGTGAAATATTCGGTTGACCTTGGGAATGACCTGGCAGGGTGGGGAAAGCCGGGAGACCGCCTTCGCCTTGATATCGGTAGTATTTCCGGAATCAGCATACAGGTACGTAACCTGGCATTCAGGTCGAGGACAGCCAGGGAACTTGAGCTGGCAGCAACCTATGCGCAAAAAAAGAAGATTGAAGCCGTTCTTGAAACAAATCTGAAAACTTACCTCGCTAAAGAATACTCTTCTTCAATCACGAATGTTTCCGTTACGGAGAATTCTATAGCCATTACGGGACAATTGGCAGAAAAGGACAATCTGTTTTTGTGCGAGGTTCCCCCATACCAGGATGTTACGGAAGAACAATCATTTGCAGCCGTGATTTCCGTATCAGGGAAGAATTTCAAAATAAATACACCCCGGTATGCCGACAGGAACGGAGGTCGCTATGACAGGCTGCTGTCAAAATGGGTGTTGGCCAAAAAGTCCCCTGCCGGATATACGCTGGCTTCACATGCCCGTTATGCCGACAAGATTAAAGCCAGATATGATCTTCCGCTGGAAATAGCCACCAGCCGAAAGGGTCTGGGCGGTTTCAGCACAGGAAGGGGTCATACGGAAGACCTGAAGGACCTGGATATTACAAGTGCCACGGTGAACATATGGATAACAAAATTTATGTATAGCAAGCCTGCTTCGGACAGAATTGAGCATCAATACAACGGTCAATCGTATTACTTCGGTAAAAAAGAGGTGGACATGTTCGATTCCACGTTCCGCACAACAGCCAGCCGAAACATTGTAACGGCAGCCATTCTGCTGATTGATAAAGTTGAAAACTGTGCAGATACTGTAATCGGAAAGCTTTTGCAGCATCCTGACTGTGATCCGGCGGGTATTTATGCCATGCCGAACATGACAAACCCGGCGAGTGTGAATTGCTATGCCGCCGCACTCGATTTTCTGGCCAGCCGATACAGTCGTGCGGATAACAAATATGGAAGGTGCAATCACTGGATCATGCATAACGAGGTGGATGCCGGATGGGTATGGACCAATGCCGGGGATAAAACAGCCCTTGTATTCATGGACACCTACATCAAATCCATGCGTATGTGTTACAATATTGCAAGGAGCTATAATCCGCATTCAGAAGTTTTCGTTACCCTCACCCATTACTGGGCATGGACTTCCGATCCAAAATTCTATCCGTCAAAAGACCTGATGGAAATTCTGCTGGATTATACCCATACCGAGGGTGATTTTCAATGGGCTATGGCGCAGCATCCTTACCCTGAAGACCTGTTTGAGCCCAAAACATGGCTCGATCAGCGGGTGAGCTTTGATTTTAACACGCAGTTGATCACATTCAAGAACCTTGAAGTATTGAATGCATGGATCAAAAAGCCGGAAGTCCTTTACCAGGGTAAGTACAAGAGAACATTATGGCTTTCTGAAAATGGCACCAATTCACGCGATTATTCCGAACAAAATCTGAAAGAACAGGCTGCAGGTTTTGCCTATGCCTGGAAGAAAATGAAAAAACTCGATGGCATTGACGGTTTTCAGTGGCATAACTGGTTTGATCACCGCGGTGAAGGCGGATTACGTATAGGTCTCCGCAGGTTCCCCGATGACGAGACAGAGCCGGGCGGTGCAAAACCGGTATGGTACGTTTTCCAGGCTGCCGATAAACCCAATGAAGATAAGGTTTTTGATCCATACAAAGCGGTTATTGGAATAAACGATTGGGATGAGGTGAACTTTTTAGGAGAAATTGATCCTGCAAAGAAGAAAGCTGAAAGCCGCAATCTGAGGGTGGATGACTGGGTTGCAACAGATGCCCTTGGCAGGAAACTACCGACTTATGATGAATGTGGTCCGGTTAAACAGGATCGCTTTGTGGGCATGTTTTATTTCATGACACACATCAATCCGGGCGGAAAGGGACCCTTTGATGTTACCAAAATTATGAAGGCAAATCCGGAGAATCCTCAGTGGGGCGACGGATCTCATTTCTGGGGTGAACCGGAAAACGGCTATTACCTTTCGAATGAAAGGTGGATGATCCGTCTCCATGCGCAGCAACTGTCGGATGCCGGCGTGGATGTGATCATATTTGACGTTACCAATGACAGGACATTTCCCGAGGTTTATATCCCGGTATGTGAAGTATACAGGGAAATGCGGGCACAGGGCGAAAAAACACCCGATATCACCTTCCTGGGAAGCGAGATCTCCGTGAATAAATTGTGGAATGAATTTTACAGGAAAGGAATGTACCCCGATCTCTGGTTTAACTGGAAAGGTAAACCCCTTATCCTGTTTGGCCAGCATGAAATACCCTCCCGTAAACTGAACAATGATGTGGTTTTTCCTGAAGAGATCAGGAACTTCTTTTCCATCCGCCAGAGCTGGGCATGGACAACACTGCCATGGTACCAGAGCTGTCCGTGGGGAAAGGACAAATGGCCATGGGTAGACCATTATCCGCAGGCCATTGGCTGGCACGATTCACCCACTGAAAAGGAAATGGTGCCGGTTGCCGTCGGACAACATCCCATATCGAACATTGGAAGGAGTTTTCATAATTTCAGCCAGCCACCGTCCGATAAATATGATCTCACACCGGTTACCCCGAATGGATTATGCTTCCAGGAACAGTGGAACCGTGCGCATGCAGTGGATCCGAAATTTGTTTTTGTGACAGGGTGGAATGAATGGAGCGCCGGTGCACAGAAGATGGGCGAAGACAAGGACAAGTCACTGCAGGTATGGGATTTTTACCCGGGCGCCCACCTGGGAAAAGCCGGCAGAGAATTGAAAACAGGCGAGTATTATTTTATAGATCAGTATAACCAGGAATTCAGCAGGGATATAGAACCCATGACTGGAGGGCATACGGATAATTACTATTACCAGCTGATGGCCAATGTAAGGAAATACAAGGGTATGGAAAAACCCACGGAACCGGGCCCCCCTGTTACAATTGGCATCTCCGGGGATTTCGGCCAATGGAATAAGGTAAATACGGTATATTTTGACCATACCCTTGATACGGAACACAGGAACAGTGCCGGACAGGGACAGGCAGGACCGTATGTAAATACAACCGGAAGGAATGACCTTGTGACAATGAAAGCGGCGTATGATGGCAAGAACATCTATTTCTATGCTGAAACCCGCTCTGCCCTGACCCCATACACGGATCATAACTGGATGCTGCTTTACATTGATGCCGATCAGAACAAGGAAACGGGATGGGAAGGATATGATTATGTGATCAATTCCAATGTGTTGAATGCCAAGAATACCACCCTTGTCAGCCTTGAAAAGGACGGATCGGTTGGGAAGCCGGTTTCAGTTTCATTCCAGGTAAAGGATAACAAACTGATGATCGCGGTGCCCAGGTCGGCTATTCAGGAAACATCGGCTGTTGCGCTTGAATTCCATTGGGCCGACAATATTCAGAAAATGGGCGACATTTCGGAGTTTTTCATTAACGGTGACAATGCCCCGGAACGACGGGCGAATTACGTATTAAATGAAAAGAAGTGAAAAATCCCGGATGGATTGCCTGTTGGTAGAAAGCAGTGACGAGAGACAAGTGACAAGAGACGGGAGATTCCCGGAGGGAATACCTGTTGGGTGTGCCACGCATGTATTAAATCTAAAGGGTGCGCAGGAAGAGATCCTGTTAGTCCCGGGAGAGCCGTAATGACCGGAATCTCTTAGTCGAAAGCAAGGGTGTCCCGGGTGACTGGGAATCTGAAGGAAGCCGTAGG
>JBGSSA010000046.1:0-2945 GCA_041737295.1 Bacteroidales bacterium | reverse complement strand
GCATTTCCAGACAGCTCGCTTGTTATCGCTTAGATGAATTTATAGGAAAGCCGTATGCGGGAAAACCGCACGTACGGTTTGATGAGGGGACGGGGGCAGACTTTCTCTGCCTTCCGTTCTACTCTACCGAAAATCTGCGAGAGAAGTTTTTGGAGTTTTTGGCTTTACAAGTAATACGTAAAAGTTTAAACGCAGAGGGCACGAAGGAATACGCAAAATTCGCAAAGTTAAATTTTGAGGCGCTTTGCTTTAATGAGGTCGCAGAGTTTAACGACCCCGTTTTCGTCTTTGCTTCAGTCATTTAAAATTTATTTATATAATAGTAAGATGCAATGAGGGAGTCCAAAAAAAAATGGGGGTATGCGGAAAGTTTCGTTGTTTCTTTTGAAATAATGATCCTGGGTTTTGTTATTGAAATATTTTTGAAGGGCAGCGGCGTAAGACCCCCTCAATTGCCTTATACCATTTACCTGATACTGGCATTAATTGCCATCCTGTTATTTATTCATCTTACCTTTCGCAATGCTCCCTTAACGAGGTGGTTTTCGTCCGTGCCTTGTTCTGTAAGTGCCATATCGGTGTATGCGCTGCTGGTGATGCTGCTTGGCTTTATCCCACAGCAGGGAGGTCAGGCGGGATGGCTGCAGTTAACCGGGCTGAGCCATCTTAAAAACAGCTGGCCATTCTACCTTATCCAGCTCTATGTGATTTTTTCATTGGGATTGGTTGTATTGCGCCGGGGAATTCCATTTAAAAGGAAAAATCTGGGGTTTTTGTTAAATCATTTGGGACTATGGATTACCCTTGTAGCAGCAGGATTGGGTTCCGGCGATCAGAAAAGTGTCACGATCGACCTGTTTGAAGATAGCGGTTTCTTTAATTCCGGAACATCGGCAAATAATCAAAAGATTGATCTGCCGTTTTCAATGAAACTGATCGACTTCAATATTGAGTTTTACAATCCGAAGATTGCTGTGGCTGATCAGTCAAAAGGAGAAATTATACAGAAACATGCTGAAACATTTCCGTTAATATACAAGGGGTTTGAGGCAACCCTGATTGATTGGAAAATAAACGTAAAGGAATTTCTGCCTTCTGCCATTAAAACCGATAGTGGATATATTCCGGCGGAAAAACCGGGAAGTATATCTGTTGCATACGTGGAGAGCAAAAATATAATTACCGGGGATACAGCCTCGGGTTGGATAACCAGCGGCAGCATGATGTTTGAACCCAGGTTTCTGAGTCTGAAAAGATCCAAACTGCTGATCCTTGCAGAACCTGAACCGCGAAAATTTGAATCCCTCGTAATAGTCAGGGATAATAAGGATACAGATGATACGATTAAACTTGAGGTGAATAAGCCCTACCGGTTGAATGGATGGAAACTGTACCAGTTAAGTTACGATACGGAATTGGGTAAATACTCAAAACGAAGTGTTATTGAGGCTGTTAGAGATCCGTGGCTGCCGGTTGTGTACGCTGGCATTCTCATGCTGCTTGGCGGTGCCGTTTATCTTTTCTGGCTTGGCAGGCCTGACAAGAACGAATTGCGAAATGAATCTGATGAATAGAACTGATAGGATTAACGGTTAATAATTGAAGGTATGAATTGGACAAATTTTCCATTGTTTGCATCGTGTGCAACAATTTTTTGGATACTGGGGATCTTGCTGTTAAATTTTTCAGGAAAAAGAAAGACTTTTGAAATGGCCGGCAATATATTGATCGTTTCCGGACTGGTGATTTTAATTTCTTTTCTGACCCTGTTATGGATTAACCTGGACAGGCCGCCTCTTCGCACATTGGGTGAAACGCGGCTGTGGTATTCAGTTTTTTTGCCGTTGATTGGGATCATTACCTATTTTCGCTGGGGCTATAAATGGTTTATAACATATGCTTTGCTTCTTGCCATTTTGTTCCTCTTTATAAACTATTTGCATCCGGAGACCTATGAAAAGACGTTGATGCCTGCCTTGCAGAGCCCCTGGTTTGTTCCGCATGTGATTGTCTATATTTTTTCGTATGCCCTTCTGGCAGCTTCCTCACTGGTAGCGGTAAAAGGGTTATACCAGTTGTATTTCAGGGATTTCGAGCTGAAAACCATTCACCTTGCCGATAACCTTGTATACATCGGATTTTCATTCCTCACCCTGGGTCTCCTGTTTGGCGCCCTGTGGGCCAAGGAAGCATGGGGACATTACTGGACGTGGGATCCTAAAGAAACCTGGGCATTTTTAACCTGGCTTGCTTACCTGGTTTATATACATTTCAGGACTTACCAGCCGAAAAAGACCAGGGCCCCTTTGTGGATGCTGAGTCTTGCTTTTATAGTATTGTTGATCTGCTGGTTCGGTATCAACTACCTGCCTTCAGCGCAGAATAGTGTGCATGTTTATTCGCGGTAGAAAGGGAGATGAAATAAAAAAAGGAGCCACAGTCTGCGGCTCCTTTTTTTGTGGTTTATTTTAACCTGATGCAATTACTTTTTAAAAGTTCTTGAATAGTTCACTAAGTGCCAGATATCTTCATCAGGGATCTTACCATCATATTTGGGCATGTCTTCACGGCCTAACTTGGTTTTACCGAATAATTCCCCATCTGTTTGTGATTGATAGGCAGCTTTGGTAAAGTCACCAGACGGTGTATCAAGTGTCCTGGCTTTAACGCCATCACCCAAACCGGTCTTTCCGTGGCACATAGCGCAATTTTTATCCCATAGCGTCTTACCAGCTGCTATTGATGCGGCATCAGCTTTTACCGGATTCTTCATGGTTTTGTACTTGGCATCTATTACCCAGGGCTTTTGCTGGTAGCCGATTAATGACATGAGGCTAAGTGCAAAAACGAGAAGAATGCCACTGGCAAGAAGAGTTTTAACGCGAAAAGATTTCATATTACCTCCTATTTTTCTTATTTATTTACAAAACTCGTACCCAAAATTA
>JBGSSA010000001.1:0-32427 GCA_041737295.1 Bacteroidales bacterium | reverse complement strand
ACCGGCTCTACCATTAAGTGGTACAGCGCTGCAACCGGGGGATCAGCCCTTGTAACAACGACAGCCCTTTCAAGCGGAACGTATTATGCCAGCCAGACAGTCGGCTCATGCGAGTCAGCCCTGCGTTTTGCAGTGGCCGTCACGGTAAATGACCCGGCAGCCCCGACTGGAAGTGCAACACAAAGCTTCTGTACAATTGATAACCCGACGGTAGCCAATCTTACTGCAACCGGCTCTACCATTAAGTGGTACAGCGCTGCAACCGGCGGAACCGCCCTGGTGGGTACAACGGCCCTTACTACAGGTACTTATTATGCCAGCCAGACAGTTGGAACCTGTGAATCAGCCCTGCGTTTTGCAGTAGCCGTCACAGTGAATGACCCGGCAGCCCCGACTGGAAGCGCAACCCAGTCATTCTGTACAATCGATAACCCGACAGTGGCTAACCTTACCGCGACCGGCTCTACTATTAAGTGGTACAGCGCCGCAACCGGCGGAACCTCCCTGGTGGGTACAACGGCTCTTGCAACAGGTAATTATTATGCCAGCCAAACGGTCGGCTCATGCGAGTCAGCCCTGCGATTTGCAGTGGCCGTCACGGTGAACAATCCGCTTGCCCCTACAGGAAGTGCAACACAAAGCTTCTGCACTATCGATAACCCGACGATTGCTAACCTTACAGCGACCGGCTCAACCATTAAGTGGTACAATGCCGCGACCGGCGGATCAGCCCTTGTAACAACGACAGCCCTTGCAAGTGGAACATATTATGCAAGTCAGACGGTTGGCTCGTGCGAGTCAGCACTGAGATTTGCAGTTGCTGTCACGGTAAACAATCCGCTTGCCCCGACTGGAAGTGCAACACAGTCATTCTGCAACAGCAATAACCCAACCACCGCAGACATAGTGGTTACCGGGACAAACATTAAATGGTATGATGTTGCCACGGGTGGCCTACCCCTTGCTGCAAGCACTTCCCTGACAGATGGCATTTACTATGCCAGTCAAACGGCCGGTGGCTGTGAAAGTACATCCCGTCTTGCCGTTACTGTTGTAACAGCCGATGATCCGGTGACATCCGCAATTACAGGTGACATCAGTCCCGTGTGCGCTGCTACCGGTGTTTCATACAACGTAGTGCTGACACCTGGTTCAAGTTATTCATGGACAGTTCCGGTTGCAGCCGTCATTGTTTCCGGGGCTACAGGTCCGGATAACGAAACTATCACTGTAGATTTTGGCACTGAAAGCGGTCCCGTAACAGTAACCGAAACCTCATCAACCGGATGCGTGGGTGATCCCGTGCAACTCGATGTAAACCTTACAGGGTGCAACCTGGTAGCTGATTTTTCGGCCAGTGTCACAAATCTCTGTGTTGGTAATGAGGTCATATTTACGAATCATTCCCTGGGTACAACATCAGGGACCACTTTTGAATGGGAATTTGGTGTTGGCGCTACACCTTTATCAGCAACCCTTTCAGGTCCGCATGTTGTAAACTATACTACTCCGGGATTAAAAACGGTTCGCCTGGTTATAAAAAATGGTCTCTCAGATACCCTGGTGAAAACAGATTATATCCTTGTAAATCCGGTACCGGGAGTGGTTATTGAAAGTGCTGAAAGATGCGGTCCGGGCAGTATTGACCTCGAAGCTACACTGACAAATGCAGACAGGGTTGACTTCTCAACCGATGACGGTTTGACAGTCGCTTCAACGGATAATTCTGCTCCATTTGTATTCACAGCCATGCCTGGTGAAGCTGCGATCATTCATGTTGTGGGTAAAGCATACAATACGACATCAGGATGTTCCGGACCATGGGAGGGAGAAGCCCTGGCTATTGCCAACGTGGTGCCTGTTCCGGAAGAAATTCTCTCCTCACACAGTGGTGTATCAGCTCCTGGTTATATTGACGCTATTTGTTCGGGCCAGCAAAATGTGCTGTATTATGTGGATGCCGAATCCAATGCAACCTATAACTGGAATGTCCCGGGATTGGGAATTACCGCAAATGGCGTAACGGAAATTGAAATTGACTGGAATGTTCCTGGAGGAGATTATGTAATACAGGTTGAGAAGGTTTCCGATAAGGGCTGTTCCGCCATTGGAGATACTTTGGTGCTTGTTTCACAGCCTGAACCCAATTTGGGTCCGGATGTGACCATTTGCGAAGGCGGCTCACATACGTTCAGTCTCCCTGAGAATTATGACATTTACGAATGGAATGATGGTTCAACAGATCCTGAATTGACAGTGTCAGCATCCGGACGAATATATGTCACCGTATGGGATGAATATCAGTGCACGGGTTCCGATACGGCTTCCATCCTGATCAGCACCACACCAATCGTTGATCTTGGAAAGGATACCGTGATCTGTGGCGACAATTCACTGGAATTGAATGCAGGTGACTTTGCCGGCTATTCCTGGTCCACGGGTGAAACGGTGAATCCGATATCTGTACATGAAGGTGCAGGAAATGTAAGCGTAATTGTGACGAATGCAGATGGCTGTGAAGGCACGGATGAGATCATTATCAAGTCGTGTGATCCTGAAACCCTTCTGGGAGTAATACCCAATACATTCACTCCCAATAATGACAATGTGCATGACACCTGGAAGATCAATAATATCTACCTGTTCCCGGACGCCACCATTCAAATCTATGACCGTTGGGGCAGGTTAATATTTAAATCTGAAGGCGGGTATGATAATAACTGGCATGGTAAGGACTCATCCGGCAGAGATCTGCCTGTAGATTCATATTATTATATAATTGATTTACATGTAGAGAATTCTTCACCGATTGCTGGTACAGTGACCATTGTCCGATAATATATACAACTTTGAAAATAGTAAACCCATGAATCGAACTCGAGTAACTATATTGACACTTCTTATATTGTTAATTCAGGTGGGCTTGATGCAAGGCCAGCAACTCCCTGTATACAGTCAATATACATTCAACAAGTTTTTGTTGAACCCTGCTATTGCGGGAAGTGACGGATATACATCCATTAGTCTTGTTGCCCGCGAGCAATGGGTCGGTTTAAAGGGGTCCCCTAAAACCCATGCTGTCACTATTGATTCAAGGCTTCTGAGGAATAGTTTTATATCAAAGAATCTTTCCATTCGCAAAAAAAGAAGGCATAGCTCGCGTTCCGGACGAGTGGGTTGGGCGGCCCATGTGTTTAATGATCATATGGGAACTCTTGATCGCACCGGGCTTGAGGGAACGTATGCTTACTATCTGAATCTGGATGAAGGACAGTTATCTTTTGGTCTTTCCGGTATTTTTTACCAGTTACGGCTCAACAAGGATAAGGTGATTATGTCTGATGATGATCATGATAACCTGATTGACGGTAATAAGGGGACTATTTATATACCGGATGGCAATTTTGGGGTCTATTATAAAACTGCCAGCTTTTATGCAGGTGCTTCAGTAATGCAGATATTCCAGTCCTCCATTCAATTTGGCGATAACACTTACGATGATTACCAGTTGAAACGCAACTATAACCTGATGGCCGGCTATATTTTTCCAGTAAGTGATAATTTCATAGTTGAACCATCATTTTTGCTGAAAATCCCGACCGCGTCTAAACCGCAATTTGATCTAAATACCACGGTTCATTATAAAGAGGACTATTGGGCGGGACTGTCATATCGTTCAGGGAATGCCATGATCGTCTTTTTTGGTGTACGGTTTGACAGGTATTATTTCGGCTATGCTTTTGATTACAACTTCAATCCGCTCATGAATCATACCTATGGCACCCATGAATTTATGGCCACGATAAAATTAGGTGATACCGCCCGCAGATACCGCTGGTTGAATACATATTAGGGTTCTCGCAGATCTCGCAGATTTTCGCAGATCTCGCTGATTTAGATGTGTTTGCGGGTCTTATGGTTCTCGCAGATTTCGCACATTGCGCATAACTCTGCGGTCTTCGCGTTAAAACTTTTACGCATTCCATGTAAAGAAAATAAATACCAAAAACTTCTCTCGCAGATTTTCGCATATCCTTTAGATTAAGTGTTTCTAAGTTCCGGAAATGCTAATCGAATGCAATGAGATTTCTCTCTGCTCCCTCAATAAAGCCCGGTAAACAAAACTTCCGTTCTCCGCGTTTAAAATTTTGGATACTTTTTAGTCATCCTGATTGATTATCCTCGTACCCTTTAGAGGGATAACTGCAAAACTGCAAAACTGCAGAACTGCAGATGAATGCCCGGTTTGCCCGCATTTTCCATTTCAGTAAACGTTTTGCTGGTTATATTAATAAAGCATAGGTGTTTAAAAAAGTTAATAAGTTAAGACACAATTGCTTTTATTATATTGGCTGATATAATAACTTGCCGGAAGCTAATAATCGCCTGACATGAACCTGAATCCCACCCGGTATCCAAAATACCTGAAACACTTGTTGTTGAGTCATTTGAAATTATTGACCCTCATTTTGTTTTTCTCCATGATGGCAGATCAACTTTCCGGTCAAACCAGCTGGTACAGTTATCAGTCCGGTGACTGGACCGATTGGCGCACCTGGACGACAGACCCTTCAGGAACTACATTGTTCAATCCTGCCAATACAACTCCTTCATCGGCTGTAAATAATTCTGTGGTCATACTGAATGGCCGGACAGTCACTATTGCGGATGCTGTTCCTGCAATCACGACCACCTCTTTTACAATCCAGGAAGGCGCAGTACTTGACCTGAATACAAATACAAATGCGCATAGTTTTGGCGTTTTCAGCGGATCGGGACTTCTCAGGCTTTCCACGGCAACATTTCCTGCCTTTGCATCAGGAACTTTTGTTCTTGCCGGTGGGGGTACTGTGGAATACAATAATATGGCGGGATTTCAATTTCAGCAGGTTACCTACAATAACCTTATCCTTAACCTGAACAATAATGCATCTGAGGCATTGTTTGTTACAACCACCAGCTCGTTGACAATCAATGGAAATCTTACAGTGGAAAAGGGGATTTTCAGGATTAACAATACAAGCAATACAATCGCATTAAATGTCAATATATCGGGCAATGTAACAGTTAATGCAAACGGGCAGATCGGTATTGGAAATATTAATATTGGAAGCGCGGCCAATACTGGTGGCAGAAGTCACCAGATCACCATCGGCGGTGATCTGATCAACAACGGGGGTACCGTGAAATTTACCAATATGACAGCCCCTGTTTATAATGCCAATCCAACAGGTGGTGCGCAGGCAGGCTGGTCAGACGTAATTTTTAATAATGGAACAAAGGATCAGTATGTAGTGTGTAACGGGCCAACTGTATTTTACCGGATACAGGTTTCAAAGGGAACTGACCAGTCGTATGTGCTCAATATCGATGCCGATAGTCCGGCCAGGTTCCAGCTAATGGGACGTAATGAAAGAACGACTTACAATCCCGGTACACCTCCCAATCTGCCGAACCTGAATGCTATCGGATTACTTTCAGGAACTGTGCGTTTTGGTCCAAACATCGTTATTCCCTCACTCGCGACGGATGCTTTTGTTATTGATAAAGATGCAGGTCTATGGATCGATGGTGCATCTATAACTATGTCATCAACAGCAGTATACAGTGCTTTGTTTACACATGGTACCTTGCGGTTTTCATCAACCTGCCAGGCATCCATCCTTGGTCAGATAGGGATTGTCATCCGTGAATCCGGAAATCTTATTATAGATAATGGAACGATTGTCACACGATCGGTCCGCACTTCAGTTTTAGGAAATCCAAGTCTCCACAGGGGAGCTTTCAAGATGCACGGAGGAACTCTTACACTAGCTTCCTGTGATGTTTCAGAAGCATCGGATTATCATGCCACGTTTGCCATTGCCTATCCGCAAAATGTTTTTATCATGTCAGGCGGAACTATTGATATACAGGTTTCATATGTTGATGCCGGAGGGGGGAGTGTCCCTGCCAACAACTTCAGCCTGATGCTTGGCAGTCTTCCCAAAAACGTAGAGGTAACAGGAGGGACAATCCGGATCAGAACCACTACCCGTCCGGCCTATATGAATTCAACCGTACCCTTGCCGAACCTCGAAATATACGGTACAGCCAATACTTTTCAGGTAAGAGGGATTGCCCTGGCAGGTTCAAATCTTGACAACCCATTGCCACTCAATGTATTACAAAATCTTACCATTCAGAATACGGCGATTTTCAACAATACGCAGAATGTGAATGTACTGGTCGGCGGAAATTTCAACATTCTCAGCGGTGCAACCTATACGCCCGGGATCAACACCACCCTGTTCAACGGAACAGGATCACAGACGCTCGATATTCAGGGTACCATTGGCGGCAATCTCAATAACCTTACGCTGTCAAATGCATCAGGCCTTACTGTAAACAATGCCAGTATTGCCACACCAATCATCGTGAACGCCAATCTCCAGATTGACCCTGGTTGTACGTTGAATGATAATGGCCGTATCATTGAGGTAAAGGGAAATATCACCAACTCCGGAACCCATTTTAAACCTGTGACCGGGGCTGGAAGCATTCAGCTGACCGGAACAAATAACCAGCTCATCAATGGTAATGGTTCAGGTAAATTTAATAACCTCACATTGAATAAAACCGGCGGAACCGTTTCCATGCAGTCGGATATGACTTTAACAGGGGATCTCCGGCTGGCCAACTCAAATGCACGGTTTAACATTGGTACCCATAATTTATTACTCACGGCTACAGGGGACGTTTTTGATAACGTAAGCGGTACTGGTAAGAATTTTGACCGGAACAGGATGATCCAGACTGCCGGACTTATGTCGGATGGAGGTGTAAGCAAAGTTTTCTCAAATACAAACGCCTATATATTTCCATTCGGATTTTTAAATGGCGCAACTTATTATTACATGCCGGCATCAATACGTTACAGCCTTGCGCCCGCTGCTTATGGAACAGTTACATCCGGGCCGGTGAATGCGCGGCATCCCCTTGCACAAACTGCCAATTCCCTTGCCTGTTACTGGAGAACAACCGAAAGCGGATTCTCGGGTGTTTCAGCAGGATCTGTAATTCATACCTATACGTATGATCCGCTGTCGAATGATTTTGTTGGTGGCGGTAATGAGGCTTCCTATATACCGGTGGTTTTCAGGAATAATGCCTCCAATTCATGGGTATCTGTCAATAACCCGGTTCTGGTCAATGAGGGCAGCAATACAGTTACTTATGATACTGCCTTTACGGCGAATGGTGAATACACTGCCGGTGAACCCACCGCCTTTTCCTCCGTACCTGTTTTGTACAGTACAGGCACAGACGGCGATTGGAGCCATACGGCCACATGGTCGGCTGTGGCGGTTGGCGGACCTGCCGGAACGAGTGTACCCGACGGAAATACGATTGTAGTGATTGGTGACGCAACCCATAATCATACTGTGTTTATAAATCAAAATGGCAAGGTATGCGGCAGTCTGGCCATTTTTGAAAACTCGGTTCTTGACCTTAAAAATTTTACAGGCCATAATTTTGGAGCAATTCCTGAAAGAGGAGGTGCAGGTTACGGAACCATCCGAATCGCCTCGAATAATTATTTCCCGCAAGGTGACTTTGGTGAATTCATTGGTGAAAATGGAGGAACCGTTGAATATTACACCCTTACAGGGGCCAGTATTACTATGCCCTTAACGTCTGACGTTACCGGTCTGGTTTTAAATCATTATTATAATCTGAAGATGAGTCCCGTTTCGGGAACTTATGTCAGTTTCCCTGATAATGACCTGACCATTTATAATGACCTGACCAAATCAGATGCCGGTGAAGCTATCACGAACCCTATAGCAAAACATACAATCCAGGTTAACCATAATCTGAACGTGGCAGCCGGAACATTTCTTTTTCAGAATACAGTTGCCCAGACTGTCAAAATTCTCAATAATTTGATTGTAAATGGAACATTTACAGTATTAAACAGTGCCCCGGCTGTCAGTCACATCCTCGAATTATACGGTGACCTTTCAGGCTCAGGTACTTTTGATGCAACTGTGGCAAACGGCCGGATACTGACCTACTTTAAAGGAACGAAAGATGCCAGCATTAGCGGTGCCGGCAAGGATTTCTATTCCCTTGAAGTAGACAAGGGTTCAGATCAGACACCGGTATTAAATGTCAGGGCGAATATTTCAACATTATTTGATCCGGCAGTTACACTTAAGAACGGAACCTTCAGAGTCAAGCAAAGTACATTTAATCTTTCAACGAACCGGAGTTTTTCAATTCCGGAAACCGGCTGTCTGAGTATCGACAGTGTTGCCATTATTACAATCTCAAATAACAATACATACGACAGTACATTATTTCTTACCGGTAAACTCGAAATTCTGGCGGGAACATTAAATGTAGGTAACGCAGCATCTGCCCGGAGAAATTGTATTGAATATTCCTCCGATGGTGTACCGGCGATCAGCATCAGTGGAGGAACGCTCAATGTATATGGACAGATTAAAAGGAGCTCCCTGACCACACAGGGATCCCTGAGATTTTCGCAATCTGGCGGTGTTTTGAATGTTTATGGCAGGGCTTCGGACAATACCCGGGCCAAATTTGAAATATGTAATGACAATAGTTCATTAACCCTGAACGGGGGAGCCATCAATATATATCGTGGCGCAGGAGTTGATTTTGGAGATCTTTATCTCAGGCCATCAATCAGCTCGGTGACAGGGGGTACCATTACCCTGGGACCCGGATCTGCGTTAATTCCAAGCCAGACATATAACATAGATGCCACATGCAATTTGTACAATTTATTTATCACAAGTTTTGATGCCGGGAATACCGCTACAGCCAGGATTATGGTGAATCCGTTAACCCTCGCCGGCGATCTCAGTTTAGGTGCCAATAGCAGTACCTTGAACTGCAACAATAAAAATGTTTTTATTGCGGGCAATTTTACCAATAATGGTTCGTATAATGCCGGAACAAATGCAACCACATTTTATGGCGGAAACACCCAGACCGCTGCATTTGGCGTAAATACGCTCTTTAAAAAAGTGATAATCGATAAGACCCCGGGAACGGCGATCACATTTTCAAGTCCGGGTGCCTTTCAACCCACTATCAGCGATACACTTGCGATCAACCAGGGTACCCTTATCAACGCGGGAAACCTGGATATCATACTTCAGGGTGATGTTATAAACAATGGCATACATTCCTCCGTAGGTTCGGGTAGTATGCTGATGCAGGGAACACGCAACCAAGTCATTTCCGGTAATAATTCAGGCCAGTTTGGAAACGTAACACTTGCCAATGGTGCTGCCAATGGAGCCACACTGGCTGCCGATGCAACCATTAACGGTGTCCTTACGCTCACCACAGGCTACCTGTATATCAATGATTTTTTACTTACACTCACTTCAACATCTTCTGTTTCAGGGGCCACAGGCAATGCTGCCAATCATAACTGGATTACGACCAATGGTGTGCTCAGCGATGGGGGAGTAAAGAAAATCTATCCTGCTGTCTCCCCAACATCCTTTACTTTTCCGATCGGTGTGGCAGGTAAATATACTCCTGTCACGTATGCAGTGAGTTTTGGAACACCGGGAAGTATCACCCTGAAACCGGTGAACAATAAAATTCCTTCCCTTACCGACGCAGTGTCGAATGAGCTGCAGTATTACTGGAATGTAAAGAGTTCGGACTTCGGGGGACTGACTTCTGCAACTCATACTTTTAATTACATTCAAAGTGATGTTGCCGGAAATGAAGCAATCTATGTGGGAGCAAGATACCTTGCCAATTCCTGGACGAACCTGGGCACAGCGGCAATGAACACAGGCGGCAATACAATCACGATTACCCAGAATTATATTGATGGCGAATATACCTGTGGTGAACCTCCGAATTTTCTAACCAAACCGGTTTATTATAGTTATAACCTTGCCCCGGATATCACTGCCGCGGGTGCTGACTGGAATACTGCAGGTACATGGGCAACGGGTGGACATGGGGGTACAGTGGCAACTGCGCCTCCTGATGGAAACCCGGTCTTCATTGCCTCCGGTCACAGGATCAATTTGGCAGATGACGACAGATCGGCATATTCCATTCAGAATGAAGGTATTTTAAATCTTGACAATAAAATAGGACATAACTTCGGGCATGTAAGCGGGGCGGGTCGTATTATCATGAGCAATACAGATGCCGGCCAGTTTGTATTTCCGGGGGGCGATTATACCGGCTTCATGAATACCGAAGGAAGCACAATTGAATATAACGGGGCTTCCGGAGTGCTGAGCAATATATCTCCCATTATAAGAACCTACCAGAATCTTGAATTCACCGGACCCGTCAGCAAGACGATGTCCAGCATGAATATCCTGGTGAAGGGTAATTTGCTTATTTCAGGAAGCCAACTCATTAATTCGGTTTATAATAAAAATATAACGTTATGGGGCAACTGGACTGATCTTGTATCTTCCGGTTTTATTCCGGGAACAGGAATGGTCTCTCTTGAGGGAAACACACTTCAAACGATCAACAGTGCGGGTCCCGAACTTTTCTCAAAATTAAAGATCAACAACCCGGCTGGTGCTACACTTTCAGGTTCTGCCGAAGTTTCGGGATGGTTATACCTGGTTAATGGACGGATAAATACCACGGATGCCAATTTGCTCACCATTACAAGTACCCTGGCTAACCCTGTCACCGGCGGAAGTGATACATCCTTTGTGGATGGGCCATTGAGGAAGCAGATTATAATTGGTCAATCCTTTGATTTTCCTGTCGGGAATTATAACGGGGCATCAGTCAGGCCAGCCCGGTTCGGAAATATCCTGGTTTCAGGAGTCAGTGCCACCGGTTACTGGAAAGCGCAGTATTTCAATTCTGATCCGGATGGCCTTTACAGCAGGTCAAACCTGTTACCTCCTATTACTTTTATAAGCAATAATGAATACTGGGTCGTGAACCGTCCCGGAGTAAATACCGCCAACATCCGGCTTCGGTGGGATGATGCCAGCGGCATTGCTTCGGTTGCTTCGACCCGCGTTACTGAATGGGTCACTAACCGTTGGGAAGAAAAGGGAAGCGACGTCAGCGGATCCTTAACATCCGGCACTGTGGCAACAACCACTCCTGTTTCTACAAATGATTATGTATTTACACTGGGAGTAAGCGGTGTAACAGCCAGGATAAACAGTGTCAGTCCTGCCACAATCTGCAACAACAACGAGCTGGTTACGGTATCAGTGACATTGACCGGAACGCCCGACTGGACGCTCACCTATCTTGCCGGAGGCACTAGTTTCACTCAATCGGGGATTGGCTCCGGCACCTATAACATTCAACTTACAGGTACCGATCTGGGTGGTCCCGGCACACGGAATATCCAACTTACCGCTGTTTCAGATGTTACAGGCCCGGGTGTGGTGGATGCAACTGAATTCCCGGTTGTTGTAAAGCCCACCAACATTCCGGATATCCAGGGAACATTTGTAGTGGGTGCCGCTGAGATACGTAGTTTCAATACGGCCAATAATGCAGGAAGCTCTTATGCATGGAGCTGGCAGGCCGTCAGCGGAGGCACAATTACATCGCCTTTAGCAAATGCCACCGATATTACGATTACAACACCCGGAGCTTTTCCTGCCGTTTACCAGTTGCAGGTTGAAGAAACAAGCACCAACGGATGTGTGGCACTGGATGTGCAGGCGATTACTGTTGTGAATGCCCCGTCACCTGTCATATCACCCGCTGCGGCAAACCAATGCCAGGGCAATGTAGTCAGTTATTCAACGCCACTTGTAGGGACACATTCGTATGCCTGGACCGTTGTTGGCGGAACACCGTCATCCGGAACAGGAAATACAATATCCGTAACCTGGAATACAGTGGGTAATGGATCGGTAACTGTGGTTGAAAATAACGCAGGATTGACAGGCACCGCGGTTGTAAATGTGGTAGTGGATACAAAACCCTCAGTCGGACTCACAATTTCCGGTCCGGCTTCCGTATGTTATGATAACATTGCTATAATTACAGTGGCAGGTTCTGAATCGGGATTCAGCTACCAGTTGAGGGAAGGTGCTATTCCTACTGGCAGTGCGAGTGGGGGCACTGGTGGAAATATCATGCTGTCATCCATGCAGATGACCGCATCCGCAACTTTTAACGTTCTGGCCTATAATAATGGCTGCAGCAGCCAGCTTACACAAACAGTAACCGTTAACGTAAGTGATCCTGCCGCTCCGACAGGTTCTGCATTCCAGTCATTTTGCGGCATCAATAATCCGACCATTGCCAATCTCAACGCTGTGGGAACTGCCATTCAATGGTATTCTTCTGACGTTGGAGGAACCCCGCTTCCTGCTGCTACCGCGCTTTCAGATGACAGCACCTATTATGCCAGCCAGACCATTGACGGATGTGAAAGTAATCTGCGTCTTGCAGTCACAGTTGTAACGGGAAATGATCCGGTGCCGGTTGTGGTCATTGAAAGTGCTGAAAGATGCGGTCCGGGCAACATTGACCTCGAAGCTACGCTGACAGATGCCGACTGGGTTGACTTCTCTATAGATGGTGGTTTAACAATCGCCGCAACAGACAGTTCAGCTCCGTATGTTTTCACTGTTACCCTGGCTGCAGATGAAACCCTGCAGATTATGGGCAAAGCTTACAATACTGTATCGGGATGTTCGGGTGCGTGGGAAGGTGATGCAGTTGCTGTGGCCAACGTGTTGCCTGTTCCTGAGAATATCGCCTCATCACATAATGGCGTACCCGTATCGGGTTATGTTGACATGGTTTGTTCTGGCCAGCAAAATGTGCTGTATTATGTGATTCCTGAATCCAATGCAACCTATAACTGGAATGTCCCGGGATTGGGAATTTCCGCAAACGGGGTAACGGAAATTGAAATTGACTGGAATGTACCTGGCGGAGATTATGTGATACAGGTTGAGAAGGTTTCCGATAAGGGCTGTTCCGCCATGGGAGATACATTGGTGCTTGTTTCACAACCAAATCCCAATTTGGGTCCGGATGTGACCAATTGTGAAGGCAGCTCACACACGTTCAGTCTCCCTGAGAATTACGATAACTACGAATGGAATGATGGTTCAACAGATCCCACATTGACAGTATCGGCATCCGGACAAGTATATGTCACCGTTTGGGATGAATATCAGTGTACGGGTTCCGATACGGCTTCCCTTCTGATCAGTACTACACCGGTTGTTGATCTTGGAAAAGATACCGTGATCTGTGGCGGCAATTCTCTGGAATTGGATGCTGGTGACTTTGCCAGCTATTCCTGGTCTACAGGTGAAACCGTGAATCCGATTACTGTTCATGAAGGTGCAGGAACTGTAAGCGTAATTGTGACGAATTCCGATGGCTGTGAAGGCAGGGATGAGATCATCATCAAGCCGTGCGATCCTCAAACGCTCCTGGGAGTTATTTCAAATGTAATTACTCCCAATGATGACAATGTTCATGACACCTGGATGATTAAAAATATCCACCTGTTCCCTGAAGCCAGCATCCGGATTTATGACCGCTGGGGCAGGGTGATTTTCGAGCAGGACGGAGGCTATGAGAATGACTGGGAGGGTAAAGATTCAAGTGACAAAGATCTGCCGGTCGATACATACTTCTATGTTATTGATTTGAAGGTGAACGGCACTCCGCCGATTTCCGGTAACGTGACCATTATCCGATAACCCATATAACTGAAAACCCATGGTTCGAATTCGAGTTTCCATACTGATCTGCCTGTTTTTGATCGTACCGGTTTGCTGGATTAAAGGCCAGCAGCTACCTGTATACAGTCAGTATACTTTTAATAAATTCCTTCTTAATCCGGCATGCGCAGGAAGCGATGGTTATACATCCATCGGTCTGGTTGCCCGTGAACAATGGGTTGGACTAACCGGTTCACCCAGAACCCATGCGCTCACTGTCGATTCAAGGCTTCTGAGGAATAGTTTCATTTCAAAGAACCTGTCCGTGCGCAAAAAAAGAAGGCTCAGTTCCCGTTCGGGAAGGGTAGGATGGGCAGCTCATGTTTTTGATGATCGCATTGGTCCACTCGAACGCACGGGACTTGAAGCCACATACGCCTACCACCTGAATATGGGTGAGGGCCAGCTGTCATTGGGTTTATCGGGGGTGTTTTATCAGTTCCGGGTTAACAAAGACAAGTTGGTAACTATTGATAATGAGTATGATGTCTTGATTGATGGCATAAAGGGCACCATTTATATTCCGGATGCCAATTTCGGTGCTTTTTATAGAACCGGTAACTATTATGCAGGCGCATCAGTTATGCAGATATTTCAGTCATCCATACAATTTAGCAGCGATAACACAGCTAAATACAGGTTGAAACGGAATTATAACCTGATAGCAGGATATATATATGAGATCAATGATGAATTTACGATTGAACCATCCATGTTATTGAAAATTCCTACCTCAGCCAAGCCTCAGCTCGATTTGAATACCACGGTGTATTACAGGCAGAATTACTGGGCCGGGGTTTCTTACCGGACGGGAAGTGCCATGGTAATTTTTCTGGGTGCCCGGTTTGACCGCTATTTCGTGGGTTATGGATTTGACTATAATTTTGGTCCCCTGATGAATCATACCTATGGTACACATGAGTTCATGGCAGCTGTGAAATTTGGCGATACCGCACGGCGCTTCCGGTGGTTGAATACATATTAAGAATTACCCAATACTAATCCATGGAAGGTAGAAAGATCCTTACACGGACCATATTGATTGTTTCATTTATAAGCCTTTTTACTGATATTGCCAGTGAAATGCTCTATCCCGTTATGCCGCTTTATTTGCGCGAAATCGGGTTCTCCATAGTACTTATCGGTATCCTGGAAGGTATGGCCGAAGCTATTGCAGGATTGTCCAAGGGATATTTCGGAAATCTTTCGGATCATACGGGCAAGCGGGTTCCTTTCATCCGCTGGGGTTATACCCTGAGTGCACTTTCAAAACCCATGATGGGTCTGCTGATTACTCCGGCCTGGATATTTTTGGCAAGGGCATTAGACCGGATCGGAAAAGGCTTACGAACAGGTGCGCGGGATGCCATGCTTTCCGGCGAGGCAACAAAGAAAACAAAAGCCAGGGTTTTCGGGTTTCATCGAAGCATGGATACACTTGGAGCCGCTATCGGACCTGCACTTGCCCTGTTGTTTCTTTACTTTTACCCTGGTGAGTACCGGTGGTTGTTCATACTGGCCATTGTTCCGGGAATCGCCGCTGTTTCACTGACATTTATTCTGAAAGACAAAAAGATTGCCCGGGCAGTTGAAATAAAAGTCCGTACCCCTGTTTTTGGATTTCTTTCTTATTGGAAACGGTCGCCAAAAAGTTACAAAGTCCTGGTGGCCGGCTTGTTGGCTTTTACATTGTTCAACAGTTCCGATGCCTTTCTCCTGCTTGTTTTAAAAGAAAAAGGTTTTAGCGATACCGCCTTAATCGGTGTGTATATTTTTTATAATATTTCCTATGCCGTGGGGAGTTATCCGCTCGGCGCACTGGCGGATAGAATCGGGTTGAAGGTGGTACTGCTGGGAGGGTTACTGTTGTTTGTGGTGGTTTACGGCAGCATTGGATTTGTAACCGCCCTTGGCATGATCCTGTTGGTCTTTTTGTTGTATGGTTTGTACGCGGCAGCGGTGGAAGGTGTATCAAAAGCATTGATCACCAACCTGGTTGATGATAACGATACCGCTACTGCTATTGGTTTTTACACTGGTTTTGGGAGCCTTGCAACGCTCATTGCCTCCAGCATAGCGGGTTTTATCTGGGTGGCCTTTTCTCCCCGGGTATTGTTTCTCTTTTCAGCTGTCGGCGTTTTATGTGTGGGAATTTACCTGGCATTTGTTTTTGGACTTGGAAGGAGGTCATTGCGAGCGAAGCGAATGTAACGTCATTGCGAGCGAAGCGAAGCAATCTCCCGTTATATAGCAGAATGCTTCGCAACTAGTATTGTCAGTTTAGAATTGTTCAGAACAACCCTTTTTCTTCCGATTCAGTTGATTTGGTTTCATCCATAGCCGGAGCAGAGATAGTTTTTTCTTCTTCTTCACGCTCTTCCCGGGTCTTTTTGACGGCAGGCTTTTTGGCTTTCTGTGAGTCGCTTCCCGGAATTTCGAAGCGATTCTCCCGAAGGAACATTCCGGTGATGACACCGCTTTTTATATCCTTGATGATTAAACTGAATTCCCAATCGGTATCCGGAAAATCCTGGGGCTTTACATTGAACTCAATTTTTTCTTCCAAACAGAAATCAACGAGCACAGGAATGGATTTTGTCTTTAAAATAAGCTTAATTGATTCACTCATAGTATGTTATATTAAACTGGTTACTGATTGTAAAAATATATTTTTATAAACTCTTACAGGCACAAACCGGCTACTATTTTTAATCAATTTTTATCAATATTGAGTATCAGGATCCTGCCCTCAGTTTATTTCACCACTTTCAGTTATATTTGCACCCGACCGGAGTATATTTTTCACAATTTACCTATGTGGCAACTTTTTTTTGGAAGCTTTCTTCTCAGTATAATTCATGCAACCATACCCAATCACTGGTTGCCCGTAGTTGCCATTGGAAAAGCGGAGAACTGGACCCAGCGAGAAACATTGGTGGTTACAGGTATCAGCGGGTTTGCACACACCCTGAGCACCCTTGTCATAGGTATAACGATCGGATTTATAGGCCACCGGCTCAACGAAAATTACACCTTCATAGCCGAGAAAATTGCGCCATCGCTTCTTATCCTGCTGGGGATAATTTATCTTATTATTGACCGGCTGAAACATCATAAGCATACCCATGGCATTCCTTCGGCTGTTGCCCGGAAGCGTTCCAAATGGGCTATTATCGTTTCCCTTGCGATTGCCATGTTTCTGAGTCCATGCCTTGAAATTGAGGCGTATTATTTTCAGGCCGGCACCCAGGGATGGATGGGAATCCTGCTGGTATCTGCTGTATATATGATCGTTACGGTTTCAGGAATGTTGCTGCTGGTTTATCTTGCAAACAAAGGCGTTCGTGCCATACAATCCCATTTTCTCGACCACCATGAAAAACTGTTGTCAGGCCTGGTGCTGATATTATTGGGTGTGTTTGCGCTTGTTGTGAATTTGTAGTAAAGTTTTGCAGTTTGGGAGTTTTGCAGTTTTGCAGTTTTGCAGTCAGCCGCGTCAGCCCAATCATCAAATCCTCAAATCATCAAATCAACAATTTTCCCGCCGCGTCAGCCCAATCTTCAAATCTTCAAATCTTCAATTCTTCAAATCTTCAAATCATCGTCTGCAATGATTTCCAATTTATCGCATGGCACAATACGGCGGTAAAAACAAGTTTCGTAAGGAGTACCATCCTCTTTTTGGGCATGGCAGGCTCCCGGTCCTTCCTGTGTCACCATGTATAATAAGGAGTTCTGCTCGCAATTGATCCGGATCTCTATAACCTTTAAATAATTTCCCGATGTAAGTCCCTTTTTCCAGATCACTTTTCTGGTTCTGCTGTAAAAAGTGGCATAGCCGCTTTCAATGGTTGCCCTGAACGCGTTCCGGTTGGCATAGGCAAGTATGAGAACCTTTCCGGAATTAAAATCCTGGGTAATGACAGGAATCAATGTATCTCCGTCGCTGCCAAAATCCAGTAATAATTCATCAGTATATTCTTTATCCATAGGAAGGGTTTTTGCAAAAATAGTGTTATTATAGTTGATAGTTGATAGTTGATAGTTGATAGTTGATAGTTGATAGTTGATAGTTGATAGTTGATAGTTGATTGTTGATAGCAGATACTGGATGCTGGAAGCTGGAAGCTGGATGCGAAACTGACTGCACGACTGCACGACTGCACGACTGCAAAACTGCAAAACTCAAAAACTATTCCTCACGCCGCCGGAATGTCTTTAACCTGGTGATAAAAATAGTAGTCCTTCAACAACGTGCTCAGGAACACTGAATCGCTCAGCGTGGAATTAATATTCAATTTCTTTTCAAATGCCTGCCGGGCCAATCCTGTTATTCTGCCGGCCTCTGAAAGATCCACATCGGTAAAGTCGAGGCTTTGATTCCACATTTCAACCACCTCACGCAACGTTTTAACATCATTGTCGGAGAGATTGATGACCTGGTTGAATTGAGGTTCATATCCCGCAGGGAGATCAACCAGCATCGATTGTATAGCGACATTCCGGACGAGACGGACTACACAGGTTCCGGCAGCCATGTCTCCGACACGCTGTCCTTTGGAATTCATAATAATGGAAACGGTGCCCACAGCTCCTAAACTCAGGTTTATATCGATCAGCCGGAACGTCCATCGTATAAAATAGGTGAAAAAAGAAGCGTTGCTGCCATCCAGTTTTACCACCTTGATTTTCATGATCCTTTTCCCGACACTTTGCCCGTTGAAAAAAAGATCCATAAGCAATTGATACAGAAACACCGGGATCATAAATATAATCCAGAGAAATGTAAGTCCTGAAGCCCCGGATATCAATGCTCCCAGCAACATAATTCCAAATAAAATAAAATAGTCGATGATAGAAGCAAGAACCCGTTCTCCAATACTGGCTACAGAGTGTTCAAGTTCAATTTGTTGAGTTGTTTCGATACCAATGTGATCTTCAATGGAATGCATAATTGTTAGTTGTAATTTAAATACCCGTATTTAGTTGTTTCCGGTTGACCAAGCCTATTGCAGAATTCCGATTAATTAGTATATTCACGATAGAATATTAATGTATACGAGATATTGAAAGAAGTTGTTTTCACCACACGAAACAGCAATAGATGGAAAGATCTGGAAATTAAACTGAATGAAAATCAGCCAATAGATCCGGAAACCCTGTCCAAAGTATATATCCGGCTATCTGATGATTTATCCTTTGCCAGAACGTATTATCCCGGAAGCAAAATTACCCTTTACATAAATAACCTGGTTGTTAAAATACACCATCTCATTTATAAAAACAAAAAAACGGATCCCAAAAAATTTGCAGCATTCTGGAAACTGAGTTATCCTCTTGTAGTAAGAAAATGCCATCGCTACCTGCTTTATTCATTCCTTATATTTTTCTTTTCAGTTTGCATCGGATGGGTGTCCGGACGCAATGACACCGGATTTGTTCGCCTGATACTCGGAGATGCCTATGTGAACATGACGATGGAAAATATCCGTAACCATGATCCAATGGCAGTATATAAACAAATGAACCAGGTCGATATGTTCCTGGGAATCACCATGAATAATATTTACGTTTCTTTCATGGCCTATATTTTTGGATTGTTTATATCTATCGGTTCAGGATTTATACTTTTCAAAAACGGAATCATGATGGGTTCATTTCTTTATTTGTTTAATTCACAGGACCTTTTAATGAATAGCCTTCTTACAATCTTCATCCACGGTACACTTGAAATTTTTGCCATTCTTATGGCCGGAGCCGCCGGCATCATGATGGGGAACAGCATATTATTTCCCGGAACATATTCGCGGTTGATTTCTTTCCGTCATGGGGTTGCAGACAGCATCCGTGTGCTGGCCGGACTTATCCCCCTATTTATAATTGCCGGTTTTCTCGAAGGGTTTGTAACCCGCATGACAGATGTTCCGGCTTACCTGAAACTCGTCGTTATAATGGGTTCCTTATTGCTAATCCTGACCTATTTTATTTTCTATCCTATTCACATATTTAAATCTCACGGCTATGCACGAAACAATCGATCTTAGAAAAAAACGGGAATTCGGTGAAATTTTCAATGCCACGATCATGTTCCTCAAACAGGAGTATAAGTTGCTGGGAAAGGCTTTTCTGTATTATGTTTTGCCGGTGTCCATTGTAATTGCCATTCTTTCTTCCTACAGCCAGGTTGCTATGCTTCGCGGCATGGATCTCACGGATTCAACCAATGTCCTCGCCAACTATGGACAAAATTTCGGAAAGTATATGGTCATATACGGTCTGATGATCATAAACCAGGCACTCCTCATATCCCTGGTATTCGGGTATATTAAGTTATACCTTGAAAAAGGAAGCGGTAATTTTCAACTGCAGGATATTTTCGAAGTTATTAAAGCCAGCTTTGTTAAGATGCTGATTTCCATGCTTCTTGTATTTGTAATTGTCATGGTTGGACTTGTATTGTGTGTAATTCCCGGGATATACCTTGGTGTTTCGCTTTCCATTATTTTTTGTATTATAATGTTCGAGAACAAAGGCATTGGAGAAGCATTTTCCAGATCCTTTGAGCTTACCCGTATTCAATGGTGGTGGACTTTTTTAATTTTATTCGTTTCCACTGTAATTGTTGGCCTCATTGTTTACATTCTGGCTATTCCGGCTGCCATTTTCGGTTTTTCAATAGGAATGCACCAGCTGAGCAACCCGGGTACACTTCCGGAATCCATGGGCATATTATATATCATTTATTCATCTGCAATGGCATTGATAACTTATGTCCTTTATGTCATTCCTTTTACTGTGATTGCATTTCAATATTTTAACCTGGTTGAAATTAAAGAAATGCCATCGCTGATTAATAAAATTGATCAGATGGCTAATGATGATCCTAAAACTGTGTAAATCCGGATTCCTTTTTTTACTGTTTTTTATTGTCTTTCCCTGCAGTGCCGAAGAAAAAGGATCACCTGGTTTTAGTGGCTACTGCCCTGATTCAATAGTCCGGATGTCAACCTTTCCGGAGATTGACCTGGGGCAGTACTATGCTGACAGATCATTGCACTACGGGAAGGAACCGTTGCAGGTAACCGGGTTTTGGAGCAGGTTGCTGGTGAGGTTAATGAAGGTGCTTGGAACGATTCTGGATCAAAAAGCCACCCCGGTTATTTTCTACCTGGTTGTCTTTTCCTCCTGTGCCTATATCCTGATCCGCTATTTGCGGGGGGAAGCGGAATCGGCATGGCAATCAGACAAAGAAAATTCCCTGCTCTTTACCGAAGAAGGTTCACAGCTTTCAAGTACCGATCTGGCTGCTTTGTTGCAGGAGGAGATTTCAGCAGGCAATTACAATAAAGCGGTCAGGATCCTTTTTCTTCAGACCATACAACAACTTGCACAACAGGGTTTTATATCCCTTCACCAGGAAAAAACAAACAGCGACTTTATTCATGAAATTACCGATTCCGGAATTAGGGATCAATTCAGGGAACTGACAAGGATCTACGAGTTTCTTTGGTATGGAAACCAGGCTGTTGATCAATCCTATTTTGATCGCATAGCTTCACAGTTTCATCTTTTTAACAACCGGATACATGGATAAGAACAAAAGATGGATCCCCGGAATTGCCTTACTGCTCTTTACCATCCTTGTGCTTGTAGAATGGTTCAAGCCGGAACCCGTGGACTGGTCATACGATTTCAGGGGAAACAGTAAAAAGCCCAACGGTTGTTATGTTTACCTGAATTGCATGAAGACCTTGCTGAATGAAAATAATATCCAGGAAAACAACCTGGGCATCCTTGATTTTCTTAATGCTGATTCGTTACGTCAGCATACCATGCTTCTTTATGTAACAGATGATTTCAGTGTGGATTCCATTGAGGCCGGGCAATTGCTTTCCTCTGTATCAGAAGGAAGGTCCGTGTTTATTTCGGCCTTCTCCTTTTCAGGGAATTTTGCAGATACCCTTGGTTTTACTATGTCGTTTTCCCGCTTGTTCAAGTTAAAACCACAGGTATCCATCAAACTGAAACAGCAGGGAGATACAACCCGGGTATACCGTTTCTCCGGTATCCGCCATGCCTGGTTTACTGCGGTGGATTCCGGCAGGACGTGCATTCTGGGCACTGATTCGGTTGGTAATGCAAACTTTGTTTCAATCCGGATAGGCAGGGGATTTGTATACCTGCACCTGGCACCGGAGGTTTTCTCAAACAACCAGGTTTTATATGGAAACAAGGATTATGTACTGACCCTCTCATCCCTTTTCAGCGGGGAAAAAGTTGCATGGGATGATTTCCTGAAGCCCGGCAATATTTACAGGAACGGAGCTCCTTCGCCCCTGAGGTTTATCCTCGGGGAATCATACCTGAGGACAGCCTATATACTTTTTCTGGTTACGCTGTTCCTGCTGATCTTCCTGGGATCAAAAAGGAGGCAGAAAATTATTCCTGTTTTTTCAAATCCTGTAAATGCGTCACTTGAGTTTATCAATATTATTTCAGGGCTCTATATGGGTTCAGCAGATAACCTGAAAATGGCGGAAAAGAAATATACATTTTTCTGTGATTATTTGCGTACACATTATTTCCTGTCCGCCGTCACTGCAAATGAAGATTTCTATACATGGCTATCAGAGAAAAGCGGGGCGCCAAAAGCCAATATCAGGGCTATATTCGAAGGAATGCCTGCCTTGCGGCAAAAACAAAAGATCACTGGTGAAGAACTGATCCGTTTCGTTAAAATGATTGATGATTTTTATTATTACGGTGCCAATACAAAAACATGAAAATATGGATGAATTAGTATCTTTCAAGAACACGCTCGATGTGACCGAAATTGAAGCGGCAACCGCGCGCATCACCGGTGAAATGGGTAAGGTCATAGTGGGACAGCTCGATTTGATCCGGTTTATGTGGATTGCCATTTTGTGTGACAAACATATATTGATCGAAGGAGTACCCGGACTGGCGAAGACCCTTGCCGCGAAACTGATGGCCGGATGCATTGACTCGGGCTTTTCGAGGATTCAGTTTACACCTGACCTGATGCCTTCTGACATCACGGGTACCAATGTATTTAACATGAGCAAGTCAGAATTCCAATTCAATAAGGGCCCTGTTTTTTCAAACCTGGTACTTATTGATGAGATTAACCGGGCTCCCGCAAAAACCCAGTCAGCGCTTTTCGAGGTCATGGAGGAAAGGCAATTAACAATTGATGGAGTTACATATCCGATGGGCAGGCCATTTATTGTAATGGCAACGCAGAATCCGATTGAACACGAAGGGACTTACCGGTTGCCTGAAGCACAGATTGACCGTTTTCTCTTCAAGATCAAACTGGAATATCCCTCTTTTGAAGAAGAGTTACAGATCCTCGAAGGAAATCATAACCGGCAAAATTCACCTGCCCTGTTGCAGATTCAGCCGGTAGTTTCGTCTGAACAGCTAATCAGGTTCCAGGACCTGGTACCCCGTGTCTTCATCGATGAAAAAATAAGAAGATATATTGTAAATCTTATTCAACATACCCGGTCAAACCCGGCTATTTACTTCGGCGCTTCACCCCGTGCTTCTGTTTTTCTGATGAACGCATCCAAGGCATGTGCAGCCATCAACGGACGTGACTTCGTAATTCCCGAGGATATTCAGTCCGTGATCTATCCGCTGCTCCAACACCGGATTATTTTAACCCCTGAAAAGGAACTGGAAGGCAGGACTAATAAAGAAGTCATCGGCATGATCCTTCAATCGGTTGAAGTACCCCGCTGATCATGAATATATTGAACTTCATACGTTCGTTATTTGCCGGCAGATGGTTGTTTTATGTTCTGTCCGTAATAATTGTACTCTTTATTACCAGTTACCTTATTCCGCCGGTTGCCGTTTTCGCCCGCATTATACTGGTAATGGCGGGTGTAGCGTTTTTTCTTGACCTTGTACTGCTGCACTGGCTGAAAACTCCTGTATTGATCCGTCGTGAAGTTCCCAACAGGTTATCGAACGGAGATCAGAATGATATTAAATTGTATGTTCAAAACAAATTGCCCGTTACGGTTTTCATCAGCATTATTGATGAACTTCCATATCAGTTTCAGATCAGGGATTTTGAGATCAAAGCCCGGATCGCCGGGAATGAGGAGAAAATATTCAGGTACGGGGTTCGTCCGGTAAAAAGGGGTGAGTATGTATTCGGACAAATTCATGTTTTTGCAGAAGGCTTTTTTGGTATGGCTGTTCGGAGGATCAAAAACGACAGTAAAACGACAGTACCGGTATACCCGTCTTTTATACAAATGAGACAATATGAATTACTGGCCTCGTCAAGCCGTTCTGAAGAAGTCGGGATTAAAATGATACGAAGGCTTGGACAGCACAGTGAGTTTGAAAACATCCGAAATTATGTGAGGGGGGATGATTACCGCTCAGTTAACTGGAAGTCCACAGCCCGTCAGAATAAGCTCATGGTGAACCAGTATCAGGATGAGCGGGCCCAGGAAGTATACAGCCTTATCGATCTTGGCAGGGTGATGAGACTTCCTTTCAACGGGATGACCCTGCTGGATTATGCCATTAATGCAACCCTTGTTATCTCCAATATTGCCCTGCTGAAATATGACAAGGCTGGGCTTTTAACCTTTTCAACGCAGATTGATTCTTTTCTTCCCGCGGAATCGCAAGGCAGGCAGTTGCAAAAAATACTTGACAGCCTGTACCGGATTGAAACCGGTTTTCTGGAACCGGATTACGAACTGATGTATATGACCGTCAGAAGATATGTGAACAGGCGCAGCCTGATCATATTGTATACAAATTTTGAGACCCTTGTTTCGTTGGAACGGAACTTGCCTATACTTAAAAAAATGGCTGCCAACCACCTTGTGCTGACCATTCTGTTTGAAAACACGGAGATAAAAAATCTGTTAAACAAAAAGGAATACAGTATTGACGGTGTTTATAAATCGATTATTGCCGAAAATTTTCTTCTCGAGAAAAAGCTGATTGTGAAGGAATTGAACCGAAATGGTATCCAGGCCCTTCTCACACCGCCTGAAGCCCTTTCCATTAATATTATTAATAAATACCTGGAATTTAAGGCGTTGGGACTTCTTTAGGGACGAGAGACAAGTTTGTTGATAGTTGATAGTTGATAGTTGATAGGTGAGAGATAAGAGATGAGTAAGGAGTATGGAGTAGGGAGAGAGAAATGGGGAAGCATGGTGCCCCGAAGGGGCATAATCTGAATAACCGTGGGTGCAAACCCACGGAGACGTGGGTGAAACCCACGGAGGCAGAACATCTTCACATCACATGCGCAATTCTGAAGGCATACACAAGTCCCAGTGAAGCAAGTAACAGGATCAGTGCTACGTTCCGGATGATACGACTTACATGTGAAGGATTTATAACCAGCAGGCATTCCGCTCCAAACCAGGCGACAATAAACAGAATTGCAGGGTTATACTGAAAGGCTTTCGAAAATCTGAAATGCATCAGTTCATTTACGGCATGTGTCATACCGCACAAGGGACAACCGATACCTGTTATTTTGCGGTGTATGCAGGCGTCAGGATGCTGACTGATCCAGGGCATAAAAATATAAATACAAACCGACCCTGCCAGAATGATCAGGATGAGTACAATTTTATCTTTCCGGTTGCCGACAGTTTTTTCCATTGACTATTCCCATCATTTTTTTTGTTCAGCGGAAAAATTAACCAGGTACAATTCTTCTGTGGCCCTTGTTACAGCTGTATATAGCCACCGCAAATATTCCATGTCAATCTTGTCTTTCGGTATGTAACCCTGGTCAACATATACAGCCTTCCATTGACCTCCCTGGGCTTTGTGGCAGGTTATGGCATAGGCATATTTAATCTGCAGGGCATTGAAGAAGGGATCCTCCTTAACCATCTTATATTGCTTTGAACGCGATTCAACATGAAGGTAATCCTCCAATACCCCGAGATATAATTTTTTATTATCCTCACTTTTCAGGGATGCTGATTCTGCCGTCAATGTGTCCAGCAATACCCAGGCTTCAAACTCGACATCATAATCTATCAGCTGAAGTAAGGCATAGGCAAACCGGAAACCATACCGGTCCTCGTATTTTTTCACTTTCACCAGTCGCAGGATATCACCGTTTGCAATGAACTCAATTTCAGGATTTCCGGTCACCCAATGGTAATTATTCTTCACCACCATAAACAAATCGTTTTTCTCCAGCTCTTCCTCCCGGAATAATACTTGTTTCCTGATCCCGGCATTATATTGATTGGCCTTTTTATTGGATCGGCAGAGGATAATGTTTTCCTCAATCCCGTATTTCCCATAACTCCTTTCAAGAAGTTCGGGTAATTCATTCCCGTCTGCAAACCGGATGTCGCTAAACCCTTCCTGTTTAAAAACCGGCATTGTAAAACTCTTGCCTGTGATCTGATTTCTTAATTTTGTCGCATTCTGCAATATGCCTGATTGAACCGACTGCCTGACAATATCCGTCAGCACATGTTCACCCGCTACCGGTATATTCCCGCCCAATTCAGTCCTGTCCAGTGCCGGACTCAGATTTATTCCAACCGGGGGAAGCTGGGCAGTATCGCCTATCAATATGAGCCTGCATTGCATCCCATCCTTAACAAAACTGATCAGGTCCTCAAGAAGCCGGCCTGAGCCAAAAACGGAATCTTCGGATAATGAATTGGAAATCATGGACGCTTCATCCACCATGATGACGAGGTTGCTGAAAAGATTTTTGTTCAGTACGAAAGATCCGAATCCGTCGGTTGAAGATTTTTGCCTGTATATTTTCCGGTGAATCGTATAAGCAGGTTTCCCGGCATAGGACGAAAATACTTTTGCTGCTCTGCCGGTTGGAGCAAGCAAAAGCGATTTTATTTTCCAGTGTTCAAGGGTTTTAACTACTGCACTTACCAGGGTGGTCTTTCCGGTACCGGCATAACCCTTAACAATAAATGCCTTCTTTTCATTGTCGTCCATGATAAATCCGGCAAGCTTTCCGATCAGTTCTTCCTGACCGTTGGTGGGGGTATGACCCAGGTTTTCACGGATCATGGAAATCATATGGCCTTTAAGCATATCCGCTATTCAGTTGTGTATATTCCGGGAAATGCAATTTAGATAAATTGAATCAAATTTTATCTAAATTCGCAGAAAGCGTTTTGATACCCTATTTTCATGCCTGAACTGAATTTCGTCGACAGGTCTTTTCACAAAGACCAATCTGTCAATTACCATTTGTCCATACAGGCCGACCGCAATGGATTGGCATATTGTATCCGGAAAGGGAAGAATAAGGAATTTATCGTTTTTAAAAAATACAGGTTCGATCACGTTTACCTTGAAAGTGATCTGGCGGGACAGGTAATCTCAGTTCTCGACGGGGATGAGATATTGCATCTTCCCTTTCCGGATGTGCATTTTATGAGCTATACACAGCAAAATACGCTGGTACCGGCGAATTATTTCAGTACCGGCCATCTTTCCGGGTATTTGGATTTTAATTCCGGCGGGGCATCTGATGGCGAATTGTTCAGCAACAACATCCGTTCATTGGAAACATATAACGTCTTTTCTTTATCAAAGGCCCTGGTTTCCCTGGTTACCCTGCATTTCAAAAAAGTTGAAATTTCGAGCCAGACTTCCCCTTTTTTATGGAATGTTTCAAACCAGTCAGGATCCATGAATAATAGTGTTATGTATGTGGGAATAAATGCCGATTTTTTTGACGTTGCCGTTACAGGTGGAGGTAAACTGCTGTTATATAATACTTTTCAGTATGTTAATGAAACAGATCTGCTGTATTATGTATTGTATGTATGCAAGCAGCTTTCATTGAAAACAACTGATATTCCCCTGATCCTTTCGGGTGAAATGAGTTCCAGGCCCGTATATACTGAAATGCTCAAAAGGTATCTTCCAAAAACCGGTCATGATGCAGCTGCAGGTCATCCGAACGCCACAACCGCATTATCCCCGGCGCTGGCATACAAATTTCTTAATCTTTTTAATTTGCAGGCGTGCGCATTGTCGGTGGAGAGCATAAAGGCAGATTAATCGAAGTCAGTAAAGAGTTCGATTCAAGGCCAACCACTGATTTTGCCAGGGAAGCCCTGTTTAATATTGTAACCAATTACTTCAATTTTGAAGAGATCAGTTTTCTTGATTTATTCGGAGGTACAGGCAGCATCAGCTATGAATGCCATTCCCGGGGATGCAGAAAAATAGACTTGGTAGATACAAACAGCAAGTCTATTCAATTCATCGCAAAAACAGCCGCAAAGATGAATATGAAAGGAATCCACACGGTAAAAATGGATGTGTTCCTTTTTTTGGGAATATGCAAAACAAAATACAACCTGATTTTTGCGGATCCGCCTTTTGAATTGAAGGACCTTGAAAAGTTACCTGATGCAGTATTGAGCCGGGATTTGTTGCTTCCCGAAGGGTGGTTCGTTCTTGAACATCCCAAAAAATACAAGTTTGCAGCGCACCCCCGTTTTTTTGATACACGCAAATACGGCAATATCCATTTCTCATTTTTTCGCTAAAAAGCATCTAATGATCCCCGGCATGAAGACCCGCCCTGTTATACTGTTTATTTTATGTTTACTGTACATGTCGAAGCTGTGTTATTCACAGAATGATTCTGCCATTATTGTAAAAAAAACTGAAAGACGGGTAATCGTTACCCCAAATCCATTTCAGGATTCGGCACAAATTTCAATATCCGGGATATATCACCTTAAAACATTGAGGATTTCTATTCTCGGCAAGGATGGCCATGCCATAATGGAATTCATTCCCAACCGGATTCCCTTTCAGTTCCGAAAAAGAGATCTGGCCGCCGGCCGGTATTATATTCGCGGTGTTGATAAATACGGACGCATACCTACTTTACGGATGATTATCAAGGGAAAAGAAGAGGTAGAGGAATGATATTCAACATGCAGGTTCATCATTCTAAAAAAGAAAAGCTCCTGAAATCCAGGAGCTTTTGCATTAATATCGGGTTGGCAGGATATTCTGCCAGTACGGGTTATTCACTATAAATGATCTTGGAGGTCTCAGTGCCGAATTCACATTCTAATTTTAACAGGTAAATTCCATTGCGCAGGCCATTGCCGTTGCTGTTCAGGGCGTCCCATTGAAACCTGTGGGCACCTTCTGCCTGGGTTTCATTTACAAGCTGCCTTACGATTCTTCCGTTTAAATCATATATAACAAGATTAACATGGGTGTCCCCGGGCAGGTTATATTCAATCGCGAGCCCATCCCTGAATGGGTTTGGAGATACCACACCTATAATTGACCCTGTAGTAGTTATCCTTGACGACTTGCGGGCTGCTTCAGGCTGAATGCTTGCTTCCATTGAAGTTTCATGATATCCGATATCCGGTGCATTCCCAAAAAAGGGTATTTTCACATCTGTTCCTGCATTTACCAGGTCAGAATTTGCGGCCAGCTTAAGAAAGTTAAGCGAAGGAAGCTTGCCGTTCACCCTTTTTCCGCTTACTCCCGTGGTGTCAACACTTAAAAAGTCTGCGTCACTTATGGTTACGGAAGGCGATGCATCCCATGAATTATTACTATGTACAGTAGCTGACGGAAAACGATCTGTAGTCGAATTACGGTATGAAATATTATTCTTAAAGATCAATGCATTGTTATACTGGCCAAAATCATATCCGCGGCCACCGTTCCTGTAAACCGTATTATTCAGGAAAGACATCAAAATATCCGCCTCACTGTTATCAAAACCATCCACTTTGTTGTAAAATAACAGGCAGTTATTAATAAACCGCTGCGGCGTAGTTTCCTTTGTACCGTTGGCCTGGCCAAGTTTTATACCGTTTCCGTTACCCTGGTTATACCCGCTGTTCCATGCCCAGCAACTGTCTACATACAGGGTACCTTCATTTTCCCAGAAATCGAACCCGTCATCTGAATTGTTCCAGGCCCGGCAGCCCCTGATGTAATTAATCCTTTCAGGTTTACCCCTTTCCGAAATTGTTCCGATGACAAACCCGTCTGCGTCACCACCGGGAGTGTTACCATTGGGGTCGTAGTTATGGTGGGCATCGCAATTAATAATATAATTGTTTTCTGAGGCGCCATATATGGCCATTCCCATACCCTGGATCCTGGAAAATTCACATTCCTCGATTATTATATTGTTGCAATGGCTGATCCTTATCCCCATTACATTATATGAGGTGCCCCGTTGGGATACTCCCCGGATATGCAGACCTTTTAAATGCCACCAGGAACTGTTGAGAAGTTCTATTCCCCAGCTGCCGGTTCCAACAGTAAGGTTTTTGCAATCCATTATCGGAGTTTCACCCGGATAGGCCCTTATAGTAATAGGTTTACCTGCTGAACCGCTTTTACCATCTTTACGCATACCCCAGTAGGTGCCGGAAGGAGTGTAAACGCCACCCCGTATGTAAACCACATTTCCGGGTTGTGCTACGGTAGCCCCTTTTTGCCATGTGGCAAACGGTTGGGTAATGGTTCCCGGATTATTATCATTGCCGTTTGTGGCAACATAATAGGTGCCCGTGGTGGGTTGGACGACTATCTGGTTAGAGATTGTTATGACCAGGGTTCCAGTGATCCCTGAACCGTCATTAGCAGTAGCCCTTGCAGTAACCGTACCATTTGAAGAGGCAGTTACCAGGCCGGAAGTGCTGATAGTGGCCTGTCCGGTTCCATTTTGAACCGACCATGCAATAGTCTTATTAGTGGCATTGGCAGGTAAGACGGCTGAACTTACCTGGAGCGTACCGTGATAGGTTGTAATGGTTTTTGCCCCATTAGCGCCGGTGACAGTAATGCTATTTACTTTTATACTGACAGGTACAACTGAGGATTCATTAAATCCGAGATCCGGTGCACTTCCCTGGTAGGGCAAATTAACATTTGTTCCCGCGTTAACCAGGTCAGAATTTGCGGCCAGCTTAAGAAAGTTAAGTGAAGGAAGCTTGCCGTTCACCCTTTTTCTGCTGACTCCTGTGGTGTCAACACTTAAAAAGTCAGCGTCACTTATAGTCACGCTGGGTGATGCATCCCACGAATTATGATTATGTACCGTAGCTGCCGGAAATCGATCTGTAGTTGAATTACGGTATGAAATATTATTCTTAAAGATCAATGCATTGTTATACTGGCCAAAATCGTATCCGCGGCCACCATTCCTGTAAACCGTATTATTCAGGAATGACATCAAAATATCCGCCTCACTGTTATCAAAACCATCCACTTTGTTGTAAAATAACAGGCAGTTATTAATAAACCGCTGCGGCGTAGTTTCCTTTGTACCGTTGGCCTGGCCCAGTTTTATACCGTTTCCGTTACCCTGGTTATACCCGCTGTTCCATGCCCAGCAACTGTCTACATACAGGGTACCTTCATTTTCCCAGAAATCGAATCCGTCATCTGAATTGTTCCAGGCCCGGCATCCCCTGATGTAATTAATCCTTTCAGGTTTACCCCTTTCCGATATAGTCCCTATGACAAACCCGTCTGCATCACCACCCGGGGTGGTACCATTGGGGTCGTAATTATGATGTGAATCGCAATTTACTATATGATTGTTTTCTGAGGCACCATATATGGCCATTCCCATACCCTGGATCCTGGAAAATTCACATTCCTCGATTATTATATTGTTGCAATGGCTGATCCTTATCCCCATTACATTATATGAGGTTCCCCGTTGGGATACACCCCGGATATGCAGTCCTTTTAAATGCCACCATGAACTGTTGATAAGTTCGATGCCCCAGCTGCCGGTTCCAACAGTGAGGTTTTTGCAATCCATTATCGGAGTTTCACCCGGATAGGCCCTCATGGTAATGGGTTTCCCGGCGCTGCCGCTTTTACTGTCTTTGCGCATGCCCCAGTATCTGCCTGAAGGAGTATAAACGCCACCCCGTATAAGCACTATATCTCCGGCAAGTGCTACGGTAGCACCTTTTTGCCAGGAGGCAAACGGTTGGGAAAGAGTTCCCGGATTATTATCATTGCCGTTTACGGCAACATAATAGGTACTTGCCTTTACATTGTTACTGCTAACGAGGGAAAGACTTAATACAATTGCAATAAATGCAATACAATTGATTGTAAAATTTCTCATAACAACACCTTTTTAAAAAAAATTTGACTAAACGGGTAATTGGATTGATAGGTGTTAACTTTTCTTTGACAAATGTAATAAATTCATTGACGAACGGAAATTTATACGATTTTTTTTCGATAAAGTTTTGAACAATGGCAGAAAACTGCAATGATTGCGGATGTAAGGAGGGGTGTCAAATGAAAAAACCCTGACAATCTTTCGATTATCAGGGTTTTAAACTTCTCAACCTGCGGTGACGACGGGATTCGAACCCGCGACCTCCGGCGTGACAGGCCGGCATTCTAACCAGCTGAACTACATCACCTCGTTTTAAAGCGCCACAAAAGTAAGTTTTAAATTTAATCTATCCAAATGAAATGGGATAAATCGGAGAAAAAAGTTCTGCGATTCTGCGGTTCTGAATTCTAAGATATATGCAAATTTTTTAATTGAAATTTTGCTGATAAATATTCACATAAGGTGACTGTCTTTTAATAACAGCAAATACTCTATTCACCAATTTACATCTTATGGAGTTTATTATAAGGTTATGTT
>JBGSSA010000258.1:0-11346 GCA_041737295.1 Bacteroidales bacterium | reverse complement strand
GCATTGTTCTTTGACCGTTGAATAATCAAACCAGGCGGCCGAGGGAAAATGCGACCTGTCGAGATCTTCGGGTTTAAACACATTGGCAAAGGGTAGGTAGCTGGCCTCCAGGTATTTGCCGCCTTCGAATTCGGCATATTTATATCTTTCTCCCCAGTATCCCTCAACGCTCCCATCGGGAAAGCTGCGTAGTTCAGGGCCGGTATATACCGGTTCAACATACCGGAAGTCGTCACCCACCACACGGAGCAATTGCTCCATGTTGTGCAGTCCAAAATGATCCATGATCAGTTTGTTTATTTCGGGCGTGCCTTCATGCTTTACCGGTATCCTGTCGTATCCCGTTCTGTTGAAGGCCCCCATAACACGGTCTCTGGATGTCATATCTCGGAAGTATTAAATATAAATCATGCAATCCGGGCATTACATGCCCAGTGTGATCTCGACCTTATGGGTGCCGTCCATAAATGCAAGCAGCCATTCCCCGTTTGCAGGTTTGAGATCAATTCCGTCGCACACTATTTTTTGGATCTTCGTGCCTTCACCTTTCCACTGAAAATCATAAACAGCCTTTCTCCAGCAAAAATTCCGCAATTCAGTAAGAGGCATGTTTTCCAGCCTTCCGGGATTTGAAATGACGATCCCCTCCCTGCTCTTTTCAAGGCCATAAAATCCGCAAACCAGCATGTGAAAATAATTGCCGTTATCCCAGCTGCGGCCTGCTCCTCCCGTAAGGCTCCCATACACGCCGGCCCCTTCGGGGAATAAGATACCGCCCGCAATAAGCGAGTGTTTCATGAGTAAATCATAAATTTCCCGCCGGTTCTTTTCGTATCCTTTTTCACCCCGCAGGTAAATATCCAGGAAGGCAAGCCAGGTAACGCTGGAACAATCCATCACGCTTTTATCATTATGACCGGCAGGGGCACAATACATCGGACCGTAGGTGAGATTATACATCCTGTCGAAATTGGCGTCAAGTTTTTGAAATATTGCCACATCCTGCTTGGGATCAGTCATGCCACACCACATAGGAACCAGGTTATCATATGGAATAAACTGTTCTTCGATGTGTTCGGAACCTTTCACTATACTCCTCATTTGAACGTAATAACCGCCATCGCCTTCCCGTTTCCACAATCCACCCTCTTCGACCGGTTTATTCATGGTCTCTTTCACTGTGGCAGCCAGCTTTTCCAACCGGGTGGCATAACCCGACTTACCAAGCATTCGTGCAAGTTCCGCCACCTGGGTGTATGCCAGGCTCGTTTTTGCGCACATCAACGGCTCCTCATTGTCCAATTTCAGCCACATATAGTCATAGCTTCCCCACAGGGCATCCGGCAGTGAATTGCCGTCGGTATCCATCAGTTCAAGGGTGCGGGTGACATAGCTTATCTCGCTCCAGATGGAAGATATAAAAGCGCTGTCCCCACTGAGCTTCCAGTAGTTGTAACTTAAAAGAAGAAAATCAACCTGTGACTCCGAGCACCATGGGAAAAAATCCATCGCACAATGCAGTCCGGTTGTAAATGCCTGCGGAATATAAAACCGTTCATCATCCAATGGCCACACCTCGCTCTGACCCAGTGCCTGGTTCCTGTTTTTGGCAACGATAAGCACCTCCAGGGAGGATTTCATCATATCAAGGGTTTTATCATCTCCTGCCTGGGCCCAACCCAGGAATCCCCAGTACAGGTCGCGCGTCCAGACTGAAAACTGCGTTCTTCCGGCAGCGAGGTCACCCTCTACCTTATGCACACTTTCATCAGTGCATTGAATGGTAAGAATTGGCATTTTAACACCGTCAATGTTTTCACTGACAATGTTATGGGTATACCCATGTAAAAAAGCCTCTTCAATTTCGCTGTGATCCTTGCTGGTTATATGCCGGGGAACCAGGGCACAGTCTGCATTGCACAATGCGCTTTTTTTACAGCAATTTGTATTCGCCGGCTTTTCGCACTGTCCAAAGGACTGCAGAGACAGGGTCAACAGAAATCCGCACAGGATCGGTAATACCCTTGAAAGTATTTTTTTCATCGATGCAGCATCAATCCATATGGAATACAGGTTCCAGCGGAATGGTAACGGGGGAATTATCAGGGTTGGTTTCCATGATATCGGCCATATATTTCCACCATCTCTGGACAATCTCTGTGGTTCCCAGGTCCTGCGAAGAACCTTCACCTGAAATATACTGGACCGCAAAAAGAACATTGGTTTGCTCATCAAGATAAATCGTGTAGTCACTGACTCCTGAATCCTCTATCATCTTTTTTAATTCAGGCCAGATTTCATCGTGTCTTTTCTTGTATTCTTCTTTCATGCCCGGTTTCATGATCATTTTAAATGCAAATTTTTTCATGGTGTAGTTTTTTAATGATTGATTAATTATGTAAGCATATTCCAGATCAGTAACTTGGATAGTCCCCAATGGGAAACACCGGCTTTTTGCCCATCGGGTTTTCAGCCGCAGGATCGAAATCAGGATTCAGAACCGGAATTATACCCCCGGTGCGTTGCAGATGATGGGTGATCTTCCTGTTTAGTTTCCTGACAAGAGAAGGATTTTTTGCCGACAGATCATGCTGTTCCCCGATATCGTTTTCCAGGTCATACAGGCAATACTTGTCGGTGCGGTCAGCACCCTGTCCGTATTCCCTGATCATCTTCCACCGGCCATATCGGATGGATGATGAAGGAAGATTATCCGTTGCAGGAATATAATGGGGAAAATGGCAATATACAGGACCCCGGTTAAATTTTGAATCTCCGCTCAGGATGGGTATCAGCGAAACTCCATCTATTTCCTGTCCTTTTTTTGGTTTCAACCCCGCCACTTCCAGCAACGTGGGATAAAAATCAACGCTGCAGATTGCTTCGTCGGAAACAGAACCGGGTGTCACTTTCCCATGCCAATAAACCATGCACGGAACCCGGACTCCCCCTTCATGTATGTTTCCCTTGCCATTGTTCAGGGGAGAATTGTTGGTGGGGAAAATGCCATTTACAAGATCATACATATTCCCTCCATTATCGGAAAAGAAAACGATGATCGTTTTCTCCAACAATCCGGTTTCAATAAGTTTATCCAGTATCTTTCCAAGGCTTTTGTCCATGCTTTCAATCATGGCACCCATTATGGCATTGGATTGCATACCTCTCGGATCGGTTTTCTCCTTATACTTATCAATTAAGCTGTTATGCCCCTGGTAAGGTGCATGAACAGCATATTGCCAGAAGTTCAGGTAAAACAGGGTGTCTTTGTGATTATCAATATAGGATAATGCTTCATCAGTCAGCCTGTCGGTAAGGTATTCACCTTTGGGTCCATCCTGGATGGTTTCTATCTTGTAAGGAGAGAAAAAACTGGGAGGCCCGGGGTAATGTCCGCCGGCAATATTTATGTCAAATCCCTGGTGTTCCGGCCAGAAATCCTGGTATCCCAGGTGCCATTTCCCGATGTGGGCCGTTGTATAACCGGCTTCCTTAAGGGACTCGGCGAGTGTGATTTCACCGAGCGGCATAAATGTTCTCGATTTGGGATCCACCATTTTTTTCCATCCGGCAGCATTTTTGGCAAGCAGAATTTCATCGGGATTAGGAGGCAGGTGCCCGGCAGGCGTGGTGAGTCCAAACCTTTCGGGATACCGGCCGGTTAGAATGCTTGCACGCGTGGGAGAACAAAGGGGGCTGGCAGCATAGGCACTGGTGAAGACTTTTCCCATGGCTGCCAGCCTGTTAATATTTGGCGTTTCGTAATATTTGCTTCCGTACACCGAACAATCCATCCACCCCATATCATCCACCAGGAAAAAAACGATATTCGGTTTTTCACTGGCAAGCATGGCAGAAGGAAAAAGGGATCCAAATCCACAACCAACCCTGAACAATTCCCTGGCCAGAATTTTTGACAATTTGTTCATTTCACGACCTTTATGCCTTTCGGCGCTTTATAGACTGTCTTTACGGAACCATCCGGCTGTTTTTCATGACGTACCCAAAGTACTCCGGCAGGTGTAGGAAAAGTACCTTCAGCCCACTGAAGGTCACCCAGGTGAGGAGTTAATTTAATTGTTTTGGAACCCGCATCAATCACACTGATGCCGAGCACATGCTCAGAGAGCCATGAGGTTGGGCCCGATGCCCAGCCATGACAGAAACTGTGCCGTAATCCCAGGTAACAATAAGCCCCGTAATCACCATGGATATCTTTCTTTCCTTCCGGAACGATCTCATCAATGCGGGATGCATTTTCAACCCAATCCATGTTGAAATCCTCCCAGAAGGTTGTTGCACCCAGGTCGAGCATGGCGCCCCAAAAAGTGCGGATCTGGTTCAGGGCACCCGTATAATTCCCGGCTTTTGCCATAGCCTGTAACATATAATATCCGTAGAATGTCGACATATTTTTTGCACCACCCACAGACAGGACTTCGCTGTCTGCTTTTTCAGCCGGCATTAAACCGGCAAGAGCCAGGAGGGCTGCGCCCTGTTTGGAGTTATTGGCGGGAGGGACATGCTTTTTAAGCGATGCCAGCGCGTCAAGGCATTTTTTACTCATCCCGGGTTCATTTAAAATAATGCCAATTTCCGCCCCGGCCTTCATTGTCATTACCATCATTGCCTGCAATCCTGCATGCACGGCTTCAGGATCTTCACTCGACGGCCAGTCGAGGAATCTGTTCCCGTCCAGCTTTTCCGAACCTGTTGGATCAATCATGCTGATGAGCTGATCCAGCAATTTCACCATATAAACTTTCTGTTCCTTCAAATATGCGAGATTGCCCTGGTATTTATACCAATTATGATGATTCAGTATCCACCACATGGAATAGGAACTGATCCCGTTCATCCAGCCGGGAAGCGGGGTGCTCTCCCTTGCCAGGTCAAGGCTTTTCGGTACCACTTCATTGTATCCGAAAACAGTATTGATGCTCATGATCTCGGGATGCATATCGCCAACCCATACCAGCCGGTCGCGTTTAATGCCATCCCACAAATAATCCTGCATATTCAGATGCACCGTATAGGCGCCTGTCAGCCAAATCTGATTCAGTTTGTCATCGTTGCATTTGAATGAACCCAGGTAAGGAATGTCACGGTATATAAACGATGCGCTTACTTCTTTTAAAACAAGCGTTGTATTATAATCCACCAGGTCAATCCGGACAAACCGGAAACCCGAGTTACCTGTTTCCAGGCTGCCCAGCCAGGGCAATTCCACGATAAAATCACGCATGGCGTGGTCATTTGTGGCCCCCTTTTCCCCGATATCCGACATGGTCTCGCTCACGGATTCGCCAAAGCGGATACGAACCCTGACATGCCTGTTGCAATCATCTATGGTTGTAACAAGCCTGATACCGCCATGCAATTCCTTTCCAAAATCAAGCACAATGCCTGGTTTTGCATGGTTATCGCTTTTCATGGTGAAATATTTGCCTGTATTGAGATCCGCCTGCCCGTTTGCAGGGTTCATGAGTGAATTGCCATTTTCAATCGACTTGCCCGACATATCGGATTGCCAGGTGATTTTTACCGGCGAAATGTATTGTTTAACGAGTTTGCTTTCGGTGGTCCCGGATACATATTCTGGTCCAAAGACAGGTGGAAGTTGTGCAGTGATCAATGTACTGACACCCGTCAGCAAAATCGAAAGAATAAGATTTCTAAACATGCAGTGGCTTTTTAAGATTTACTAAAGAAAGGATGGTCAAATTGAAAATACAGAGATTTAAATAAATTGAATTCCAGGCAGAATCAAAAATATCAAACAATACATTCCCAATCAATATGTATTTTGACCTATCCTTTGTGCAAAATGATAATCTGATGATCAATCGAAGAATATTCCGCTCAGTGCGGCATTCGGTTCATTGATCATGTTGATCCGTATCCGAACCGGCTTATTGCATGTAAACCGGAGGTATTTCCCTTTCTGGAAGTGATCAACCACTTGTACCGGGGCGAGCAATTTGAGCGTATTCAGATCAAATACTTCCACCTGTACTTTCCGTTTTTGATCATCCCAGTCGAGAAAATAAAGAGATGCCTGGTAGGATTGTTCTTTCCTGACTTTCACATCCACTGTCATAGTCTGAAAGCAGGGGATTGCATTTTTTGTATGAATGGCGGCCACATTCCGGGGGAATCCATTCTTTGCTGAAGAAGCGGGCGCACGGGGATCACTGACATCCAGTGCCCATTCCACAGTGTCATTCAGCCTGCATTGCACATCTGAAATAAAATCCGGCAGGTTGCGAACATCCTTCCCTTTATTGTATTCAAACAGAACATATCCTGATGAACCATATTTTCCGCCCCAGTTTCCACCTGTAACTGAGTCAATGCTGATCCGGTCAACCGGGTATATCCAGGGAAGTTCCTGGTAAGCAGCCGTCGTTCCGGAATAGGAAACCGTGATATCATATTCTCCCTCCTCAACATTCTGAAAATATACGAAGTCCTTATCTTCCGCGGCTGATGCAATTCCCTTTACCCTTATAAATTTACCGTTCCAAGCCTGTTTGCCATTAATTTCAATGGATTGTATTGTCTTTTCGACCTTAGGAATTCCGACTTTGGCAGAAACCCCCTGCGGAATGGAAATCCTGCACTTACCGGTTTTCACGTCAAAGCTGGCTGATATGGTACCGTGGGGCGTGGGAACACTTCCTTTCACCCATGAAAGGGTTCTGCCGGGATGCGGCAGGATCTCGCAGGATGAAAATCCGGGTGCGACAGGCCGTATCCCCAGGACTTGTTCACTTAGCCAGTGAATAACCCCGCCGCCCCAGGGATGGCACATACTTGTATAACCCGTCTGATTATTCGGAGGGGGGTCGTTGTACCCGAGCACATTGTTCCACGAAGGCCGGTACAGTTCGAAGAAACAAGTACCACCATACCGGATCATACCACCCCAATGATCGTTGATCAGGCTCAGCGCATCATCATACCTGCCCATTTGCGACAGGGCATTGATGATGAAATACTGATTGAACGGGGACAGGGATATCCGGTTAACCCGGTCGGAAAATTCATTTGCATACATTTCCTGTTGTTCAGGTACCGTTGTGAACCCGGTATTGATGGCATCGGCTGCCGCATGAAGTCCAAAGGACTTATACCACTCCTTGTCCTTTTTCAGCAGTTCCATTTTTTCATTTGCATAAGCGCGGTATTTCCCTGACAGGTCATTCCTTCCCAGCTTTTCCATTGCACCGGCAAAATGAATCCATGATTTTATCGTCAGCATTTTATAGGCATTCTGTGATTCATTGCAGTTCGAATTTTCAAACATAGCGCCAATACGCTCATCAGATCCGTAATACCCAAGGGCCGGATTTTTTCCGAAATGCTGCCAGGCTTCATCGAGTTTTCCGCACGCATTCGGTATGAAATGCGAAAGGGTTGAGCTGTCGCCCGAATACATGTAATAATCGATCAAACTTTGCACCCAGTAAAGCGAATAGCTGAGAATGCCATTGTTCTGATCGGCCGTGTGCCGGATATTGGTAAGAATAAAATCGTAATTCCCGAATGCTACCAGTGCTGCTGCCTGGGAAGTATAGGCATCCCCGGTCCAGGAAAACCGGTCACTTCTCTCCATCAGGATGGCGCCAAAATAATCCTTCAGCAGGTTGAGTTTGACACCATAGGCACCTGTGTACCAAATCCTGGTTAACATAGTGTCACTGCATGAAAAGCTTCCCTCGTAATTGACAGGTTTGACCTGGCATACAAGCCTGACATTTTTTATATGCCAGGTGGTGTCAAAGGTCCGCACGTGTATCCACCCGTAACGGACTCCCTCGTAAAGCTGATCATTCAGTTCAAGCCGGTAGGTATTGCCGTACCGGACAGGTTCTTTGGTTTTAAAGCGGTTTTGCGCACCGTCATTCAAAACGGCGGGCTGATTGTATTCACTGATACTCATTTCAACTTTTCCGTGCAGGTCATCGGAATCAAATTCAAGCCAGGCAGCATTCACCTGCCCAAAATCCACCCGGATCGACCCGGTTCCTTTTACAGTTACATCCGGGAATTTTCCAGCCAGTGATTCAAGATTTTCGAAAGAACCGGGCTTTTCAGTTATTGCTGTTTTGGGTTTCAGTAAATATATCTGAAGATCGTCTGATGCGCTGATACTGTCCCACCGGTAAGCCACAAGCGGATCGGGCGATTCCGGGACTGCAGTTCCTGTAAAACTGCCATTCGTATAAAGATAAGGTTCCGGAGCCGGTGATTGGGGCGAAGGTGCCTTATGACAGGAGATAAGAAGAAAGATTACAGCCGCTGATGCAAAAATCTTTCGGAGATGATTATTCTTCACAGTAATTATTTTATTTCTTTTATGAAAAGCATTTTTGCCGGTACAGGCTGCTCTTTTAGGCCCGGTCCGCTTATCCTCAGAGCCAGACCGCTTCCTCCCGCTCCCTGGAAATATTCAAGCCTGACCTGGTGAAGTCCTTTGGCAAGGGCGATTTCTCCTTTTTTCGCTTCCATTCCATGTACCCCGTCATTATCCACCACGGGAATGCCATCGATGAACAGCTTTGAACCATCATCTGATTCAGGGTAGAAAGAATAGATCCCATCTGCATCAACCTTAATGAATCCCTCAAAAACAAAACCATAATCATTTTCGCGCTTTTTCAGTTGGATGCCAGGCACGTCAGTAACTCCATTATTCACGGGTTTCAATGATTTCCAGTCAGGCATGGCTTCCCATCTTTTCCCTGTATTTTCATAATATTGATACCCGATACCCGTTGCAAGTCCGGTTTCCTTTTTTGCCTTACCCAATTTGGCCTTTACTATTTTCTGTTCACTAACCTTGCTGGCCGAACCATCCGGCCAGAAAATCCTTGCTTTGATTACGGTAGTTTTTTTAATAGCAATTGGTACCGTATACAAGGGAGATGATTTTACCGGGTCGGTACCGTTTGTTGTATAACGCATCTCTCCTGAAGGGGAATTATTATAGAGGCGAATACTCATTGTGTCCATAAACATGCCGGATTCATTTCCAATCTCGGGGGCCACATACCCGCTGTTCAATCTGAAAAGCACTGAAGGATTGATCTTGGTAATTTTCCGGTCATAGGTCATCAGTCCGTTCACCTCTCCCTCCACGTCCGTGGTTTGGGTGTACACCGCTGCCGACAATCCTTTACGTTTCAAAGGCATCAATTTGGTAACCAGGTCGCTATAGGCTATGGACAGGTCAGTTGTATCCTTCAGGTTACGATAACCCCAGTTATTTTTTGACTGCCAGGTATGTCCCTCCATGGGCAAACCAAGACCGCCGAATTCGCCCAGGACTATTGCGCGGTTCGGTAGAGGTTCGAACATTCCCGGTCCCGGGTACATATGCATGTCGCGCATTTCGCCCGACCCCCTGTCGACCCAGCCGCTGGCTGCATTCACAAGCCGCGTCGGATCTTCACCCTTGATATATTCAGCCACCTTAACGCTTTCCCACTGTCCCCATCCCTCGTTAAACGGAACCCACACAATGATACTGGGATGGTTAAAATGTTCACGCAGTAACTCATCAAGTTCTATTTTAAACTGCCCTGAAGATTCCAGGGTCCGTTCAATATCCTTTTCATCCGGACCAATATATTTATCACCGCTGGGCATATCCTGCCATACCAGAAGCCCAAGTTTATCACACCAGTAATACCAGCGCTCGGGTTCAACCTTCACATGCTTGCGGGCAAGGTTGAATCCCATTTTTTTCGTCATTTCAATGTCATATCGCAGGGCATCATCCGTAGGGGCAGTATATAATCCGTCGGGCCACCATCCCTGGTCAAGAAATCCAAACTGAAAAACAAATTCATTATTCAGCATTATCCGCGTTATCCCGTCCTGATCTCTTCCAAGGGAAATTTTCCGCATGCCGAAATAACCCCGTACGGAATCAATGGTATTTCCGTCCTTATCCCGCAATACCATTACCAGGTCGTACAGGAAAGGGGAATCAGGCGTCCATTCTTTGGCATTGGGCACTGCCAGTTTCAACAGTTTCCGGGCAAGATCATTTGTCTTGGAAACAACCTGCTGACCATCCATCACAATAACCTCAACCTGCATGGTTCTGTCATTATTAACCACAATATTGCGCAGGCTGATGGAATCCCTGTCTATGTCCGTTACAATTTTAAAAGTTTCAATGTTTTGCCTTGGCAGCGGCTCCAGCCATACCGTCTGCCATATTCCGGTCACAGAAGTATACCATATGCCCGAAGGGTCTTTTACCTGCTTGCCGCGGGGCTGGGTTCCCGAATCAACCGGATCCCAGACGGAAACCACGATTTCCTGAGGTCCCTCTTTTGTAAGGTAAGGGGCTATGTCAAAAGAAAAATGATCGTACCCACCCGAATGGCCATTGACATAGTTGCCATTTACCCATACTTTGGTTTCCCAGTCGACAGCTTCAAAGCGAAGGATGATCCGAGGCTCAGTCCAGTTTTCAGGAATTTGTACAAACCGGCGGTACCAGAGCCTGTTATTTTCGCCAACGGACTTTTTCACACCCGAGAGTGCGGATTCAACCGGAAACGGCACCAGGATACTGCCATCATAGGTTGAAGGTATTCCTTCCTCCCTGGGACGAATGGCATAATCCCACAAGCCATTCAGGTTGAGCCATTTTTCCCTGACCAGCTGGGGACGGGGATACTCCTGCCATACATTTTCGGGAGTGACGCTGTTTGTCCATTTGGTAGTGAGCGGGGTATCCGCAGCTTTCCATTGCGAAAAGACGCTCTGTAACGGAATACTAATAAAGATGAGGCTGAGTAGTACAACCTGCTTAATGCGGTTTATAATTGAACAGTGCATTTTTTGTATCATAATTTCAGAAATATGCTGGTTTAGGGTATTTCAATCCGATCTGAACTGAATACTTGTAAATACAAGTTTAGGATTAAAATTCTATTTCCCAAAGGAATTGAGAAAAAAAATGTGGATTGGATGCTGGAATGCAGGGACGATCGAGGAGAGGTAAGAGGTGAGAAAGAAAATCCCGTCAGGGATAAACTATCGGTAGAAATGCAGTTTTGCAGTTTCGGAGTCTTGCAGTCTTGCAGTCTTGCAGTCTTGCAGTCTAGAAGCCCCTAAGCCCCTAAACCCCTAAGCCCCTAAACCCCTAAGCCCCTAAGCCCCTAAGCCCCTAAGCCCCTAACTTAATACTTCTGAAAATATTGCTTAAATTCAATCAGGCTGAAACTTCTGTAACAACTCAAATTATGATAAACACGATATGAAGCGGGATATTCTGCCATGGTAGGGGTATACTCGAAATCATAGAAGAGATTTTCAGCGAAG
>JBGSSA010000176.1:0-12532 GCA_041737295.1 Bacteroidales bacterium | reverse complement strand
CGTAGCAGAAAATCCCTGTATACCGTTATTGTCTTTCCTTCACACCGGAATCTCAGATGATACGATCCGTATTTTCCTTCCCGGCATGTGCTGTCGGGAAGCACAACTTTCCCAGGAAAAGGCAGGTGATATATAAGGGTATCGGTCATATTCAGCGGATAGGGCAACTGAACCGGCAATTTGCGGCTTTTAACCGGAGTAAAATCAGGAATTTCAGAAGGTACTATCGAAAAATAACGATCATTTCCGATTGATTTCACGATATTCCTGACCAACATGGATGATTCAAGGGCAATGTTCCGGTCATCACGGTCCTTTTTCATAAGGGCCCAGTCGTACAATTCAAATGACTGGAACGGCATATGATCATGTACATAAGTGTTTTGTATGTCACGGTTATATTGGGTATACACCGAATTGTATTTTTCGAAACGGTCACCCCTGTAATTGCAGTTCAGTTTTGTTTTTGCATTTCCTTCAAAATCAAAGAAGAATTCAATCCGTGTTGTTACCTGTACATCGGTTTCTTTCAGGGATGGTGTTCTCACCAGTCTGCTTCTGCCCGAATCCACCCATAAAGCCAGCCGGTTTTGAGTAAAGGTGCCTGTGTATCCAAACGGATTGGTATTGCTTGTATTTTCGAGCCACAATGTATCCTTTTCCATAGGAACAGCCAATATTACATGATTGAACTGCTGGCCCGGAATTTCGCGGATCACATCCCGAGGCTGTCCCCCCGCGTATATTTTAGAATAAAAAGATTCAATCCCCGCGCTTTTCAGCAAAGCTTTCATGTAATTGGTCAATGCCTTGCAATCCCCATACCTGTTGATGGACACATATTCGGCAGGATAGGGCTTCATTCCCCCGATACCCAGACTGACATTCACGTACCGAGTGTTATCCTGCAAATAATGATATAACACTTTGACAATCTCTTTTTTATCTGTTATCTGACTAATTAAACCTGAAACTTTTGTTTGTTCTGACAGGGGCAATTCACCTAGTCCCCGGATCAGGTTATACTGCCATTCACCATAGGACATCCAGCTTTCCATACTGCCACTTATCCCATAGGTAAACTGAAGCGGGATTATTTCAACAAAGGGAAGAAAATTCCAAAGTGCAGGGCAGAAAACTTCCTTTTTCAACGTTCCGTTATATTCCGCATTCCAGGATCGGGAAGTGTATCCGGGAGATTCAATTGCCCGTGGAGAACTGATGTTACTTTCAAAAATTTGTACCGGGTAATTTTTCGGGCATTGCACTGACAGCCTGGCATTCCTGGTTGGGATATCGGTATCTATAACGGGTGACCAGTGTGCTATTCCGAGGAATTGTTTTGAAACCGACTGGTAGGTATACCCAATGCAATAGGGATACACATTATGTTTGAGCGTGAATTTCCGGACAAAGTCATCCTGGTAGAGTGCATAATCATCAATTTCATTTACATCCCTGTAATCCTGTTTCTTTAACTCCCGTGTGACAAAACCGTTAGTATCGGCAATCCAGGCGGAAAAATGTGACAGGGGATCACTTTTATCAAAGGATATTTCAACATTGCAATACTCTTCCCCGTTTCGGTTATTTATCTGGATAACGATGGTGTCGGTTTCCACCAGCTTGCCATCCTTCACTGCACAAATTGTTGAATACAGCCTGATTTCGGCATCAGGTTCATCGGCATTCAATATGGGAAAGTATAGAATAGGGATCAGGAACAGCAAAAAAAATCGCAATGTGCACATGCGGGCGGGTTGAGATGTGAAAGTCTGAAGATTTGAAAAGACTACATGTTATACTCATTCCGCGTAAATAAGGTTACAAGGGCGATTTACGATTTACGATTTACGATTTACGATTTACGGGAAACTGTGCGGCTTTGCGGCTTTGCGAGATAAATTAATCTGCGAAAATATGCGAGAACATAAGCCCCGCAAACACAAGCTTAATCGCGAAATTCGCGAGATTTGCGAGATTTGCGGGATTTGCGAGATTTGCAAAATTCTAAAAGAAAAATCCGATCCGCAGGCCGGGATAGGCCGATTCAAAACCCTTGTTTATGTATAATTGTCCGGCAACATAAACGGATTTGCCCAACTCCCACTGTATGGCAAACCTGAACAGATTATCATCGAAAAATAATCCTTCCTTATGAATGGGTAGTCCCAGTTCCGCTCCAATCCAGTTGGACTTAAACCGGTCATTTGAAAAATTACGTTTATAACCGGCGTTAAGAAAGCCGTTAATGTCGAAATGATCACTTTGATCCCCGAAAACGTATGCCGCATTTGCAGAAAGGAAATAACAATTTTTCAGGATCCCCTTCTTATTGAAATTAAAACCAATCTCACCCCCAATATCTGTAACCATTGCATTTTTTACGAAGGTAGCGCCAATTCCGGCTTTTAGTGTGAGCATATCATGGCCGTTTGACTTTACCCGTGATGTTTCCCTGACTCCTGCCTGACCATTGTATGAATAGTGAAATGTTTGTGCATATCGCACTTTTTCGGGTAGGTTACCGATGGAAGCTGTGATGCACGGATTTAATGACGGATCGAGTAAATCATTCAATTCCTGAAAAGTGAAGTAAAAATGGATGTCCGGGGTTATCACCTCACATTCATTTCTCTGCGGGAAGGAAGTTACTGTTTCTCCGGATATCCTGTATTTACTTTCAGGATCACGTTTTTCTATCACCATGGATTCCCCGGGATTGTATAATATACTATATAAACCATTGGGTATGTTATCTTTTACCATGGCCAGGCTTTTCTGCAATTCCGATACAATGTACCTGATGCTGGTATCCTTTTTAAGCTCTGATTCGTCATACACGGCAATTTTAACCTGCACCCGCTCATTGCAAGTGATAATCACTGTATCAAGGAATTGTTTTTCAGGTATGGCATACAGTCTGAAAGAACATGCCAGGAAAAATATGGAAATATACAAGGTGCTTGCTTTCATGTTGATTTTTTTTGGAGATTGAAATTCAATTATAACTTTGTTTTAAAGGCTAGTTCGGGTTCGGATCTGGCTGAGTTATTTCCTGACCCGAGGCTTATCTGAAACGACCTGTTTTTGCTCTTCTTTTTGGTTGAAACTGCGTCCTTCGACAGTATATATTCCGTCTTCACTGTCTCCTGCCAGGTTGATTCCAGTTCACCAGCGGAAGGGATATCCTGCCCTGATTGCACCAGGTTTTCTCTCAATTCCCGTTGCTGGTAGATAATTACAGTGTCTGTCCTGTACTTTACAATTTCTACCGTTTCGGGAATTATTTTTCTTTCAACAATCCGGGTAAGCCTGACCGTGTCATACTGAACTACCACAGGCTGATTTGCTGAAAATGTCTGCAGCTTTTGCCTGTAGCTTTTTTCAATGAGGGCAAGTTTGCTGTTCAGGCTCAATATTTGCCTTCCCTGTTCCCGGTTTCTTAAAAATAAGTAAACAGAGGGCATTAGAAGTAAAAGAATAACGGCAGCCATTTTCACCCAATGAAAAGCTCTTCGTTTTCCGAGCTGCGGTTCAATGGCGGACCATACCCTGTTGACGCCACCTGTCTCACTTTCGCTCCCGGCCTTTTCGGCTTCCCTGAGTTTGGCTCCGATATAGTTGTCTAATTCACGCGGTTCCATAATACGTTCGGTGTTTCAGTTTGTCAATAATGTAATTTCTGGCCTTGCTAAGTTGCGATCTGGATGTACCCTCATTGATATTCAGCATGCCGGCAATTTGAGGATGAGAATACCCCTCCATGGCAAAAAGATTAAATACGGTTCGGTAACCGGAAGGCATATTGTCGATAATTTCCCGTATTTCTTCGGCATCATAATCCGAAGAAAAATCATCAAATCCGCTGTCCGCGACAAGAAGCGCCACATCTTCCTCAACTATTACCGGCTTGTATTTAGAAAGGAACCGAATACATTCATGGATCACAATTGTATTGATCCATTTAACCAGGCTGCCTTCTCCCCTGTATTCGAAGTGGCCAATGTTGTTAAAGACACGTATAAAAGCATTTCCGAGCGCTTCCTCAGCATCATGGCTGTTCACCAGGTAACGGCGCGCAAGACGGTATACGGGGACATACAGTTGTTCAAAGAGCTGTTTCTGCGCCCGCCGCTGATGCTGTTTGCATTGATTTATTAAAAGCTGTTCGTTCAAGCCGGTATTCTGTTACAATTATAGGAACCCGGGAAAGAGAAAAACCGTTGCCTGTGATTCAACCAATTAAATAAAAATCCTTTATCAGGTTGAGAAAGACTTCCGGATTATGTTTCCAGGGGGTGTGCCCGCAGTGCGGGATCACCTCAAAACGAGCTTCAGGAAAGCGTTCGTATGTGTATTGCCTGCTTTTGCCATAGGCATCGTCCTCACCATACGTAACAATCACAGGGTAATTCGTGTGGCCAAAGCCGGGAACAGGTGGCTCAGCAAGAATGAAATGCCTTGTCCTGTTTACAGGTGCCGCATTTATTTTAGCCAGCTTATCCGGTTCAGGAGGGTCAATATGATAACCCTTATGATAGATAAGGATAACCTGCCTGAACACCCTCCGGCATGCCTTGTCACTTCCTAACAGACCGAAAAATGAATGAATACCCATAACAAGCCATTCAATCCATGTTGAACGGTGCCTGATGTAGTTCAGCACTTCCCGTTGCGTCATTTTCCAGGCTGTTGTTCCGCATCCAGATGCCGGACTGCAAAGAAAAAGGCTGAGAATTTTATCCTGATTTTTACAGGCATAAAGCTGGGCATACAATCCACCCCATGAATGCCCGAAAAGATGGAATGCAGCCAGTCCGAAAAATCCGGCCAGGCTATCGATATCCTTTGTATAATCCGCGATTGTGTATGTGCAGTTTTTATGCCCGCCTTTCCCAGTTCCCCGCTGATCGAAGGTAATAACCTGGTATTTCCGGTTCAGGGCTTCCCTCACCTCGGTCATTTCATCGGGTACCCCGGGTCCGCCATGCAGCAGGATCACTGTGTCGGCACCGGTAATAGGATACAATTTTGCAGTTATTGAGCAATTTCCGCTTTGTATTGTAAAAATCTCAGGAATCATGAAAGGAATCAATTTAACTATCCGGATCCATTACCGCGTAAAATCAGGATATAACAGATACACTGCCCTTTTCTTGCTGAAATCTTCGAGGCCTTTTTGCCAGGTCTGCCGGATTTGCTGCTCTGTAAAACCCTGAAGTAATTGCTCCCTGAATTCTGACGTACCTGACAAACGATCTAAATAGTGCATAAAGAAATCCTTACCCAGGTTCATTTTACGGCTTGTTTCGATAAGCCAGTCAAGATTGATGCTTGTAATTAGCTCCAGGCTATCCAGCGGTATATTTTGCAGGTTGATCCCATAGCAGGTCTGATCCTTGAGCAAGGGATTCAGGTTGGACTTTCCCGAGGTTGGAGTGAAGGAAAAATCCTTATCGGGATAATCGGGATGACCGATAACCCTGAATGGGGAATTGGTACCCCTTCCAAGGCTCATAATGGTCCCTTCAAAAAAACAAACGGAAGGATAAAGATAGACAGCCTCCATGCAATTGAGGTTTGGTGAAGGATTAACCGGAAGCCGATACCGGGTATTGTGGTCGTAACCCGAGCAGGGGATCACCTCCAGCCGGCATTTTTCACCGTTTTTGAGCCATCCTTCCCCGTTTATCATGCGTGCCAGTTCACCGGGCGTCATACCATAAACGATCGGGATCGGGTGTAACCCGACAAACGATTTATGTTCGTTTTCCAGGATCGGGCCGTCAATATAATAGCCCAATGGATCAGGCCTGTCAAGGATAAGCAGCGGAATATCATTCTCAGCGCATGCCTCCATCAGGTAATGCAGCGTTGAAATGTAGGTATAGAACCTTACTCCCACATCCTGAATGTCGTATATAATGACGTCGATGCCCTGAAGGTCAGATGCGGAGGGTTTTTTCTTTTCTCCATAAAGCGATATAACCGGCACACCGGTGGCCGTATCAATATCATTGTGAATATCGGCCCCGGCATCGGCATCTCCACGGAACCCATGTTCAGGTGCAAATATCCTTGTAAGCTTAACCCCCTGCCTGACCAGGAAATCCGCAAGGTGTTCCGCACCAGCTACCGAGGTATGGTTTGCCACGAGTGCAACCGATTTTCCCGCCAGTTTCTCCAGGTACAATTCCGTTCTTTCACATCCGGTGCGTAAAGGAGGCTGTGAGGGTGCTCTATTGCAGGAGGCTAAAAAAAGGGCAGCAACAAGGCAAAGATGGGTGATCTTTCCGGATAAGGCAGCCATGATGTTCACGATTATCAGTTGGGTAAATATACTTAAATGTAGGGCAATAATTAATATCTTTGAAACATACGTATTCACATAGCTTGAGAACCGGTCTGTTCATAGCCAATCGTCTGACTTTCAATAAAGAAAGTAAGAATACCCTGTCGGGGCCGATAATTCGTATCTCCATAACAGGTATAGCCCTGAGTCTGGCAGTGATGATTATTTCAGTTGCGACGGTCACCGGATTTAAAAATGAAATCCGCCGGAAGATAATTGGTTTTGGAGCGCATATCCAGATTATCAATTATGATTCCAATAATTCATTTGAAACGGAACCCATCAGCAGGAACCCGCCGTTTCTTCCCCTCCTTAAAGAGGTGCAGGGCATCAGCCATGTACAGGTGTTTGCAACCAAACCCGGCATTATCAAAACGAAAACCGAAATTCAGGGGGCCATTGTCAAAGGAATTGGCAGTGATTTCGACTGGCGTTTCTTTTCTGAAAATCTTGTTGAAGGATCGTTGTTTCAGGTTAATGATAGTGTAAAAACAGACAAGGTACTGATTTCCAAATATCTTTCCGGTTTGCTTAAATTAAAAACCGGGGATCGTTTTGCCATGTATTTTATCAATGACAAACCCAGGGGCAGGTCATTTGAAATTGCCGGCATTTATCAGACTAGCCTTGTCGAATTCGATAAACAGTTTATCCTGGCAGATCTGGCTCATGTACAGGATTTGAATAACTGGGACAATGGGCAGGTTTCCGGATTTGAAATACTGATAACCGATTATTCCCTGTTAACAAGGCTGACTAACGAAGTATTCAACATAGCAGGGGTTTCATTTGATCAGGATGGTGCAAAAATGAGGGTGATAAACACAAGGGAACGTTTTCCGCAGATATTTGACTGGCTGGGGTTGATTGACAAAAATGTCTGGGTATTGCTCGGGTTGATGCTGATCGTATCGGTATTCAATATGATTTCCGGTTTATTGATCATCATTTTAGACCGCACAACCATGATTGGTATTCTCAAGGCACTGGGAATGAACAACCAGGGTATCCGAAGCATTTTTTTGTACCAGTCCTTTTATATAATCATTAAAGGATTATTCTGGGGTAATCTGATTGGGATCAGCATTTGCCTGATACAGCAACATTTCAAAATTATCACACTGAACCCGGAGTCGTATTTTTTGTCTTTTGTTCCCATGAATGTTAATGCCGCCGGTCTGATTTTATTAAATGTGGGAACATTGGTGATCACATTGATTGTGCTGATGCTCCCCTCCATGATCATTGCCCGGATTAATCCGGCAAGGACTATTCGATTTGACTGAAATGACAGGAACCTGGAAAGAAGAACTGGCCGCGGAGTTAACAAAACCGCTTCCAGGCGAAGCAGCGCAGCTCAGAATGTCACCTGAGATGAGAAGGCCAGTGTCGGTTGAATACCCTTTGAAAAATGCAGGTGTGCTGATCCTGCTGTATCCTTATATGGGCCTGGTTTACACTGTTTTTATCAAACGCACTGAATATGATGGTGTTCATAGCGGTCAGGTAAGTCTGCCGGGAGGAATTTTTAAGGAGGAGGATATTTCGCTCATGAATACTGCTTTGCGAGAGGCGAATGAAGAAACCGGTATAGATATTTCATCTGTAACCATTCTTGGTGAGTTAACTCCACTGCATATACCTGTCAGTAATGTAAACGTGCATGCCTTCGTGGGCACGACCGACACGCGGCCGGTATTCCACCACGATCCGGCTGAAGTGCAGTATTTGATTGAGGAAAGTCTGGATGCACTTTTAAACGAGGTAAATCACAAAACCAAAGCAATGACCTTATTCGGCAATGAAGTGATAGTTCCCTATTTTGATATAAAGGATAATCCTATCTGGGGTGCAACAGCCATGATTATCAGCGAATTTGCAGAAATTATGAAGAATGTATCAATTTGAAAATTTGAAAATTTGAAAATGATTTAACGGTTTCATTGTTAAAAGGCTCTGGCTTATCAAATCAAATTTCCAGCTCCTATTGTCGTTTAGCACCCATTTTCAAATTTTCAAATTATATCATTTTCAAATTATTTTACTTTCCCACGATGTTCTTATAATGCTGGTACCTGTCGAGTACTTCAGTAACATACCTGAAAGTTTCGGTACCCCGGCAGGAGCCGTGTTTAACCACGGGGTCGTTGTAATACTTCGGATCGGCTTTTGACAGCAGGAAACGGGCAACATTATCATCCCACACATCGGGATTGGCTCCATTTTTCCGGGCCAGGTTGCGGGCATCGATGATATGCCCCGGTCCGATGTTATAGGCTGCCAGCACGAATTTAATACGTTCATCCGTATCGGGTACATCCCGGAATAATTTGTTAAGCCAGAGAATAAACTCCGATCCTGCGCGGATATGGTCTGCAGTTGAGGATACCGTATCAATACCAAACCGTTTGGCTGTGTTGGGCATGAGCTGCATAATGCCTGATGCACCAACCGGGGATGTTACATCCACCTTGAAATGTGATTCCTGGTAGATCAGCGAAGCCAGTAAACGCCAGTCCCATCCCAATGGCTGGCTATATTTGCGGATAAACTGGTCATACGGTGAAATGCGACCGGTATTGATTGCATAAAAATCATTTTCGACCATAGCCGCTGATTTTTTATTTTCAAAATACCGGGCATACATATTCTTATATTTACGCGTTTGCGTAAAACCAACCATCCAGTTATTCAGTTCCTGCTGAAGTGATGTGGATCCTTTCCGCACCACCCAGGCCATATCCTGCTGAAGGCTCAGGGGCGTGTTGATATCGACATTGGGATAATAGGTATTGTTTACTGAAGCAATGACATTATCGCTGACTGTATACGGAATTTCCCCTACAGAAACGAGGTACATCAGTTGTTCAACACTCTCATCAACTTCAATTACATTAATGTTTATTCCAATTTTCGAGGAAAGTTCCCGAAGGTTGGCTGCATAGGATGAACCGCGCATTACATAAACGGTTTTCCCGTTAAGCTCTTCCTTGGTTGTGATCAGGGCTGACTGGATTTCCCTCTGACTTAGTTTCTTCCAGTTTTCTGGTTTTCGCTGAACCAGTACCTGGTAAGCCTCCATATGCGGAACGATAAAGTTTACAAAACCCTTCCTGTCAGGAGTCACCGTAAGATTTTGTGCAATCAGATCGGCTTTCCCGGCTTGAAGCAGGGTAAAGCTTTCATGCAGACTGCGGCTCACCTGCACTTCAAGGCGTACAGATAAATGATTGGCCAGTTGTTGCAGCATTTCATATTGAAATCCGAGAGGCTGGCCCTTGTATATAAAATAATCAGTGGAACTGTAATCGGTGAGCACGGTGATTTTACCCTTTTCCTTGATAGCCTCAAGATCCTGAACTGAAAGGCCTAAATTGTCCTCTTTTCGGGAATGGAAGGAACAAGATGTAATTGTAATAAGAATAATGAGAAATAAATAATATGTTTCTTTTTTAAACATCATAATTAAATTTAGTGAATACTGCCGAGATGTCAAATCAAGTAAGAATAATCTTATCACTATGATATTAACAATCTTAATCGTAAAATGTCCACGAAAGACCAAATTTTAGATTACGCTCGTTTCTCGGATAATGAAGGACAGAAAAATAATTTTTGTCTCCCCAGCTTGAATTAACGTGTTCATATTTAATATAACCTCTTAATCGTTTTAATTGAACATTAAAAAAAGGATCGAAATAGAAATGGTTTCCAAGTTCCTTTTCCGATTGCCTGTAAAAAGTTGTTAACGGAGGCATGTAGGCATCCGCGTAAAACGCTGAATTGTAAAAAAGATCAAATCCCAGCATAACTAGCAACTTTCCACCCGTTGCCCTGAAATTAATCAGGTGCGTCAGGTATGTTGAATTGTAAAAAACTATTTCGGGCAGTCCTAATACCCTTTGATTATTTGTTTTCTGATACACCACTTTGTTTTTACTGGAAAATTTCCAGAAATCAAACCGTTTCGATGCGCTCAGCGACAAAATTGACAAACCTGGTCCATATTGCTCTGGAAAAGCCTCTTCATTAAAGTAAACCAGACTGTGAATTAAGGTATAATCTGCCTGAATATCAAATTTCTTTGATGAAACGGACAGATCCATTGACAAACTGTTGGTTGTTGTCTGTTTAAAATTTTTCGTCCACATGAAATTGTTGGATGCGTAGTGAGTATACAGAAAATCCGGGGTTTTCACTTCGTTGGAAGCCGTAAAAAGAAGGCTGTTCTGGTTTCCTGCTTTTCCGGTGAACAACCGGAGGTTGCCCGATAGGTTGAAATCCCCTGCCCTGTAGCCCGACAGAAACAGTCTGCCAAATAAATTCAATTCCACATGGTTGGCAAACACCTTATTGAACCCGCTTGAAGCGTATGCATTAAAAACCTGGGTATTGATCCGGAGTCCCGGCAATGTTATATTATCTGAGATGAACCAGTGTTCAGGAATAGTATCATTGGGATCCTGAGGTGGATTGATGAGGTTATACCGCATCAGTTCATAATTATAGTCTATGAAATAATGATTGCTTCTTTTTCCCTGGAACTGGAGCCGCACTGAATTAAATACTTTCCAATACACCATGGAATCGTAGGTAGATATGTTATTAAAGATCAGGTCGGGGTACAAGCCGGCCTCATATCCCACGGAATTGACTTTATCTGTGAATGTCCTTACGGTACGGTTGAGATAGAATATATAGATCAGTTTCGGATAGAATATCTTGATTTTCTTCAGGTTAACAGAGGAATCAACCTTTCCCGGCTTTTTTCTGAAAGCAATTTCCTGCATAGTGAAGAGATTCAGATTTTTAACCTCCGTAAATACATCAGGTTCGTGGTTTGACGAGTTTTCCACCCCGCTGAAAAGGGTAGGTATGTCTTTTGTAAGATCGTAATTGGCACGGGTAATCATGGTATCATTCAGGACGCCACCGTTTTCATCGCCAATAATCTTATTCATGTTAAAGCTGAAATGGTAGGAGTAGACCGGATTAGACAGGCTGCTGAAGAAATTGAACGAGTTATTTTTAACTTTTTGAAAACTGTACTGTCCGAGTGCATTTATGGTGGTATAGTGCAGGCCGACATTCAAGGTTTTCGTAAGGTTTTGGGAATGGAAGGCCTCCAGTATTTCATCCTTGGACTGGCTGTTGCCTCCCTTAAAATATCCCACCTGTGTGTATGGTTTACGGGTATTTATGTAGCGTGTATTGGTGAATAGTTTCATATACGGGTAAAACGGGTTGATCAGGATAAATTCCTGGTCGCGGTCACGTTCTGTAAACACATTGCTTTGAGCGGGCTGGGAATAGTTGCCGAGGGTAATAGCTGAAGTAAAATTCCTGTAGATTGGATTTTGGTTTTGCACATTATCGAGCAGGGTATCAACAGGAAGCCGGATATGATTCGAGAAGGACTCATCGAGTTTCCATGAATACACCACCGTATTGGTGTCAATCTGTGCCTTGATCAAAGCCGGAATGCTGAGAAGAACCGCTATGGCCAGCACCAGTTTATTCATGAAGGTGATTTTTGTAATAATTTTCGGCAAGTTAGTTCAAACATGCCATAAATAAAAGCCTTCCGGTGAGGGGCAGGCAACAAAAAAAATCCCGGCATCTTACGATGCCGGGATGAAGATCGGCGACGACCTACTCTCCCACGATTGCAGTACCATTGGCGCTATTGGGCTTAACTTCTCTGTTCGGAATGGGAAGAGGTGGAACCCCAATGCTATAGTCACCTAAAATTTTCTCCCTACCCCCGCCAATGGCGGGGATCGGGATTATATTTTAACACGCCGGAAACATTGTATATTAAGCTGTCAACAAAAAAGCTTACGGGTAATTAGTACTGCTCGGCTTTGACGTTACCGCCTTTACACCTACAGCCTATCAACGTCGTAGTCTACGACGACCCTTAAAGGAGATCTAATCTTGGGGTGAGCTTCGCGCTTAGATGCTTTCAGCGCTTATCTCGACCAGACATAGCTACCCTGCGATGCAGCTGGCGCCACAACAGGTACACTAGAGGTCTGTCCAACACGGTCCTCTCGTACTAGTGTCAGGTCCTCTCAAATCTCCAACGCCCACAACAGATAGGGACCGAACTGTCTCACGACGTTCTGAACCCAGCTCACGTGCCACTTTAATCGGCGAACAGCCGAACCCTTGGGA
>JBGSSA010000137.1:0-12326 GCA_041737295.1 Bacteroidales bacterium | reverse complement strand
TCATGGTACCCACAGGGCAACCGGTTCCGATATCGAAAAAGCGGCAGAACGCTATAAACAACTTCTCGAAGGATTGGTCGCCGAACAATTCCCGGATGCTGACATTAAAAAGCTGGAGTATATGAATGAATTAAATTTCTCAAAAAATGGATCATGAATTCTTCTCGCAAGCCTTTGTATATCTTGCTTCCGCGGTATTGATCGTTCCCCTGGCCAAAAAACTGGGTATGGGTTCCGTGTTGGGGTACCTGTTATCCGGTATTATCATTGGTCCTTTTGTCCTTGGTTTTGTAGGAAGTGAGGAACAGGACATCATGCATGTGGCCGAGTTTGGGGTAGTGATGATGCTTTTTCTTGTGGGACTTGAGCTGGAACCTTCGAGGTTATGGCGGTTACGATCTTCGATACTGGGACTGGGCGGACTGCAGGTACTCGGAACTTCACTTCTTTTGGCAATCCCGGGTGTACTGCTCGGACTATCGTGGAACCTCGCACTGGCCATCGGAATGATCCTTTCCTTATCATCCACAGCCATCGTTTTGCAAACCATGACCGAAAAAGGGCTGATGCATTCTTCAGCAGGACAGAATTCCTTTTCCGTTTTATTATTCCAGGATATCGCGGTTATTCCCATCCTTGCCTTACTGCCTCTTTTATCATTTCAACCTAAAGGTCAGGAAATTACTGCACCATTGCACTCCGGATTTATTGACCAGTTGCCTGGTTGGGGGAAGACGCTGGCCGTATTGCTTGCAGTTGCCATTCTGATCTTTACCGGGCGGATCCTTGTGCGTCCCCTGTTGAGGTATGTTGCCGCCACGCGGCTCCGGGAGTTGTTTACCGCCACGGCATTGCTTCTGGTAGTGGGTACCACGGCATTGATGTATTCGGTTGGTCTGAGTCCCGCACTGGGAACCTTCCTCGGGGGAGTAGTCCTGGCAAACAGTGAATACAGGCATGAGCTGGAGAGCGACATTGAACCGTTCAAGGGATTGTTGCTCGGATTATTCTTCATTGCAGTCGGATCATCCATAAATTTCAGGATGATCCTTGAAACACCGGGACTGATATTAACCCTTGTGGCTTCCATAATGATATTGAAAACAATGGTACTGTTTTTTCTGGCCCGTATTTTCAAAATGGGCACTGACCAGGGACTTGTATTTGCGGTAGCTCTTTCACAGGTGGGTGAATTTGCCTTTGTGCTGATATCCTTTGCCGGCCAACAGAATATAATGGATGAAAAGATGATGGGAATGATGATGGCGGTTGTGGCATTGTCCATGGCTTTTGCACCTCTTTTCATTATTTTGAATGAAAAGCTCATCCTGCCTCATGTGGGAATTGAGGAAGCGGAAGAGCCGAAGGAACCCGACAGGATCGAAGAAAAAAATCCGGTGATCATCGCCGGGTTTGGCCGGTATGGCAATATAGTCGGGAGGTTTCTCAAGGCCAACGGAATCGTTCCCACGGTGCTTGAAATAGACAGTGACCGGGTTGAACTGCTGCGCAAACTGGGATTAAAGGCATACTATGGAGATGCCACCCGGGAGGATCTGCTGCGGGCTGCCGGTGCAAATGACGCAAGGTTGATCGTAATTGCCCTTGACAGTCCTGAAAAATGCCTTGAACTGGTTGAAACCGTCAAAAAACATTTTCAGCACCTGCATGTGCTCGTCCGGGCCCAGGATCGCACGGATGCCTATGAACTGATGGACGCCGGAGTTTTACATTTGTACCGTGAAACTTTAGACAGCTCACTGCGGATGGGCGTTGATGCCCTTACCCTGTTGGGGCGCCGTTCTTACCAGGCGCATCGCGCTGCAATGATTTTCAGGAAACATGATGACAGGGCGTTAAAGCATCTTTCCGCTATTCGTGATGACCGCAAACAATACATAAACCTGGCGCGGGAGAAAATCGAGGAACTGGAAAAGTTCATCGGGGAGGATATTCAGGACAGGTCCCTCGATCGCGATGCAGGCTGGGATGTGGAAAGCCTGAAAGACGAATTCAAATCGCTGTAACCGCTGGTAAGGGCTATAATTACCGATCCTCCGGTTTATTTTATGCCCAAAAACAAGGGTTTTAAATGCCGTTCCAGGAGATTGTATTTTACTCTCTCCCCAATAATTTCAGCATTGGTGTCAAGCATGGATTGAAATGCGTCTCCCATCTCCGCTGCCACTTTATATCCCACGTGTATGAGTTGCCTCAGATTCGGATTGTAATTGGCGCAATGTGAATTGTGTGTTAAAGCCTCTGAAAAACGTGTCCCCTGCCATGACCGGACTTCCTTTTCCGTGGGAAGCATTGTCCTATCGATGTGAAGCACGCTTGCATAGGGAGCAGCAAGCTCGTCAAAGCGGAGGATGGATTGACAATATATTTCTTTGGCCATATTTACTCCCTCGGTTCCTGATTCCGCCAAACCGATTACCTCTTCAAGCCAAGTGGTACCTGCAGTTTTAACGTGGATACCGGCATCCAGTTTTTGGATAGTGGCTTTGATGGCCGGATAAATTGAAAATTTATCACTGCCGCTGTGTATGCTTAATTTCAGGTTTGAAGGCATTCCGAGTGCTTCGACAGCATGACGGATAATGGCCACATCCTGTTCCAACTCCCTGGCAAATTGATCTGTATTGCCTATATAATCAATTCCTTTGGCAAACAATCCCGAAAATTTGGGAGCGATGGTTTGGGCTTCCACTCCCTTCTCCTTCAACAGGGCCAGGATGAAAAACAATTCAAGCGGACTTTGCACACTGGTTGCTTCATCCACTGATATCTCAGCCACAAAATTTTCTTTTCCCTTTACTGTGCATAGATGATTATAAATCTTCTGCACCTCACAGATGGCTGTAAGGTAGTTATTAGCCAGGCCTTCGAGGAATTTAGGTGTTACTTCGAAAGGACGTTCGATACCTGGTATATGCATTGGCCCCAGGTACCTGCTATACCGGGAGATAAAACCTGCAGTTGACTCAATATCAGGCTTTATCCCGATAAAATGTGCTACATCCATTGTGAAAAAATCATGGCTGTCAATGAACTGGTCCACAGTGTCGCCATTCACATGGTCGGCATCCGTATAGTATTTCCCAGGGTACCGGCAGGCAGCCACGGCCTCCATGGCTTCCTTCCTTACCATGGCTGGTGACGAACCAATTATTGTATGCTCGCGGTTGGATTTGTTCCATACAGGAATCACTTCAATTCCCAGGTTGTTGATCTCCTGAATAGCACGAAGTTGCGCCGTTCCTTCCTTTCCGAAACGGTCACCCATTCCAAACGAATATTTCTCAAGTTTCATTTTTTCTTATCTTTAATTTATCAAACCTGCTTTCTACAGGTTATCGGACTATGAAAAGCTTTACGTTCCGGTTGTAACCAGGATTCTGTTTAATTCCCGGGCTTGCGTGAACACAGGGCTGTGACCTATCTTATCAAAATCACAAATCTCCGACAATACATGGTCTGTACCCTTCTCGCAATGGGTTGCAAATTCTGCATCCTGAGGAAGGATATTGCCGGATTCATCTTTTGCCCTGAAATGGATACCACAAACCAGGGCATAGAGTATTTTATCATAAGGAAGATCAAAAAGAAGTGCATTTTTTATAGCGCCTGTCAACCGGTCTTCCGGCCCAAGTTTCCGCATCAGATCACAACCCACCCTGAACAGTGTATCTCCCAGGGCCTTATTCTTAAATCGAAAAAGCAGATCATCAATATGCCCGGTTAGATCCTGCGTTGAAAATTCACCCGGATATTTTTTCAATAATATCGCTGCAGACTGGAGCATGGTATTCCTGACGGCATCATGTACATCAGGCACAGCAAGCGCTTCGTATATATAGACAAAGCCGGGGTCATACAGGTAACCTATATAAGCAGCCGTAGCATGCCCCAGATTGTGGATGAACAATTTGCGATCCACCCAGGCCTTCATGTTTTCTTTGGGTGCGAGGTCAGAAATTTCGGGGATCGGATTCTTAAAGGCTTTTTTATCCAGGATCAGGGTATTGTAAGGTTCAGCGAACACCTGCAGGATGTCTTCTTCCAGGTCTTTTTTCAGCATGATGGGAACCATTTTCCCAATACTGGTTTCAACCAGCCCAACCAACTGTTCAAAAGGATACCCTTGTGGCAAAAGTTTCTTTAGTTCCATATGAAAAAGAGCATCTGCATCCCTCATATTCTCTGCTATAATGATATCAAGAGGTGAAGGATAGTCCATTTCAAATCTTTTTTCCAATCCTTTTGCCAGGGATGGAAAAATGCTGCTTAATCCATGTAAGCCAACTGAAACAGCTACTATTCCTGTGGACGCCACCTCATTCGCCACTGTTTCCATATCATCAGCAAAAACGCCTCTTACATTCGTGATATTTAAAATCTCCTCTTTTTCTGATTTAATAATTACATTATAGTTTCTTCTTTTATTAATTTCCTCTATGATTGGTTTGAAAACATCTACAAATACCACTTCATATCCTCCTCGTCCAAAAAGCTGACCAATAAATGATCGTCCTATTTTCCCCGCGCCGAAGATGACTATCTTGTTATGTTTTATTGGCTCCATCAGTATCCAACCTGGGTAAGGTATTCTTTTTGCAGAAGCTGAACAGCTTTTCTTTTCTCACCCGGGGTATTTTCAAGGTAAGTACCGCCGACAGAAAAACAACAAAAGCCACCGGAAGCGACCCCCCAGGAAACTGCATCAATCAGGTCAAAATGTCCCTTTTCCTTGTTTCTTAATTGATAGGCGATTGAAGCAAGGATACCCCCGGCGAAATTATCACCGCAGCCGGTGGTATCCCCCTTTCGCGTGGGATTCGATTTGAGTTCATCCCTTACATTCTCCGATACGGGCAACGACAACAGTTCAGTTTTTTCAAACAAACCACCCCGTGACCAGGCTGTGAGGGTATCTGCACCATTTGTAATGATGAATGATGATACACCGGAAGCTGCAAAAAATCCGGAGGCTTCACCCATGGTTTTGCAACCACTTATCTTTAGTGCTTCTTCACGGTCCATTATCAATACATCAATTAATCCGAAGTTTTCATAATGGTTCACCAAAGGCCAGGGGTTACCCGGATTATTCTTTTCATTTCTGAAGTCAAATACGGTGTTTACCAACGTAATACAATTGTTCTTCTTTGCTTGTTCAAGCAGAACGGTGAGGTTATCATGTATTTGTGGAACCAGCGCTGTGCCTCCGAAAGCAACAATATGGGAATCAAAGAAATCACGGGTCAGTTGTTCCGGTGTATAATCCCATGCAGCACCGATATTATTGATAAAAGTTCGTTCACCATGCCCGTTTTCATAATCAGGATCAGATAATACATCGGTAAAGGGCGTTTCACGGGGACTGGTAACATGATAATACTTGCTATTCAAAGGAGTTTGGTGGATCATTTTTAAGATCCTTGCTGCCGTTTCATCATTTCCGGCGATCCCGTAAAACTTTACTTCAAATCCCTCCTCTTCGAGCAGCTGGGAAGCATGTATCAAAGACACAAGCGAAGGACCGCCGACATTAAATGCATCGTGAGTTTTGCTGCCAATAATGTCTGTGAAAATTTCCGCATATGGTTTGCCGGCGAATTTTTCAAGCTCTTCGGTAAAAACCAGTTTTCCGGGGCTCAGACCCCCGTCGCCTGCTTTTTTTGAGAGGTATTTATTAAATTCAGGGCTGTGAAAGGAAATTCGGTTGTATACGAAATCGGCCAGGGCACAACCGGTGCCGGAGATGATAATTTTTTTTTGCTTCATTTTTCAGATCTCTGACAGGTGAACTTCTATTGTATTGGTTGAACTTTCTCCCGGCTGTAACAGGGGCAATGTATTTTCTTCTTTTAATTCTTTCCGGTTTTTAAGCGGTACATTACCTGGCTCCAGCCCGAGCACATATTCACCCTGGCCCATCATTTTCCATTGAATGAGATAGGGCAGCTGGTTTATATTGAATTTAATGGTCAGGGCAATAGCCAATTTCTTATTTTGAAGGGTTACAGAGGTGTCCCCGTCAGAATTACCCTTCATGGTATGGATAAACACCTGTTCCTGGTAACCAGCCCGGGGTTTCTGCAGCATTCTGAAATCCTTCATTCCTGCTGCCGCCACAGGAGTTCTGGGGTGAGTATGGGCCGGATCGATCAGTAATGACGAACCCTCATAAAGAAGCGGATATCCCAGGTTTATATGATACAGAATAGTATAAGGACTTGGGGTGAAACCGAAATTGGTAATGGTATCAGTTATCCTGAGGCTGTTCTGGCCCTGGATGGTATGGATCTCGCGTTCAAGCCGTAACTTGTTGCCAAACAGGAAGGCTTCTTCAACAATACCTTTTATTTTAATATGGTATTCATCGCCATCCCATCCGGATAAATCGGCGACCTGCCTGGCCGGAATGGTCGAGTACCTGCCGTGCAATCCCAGTTGCTCGTCTCCATCGGTAACCGGAGTACCCAGATAGGTGAGCCCGCAGGTGGTGAGTAAGCCTCCGGAAAAGGTGCGCAGCCATCCGAGTCCTTCAGGTTCAAAAAATGCCGGATGGGTTTCGCCATTGCTGGTGAGGTAAACCAGGTTGACTCCCTTGTAGCTGGCCAGGGAGATGTCCATACCTCTGTCGGGAAGGATTGTATATTGCAGACCGCTGCCTGAGTTTACATCAATTCCCCTGAGGTTCCGGCCCCATCCATCGGCAAGTACATAATGCCTGCTTCCTCCTGCCTGGGCATGATTGCCGATGTATTGCTCCAATTCGTTACGTTTCATAAGGATTTAATTTATCATTGATCGTAAAAGATACTATTTTTTCTACACATCTTTAAAATCAATCATCAGGGGTTTTTGACTGAAACCACGGGTTTTGATGAACAAGTTTATTTCTGTTTTTGCGATATTTGGTTTGAATTTACTCCTCTGTCCATGGTGAGTTTTATGACGGTGACAATATTATTCATACTTTCCTCGGGTAAAGCAATTGATATTTTATCTTTTTCCTGATTGAAAGCAATTTCCGGACCATAGAGAATCTCTGCTTTAACCACATTTTCCATAATTGCGGGAAGAGTTACGCTATTTTTTTGGCTAAACACATGTAAAAATATCAGATTTCCTTTATGGGTGCTGACAATATTTGAATCAGGCAAGAAAGGTCCTCCGCGTGTACCGTATATACTTTCACCGTATTTTTGCATCCATTCTCCTACCTGCTTTAATCGGGTTGATTCCCTTGGATCGATTTGTCCGGTAGGCAATGGTCCCACATCCATCAGGAGATTGCCATCCCCGCCAGCGCAGGAAATTAAATATTTCAAACATTCTGAATGAGAGATTACGGGAGTCTGGAATCCATGCCATGACCAGAACCCCGTGAATGTCATGCATGATTCCCAGTCGCGTTTATTATTGAAATTACCTAAACTTTGCTCGGGGGTCGAATAATCACCGTGAACACCGCAGCGATTGTTTATAATGATATCTGGCTGCAACTGGTATGCCATTTTGACAAGTTGATCTCCATCCCAGAATTTCCATGTATTCCATTCTTCCGCATCAAAAAACAACACTGAAATCTCACCATAGTTACTTAACAGTTCTATTAACTGATTTCGCATATAGACATTATATTTCTCCATGGTTTCAGGCTTATAATCCGGATGATGCCAGTCGCGCTGGGAATAGTAAATACCGATTTTGATACCTGCATTATGCGCGGCTGTAACAAATTCCCCAAAAATATCCCGTTGAAACGGTGTACTCATAATATCATAATCTGTAAATTTTGAATCCCACATGCAAAACCCGTCATGGTGTTTTACCACGATGATAATATATTTCATTCCGGCTTCTTTTGCGAGGGACACTATCTTCCTGGCATCAAACATTCCAGGGTAGAAGGACTTATAGAGACTGTCGTACACTTCCCCGGGAACGGCCGGTTTAAACCAATTGAGCCACTCAAGGTGTTCTTTCATACCTGGAAATCCAGGATCGGGACGGGGATTATCGAGAAGGTTTTCACCGTTGTCTTCATAGAACTGCTTACTCCAGCTTATTTCACTTACAACTAAACTTGACGGATTCCAATGAATAAACATGCCAAACCTCGCATCGCGCCACCAGTTAAGTCGTTCCCGCGCTATTACGGATTTTTCTGACCGGAGATAGATTTGTGCATCACGCCAGCCATCCTCTGGCGTATAGTTTTGAGCCACAGTAATTTTCCCAGTGATTATAACCAATACAATAAAATAGCTGAACAATAAATTTATTTTCATATCGGTTAAATTATTTTGGATCAGATATATATACGAAAGAAAATTATGTATAGGTCATATGAGAATAAATCTGACTTGACGATAAGAATTGGAAAAACTTTACATTTTGATATATGTAAGTTGCAAAAATAGTAGAAAAATGTCAGGTCAATATGTCAAATTCGTTTTGGTGTTCAAAGCACGATGCGCTGAAAGTTATGTATTCAAGTCCAGCCAGACTTCAAACGATGGCCAGTTATATGATACAGGTTCGAAGAGTGAATTATCCAGGTTAAAATTACTCATACCTTAAATTATCCACAGGATTTGTTCTGGCAACCTTTATGATCTGGAAACTGATGGTAATTCCGGCAACCATAATCACCAGCAACAGGGGCAGGATAAAAAGCCATGCAGTAATGGGCATCCTGTTGGCAAAGGAATTCAGCCATAGGTTAATACCTGTGTAACACCCCACCAGGGAGAGCACAAATGCGATAAGTATCAGCAGGAAAAACTCGCGGCCAAATAAAAGCAGAATCCTGGGTATGCCGGCACCCAAAATATTTCTGATACTGATCTCCTTGGTACGCTGAATTACCAGGAAAGAGAAAAGTCCAAAGATCCCCATGGAAGTAACAAATATGGCCAGTAAGGAGAATATGCCCAGGACACTGCCTACAACCACATCTGCTTTGTATTGCTGATTGAAGTAATCATCCAGGAAGAAAAACTCGAAGGGATTACCCGGGAAATATCGTTCATAGGATTGTTGAATCGTATTTACAGCGGTTTTGGGTTCCCGTGTATTCAAACGGAAACTAAACATACCCCGAACTCCCCTTCCATAAGGAAGAAGGCGGTAAAGATGAGGTTCAAATGCTGCCTTGGGGGATTGCTGATGATAATTTTTCATCACTCCGATTATGGTATAGATAACGTCCCAATAATTAACCTGCTGTCCGATGGCTGTCCCTGCATCAGCGAATCCCATCCATTGAACGGCTGTTTCATTCAGAATCAGGGCTAAGGTATCTGAGGGAAAATCCTTTGAGAAATTCCGACCGGCGACAATTTGAGTATTGAAAAGGTCAACAAAATCATAATCAACTCCTACAATCTGGTAGTTCTTACTTTCATCGGAACCTACCGGATAAATTCCTCCTGCATCCCAGTATATCTGGCGTCCGGGTACCTCGGTTGACACGCTCATATGGCTGATGTCAGAATTCTTAAGAAGTTCCTGTTTAAAGGTCTGCAATTTGCTGTTAAAGGTTGCATCCCTCACCCTGGGTGCACGAACAGAAAGAACCTGGTTGATCTCAAAACCGAGGTTCAGGTTTTTCATATATGAAAGTTGCGTGAATACTGCATATGTTCCCATAATCAGGCCGAGTGCCATGGTAAACTGGAAGACAACCAGGATCTTACGCAGGTTAAGGCCTTTTGGACTATTACCCGGTTTGCCTTTTAATACCTGAAGAGGACGGAAAGAAGATAGGAGGGCAACCGGATAGAATCCCGAAAGAAATACACCGGCAAAAAGTAATGCCGCCAATGCGGGCCATAGCCAGTTTTGATCCCATATACGATATGATAGCGGTGTTCCGGTTATCTCAGTAAAAAGAGGTAGTAATAACGAAAGCAAGAGAAGGGTAAAGGCAATGGCAAGCAAGTTAATGAGGAATGTTTCCATAAAAAACTGTACCACCAATTGGGATCGGGAGGCCCCTGCCACTTTGCGTAATCCCACTTCTTTTGCCCGTGTCAGGGACCGGGCAGTGGAAAGATTAATATAGTTTACCCAGGCGATACCGATAATAAAGATGGCAATTGCGAGTAGCAAATTAACGGAAGAACTGTCACCGTTTGGCTCGAGTTCCTGCTGAAAATGAGAAGTCAGATGAATATCGGTTAAGGGCTGCAAGGGCAGTTGCATGGTAAGCTTATAAGTTCGGAGGGCTTCGCCAAACTCCTTCTCAGCGATGGCATCCAGCTTTTTTTGAAATTCAGTGATATTCACGCCCTTTTTGAACAGGATGTAAGTGAAGGCTCCTGAATCTCCCCACGAATCATCAAAATCAGCACCCAGAATATCCAACAGGTTCGACCAGGGCAATACAATATCGAATTTGATGTGAGAGTTTCCGGGAATGTCCTCAAAAATCCCTGTAATCTGAAACACCATCCTGTTATCGACCTTAATCGTTTTTCCGATAGGGTCCTCATCACCGAAATATTTACGGGCTGCAGACCTGGATATAAAGGCAGTGTTTGGATCCCGTATCCCCTTGATTGGGTCACCCTTGATGAACCTGAAATGGAAGATATTGAAAAAATCGGGTTCGGCATAGTAAATCCGTTCTTCGATGAATTTATTTTCATCATATGAAATGGCAGCCGGATAGCGGCAAATACGCGCCACATACTCCACTTCTGGTAACAGTTTTCTGATCCTGAGACCTGCTGGCGGGCAGCTGGATGCAAAGCGCACCGATTCACCGTCCTCACTGTAGCGTTCATACCGCAACCGGTATATGCGGTCGCTGTTTTCATGAAATTTGTCGTAGCTTCTTTCGAAACTCACATAATGCAGGATCATCAGGCAGGCTGTCATGCCGATTGAAAGTCCCAGCATATTGATCAGCGAAAACTGACGGGTTTTTAGCAGGTTCCTGAAGGCTGAAATGAGGTAGTTTCTAACCATGACCACATGATATTCTTTCCATTGAAAATACGGAAAGCAATGCAATTATGCAAATTTCGGAGAGATCACCAACCAATACATGCCTCCGGGGCCTCGCTCAAATCTTTCACAATCCAATCAGCGTCTGTAAAATCATGGGCCAAAAAGCTTGAAGTTATGGCCAGACATTTGCATCCGGCAGCTTTGGCAGCTTTCATGCCGCTTATGGCATCTTCAACCACGAGGCAATTGACGGGATCAAGTCCAAGGCGATGAGCGGCCATCAGGTATATTTCAGGATGAGGTTTTTTATGTTGAACTTCGAGACCGTTTACAAGTGTATCGAACAGTTTTTCCGATAATCCGGTTTCCCTGAGGTTTATTCGCATTTTTACCTCATCGGCACTTGTAGCGACAGCCAGTTTAAGCTTTTTCTGCCTGCATTTTTCAATAAACTCCCGCACACCCGGCAACGGTTTTAACTGCCCATGCGAAATCTGATCATAAATCGCATATGCCCGGGCCTTGTCTGTTTCCTGGTTGAAAGGGATATTGTATTTTTCTGCAACACCTCCCAGGAAACGGTTTTCACCCATTCCTGTAAAGGGTTTAAAATCAGACTCTTTCACATCAAATCCTTTTTCCCTGAACATCATTATTCCTGCCTGCGTGATGAATTCTTCCGAATCCAGCAGCACACCGTCCATGTCGAATAAAACTCCCTTTATCATTTATTTACGATTTACGATTTACGATTTACGATTGGGTTTCATCAATCGTAAATCGTAAATCCAACATCGTAAATATCGTCATTTATCGCAAAAAAAAATCCCGCATTGTTGCAGGATTTTTTTTGTGGGGTTGAATGATATTATTTATAGGACCATTTAACCCGGAAGAAATTGAATACGCTTGGAATGGTTTTCTTGTCCAGTGCCAGGTAGAGGTCTTCACCTTTATAAACGCTGTACTGGTCAACCGCGGTTCCCAGATCTGTATTGAAAGAGGTGGTTTTGTAAAGGCTGAGGCCATCCCTCACTTTCAATAGCTCCATAAATTGTTTCGTTCCGGTTGCTTTTCCGTTTTTGAATACCATTTTCCTGTCAAATACCATTCCGTCTGCAGAGTAAGAGTCGATCTGGTTTACAGGAAGGATCATTTTTTCACCGTTGTCAAGCGTAATGCGGGCTTTTGCAATACCTACATTTACCTTGTCGCAGCTAATCCTGTCTTTGCCTGCTATTACCCATGAATCAGACGATTCAGCTGCCATACCTGCAAGGCAGAATAAGGTTCCCGATATTAAAATAGCTAACTTTTTCATGTTTTATCCTCCTTAGTTTATTTGTTGATTT
>JBGSSA010000118.1:0-6957 GCA_041737295.1 Bacteroidales bacterium | reverse complement strand
ACAAAGCCGATCCATCCCGCAACGATATCGACGGGGACAATGCCCTTGCCTTTGCCCGGAAAAACGGGCATATTGAAGTAGTAAAACTATTGGAAAACCTCTAAAAGCTCCTTTTCCAAAAGCATACGCGACCTGCATGTTTAACCCATTAGTGGTCAGGCATAAGTAAGGGTTCATACACGCAAATGTTAGATCCGTCCTTACATCAGGTTATAGTTTTATTACCTTTGCAAAATATTATAAATCCGATGATGTTCCATAACAGGATTACATTATCCTTTCCTGAAAAGGAAGAAAAACTGTTTCAAACCCAATACTTTTCCGACTCCCTTCTACAGGTAAGGATTTCTTTGGTGCTGGTTACAATCCTATACGGATTATTCGGTTTCCTCGATTATCTTATCTATCCGGAGTATATATATATATTTCATTTAATCCGGTATGCAGTTGTTGTTCCGGTATTGTCGGTGGTATTTCTGTTGTCTTTCACCAGGTTATTTCCGAAAATCTGGCAATTACTCCTGTTTATCAGTTTATTAATCGGAGGATCAGGCATAAGCATTATGATTATGCTTGTGCCTGATAAATACGAGTATTATGCAGGCATGATGCTTATTTTTTCGGCGGGTTATTTTTTTATTAAATTGCGCTTCGTTTTGGCCTCCATGGCCGGCTGGACAATATTGATTTTTTACAACATTGGCATGATCCTTCATGCAGACTCATCAAACCTTATCCTAATCAACACCAATTTCTTCTTCATAAGTTCCAATATAATCGGAATGTTTGCTGCGTACAATATTGAGTATTATACCCGCCGGAATTTTCTTCTTAACTATGAGCTCGACAATGAAAAGCTCCTTGTTGAAACTGTAAACAAAAACCTTGAAAAAACAGTAGAAGAAAGAACCAATGAACTGCTTTCATCCAAGGAAGTTGCTGAAACAAACAGTGCCAATTTAACGGCAATTATTGAAGGCACGCAAAGCAATATATGGGCTTTTAACCGGAATTACCAGATATTGTACATCAACGAAGTTTTTCAAAAGGAGTTTCAGAAAGCTTTCGGTGCCTGGCTGGAACCGGGAGTAAGCCTTGTTGAATCATTGCCCCAGGCATTGCAATCATTTTGGAAGTCCAGATACGACAGGGTGTTGCGAAATGAACAATTCATTATCGAAGATGAAATTGAGTCGCCTGCCGGTCCGATTTATATCCAGGTATCCTTTAATCCAATTATCAAGAAAGGAGAAGTTATTGGCGGTTCGTGCTTTGGCAGCGACATTACTTACCGGAAACTTGCTGAAATCGAACTAAAGAGGGCTAAAGAAAAAGCAGAAGAAAGCGACCGTCTGAAAACAGCCTTTCTTGCCAATATGAGCCACGAAATCCGCACCCCGATGAATGGTATTTTAGGCTTCGCTGAATTGCTAAAAAATCCTGAACTTACAGGTGATGAGCAAAAAGAGTATATCAGTATCATTGAAAAAAGCGGTACCCGTATGCTCAATATTATCAACAATATAGTCGATATTTCAAGAATAGAGGCTGGTTTGGTTCAGCTTGATATTACCAAATCTGATATTAACGATCAGCTCAGGTATATCTATTCCTTTTTCAAACCTGAGGCGGAGGCTAAAGGAATTTCACTTTACCTGCGTGATTTTTTGCCAGGTAAAGATTCTATTGTTAATACAGACCTTGAAAAAGTGTATGCTATCTTAACCAACCTGGTTAAAAATGCCATTAAATTTACTGAGGTTGGCGCTATAGAAATTGGTTGTTTCCGCAATGAGGATTTCCTTGAATTTTACGTGAGCGACACTGGAATCGGGATACCTGACAACAGGCAGGAAGCTGTCTTTGAACGGTTTATCCAGGCTGATATAAGCAATAATATGGCACGGCAGGGTGCTGGTTTGGGTTTGTCAATTTCGAAAGCATATGTTGAAATGCTGGGCGGAAAAATGTGGGTTGTAAGCAAAGAAGGAATCGGCTCGCGGTTCCATTTTACTTTACCCTATGATGTTGGCTATGAAAGTTCCGGAATTGTTACCGGAATCCCCGATGATAAAGCCCCAAACAACAACAACCATGAAGTTCCTTCACTGAAAATATTGATTGCAGAAGACGAAGAAACATCCGAAAAATTACTGGCATTGACACTTATAAAAATCGGCAGTGTTATTTTTACGGCAAATACAGGTTATGAAGCCATTGAGATATTCAAAAATAACCCTGACATTGATTTGATTTTAATGGATATACTTATGCCGGGGTTGAACGGATACGAAGCTACCATGCAAATCAGGCAGTTAAATAAAGAGGTTGTCATAATAGCTCAGACGGCGTTCGGATTTTCAGGCGACAAGCAAAAAGCCCTGCAGATGGGCTGCAATGATTTTATCGCAAAACCGATTATAAAGGCCGAATTGATTTCAAAAATAAACAAGTATTTCAGTAAATAATTCTGGCCGATATTTTACAATTCTAATTCTACATGCAATTAAATCTGATTCATTAAAATAACCAAACCGTGAGATTCGGCTTGGAATGGCTGCTAGCAGACGCCCCGAGGTCTACCGACCACTGATTACCGATTACCGATTCCCGATTACCGACCACCGACCTGTTCCTGGTAACTTTTAAACTTCCTCGCCCACTGCATCACATTGGCAGGAGCACGCTTTGCTATAAGTTCATCACCCATGAATTGCATATAGGGATGCACATAGGCAAAAAACTTCTTATACCCCGGGCACAGGTAATTGAGTCCGTATTCCCCGTCTGGTGACACCCCAAACCTGTGCTTCGGGCATTCCCCGTGGCAGGCAAACCGGTATTCACAATGGATGCAGTAAGCCGGCAGCTTTAGCAGCTTGTTCTGGCCGAACGTATATTGCCTGGCCGACTGTGCCATGGAACGTATAGTGGCATTACGAATATTCCCCAGCCGGTACTGGGCATACACATAATGATCACAGGAATACAGGTCGCCGTTGTGCTCCAGCACCATGCCATTACCGCAGGTTTCACTGAAAACGCACAGTCCGGGAGGTTCTCCTATCCAGTTGGCCAGGGTCACATCGAACATCTGCACGTAAACCTTCCCGACATCGTTGCGTACCCATTCATCAAATATCGTGATCAGAAATTCCCCAAATTCCTGAGGGTCTACCGACCAGGGGGTAACCCGGGTTTCGGTCCGGTATTCCGGCCCTACAAGCCTGATCTCATCTTCGCCGGCTTGCAGGGACTCCCGCTCCACAATGGGAATGAACTGGATAAATCCGCTGCCGGCTTTTTTCAGGAAACCGTAAATTTCCGAAGCATGGCGGGCACTATCGCGATGAACCACTGAAAGGGTATTGAATTCAACCCGGTACTTCTTGAACAGTTCTATTGCCGCCATGACCTGGTCGAAGGAAGCCTTTCCGGCAACATTTGTACGGTACATATCATGGATTTCCCTGGGGCCATCTATTGAAATACCTACCAGGAATTTGTTTTCATGCAAAAACCGGCACCAATCCGCGTTGATCAGGGTCCCGTTTGTCTGGAATGTATTTTCAATTTTTTTTCCGGCCCGGTATTTTTGCTGCAATTCCACAGCTTTTTTGAAAAAGTCGATTCCCATCAGGGTGGGTTCCCCGCCCTGCCACGTAAAGGTTATCACCTGCACATCCTGCGATTCAATATACTGCCTTACATACAGTTCAAGCAGTTCCTCATCCATTCTGAAGTCCTTTACGCTGGGGTAAAGCTTCTTTTTTTCAAGGTAGTAACAATATGTGCAGTTCAGGTTACATACCGGGCCGTGCGGCTTGGTCATGATCTGAAAGGATACGGGATGTTCGAGCGAAAGCATTTTAATAATCTCCGGTATTGGTTTAATCTCTAAAGATAGCCATTTCATTAACAAATCTGCAAGTGACGAGGGACAAGTGACGAGGGACGAGGAACGAGGAGAAGTTTTGCAGTTTTGCAGTTTTGCAGTTTGGAGCCTTCAAACTTCGGTGTTCGGTGTTCGGTGTTATTTTGACATAAATAACACTGAACAAGGAACACCCAACACCCAACACCGAAGACGTTCCAGCCTTCAGCCTTCAGCCTTCAGCCCAGAAGCCTAGTAGCCTACTAGCCTATACTGCTCATCCAGCCACATATACCTATCCTGCCACCGGTCTTCTTCAACCCGGGTATTGACATCAATGTGCATTATTTGGGAAGGCTTGCCGATAACAGCTTTAGGCCATTCGGGCAAACCCAACCCATTGGGATTCCCGGTTTTAATAAAGTTGGCGAAATACTCCTGCATAATGGCTGAAACCCGGTAGTCTTCCGGCTGCCAGTCGTATACCCGATTGCTTGACAAATTACCCATAGCATATTCAATCTCAGCCGAATGAACGGCACCTGCAGCGGGTGGTGCCTTGGGGGCAGTGGGATCGGCAGACTTTGTGACTCCCCCTGCAAGGCCCGGTACAGCATTACCCATTTCAGGTCTCATCACCGGTCGGGGCTTTTCATAATAATACCGATATACCGGACTACCCCCGGTTTTCAAATGACTGTCATACCATTTCCAGGTGCTGTAGGCGATAAAGCGGTCTCCGGACAGGGCAGTGGCCGATATCAAAATTTCTTCAGGGTTAGTGCCCGGATAGTATTTCAGGGCCTCACCAACTTTATCTCCATATAATGCTTTCAATGCAGCCTTGTAATTATCCGATGTCAGTTCTTTTCCGCCCATAATCATCCTGTAGTTCATCTCTTCTGAATTCCAGCCCAACAGCAGGGGAACATGGGCCTGTTCACCCGACATATAAATGTCTACCGGGAGTTTAGGGAAGAAGTAACCGTCAAGGGTTGCGTTAAAACCACCTACGCCGAGTTTGGAACCGGCTTCAAGCAGTTTTTGAGCGGGAATGGCCCTAAGATCAGAAAGAGTATTGGCTCCCAGACTGGCTGCAAATTTAACCCCGTTTTTTTCTCCGGCTTCAAGGGTTACAGGGGCCAGCGTGGGATTTATTATTGCACCACTCTCACCAATAGCACCCGCGATCAGGTTTTTCGATAAGGGAGAAGCCATCTGGGCACTCACAGACAAGGATCCTGCCGATTCACCGGCAATGGTCACCCTTTTCGGATCGCCTCCAAATGCGGCTATATTCTGCTGAACCCATTGAAGGGCAGCCCACTGGTCCATCAGGCCATAATTGCCCGATCCATGGTAGGAAGTTTCTTTCGAAAGTTCAGGATGGGAAAAGAACCCAAAAACACCCAGCCTGTAGTTTACGGTAAGCGTAACAATGCCCTTCCTGGCCATACTTTCGCCATCATACCGGGGCTCTGAGCCATCCCCGGCAACAAATCCACCGCCGTAAAAATAAACCAGCACGGGCAGTTTTTCATTTTCCTTTTTTGCAGGAGTCCATACATTCAAATACAAACAGTCCTCACTGACACTTTCCGACCTGAAATTCATATCGCCGAATATGGCCAATTGCATGGGCCTGGGTCCAAACTGGCCGGCCTTTCTCACACCGTCCCAGTTTTTAACCGGTTGCGGTTCCTTCCACCGTAGTTCACCAACCGGAGGCTGAGCAAAGGGGATACCCTTAAAAATGGAAATTCCCGAACCCGTAATGCCTTCAACAAGCCCATTGGCGGTTTTTACACGGGCTATTTCACTATTCAGCTGGGCGTAAAGTGCCATAGGTAAAACCAGTAAAAATGCGGCTATTATTTTCTTCATGTCTATTGGAAAAATGAAATTGGTTTATACTAAAATTCACGATCCATATCATTTGATAACGTATTAGCGGGTCAATTGTGTAATCGCCAGCCCCACCATCGAGTCTGCCGTTCCATAATATAAAAACCATCTGCCCTTGAAAAACACAAGTCCCTGAATAAAGGTAGTACCTGCTTTATATTGTCCTGAAACTTCATGCGGCAGATCGGGTTTGATAAAATAGGCTGCTGCCCTGTCAATGACCTTTGTCGGGTCATTCCTGTCAAATAACACCTGTCCGCCACAATAGGTATTTTCCGGTATACCCGGATCAGCATTTTCACCTTTCGCATTCTTTCCATTATATAACAAAACAATTCCTTTTTTGGTGAGCAAAGCCGGAGGACCGGGTTCGGTCAAATCACTGTCAAACATGTTCTTTCTTGTAGTAATTGCCTTAACCAGTTCACCTTGTGCATCCTCGGTGGGCGTCCAATCAATAAGATCGTCGGAAAATGCTGCATTAACAAAACTCTCGCCCCAATACATCCAGTATTTGCCGTTGATTTTCGTTGCCACTATTTTATCCCCTTTCAGGGTGGTTACAATAGAACCCGATTTCGACCAGGTATTAAGATATTTTCCATTGTAAGCTCTGGCAAAGGCAGGCCCTCTCTTTTCCCAATGAATTAAATCCCTTGATGTGGCAATACTTAACCTGGCGACAACTTTATTCCAGCTGGTGTATGCCAGAACGTAAGTTCCATCCTCAGTCTGTACAATTCTCGGATCCTCACACCCTCCCGGATAATCAAACTGAATAAAACTACCACTGTCCGGATACAAAACAGGGTCTTTCATTTTCTCAAAATGAATGCCATCGCTGCTCACTGCCAAACCAATCCGGGATGTGCGCCCTCCAATGCCCGCTGCCGGATTGTCCTCGGCACGGAAAAGAAGATATACCTTACCATCCCTCACAATGGCAGCCGGATTAAAAACATCTGCCTTTTGCCATTTTACCCAATTCTTTTGAACCGGGCATAAAAAACTGTAACTGCTATCGGCTGTTAAAACAGGGTTTTCCGCGGGCTTCTCAAATTTGCCCAGTTGCCAGGCAGGAGAAGCACAGGAGACGAACAGCCATAAAAATAGGAATATCCTGGTTTTCATACATTTATTCATTTGCAAATATGCTGATGTGCTAATATGCTGATGTG
>JBGSSA010000108.1:0-54985 GCA_041737295.1 Bacteroidales bacterium | reverse complement strand
TTTTGTGCATAAGTGGCCAGGGTTCCTGCCAAAATGAACATCAATACAAGTAGTTTTTTCATGATAGATAAATTAACAATTATTATTAGTATTTAAATTCCAGTTTATTATAAAGTCCACAAATATCGAACCGATGTTTTATTATTGTTTGACAATCTTTCCCGATCCGGAAATATAAGACGTAATTACCGGATTACCAACGTAATTCACAGTACCACTGCCAATGATGGTTACATCCAGCGAATTGTTGACATTTGTATCAATGATCCCGGATCCGGAAATAGTTGCTTTACAGACGTCTGTATTTAACTCACCCGCCCGCTGACGGCCTGAACCCGTAACCTCAAGCTCTGAATTCAGAGCCGATCCATCGATATTTATATCACCTGAGCCTTCAATAGTTGAGGACAAATCTTCCACATCCACTGCACAATCAATATTTCCGGAGCCCTCTAAATGAAATACAACCGAAATAGCTTCAATTTTTGTACACTCTATCTGGCCCGAACCGGATAATCTCACTGTCAGATCTTCCACGTCGAGATCATTGCAAAATATATACCCTGAACCATACAATTCAACACTGGTTACAATAGGCACGGTAACGGTTATTTCTATCGGATCCGACGGATTCAGGCAATCGTCGCTCTTCGATTCAATTACAAGCCTGCCGCCTGAAACATGCGTGATAATCCGGTCCTGAAGATTTTCATCTGCTTCTACCACCGCTGTGTATGCCGAACCGGTATCCACCAATACGTTGAAATCCCCATTCACCTGTATCCTGTCGAATTCAGGAAGTGTTCTTGTTTCTGTTGACTGGCGACCATTTCCTTCAACACAATGGTTCCACATATCTTCACACGAGGTAATCAACGTTAATCCCAGGACTATTCCTGGTAAAAAAATCAACTTATTCATAAGGGTAACATTTTGGTTGTTCATATTAGAAAATAAGTACATGTTTATTTGCTGATAAGTGTCAGATTGCATTTTTTCGGGACACTGATCACTACATTTGAGAAAGCCGGTTCATTTCCGATTATGCCGGTTGTCAGAAATTGTTTTTCAGCCACATTTATAACCTTGGTCTTCAATACAGCTATATTTTTAGGATACACAAACACAACTTCCTGGTGATGCGTAAGCTCAAGATTATAACTGGTTGACTTATCAAAAGATAGGGTCACTTTCGTAAATTCCGCCATCAGGTTCAGATTCGATACCGTTTTGCGTATATTATCCAGGTTAATGGCTCCATAGCGGCTCACAAAATTCATTTCGTTGTTTACATTGCCACCGTTGATATTCGAAAAATAGCTTTCTCCCGTAAATGATCCCAGTTCATTCAGATATAGCTTATCCCGCCTGGAATTGATCCGCAAGTCGGCCGATTTATCAATAGTAACTGTGGATGACCGTGTTTCGGCGATAAGTTTGCCTGCATCATGAAGATGCATGTTGCCGTACGAGAGAAAAAGTAAACCTTCCCTGATGTATCCTATTTCAGCATTTCCGGATGAAATCCTTATATCACTTTTCCCGTTGAGCCGGTTACAGCTGAAATCACCATATGACAAGACAAGCGTAAAATTCTGGTTCGCGTCATCCATATACACACTTCCAAACTTGTTATCGATTTTAAGTGAAATATAGTCGGGAACCATTACGGTATAATTGATTGTAACCGTGTTGGAGGATGAAAGATAGGATCCTGCTATATCCTTAATATCCCGAAAAACATCAGAAGCGTTATCGCCGATTTTTGTCCGGGCATATAGGAAATATTGAGAGGCAGTAAATTCGAAATCAATATTTTGCTTGAGTTTCTCCATCTTACTGGCATCTTTTGTCCTGATCCTCAAATCAATGATGAACTTGACAGAATCGTTATTCCATTTGATAACATGTACCTTGCCATATTTGTTTGTCAGGTCAAGCGTAATTCCATTATTTACACGGAATGATCTCACCACCTGATGTATGTATTCAGGTGTCTGAGCCCGGAGACTGACTGAAATGACAAGCACAGTTACTATCAGGAATATCTTAGAGCGCATAACCGTCATTGTTGGAGAGGCATTCATCCTCATTTGGTTTTATTTCACTCAATAATTCTTCTAAAATTCTGATTTTCAAGCGGTAATTCTCAATTATGGCCTCAACAACCTCCTGGTTTGCCATATTATCTTTCAGGTCTTTTTTCAAGTCAATGTATACACTGTCGAGTTCTGACATGTCGAAATCCAGTTCCTCCTGCAGGGCCGGACAATTTGCCATCACAGGTTTCAGCTCATCCATTTTCTGACTCAACAGGTTGGTATAATAGGCCTCGGCTTCGGTCAGACCCGGTATTGCATTATTTTTAGCTGCAGCCCGGTCTGCTTTACCCTCACCCTGCTGGTACCGGTGAACCATTTCATTTACCATGTAGGAAGCTGCAAAAATAACAGCCACAACAGCAACCCGTTGCAGAATTTTACCCCATCCCGGCTTGCTCTTAAACCGCAGATTGCTTTCTATTCTATTCCAGATTTTTGGGTCCGGATCATGAAATTCGAAAGCTTCACGGTTTTCCGCTACAAATTTTTCAAACTTGTCTTCCATGGAGTTCGTGTTTAATTATTTCTTTCATTCTTTGTCGTGCCCTGGAATACTGCGATTTGGAAGTTTCCTCCGAAATGCCCATTATCTGTGAGATCTCAACATGATCGTATCCTTCAAGCAGGTAAAGTGAAAATATTACCCGGTAACCTTCCGGCAGATTTACCAGTGCTTTCCGGACATGTTCAACAGTAAATCCGCTCACATCGTTATCCTCCTCCTCAGACTGTTTCTCAGGTAAATCATTCATCGGCACCAATTCAGCTTTTCTCTTTTTAAGGGCATTGATGCATTTGTTAACAGTGATTCTTTTAAGCCATGCGCCAAACGCTGATTCAAATCTGAAACTGTGAAGCCGCATGAAAGCCTCAGTAAATGATTCCTGAAGCTGGTCTTCCGCCTCTTCGCGGTTGTTCATCATACGATAACAAAGATTATACATTGCCTTTGCATATAAATGATAAAGCTGTTGCTGAGCCCTGGAATTGCCGGCCTTACACTGTTCGATCAGATCCCTGTGAATTTCCTGGTAATGCGCCACCTGGATTTTTGTTTAACATTGATTCATATTATTAGAACCTTCAACGGCAATAAACCCTGCGAGTCAGCAAAATTAAACTCAATATAAAGACAGATTAAAAATAAAAGGGTTGCATGAAACAGTTTTGCAGTTTTGCAGTTCGCCTTTTGCCGGGTGCGGAAGAAATCAATCAGGATAACAATGGGTTATCCCAAATTTTTAACGCAGAGTTAAAAGTAAGAAATGTTTACCAGGCTTTATTGAGGTCGCAAAGGAAGAAATCTCATTACATTCGATTGAACAATTCCAGCATCAAATCTCCAAATCGAAAAATAAACCAATCAACAAATCTCCTGCCGCGTCAGCCCAATCAATCAATCAACAAATCAACAAATTACTTGTCACTTGTCCCTTGTCACTTGTCCCTTTCATAGCATCCGATGATCTCGCCAATATAGAATTTATGGAAGTCCTGTGCCGGGTAATTCTTTTTAGCCACTTCCGCCAGGATGAAATTTTCAGGTTTCAGAGTATCTGCATAAATCTTCCTGCATTCCAATACCAATCGGGATTGTTCAAATGTAATATTGCCCAGCGCAGTCTCAACAGGCTTCAGACCTGTCTGGCTAACCTTATCGATATCACGCCCGGAATGAGTTCCGCAGAAATCAAGCACCTCACGGTACTGTTCATTAAAGAAGCTGAGGGTAAAATACTCATATTTTTCCGCAAACTCATAAGTAAACCGGTGAGGCCTGATAAAACAGACGGCTATTGGCTTATTCCACAATATGCCCATGGTTCCCCAACTGGCCGTCATTGTATTGAAGCTGCCTATATTCCCGGCCGTAATCAGCATCCAGTCATTTTTGATCAGCTTGAAGAAATTTTCGCTCAGGTCACCGGGCAAAACTAATTTAAACAGTGTATCCATGCATCCGAATTTGAACTATAAAAGTAGTGAATCTGACACGATTATAAAAGAACTGACCTGGGATCGCTGCATGAACATTCTTTTTGACGGAGTTGTTTTTTTATTAATTTTAGTTTTTTATGGAACCGATAGAAGTCAGGATTCATTCAGCCGTGGTTTTCTTTGTTCCATGATATGACTAAAATCGCTAATATGAAAAATGCTGCCGTGCCGGAAGGCTATCTTTTTACAAAACGATACACAAACTTCATTTTCATTTTGCTCTTTCTGCTTTATATGTTCGATTATATCGACAGGATGGTTATTTCTTCCTTGTTTCCATTCCTCAAAGAAGAATGGCACCTGACGGACTTTCAATGCGGAGGACTTGTATCGGCAGTATATTTATCCATCGTAATATTCACTTTCCCGGTATCTGTTTTGATAGATCGCTGGAGCCGTAAAAAAACCGTGGGCCTGATGGCGTTGTTGTGGGGTATGGCAACTGCATTGGGAGCCTTTACAAAAACCTTCAGCCAGTTATCTACCACCCGTTATCTGATCGGCATCGGAGAGGCAGGTTATGCCCCTGGCGGATCCGCTATGATCTCGGGCATGTATCCGGTGGAAAAACGTTCCTGGATGCTGGGATTATGGAATGCCTCTATTCCGTTGGGCAGTGCAATAGGTGTTGCCATTGGCGGTATAATTGCCACTCACTGGGGTTGGCGACATGCCCTGGGGATCGTGGCCATTCCCGGCATAATTATAGCTATCCTGTTTTTCTTTGTAAAGGATTATAAAACGGTGGGATTGTTAAAAAAAGATCCTTCCGAGGCAAAAGCCAGAGCCGGCAAACTGGTGAAGATGTCGATTTATGATATGTTTAAGGAATTATCTCAGAAACCCTCCCTGATATTTACTTATTTTGGAATGGCCGGAGTTGTTTTTACCACAACTGCATTGTTATCCTGGCTGCCTACCTATTTTATCCGTACACAGGGAATGGAGGCCAGTCCGGCCGGTGTCAAATCCAGTGCTGTCATGCTGCTGGCCATCATAGGAGCCCCATTGGGAGGTTACCTTGTTGACAGGTGGAGAAAAAGGCGAATCAATGCACGGCTTTTATTCCCGTCAATCACAACCCTGATCTCAGCCATTGTAATGTTTTTTGCCTTCAATGTTTTTGAAGGAAAACTTCAGTACCTGCTCCTGCTTTCTGTAGGGATATCCATAACAGCATTTGTTTCGGCAGCCTCTGCTGTAACCCAGGATGTTGTGCATGCCGGATTGCGGGCAATTTCCTATGCAGTTGCTGTCGTTGTTCAGAATCTTCTCGGCGGGTTCCTGGGGCCTCTCGTCATGGGGGCGATTTCAGATGCTACAAATATTCAGACGGCCTTTAATCTGCTGCCGATATCTCTTGTCATTTCCTCCGGCTTGTTTTTAGCAGGTTCGTTTTTCTATACCAGGGACCTTGCAAAAGTAACGGACGTTAAGCTGGAGGCGGTTTAGCAGGGACAAGGGACGAGGGACGAGGGACAAGATAGTTTTGCAGATTTGCAGTTTAGCAGTTCCCCTTCTACAGTGTGCCGTAGAAATCAATCAGGATAACAATGGGTTATCCCAAATTTTTAACGCAGAGTTAAAATTAAGAAATGTTTACCAGGCTTTATTGAGGTCGCAAAGAAATCTCATTACATTCGATTAAACATTTCCAGCATCAAATCATCAAATCAACAAATCAACAAATCAACAAATAATCCACCCTCCACCAACCCATGAATAGAGTTTTAATTATTCTATTTCTGTTAATTGGTAATATTATGAATGCTGTGAATCAACCCTTAGAAACAGTTGATCACGTTGACCCGGGTAAATACCTTGGCAGGTGGTACGATATTGCCTCTTACCCGGCAAGGTTTCAAAAGGGATGCCGTTGCACTACTGCAGATTATGAACAGATCCATGGAAAAAAATATATCCGGGTTACCAACCGGTGCATCCGGTTCAAAAAGGGAAGATCAGAAATGAATGTGGTTCAGGGAAAGGCGTTTGCTGTAAAAGGTTCAAATAATGCCAGGTTAAAAGTTCAGTTTTTTTGGCCGTTTCGCGGAGATTACTATATTATCGGGCTGGCTGATGACTACTCCTGGGCGGTGGTTGGACACCCGAAAAGAAAATATCTGTGGATTCTGAGCCGTGAATCATACATGCCTACTTACACCTACAATCATATATTAACCCTGGTCAAAAGCAAGGGTTACGATCTTAACCGGATTCAAAAAACGCCACAGGAGTGTGATATTGAGCATTTGCCTTGACGGGAAATCCAAAAAAGCCGCTATTTTTGTGGTTCCGAAAAATCTCTATCCATTTTGAAGAATTTTTTTGCTCTAAAACCTGGTAAAGGCGGAGTGGCAGAAATGATGGCCATTGCCTTGCCTATGATCGTTTCAACAGCCTGTGACGGGGTGATGACATTTACCGACAGGCTATTCCTGTCGCGGCTGGGCCCGGAACAGATGAATGCCGCCATGGGCGGTGGTGTGGCCATGCAAATGATGATGTTCTTTTTCATTGGTCTTACTGGGTATACGACAGCCCTCGTGGCCCAGTATTATGGAGCGGGACAAAAGAAAATGAGCGGGGTGGCTGCCTTTCAGGCAATTCTGATCGCATTGGTTGCTTACCCTATTATTTTGTTTTGTAAACCCCTGTCCCTGCATTTCTTCACTTTTATGCATGTGCCTGAAATACAATTGCCTTACCAGATCAGTTATTTTAATATCGTCATTTACGGGGTATTATTCAGCATCCTCAGGAATTGCCTGAGTTGTTATTTTTCGGGATTAGGGCGTACAAAAGTTGTAATGATGGCGGCCCTGGTTTCTGTGGTCGTAAATGTGGTGCTTGATTATATACTGATATTCGGAAAGTTTGGATTTCCGGAGATGGGCATCAGGGGCGCTGCTATTGCAACTGTAGCCGGAAGCGCTGTAGGGTTGGGCATTCTTACCCTTGTGTACCTGGGTCGCTTCAACCGGGAAAACTTTGCGATCATGAAATCCTTCAGATTCAACTGGGCAGTTATGCGGAAGCTTCTATATTTCGGATATCCTGCAGGACTTGAGTTATTTCTCAACTTCCTGGGCTTTACGGTCATTATTTTTATGTTCCATTCACGTGGTGATGCTGTTGCTACTGCCAGTACAATCATGTTCAGCTGGGACCTGGCTACTTTTATCCCGCTGCTGGGTATTGAAATTGCGGTGACAAGCCTGGTGGGCCGGTATATGGGTGCAGGAGATCCGGAGACAGCCCATAAAGCGGCCATGTCGGGAATCAAAACCGGGATTTTCTATTCTGCTGTTGTGCTTATCCTTTTCGTTTCCATTCCGGAAACGCTGGCCCTTGTATTCCATCCCGGTGAGGACAGCCTGGTTTTCGACGAGGCTTTGCCCATTGCTGCTTCAATGATACGCATTGCCTCATTATACGTACTGGCGGAAGCCATGATGGTTGCCCTTGTAGGTGCCCTTAGGGGGGCAGGGGATACCCACTGGACCATGATTGCCTCCGTTACATTTCACTGGACCTTCATTCCCCTGCTCTGGGTATTGTTTCATGTATTTAATGCATCCGCCGTCATGGGTTGGCTTGCCCTGGTGATCCTTTTCCTCATATTTTGTTTTGCATTGTATTTGCGGTACAGAAGCGGAAAATGGAAAAAATTGAGGGTAATCGACGTTGAACTGCCCGTGATGGCAAATCCAGGATATTAATCCTCTTTCCGGTTTTTCTTTTTCCAGATGAAATATACCGGCAACCCCAGCATTACAATGAGCAAACCCGGCCATGTATAGGCAGGCTTGTAGAGTAATAATATAACCATTATAAAAGCAACCGCAGCTATATATATCACAGGCAGCACCGGATATCCCAATGCTTTGTAAGCTCTTTCGCGCTGGGGGTATTTCTTTCGGAAGATGAAAACAGATAGAATAGTGAGGATATAAAACAACAATACGGTGAAAACCACATAGTCGAGCAGGTTGCTGTAGGTACCTGACAGGCATAAGATGGAAGTCCAGATGCTTTGTATAACCAGTGCCCTTGCCGGTACCCCCCTGGAGTTGAGAACACCTATCTTCTTAAAGAAAAGCCCGTCAGCTGCCATGGCATAATAAACCCTTGCACTGGCCAGAATTATGCCATTATTGCAGCCGAAGGTGGAGATGATAACAAGCAGGGCCATCACAACAGCTGCTTTTCCGCCGAGTATCCCTTCCATGGCGGCAGTGGCAACCCGGTCCTCTGTGGCATATTGTATTCCCCTGGCGGCTGCATTCATTCCGGTGGCATCTCCCCGGAGAGGCAGGGCATGCACATAGGCCATATTTACCAGAAAGTAAATTATGCTTACCAGGATGGTTCCGTAAATTAAACTTAACGGCAGGTTGCGTTTCGGACGGATCACTTCGTCGGAAGCAAATGTGATATTATTCCAGGCATCTGAAGAAAAGAGGGATCCTACCATGGCGGTGGTGAAGGCAACCAGCATGGCGAATCCCGCCAGGGCCGTCATTTCCCCGTTTTCTACCCTGGCTCCTGCCCAGATATACTGCCGGTTCCATTCCAATGCCTCTGTATTTCGGGCAATAAAGATCCCGATTAGTATAAACAGGAAAAGGATAAAAACCTTGGTGGAAGTGAATATGTTCTGAATGATCTTTCCGAACAGGATACCCCGTGTATTAATGAATGTGAGCAAAAGGATCGATCCGATGGCTACCAGGTGAACCGTGGAGAATTTTAAAAAATGCCACGAGAACCATATGTGCGTTTCAGCGACCCACGGAAACAACACACCGGTAAATTTGGCAAATCCCATAGCCACTGCCGCGATCGTGCCTCCCTGGATAACGAGAAAAGCAGACCATCCATACAGGAAACCCACAAGGGGATTATAGGCTTCTTTCAAAAAAACATACTGCCCCCCGGCATGTGGCATAAGTGAGGCAAGTTCCCCGTAAACCAGTGCAGCCATAATGGTCAATACCCCGGTAACCAGCCACACAACCAACAACCATCCGGGAGCCCCCACATTACGCGAAATGTCGGCACTTACAATATAAATTCCAGATCCGATCATTGACCCGGAAACGATAGCGGTTGCATCAAACAGCGTCAGCCGTTTCTGAAACGATCCGGAAGGGTTGGATTCCATCCTGTAAAGTTATCAATCGGTGCTTATTCCCCAAAATCTCCATAAATCTTTTGGCGGCTAAACCTAAATGAATTATCTTGCACGCTTCAATTAATATAAACAATTATGCTACATTATAAAGATTTAGGGTTAGTGAATTCGAGTGAATTATTTAAGAAAGCAGTGAAAGGCGGATATGCAATTCCTGCCTTCAATTTTAATAATCTCGAGCAATTGCAGGCAATCATCAGTGCTTGTGTTGAAACAAAATCACCTGTCATTCTCCAGGTTTCGAAAGGCGCCCGGAAGTATGCAAACCAGACTTTACTGCAATTCCTTGCCAAAGGAGCTGTGGAATATGCCAAGGAACTTGGATATGCAATTCCTATTGTGCTTCACCTCGACCATGGTGATTCATTTGAAACATGCAAAAATTGCATTGAAACAGGTTTTTCATCCGTAATGATTGACGGTTCCCATTTTCCGTATGAAGAAAATGTAAGACTTACCAAACAGGTAGTTGAATTTGCCCATCAGCACGGTGTTACCGTGGAAGGCGAACTTGGCGTGCTCGCGGGTATTGAGGACGAAGTGGTTGCAGAGCATTCCTCTTATACAAGGCCGGAAGAAGTAGAAGATTTCGTCAAAAAAACAGGTGTGGACTCCCTCGCGATATCCATCGGTACTTCCCATGGTGCTTTCAAATTCAAGGTTAAACCAGGCGAACTTCCTCCTCCTCTCCGTTTTGACATCCTTGAAGAGGTGGAAAGAAGAATCCCCGGTTTCCCGATCGTTCTCCATGGTGCATCTTCCGTTCCCCAGGATATTGTTGATGAAATTAACAAGTATGGTGGAAAAATGGAAAATACAGCCGGTGTTTCCGAAGACCAGCTTCGCAGGGCTGCCAAATCATCAGTGTGTAAAATAAATATAGACAGCGACGGCCGTCTGGCTATGACAGCCACCATCAGGAAGATTTTCGCCGAGAAACCAGGCGAATTCGACCCGCGTAATTACCTGGGACCAGCCAGGGACAGACTGAAGGAACTCTACAAGCACAAAGTGAACAATGTGCTGGGTAGTGCCAATAAGGCCTGATCCCCTGCCTGATTAAGAGCAGAATATTAACCGCAAGGCATAATATGATTTGCGCAGATAACATTGCGTTTTCATGTATGTGCCTTGCGGTTAAGTTTTTATGTACGGTGAAGTGTTACAGGAGCGGATTTGGTATGTGCACAACAAGGACCATTTCGCTAACGAAAAGTCCAGGGTGAAATCCTAGGGATGCGAATATTTAAACCTGTCACCGAGCTCCGTCTGGAATCCCCTGATCTTCTCCTGCAAATCCCTGATCTCATCCTGAAGATATGAAGCCGCATTGCGATTTCCCTCAGACAGGAGATCCTGAATGAACCGGTGATTGATCGAAATTTTCTTCTGACATTCGTAAATGTTCGAGATCAATCTTCTGACATTTTCCTTTACATTGAGCATAACGTTGATTTTTAGTTTGCACTTGATTTCGCCAATCTGTGCTAAGCAGGCGCTAATATAACGAATATAAGTATCGGTATATTGCCATCCCGTCAAAATGAATCGGGTCAGGCGTACTAAACAAAAAAAATACCCCGTTGTTAGAGCTTAACGGGCATTTTTAGTAATTTAGGCACGGTGTTTTAATATGTTCCACTGCTGGTAAGCAAATATGAAAGCGTTAGTTAAGAAAAGTCTGCTGTTATTCCTTTTTGCTGGCCTTTGCCTCCAGGGCCGGGCCCAATTCTATAATGGGCACCAGATGAGCTTTGGGAAGAACCGCGTACAGTATAATGATTTTGTGTGGTCTTTCTACCGGTATCCGAAATACGATGTGTATTTCAATGAAGGCGGTACCAGCCTTGCCGAGTATACCGCCGACCATGTGGCAAAGGTGATTCCCCGGATCGAGGCATTCTTTGATTACGCAATTGAAAAAAGAATTCTTTTTGTTGTCTATAACAGGATGACTGACTATCGCCAAAGCAATCTGGGGCTGGTTACAGGCCAGGATGAATACAATATCGGCGGTACTACAAGCGTGATCCGCAATAAAGCCTTCCTTTATTTTGAAGGAGATTACAAAAAATATGATCAGCAGATAACGGCTGTCATAACACGTCTTGTGCTCAATGAACTGTTATATGGTTCGCAACTGATCGATAATGTAGCAAATTCCACCCTCATTAATATCCCCAAATGGTATAGCGAGGGCCTGGTGGATTACCTGTCAAAACGTTGGGATATAGAAACAGAAAACTTCGTCAAAGATGGTATCATCAATGGTAAATATGAAAAATTCAACAGGCTCACAGGGAATGATGCCATCTATGCAGGTCATTCCTTCTGGAAGTATATTGCTGATACTTACGGTGAATCGGTCATCCCCAGTATAATATATCTTACCAGTGTCAGCAAATCCATAAAGACCGGCTTTTCCAATGTCCTCGGATTTTCAATCAAGGAACTCAGCTATGAATGGCTGGGTTATTACACCAGTCTTTTCGAAGAAGACAAAGCCCTTGCAAATACTCCGCCAACCGGAAAAATGCTTAAAAAAACCAAAAAAGGGGTGGTTTATGAAAAAATCAAGATCAGTCCGAGCGGTAATTATTTAAGTTATGTGACCAATGACAGGGGACTTTATAAGATATGGCTTTTAAATATTCAGACCGGAAAGAAAAAGAAAATATTAAGACGGGAATACAGACTCGAACAGGTTATCGATTATTCTTATCCGGCAGTTACCTGGCACCCTTCGGGCAGATTTTTCGCGTTTATGACTGAAGAAAAGGGCATGGTTAAGCTCTATTATTATAACATAGCCGAGAAGAAACTGACTGTGCGCAATTTTCAGTATTTTGATAAGGTTTCTGACTTTTCATTTTCTGCGGAAGGATCAAAATTCGTGTTTATGGGTACACGCAATGGCAAGACGGATATATTCGTTTATGATATTGCGTCATCCACGAATGAACAAATAACGAATGACCTGGCTAATGATGCATTCCCACGGTTCATCGATAATGATACCAAGATCATATTTAGTTCCGATCGAATGTCAGATACCCTGAGCAGTGAATCAGACAGGACCACCCGTGCACTTACATCTGACCTGTTCATTTATGATTACGTAAAGAAGGATGATGTGCTGATGCGCCTTGAAGATGGCAAATACAATAACAAGACCTTTCCGGTTGAAACCGGGCATAATTCGTTTATCCAATTGGGAGATGTAAATGGGATCAACAACCGTTATATTGCCAAATTCGACAGTACGATCAGCCAGATCGATACGATGGTCCATTACAGGTATTATGCCCAGACCTCCCCGCTGACCAACTATAACCGCAATATACTGGAGCAGGATTATAATCCATCCACAGGGAATGTGGCGGATATCTTTTTCAATAAGGGCCGGTATAATATTTATCATAATCCGTTGGATGAAACGGCGATGCTTGGAGAAACAATGGTTCCCACTTCCACGCAAAGACTAAGACTTAAGAGTCTTTCTGCAACCGACAGTATTCGCAGTATTGTTAAGGAAGTAATTCCAATTCAGAATGTGATTGACAATACAATCATCAATAATGGAGATACGGTAAGCCTGGGACCTAACCTGATTGATATCAACAAGTATGTATTTGAGGTGGAAAAGATCAATAGCTATAATGCAAAACTTGATCCTAAAAAGTTGGAAGTTGCTATTGACACAACAGTGGAAAAACGACCGAAAATCAGGTTATATGTGCCCGTTTTTTATCAGAACAGCCTCGTCACCCAAATTGATTTTAATTTCCTGAATGCTTCATACCAGGCTTTTACGGGAGGCGCATTTTATTTTAATCCCGGTTTCAATGTTCTGTTTAAGATCGGCGCCAATGATTTGTTTGAGGATTATAAGATCACAGGCGGGTTCAGATTATCCCCTGATTTTGATGCAAATGAATACCTGTTGAGTTTTGAAAATCTAAAGAGACGGCTTGACAAGCAACTTGTTTTCCACAGGCAAACATTCAAAAATGTGGGGGTTGGTGAATTGGGGGCTTTTGAAATAAAAACCCATACCCATACCCTTTCATACCTGCTTCGCTACCCGTTGAACCAGGTAAAATCACTCGGGGCTACTTTTTCGTTCCGGAACGACCGGACAGTCTATTTGTCGAGCAATCCGAACTACCTGAATGAACCGAATATTTATAAGAACTGGCTTGGAATTAAACTGGAATATATTTTTGACAATACCCAGTCTCTCGGAATGAACCTTTACAGGGGAACACGGTACAAGATTTTTGCTGAATTCCAGGAACAGATGTATAAAGACCTTTATGAACTGGTTGTGTTTGGAGCCGATATCAGGCATTATACCCGGATTCACCGTACACTTATTCTAGCCAACCGGTTTGCATGGAGTACTTCACAGGGATCGAGCCGGATCATTTATTATTTGGGTGGTGTTGATAACTGGATCAATCTTAACCAGAACAAAACCCCGACATTTATTCCATTCAGCGAAATTCCCATAGACAGGAGCCAGAATTATGCATTCCAGGCGGTGGGTACCGATATGCGGGGGTTTTCGCAAAATATCAGGAATGGTAACAATTTTGCGATATTTAATACTGAACTAAGGTTCCCGGTTTTTAAATACCTGGCAAATTATCCCCTGGGACGAAGTTTCTTTGAGAATTTTCAGATTGTAACGTTTTTTGACGTTGGATCTGCCTGGTCAGGACCCACACCCTGGTCGAGCAGGAATGCCTATGACTCTGATATCATACAACAGGGACCGATCACTATCAAGATCGATGCAAACAGGGACCCGATCGTTGCAGGGTATGGATTTGGCATTCATACCATGTTGCTTGGATATTTTATGCGTTTTGACTGGGCCTGGGGTATTGAAAACCGCCAGGTTTTACCCCATGTTTTTTATTTTTCAATGAGTTTGGATTTTTAATTTTATTCCAGGTTCAAAATCGTAAATCGTAAATCGTAAATCGTAAATCGTAAATCGTAAATCGTAAATCGTAAATCGTAAATCGTAAATCGTAAATCGTAAATCCCCTTATGTCCGTAAACGATGTAATCATATTAGTCCTCATCGGTCTTTCTGCAGGCATATTGTCAGGATTACTTGGCATTGGCGGGGCAATTCTCATCGTTCCTGCCCTCATTTTCTTCTTTGGCATGACCCAGCATCAGGCCCAGGGCACGAGCCTTACAATCCTGCTTTTTCCGGTAGGCCTCCTGGCTTTCTGGAATTATTACAAAGAGGGTTATGTAAATTTCAGGATCGCCATAATCGTAATGCTGGCCTTTTTTGTAGGAGGTTACCTGGGTTCCCTGGTTGCAATTCAGTTATCGGCAAGGATACTGAAGGTTATTTTTGGGGTGCTTATCATCACATTGGGAATCAGACTTATATTTACCAAATAATACTTTCCGGATGGAAGACATTCACTTACGCGAGAAGATAAATCAACTTGCCGGACATCATTTTCAGGATATTGTAGGGATACGGCGTCATATCCATCAGCATCCCGAACTTTCTTTTGAAGAGGTGGAAACTTCGCTATACATTCAGGAACAACTTAATTCCACAGGAATACCTTTTAAAAATGGATTTGCGGGTACCGGAATTGCAGGGTGGATTAACGGCCGTACTGAAAAGGGTATGACTGTTGCCCTTCGTGCCGATATGGACGGTCTGCCTGTACAGGAGAAAAATGATCTTCCGTTCAAATCGGTAAATGCAGGTAAAATGCATGCCTGCGGACATGATATGCATACCTCTGCATTATTGGGCGCCTCACGTATACTTCATTCACTACGTGATGAATTTGACGGCAAAATAATCCTGATCTTTCAGCCGGCAGAAGAAAAGCTACCGGGCGGGGCCAACCTGATGCTCCGCGAAGGTGTGTTTGCAGAAGGTATGCCTGATGTGATTATCGGACAACATGTAATGCCACTTCTTGAGGCCGGAAAGATCGGGTACCGGCCAGGTAAATATATGGCGTCGACAGATGAAATATACCTTACGGTCAAGGGTAGCGGGGGACATGCGGCCATGCCCTGGCAACTGGTAGATCCCGTGCTGATTGCCGCACATATCATTGTTGCCCTGCAGCAGATTGTAAGCCGCCATGCCAACCCGGCCATCCCGTCAGTCCTGTCTTTTGGCAAGGTGGAAGCCCCTGGCGCCACAAATATAATTCCATCTGAAGTGAAGATTGCAGGCACATTCAGAACGATGAATGAAATCTGGAGAAAGGAAGCTCATGAGAAGATCGCACAACTGGCCAAATCCATTGCCTCCGGGATGGGTGGTGAATGCGAGGTTGATATTCTGCACGGATATCCGGTGTTATTTAACCACGAAGAGTTTACCCGGCGGGCGATTTCTTATTCCAAACAATTGCTGGGGGAAAAAAATGTTGTTGACCTTGAACCAAGGATGACAGCTGAAGATTTTGCTTATTTTGCCGAAAAAATACCAGGAGTATTTTACCGTTTTGGCATAACGGATGCAAAAGGAACGTATACTTCTCCTTTGCATTCATCCGGATTTATGGCCGACGAAGAGGCTCTGAAAACCGCAATGGCAAACCTGGCTTACCTTGCGATGTGCTTCCTGAAGGATGGGCAGGTGCTGCCTGATAATGGGTAATGGTTGAAGATCATTTATTTAAAACATGATTTTCTTTTGTGATTTCAATTAAAACATTATTTTTGAGGCTCAACAATTAAACTTCCATATATGGCTTATGTAATTAGTAATCAGTGCACAGCTTGTGGTACTTGTCTTCCCGAGTGTCCCTCCGAAGCAATTTCTGAGGGTGACATTTATAAAATAGATCCCGACAAATGCATCGATTGTGGTGCTTGTGCTGATGTTTGCCCGACAGAAGCAATCAGCCCCGCGTAATCGAACCGGCTGTACTTACAATTTCAGGTCCATCCATAGGGATGGACTTTTTTTTTAGCAGAATAATTTCAGGCAAGGAAATATGCCTATGCAAGTATACACCCCGGTTTGGCGTGAGAAATTCCAGGTTCGTTCATCTGATATCGGATATCATGGTATAATGCGGATGAGCAATTTATGCAGTTATTTTCAGGAAGTTGCCGGCCGGCATGCTGAACATCTGAATGTGGGCTATACCCATATGCGATCGATGGGAATGGCATGGGTGCTTTCAAAACTTGCCGTTGAAATCCGGAAATTTCCTGCCTGGGGAGAGGATTTTTATCTCGAAACCTGGCCATTGGGAAATGAACGGATTTTTTACAGGCGTGATTACCGGCTCGATTGCGGGAATGAAACCATAATCTCCGCCTCTTCCTACTGGATTCCGTTGGATCTGCATAATAAGCGTCCAAAGCAGATTCCAATAGACGAAGCGGTGTTAAGGGCTAACCAGGGCCGGTTTGGAATGAACAGATCCTTTGAATCCATTCCAGCTGTCACCGCCAACAATATGTCAGAACCGGTAACAGCCAGGTACAGTGATCTCGATCAAAACAAACATGTGAACAATGCCCGTTATGTTGAATGGATATTTGATTATTTATGGCCCGACATTCCCGGAAACGGAAAGCCACAATTTTTTGAAATTGAATACAAACAGGAAGTAAAGCCGGGCGATGTGGTTCATTTCAATAAGAGTATTCCGGAAAACCTGACAAATACATACCTTGTAGAAGGAACCATTGAGGGTTCATCCCAAACCTGCCTGAGATCCCGGATCACCTTCTGAGAGTTCATTTCATCATTGCCCCTGTCGGCATCATGTCATCGGAAGGAGCAACCCCTATCCGGTTTCTGTACTGAAGCCTTTTACAGTGGATCATCTTATCACCTCTGCAGTATGTATCAATATATTCCTGGCAGTCTATTTCCCCGGCACAGTTATATTTGTTGAAAAAACCGCATTTTTCGAGAAGATAGCACTCTTTCATCATTTGCGATATTTTATGATAAGATACGAAAATCCGGTGCCAATTGCAAATATTTAGGGGCTTAGGGGCTTAGGGGCTTAGGGACATAGGGGCTTAGTAGGGGCATAGGCTAAACCCCTAAACCCCTAAACCCCTAAACCCCTTACTTCACCTTCTCAATAATCTTCTTTTCAATTTCAAGTGTGAGTTCAGGATTATCGGCAAGAAGCAGTTTGACGGCATCCCGGCCCTGTCCAAGTCGGGTCTCCCCATAGCTGAACCACGAGCCGCTCTTTTTGATGATTTCATGCTCAACAGCCATGTCGATTACCTCGCCAAGCCGGGATATGCCCTCCCCATACAGAAGGTCAAATTCAGCCTTGCGGAACGGGGGAGCCAGTTTATTTTTTACAACCTTTACCTTTGTTCTGTTCCCAAATATTTCTTCCCCTTCCTTAATCTGGTTTACCTTGCGGATATCAAGCCTGATCGAGGCATAAAACTTAAGTGCATTACCTCCGGTAGTGGTTTCGGGATTTCCGAACATCACCCCGATCTTTTCACGGAGCTGGTTGATGAATACACAGCAGGTATTGGTTTTGCTGATCGTTGCGGTAAGTTTTCTCAACGCCTGTGACATCAGCCTGGCCTGGAGTCCCATTTTGGAATCGCCCATTTCCCCTTCGATTTCAGCTTTCGGTGTAAGGGCTGCAACAGAGTCGATCACAATTATATCAATAGCCCCTGAACGGATCAGGTGTTCCGTGATTTCAAGCGCCTGTTCCCCATTGTCGGGTTGTGAGATAAGCAGGTTTTCAATGTCAACACCAAGCTTCTGGGCATAAGTACTGTCAAAGGCATGCTCAGCATCGATAAAGGCGGCGATGCCACCGGCTTTTTGGGCCTGTGCAATGGCATGTATGGCCAGGGTTGTTTTTCCGGATGATTCGGGACCGAAAATTTCAACAACCCTTCCGCGCGGATACCCTCCTACACCGAGCGCAATATCCAATGCAAGTGAACCTGACGGGATAACACCCACATTAACAACTGCATGGTCGCCAAGCTTCATAATGGCTCCCTTGCCAAAGTCCTTTTCAATTTTACCTAACGTTGTTTCGAGCGATTTTAGCTTTTCTTTTCTGACGTCATCGATGGTTGGTTCTTTTGCCATGATATAATTGTTTAATTGATTCCCAATAATTCCAGGATTTGTTTTGTGTGATCACCTGTATCAACCTTATTAATGATCTTCTGAATTTTACCTGATTCATCGATGACAAACGTGGTGCGTAAAACACCATCGTACGTCTTTCCATACATGCTTTTCTCTCCCCAGGCACCGTATGAATTGATGATGGCTTTTTCAGGGTCTGCCAACAGGCTGAAAGGCAGGTCAAATTTAGCCCTGAATTTTCCGTGCGATTTCTCATTATCGGGACTCACGCCAATTATTGCGAATCCCCTGGAGAGAAGATCGTCATAATTATCCCTCAGGTTGCAGGCCTCAGCGGTACAACCGGGTGTGTCGTCCTTGGGATAAAAATATAAGATCACTTTTTTACCTTTAAAATCCTTCAGGCTAACATTTCTGCCATCCTGATCCTTACCTGTAAACGGCGGCGCTATTGCACCTTCTGTTAATATTGCCATATATTTCTGTTTAGTAAAAATACAAATTAAGCACTGAATTGCAGTGAAAATTGAAGAATAAATATGAACAAGATAAAAACTAAAAGTTAAAAGCCAATGTGCTAATATGCTGATTTGCTAATGTGCCAATGCGCCCCAAAGACTGCATGACTGCATGACTGCAAGACTGCATATTATAGGTTGAAAATCGTAAAGACAAGGCACTGCCTTGTCTCTACAACCATCTGATTATTTCACATGGGCCATGCAACCGCAGAACTGCAGAACCGCCTTCCTTTCTGCAAAACTGCAAAACTGCAAAACTCCCCAGAAGCCCAGAAGCCTAGCAGCCTATTTCCCTGCCCCCGGAACAAACACCACTTTCTTGGTTTCGAAAAATTCTTCGGAAAAGTAATCTTTCAGATCATACACTTTTACCCCGAACCCCATTGGCAGGAGTTCTTCCTCCAGGTTGCCGCCTTTGAGGGCGAGAAGGCCGTTAGGAAAGGCGCTTGTTCCTCCGGGATTGATGTTTTTGCTTACCCAGCCGAAGAGCCTGGGGATTTCAGTTACAGCCCTGCATACTATAAAATCTGCCTTGTCGCGCAGATCTTCAAGCCGCAGGTTCCTTGCGGTACAATTCAATAGTCCGGTCTCCCTTATTATCGTATCGGTGACCTTGATTTTCTTGGCGATTGAATCTACAAGAATGAATTGTGATTCCGGAAAAAGAATGGCAAGGGGAATACCCGGAAATCCACCCCCGGTGCCTGCATCGATAATCCGGGTTCCGGGTTTGAAATGAATTATTTTTGCAATGCCAAGTGAATGCAGTACATGGTGCTCATAGAGGTTTTCAATGTCCTTTCGGGATATCACATTGATCCGCTGGTTCCATAGTTCATACAAGGGTCCCAGTTCCGAAAATTGCCTGACCTGGAGCGATCCCAGTGATGGAAAGTATTTTTGAATGATTTGCATCAGAACCGCGTCCGTATGCTGAATTTACATCTTTCCAGAGGTGTTCTTCAGGATATTATATAATAACTCGCGAGCACGGAATAGCTGCGCTTTCACTGTTCCGATCGGCAATTCGAGCTCTTCTGCAATTTCTTCGTAGGAAAGTTCACTGAAATACCGTAATTCGATCAGTTTCCGGTAGCGCGGTTTGAGCTTGGATACGAGGGAACGCATCAGTTTAATTTTCTGATCATTGATCAGCGATTCTTCGGGATCAAGCACCGGCGCCTGGATATCTTTGGTGGCCTTTTCATGTTCCTCATCCGTATGATCAAGCGATACATGATTCGCTTTTTTCTTTCTTATAAAATCGATACAATTATTGGTAGCAATTTTAAAAAGCCAGGTACTAAAAGCATAATTGGGAGCGTACTGCGTGATGTTTTTGAAAGCCTTGCCAAATGCTTCGATGGTTAAATCCTCCGCATCGCTGGAATTGTTAACCATTTTCAACAACATATAATAAATGGCATCCCGGTACCGTCCCATTAATTCGGCATAAGCACGCTGGTCCCCCTCGGTTGCTCGCTGAACCAGCATATAATCGCGCTGTGCTTTTTCGGATAAATTTGCGTTTACTTCCATTGATAATTTGCAGGTCTGAATTGACTTGACAGGTACAAGCCGATATTTATGAAAAGTGATAAAAGGTCAAACAGCAACGAAATTACTAATAAATTCTTCTCATTCAAGCGACTCATTGTTTTTTTAATAACATACAACTGAACAATTAACCTCAGGACGAACGCTCCCAATACGATCATTCTGAGAGGACCGTAAAACATCATGACCACAAAGGAAGCATAAAAGAGAAGCCGGGTAATAGGTTCCATTCCAAGCAAAAATTTATGGAGTGGCTTGTATAATTTGGCTGTCGAAAAATGTCTTTTTTTCTGAAATGACCACCGGTCAAACGATTGTTTTGGAGCTGAACGGGTATGACTTTCCTTTGAACTGACTATTGCAGTATTTGATTTGGTGGCATTTTCATTTACAAACAGATCATCATCGCCCGATGCAAGGTGAAAATGGCTTGCAAATCCTTTTCCCTTTTGGAACAGGGAACGTTTATAAGCCAGGTTCCTTCCAACCCCCATATAGGGAATCCGGCAAAGCGCGAAACTGAAATATTGAAGGGCAATCATCATCGTATCATACCGGATGTATTTATTCAGAATTCCCGGAATCGGAAAATAGCCCCCATAACCAAGTATGATAGAAATTTTATCGGAAAACTTTTCCGTCATCAGCCTCAGCCACTGGTTGCTTTCAGGCTGACAATCCGCATCAATAAACAACAGGCGGTCATATTTGGCAGCCTTAATTCCAATGGTGACAGCCAGTTTCTTGCCATGTGAAAATTTTTTGTCCTCCCTGATCACACTCGTCCTTAACCGCGGGTATTCGGCCATGTATCGCTTCATTACCATATCGGTGTCATCTGTAGAACAGTCGTTTACAAGAATAACCTCATAATCGGGATAATCCTGTGTCAGTATGACCGGTAAATATTGTTCCAGGTTTTCAGCCTCATTTCTGGCACAAATGATCACTGAAACAGGTTCAGAAGATTGTGAAATAGTATTTGATTTATAAAATATAAACCGCAAATATATTCCAAGGTAGTATATAAGCTGAATAAATATAGCAACTATAAAAATGACAAAAACGATAAACCATTGTTTATCAGCAAGTAAATTGGATATTAATGACATCTTTCCTATATAAACCGTGATGGCAATTTTATTAAAGTTTTTGACATAAAGCAAATTTGCAGGCATAAGTAATTTAATTTAATCGAAAGAATATAAAATCATATATTTGCGGCCAAAATAGTTGGCTATGATTTTCACCGTTGTGGGCAGGGATACTTCATCATCAGCAAGAACCGGCCGGTTGATGACATCACACGGGGAAATCGAAACGCCTGTGTTTATGCCTGTTGGAACGGCCGGAACCGTTAAGGCCGTTCATCAGCGTGAGTTGAAGGATGACCTCGGGGCACGGATAATCCTTGGAAATACATATCATCTTTACCTCAGGCCCGGACTTGACATATTAAGTAAGGCCGGCGGCCTGCATAAATTCATGAATTGGGAAGGCCCGATTTTAACCGATAGCGGGGGATACCAGGTCTTTTCCCTTTCACATATCCGAAAATTCACTCCCGAAGGAGTGATATTCAATTCACACATCGACGGGTCCAAACACCTGTTTACTCCTGAAAATGTTGTAGATATTCAGCGGACAATAGGGGCAGATATTATTATGGCACTGGATGAGTGTACCGCGTATCCGAGTGAACACTCAGACGCCCGCAAATCTATGGAAATGACGCACCGGTGGCTGGCCCGTGGAACAGAACACTTTGAAAAAACCGAACCCCTCTACGGGCACAATCAATTCTTTTTTCCAATCGTCCAGGGAAGTGTTTATCCAGATCTCAGGAAAATTTCAGCCACCGAGATCTGTTCATATCCCGCGGCAGGATACGCCATTGGCGGCTTATCCGTGGGTGAACCGGAAAATGTGATGTATGAAATGATCGATGTTGTGAATTCAATTCTTCCGCAGGATAAACCCCGTTATCTTATGGGCGTTGGCACACCGGTCAATCTCCTTGAAGCCGTTTCAAGGGGGGTCGATATGTTTGATTGCGTCATGCCTACGCGTAACGCACGCAATGGCATGCTGTTTACACGCAGGGGGATCATGAATATGCGCAATAATAAATGGAAGGACGATTTCAGCCCGCTGGATCCGGATGGCACGTGCTTCGTGGATTCGCATTACTCAAAAGCCTATTTACGTCACCTGATCATCTCAAAAGAAATTCTGGGTGCCCAGATTGCAACATTGCATAATTTAAGTTTTTATCTTTGGTTGATGGAAGAAGCCCGGAGGAAGATAAAGGATGGTACATTCAGCAGCTGGAAAAGAGAAATGATATTGCAAATTTCAGAACGACTGTGAAGAAATTCCAACTACATACGCTTGATTGGTATATAATCCGGAAATTCCTTGGAACCTTCTTTTTTACCATTGCCCTTATCGTATCAATAGCCGTGGTTTTCGACCTTTCAGAAAAGATCGACGATTTTCTTGAGAATAATGCCCCCTTCAGCAAGATCATCTTTGATTACTACCTTAATTTCATACCCTATTTTGCCGTGCTGTTCAGCCCGCTGATCATTTTCATATCAGTGATCTACTTTACATCGCGCATGGCCTATACTTCTGAGATAATTGCCATTCTTAGCAGTGGCGTGAGTTTTAACCGCTTGCTGGCGCCTTACTTTATATCTGCATTTTCCCTGACACTTTTTATCTTTACGCTCAATAATTTCGTGATCCCGCATGCCAATGCGAGGAAACTCATATTTGAGGAATCGTATTACCACAATTCTCCCAAAGTGGTGCGTGAACGGAATATACACAAGCAGATTGAACCGGGTATTTATATTTATCTTGAAAGTTTCAATACGATCACAAACAGCGGCCGGAAATTTTCAATAGAGAAATTCAGTAACGGAAAACTTGTGTCGAAGTTAATGTCGGATGAGATCCGGTGGGATTCCACTAAAAACAAATGGCAGATCCGGAATTATTATATCCGTGATTATAATGAGGATAACCAGCGGATCCGTTCGGGTCAGGATATGGATACCACAATCAGCCTTACTCCTGAAGAGTTCAGACGGCGTGACAACGCGGTGGAGGCTATGAACCTGGGTGAACTGAATAAATTCATCCGTGATCAGAAGCTGCAGGGCGCATCGGATATCGATCTGTACCTGATTGAAAAGCACCGGCGGTTTTCATTTCCTTTTTCTACCTTCATCCTAACCCTCATTGGCGTATCGGTTTCGTCGAAAAAGGTGAAAGGTGGCATTGGTATGCAGCTGGGTATCGGTCTGCTGATCAGCTTTTCCTACATCGTTTTCATGCAGTTCTCATCACAGTTTGCCATAAGCGGAGCCCTGAGCCCATTCATTGCCGTGTGGATACCCAATGTAATTTTCGCATTCATCGCTATTTTTATTTACCGGCTGGCCCCCAAATAGCAAATCCGATTATCCGACATACCCATATATGTGTTTGCATTTGATTTATTTGAACCTATATTTGTTCCCTTCAATTTTAAACTAAACAAAATGGCAATTAAGAAGCAAATTCAGGAACTTCAGAAACGACGCGAGGAAGTCCGGATGGGCGGTGGTGAAAAGGCCATCGAAAAACAGGAGGCTATGGGCAAAATGACTGCCCGAAACCGCATTAAAGCCCTGCTCGATCCGAATTCATTCCAGGAATATGACATGTTTGCCCAGCATGAAGCAAGGGATTTTGATATGGCCAAGAAAGTATTGCATGGCGATGGTGTGGTGATTGGATCGGGAACCATGTCGGGAAAACCCGTCTGTATCTTTGCCCAGGATTTTACTGTGGCCGGCGGATCGCTTGGACTTATGCATTCAAGGAAGATCGTGAAGATTATGGAGCATGCCCTGAAAATGAAAGTTCCCCTCATCGGGATCAACGATTCAGGGGGTGCCAGGATACAGGAAGGTGTGAATTCCCTGGCCGGGTATGGAGAGATATTTTTCCGGAACACGTTATCCTCCGGTGTAATCCCCCAGATCTCGGTAATTCTGGGTCCTTGCGCGGGAGGTGCTGTTTATTCACCTGCCCTGACTGACTTTGTTTTTGTGGTTGAGAATATATCCAAAATGTTCATCACGGGTCCCGAGGTGATCAAGACCGTCCTTGGAGAGGAAATTTCCATGGAGGACCTTGGAGGTGCCCGCGTGCATAGTGAAATCACCGGAAATGCACATTTCTTTGCAAAAACCGAAAATGAATGCTTCGACCAAATTAAGAAGCTTCTTACCATGGTACCTGCCAGTAATGACCGCAAGGCCGAAAGGACAGCAGTGAAAGCTCCAAAGGCCAGTTTCCGGATTGAGGAAATTGTTCCGGATGATCCTTCCATGCCATATGATGTTCGTAATGTGGTGCGGGCCATTGTTGACAATTCAGATTTTCTTGAAATACAGGAGAACTGGGCTGCCAACCTTGTAATAGGATTTGGAAGAATGAACGGGGAAACCTGCGGATTTGTCTGCAACCAGCCCCTGGTTCTGGCAGGTGTGCTTGACGTGGATTCATCCGATAAGGCAGCCCGGTTCATCCGGTACTGCGATGCATTCAATATTCCCATCATTACCCTCGTTGACCTGCCGGGATATCTGCCGGGGATTGACCAGGAACATGCCGGTGTGATCAGGCATGGTGCCAAGATTTTGTATGCTTACAGCGAAGCTACCGTTCCAAAAATCACCGTCATCCTGCGGAAAGCATATGGTGGCGGCTATATAGCCATGGGCTCCCGTCATTTACGTGCTGATTTTGTATTTGCCTGGCCATTGGCTGAAATCGCCGTGATGGGACCTGAAGGTGCTGCCAATATTATTTTCCGCAAGGAAATCATGGAGGCTGCAAATCCGGATGAAATGCGCCAGCAGAAAGTAAAAGAGTATAAGGAGAAATTTGCCAATCCTTATGTGGCTGCTTCAAAGGGATATATTGATTCGGTAATCGCTCCCGAAGAAACAAGGAATATACTGCTGCATGCCCTCGAAGTATCAGTAGAAAAGGCTGTTAGCCTTCCGCGTAAAAAGCATGGTATTCCCCCATTTTAATAACTGACAAAAATGACAGAAAAAAAAGCCGGTCCTGTTCGGGACAAAACAGAAGACCTGAAAAAATTGACAGTTCAGGGCGATACCTATCATACTACCTATAACAAAAAGTATGAAAGCAGGAAGAAATGGATAAAACCCAATAAGAACAGGGTGATATCCGTGATACCCGGGACTATCAGGGAAGTGCTTGTGAAGGAAGGCGATGTGGTCAATACTTCAGATAAGCTCCTGGTGCTTGAAGCGATGAAAATGATGAATACAATCCATGCACCGGTGCAGGGAAAAATAAAATCGCTGCACGTAAGTGTAGGTGATTGTATCCCTAAGGGTACACTGATGATTGAAATAGAGTAATCCGTTACACAGGCCCCGGCCAGCAGAAGAAGCCAGGAAACTGGTGGGATATGGCCGGGGCTTTTTCATTGAACAGACCAAAGACAGAGGAGCCGCTGCCCGACATGGATGCATATACGGCCCCCATGTCATATAACCGGTCCTTGATTTCGCCAATAACCGGATATGTTGAAACCATTGCCGGTTCAAAATCATTGATGACCTTGTTTTTCCATTCGTTGACCGGGAGGCGGATCAGTTCCTCCAGCGGGTGGGCCGGTGTGTGGGGAATTATCCCGGCATAGGCTTCAGCGGTGCTGATGTGTATTCCCGGGTTAATGATTACTATGTCAAGGTTATGGGGAAAAGATGTAAGCTCGCGGAAACGATTGCCCCTGTCGTAGCCAAACATGGGCCTGTTTCTGATGAAAAACGCGCAATCGCTTCCCAGTTGTGATGCAAAAGCACACAACCTGTCTTCGCCAAGTTTAAGTCCAAATTGAAGGTCGAGGTATTTCAGCATGAAGGCTGCATCCGAAGACCCGCCGCCAAGTCCTGCGCCGGGTGGGATTATCTTGTGCAGGTGGATATGAACTGCCGGAAGGTTAAACTGGTTGCATAACAACCTGTAAGCCCTGACGCAGAGGTTTTTTTCATCCGGGCCGTCGATGGGAATGCCTGTAGAATCAAAGATGCAGGTGCCCGGAGGCAGGGCAGGTTCGGGAATTAATTCAAGGACATCGGATAATCCCACCGGGCTGAATACGGTTTCTATTGAATGGAATCCGTCATCCCGCTTTTCAATGATATTGAGTCCCAGGTTGATCTTGGCATTCGGAAAACAAATCATAATGGCTTAAAAATTAAAGGTACTTGGCCTGTAAAATATAGGCATAATTCAGGAATAAGTCATTTTGACCGCCTGATTATTTTATCAACAAAAAAAAGAGTTCTGGTTTGTAACCTGTTTATAAAGAACCATCGATTCAATAGACAAATGGGGTTGCCAATGCCTATTTTTGAATATCCGGATACGAAATTTTATATTACAATAAATCAACTAATTATGGCTCAGAAAAGAGCGCCAATGCCAGCGCAGTCGGTTGCCTCAGTAGGGTTAGATCATGGTAAGGTTCCGCCGCAGGCCCTGGATTTTGAAGAAGCAGTACTCGGTGCCATCATGCTGGAAAAGGAAGCAATACTCCAGGTGATCGATATATTAAAGCCTGAAAGTTTTTACAAAGATCAGCATCAGAAAATATACCAGGCTATTGTCGATCTGACATCTGCCAATAAAGCCATTGACCTGCTGACGGTCACAGAGGAACTCCGGCGGAAAAAGCAGCTTGAGGAAGTCGGGGGGCCTGTTTATATCGCCCAGCTTACTTCACGGATCGCGTCAACCGCCCACCTTGAATTCCATGGCCGGATTGTGGCACAAAAGCATATTCAACGTGAGCTTATCCGTGTATCTTCTGAAATCCTTCAGCGGGCATTCGATGAAAGCGCCGATGTGGATGACCTTCTTGATTTCTCGGAAGCCGAGTTGTTCAACATAGCCCAGGGAAATATCAAAAAGGAGTCGCAGAAGGTGAGCGTGCTGATCAAGGAAGCCATCCTGCAGATAGAGGAGGCGAGCAAGCGTGCCGACAGCCTGATTGGCATTCCCTCGGGATTTACAAAACTCGACCGCCTGACCAACGGATGGCAGAATTCCGATCTTGTGATCATTGCGGCCCGTCCATCCATGGGAAAAACCGCCTTTGTGCTCAGCATGGCTCGCAATGTAGCGGTCGAACACAACAAGGCAGTAGCGTTATTTTCATTGGAAATGGCCTCGATGCAGCTGGTGAACCGGTTGATCGTGGCTGAAACAGAGTTGCCGTCAAACCGTATCCGGAATGGTAAGCTGGCTGATTTTGAATGGGAGCAGCTGGATTATAAAATTAAGAAGCTTGTAGATGCACCGATATACATTGATGACACACCGGCTATTTCAGTTTTTGAACTCAGGGCCAAGGCCAGGCGGTTGAAACGCCAGTTCAACATTGATATCCTTATCGTCGATTATCTTCAGCTCATGACCGGAACACCGGATACACGGGGGAACCGTGAACAGGAAGTCAGTACAATTTCGCGGGCATTGAAAGGAATTGCCAAGGAGCTGAATATTCCGGTGATCGCCCTGTCACAGCTAAACCGGTCGGTGGAAATCAGGACAGGCACAAAGAGGCCCCAGTTGTCTGACCTTCGTGAATCAGGAGCTATTGAACAGGATGCCGATATGGTCATTTTCATTCACCGTCCTGAAAAATACGGGTTGCTCGAGGACGAAAACGGCAACTCACTTCGTGGCCTGGCGGAGATCATCCTGGCCAAACACAGGAATGGTCCGATAGGGGATGTGCTGTTGAAGTTCAAGGATGAATTTGCGAAGTTTACCGACCTGGAAGAAACATTTATAGCGCCGCTGGCTGATGTGGATTTACAGCCCGTAGCCGTTACACGTGGTTCCAAAATGAACAAGAATATAATTGGCGGCGGCTTCGACCAGTCCGATGCCGATTACAGCGACGAAGTACCTTTTTGAAAAGTTGGGTATTGGGGTCGGACCGAGTTATATGTTTGATATTATGAATAATAGATTACTATTTTAGGTCTTTTTAATGCTTAAAGGCCTTTTTTTTGTATCAAAAATGATGTTGTAAGGAAATTCTGTATCGTCTCATTGCGGGGTTGGCTCAGTTATTTTCCAATATAAATCCTTTCACAACTATCCACAATAGACTATCCACAATTAACCAACAACTATTCAGCCATAAAACACGAAGCCGGTAAATTCGCCGTGTTAAACAAATTAGGCGTTGCCGTATTGCTCCAGGCGAAACGGACTGCCACAGGGATTTTTACTTTGTCTGATTGAACGATCACCTGGTTATCCTTGATTTTAGCCGTGGCCGGGTAATATACCTTATCTAAACCGGCAATTTCAAAGCAGTTCAGTTTTTCGCCCTTCGCATACAATCCGTCTGCATGATCAAAGGATATTATTGCCTTGTTCTTTTCAATTCTCATATGCTTAAATAGCGGTCCGGTATCTTCAGTTCTAACCGCATTGTAGTATCGGTTCAATGCCAGGTTGGCAAAACGGAGGGCAGCATCCTGCTTGTTTTTCGGATGAATATCAATTGTGTCGCCGATGTCGCTTAATACAACCATGCCTGTGTTGGGAACGGTAAGAGCCTTTCTCTGGGCGTCTCTCACCTGTACTCCTTCAAAGGGTTTTCCATATTTATAGGGGGCTATCTGGGCATAGTAAAAAGGAAATTCATAATCCCACTTTGTTCTCCAGCTTTTAATCAATGCCGATAATAATTCCGTATAAGCGTAGGCATTAATTGTATTGGCCTCACCCTGGTACCATAAAACACCGGCAATCCGGAAGGGAATTATCGGCGAAATCATCGAATTGTAAATTCTTGCTGTTTCAACCGGTCCCCAGGGAACAGGTTGCTGTTTGGCTGCTGCATTAAGGAGAAATTCGTCCTGCTGTATCACTTCCTCAGGCATCCAGGCTTCAGCCGGTGTACCACCCCAGCTTGAATTGATCACACCGACGGGAACTCCAAGGACCTCCTGCAGTTTTCTTGCATACAGGTATGCCAGCACACTGAAATTACGCATGGATTCCGGAGTACAGGCTGTCCATTCGCCCGTGATATGATCCTGCGGGTATTGTGAAGTGGAGTGATAGACCGAAAAAAACCGGATCTCAGGATACCTGGCATTCTTAATTTCCTCCTCTGCATTATTGATGCCCATGGCAGCCGACCATTCCATATTGGACTGACCCGAGCAGAGCCAAACCTCGCCGACCAGCACATTTTTCAGCGTCAATTCATTATATCCCTTCAGATGGATGTTATAAGGGCCGCCTGCAGCCGGCGTTTTCACAGTCAGCCGCCATTTTCCCTGGTTATTTACGGTTGTATTGATTTCAGCATCCATCCAATCGGCCTTCAATACTATTTTTTCACCGGTTTTGGCCCAGCCCCAGATTACCACATCCGATTTTTGCTGAAGTACCATATTATCAGAAAAGATTTCAGGGAGGGAAATATTACCGGATGCTGCCTGGAAAATTAACAACAAACTGAGCAGGGTTAATGACAATCGGGTTAAGAATGTTTTCATATTGTATGGTTCATAGGTTGGTTCAAACAAGAAAATAAAGGTAGAAAAAAAACGAGTAAAAGAAAGTCTGCAGTTTTGCAGTCGTGCAGTCGATTGGCAGAGAGAATTCAACATTTAAGTTTTGCAATGGCGTGGTCGTGAAATGATATTATTCAAATTTATAAACCTGAAATCCGTTTTTGAGGATCACATAAAATTTATTGTTATCAATAAAATAGGGATGATCAATATTAAAAGTACAATTGGTGCCGTTGGATTTGTTATGCCTGATAAAATCTCCCGTTTTCTCCTGGCCTTCCTTTATGGTACCGGGAATCTCGAAATACTGGAAGGTGTCATTATCAAGGATAAGTTTTCCAATACTGTCTGAAGGAATGTTTTTTAACAATCTGAAGTTCCTGTCAACAAGCATTACTCCCATGGATGTAGCAAAAATATTATCGTTGGCAGAAGATTTCAGGCTGAGCAGGCTATGCCATCCACCCCCTGAATCAAGAACATAAGTTTCGTTTATATTCTCTGCGGTCATACTGAAGCCTTCTCCTATTGATTCATGAAATATCATACTGCTCACATATGTGAGCGTATCATCGTCTTTTACTCTGCATATCCGGTTGTTGAATAATACTATGACAGAATCAGAATCATATTGTAAATCTGCAATATAATCGGTGTCCATATATTTTTGATAGGTAATCAGGTGACCGTTATTTTTATTTACCAGGGCATGGTAGGGTTTCCCATATAGCTGCAGCCGGCCGTTTTCAGTGCAAATACCTGAATTGAAAAAGGAAAGTACTGAATCATTTGCATCGTGCATAAAGGCAAAACCAGTCTTATAAGGTAATTTTTGCTGCCATGTGCATTCACCGGTTCTTCTATCAAAGGAATAAATACGGTCTCTATCGCTCACAATTAGGTTATTTTGATAAAAATGAAAATCGGAAGTCAGGTTGGTAAAATAATTTATGGAAGCAAACACCGGCGCATATGGTGAAAATGCTGCCAGGGTGATACTAAATCCGACAGAAATAACCATCGCTCCAACATCCAGATGTATGGTTTGTATATCTGCTTTCCAGACCTCTTTAAAATTTTTATCAAGAACATGTATACCGTTAGCGTTCAAGTAGAAGCATGAATCCTTAACGACAAATGATGAAAGATAATAATTTGAAGGCAAGGGAACAGTGCCAAGGATCAGTCCCGATTTCTCCCGGATAATTTCTACCTGTTTGGAGGAAGTATATTTCGGAAATGAAAATAAAAGACCAGTTTTTGCATCCGGGAATATATCTGCATTTTCAATAAAATACTTTACCTCCCCGGTTTTCTTATCCAGAAAAATCACTCTTTCTTCATGCATTCCGATTTGAGGGTTAATTAATGCGAGATTATTTTCCATGATCTGGAATTTCTGGCCGTATGTAGGATACTTCCATCTTATTGCTTCAGATTCCGGATTGTAGGAAATAACTTCATTAAATTCTTTTCCGTTTTTTAAATTCAGGAATAGAATCAGATTGTCAGTGGTTGTATCAAAACCTGCAGTTAATATTTTTCCCTTAATGCCAAAATGAACCCCCTTTAATGAATGATCCTGGTCTGTGGAAAAGAGAATGACGGAATCCCTTTTGAATTGTATTAAATCGGCAGCATTACCTGCTCTTTTATAAGGTTGTCCAAATCCAATGATAACACAGAATATTCCGGACAGTATCAATATTATTTTCAAGATATTTGAATTATTCGAATAACTTCCTGAAGTGAATAGCGTCAATGAAAACATGAGAAAGAAATGAGAATGAGGTGATTTATCGCATATTAGTCTTTGCCAGGAGCATTAATAAGGGGAAAAAGCAGAATATATGCTTATACGCAGAGAGTATGAAAAGGTGATTAACAGGAGATAAAAATTTACTACAGGTTTTGTTAAAAAAATATTTGGTTGGAGCAGGTAGCACAAAAATTTTGGACAAATTCTTTAGTGTATTTTCCTTCAGGGTCAAGGTCAGGATCAAGAATTGTTATTTCTATCCCGGTTGCCTTCGAATCCACCAGCAATAATTTCAATATTTCGTTAAATTCACTGTATTCTAAGCCTCCTGGCTGGGGACTATCCACAGCAGGCATAATATCATTATGCAGAACATCAACATCAATATGAATCCAGAATCCGTCTAAATTTTCATCATTAACCATTTGAAGAAAGGAAGAGATACATTCATTTATCCCTTTTCGTCTGAGTAAATCAAGATCAGTATAATGTATGCCGGAATCTTTTATTGCCTTTACATACCATTCCTCATAGTCTCTGTTCCCTACACACCAGACATGACCTTCTTCAAGGTATGGTTTTTGTCCGTAAATATCAGTGAGTTTGTCATGCCCGTAACCGGTTACTATTGCCAGGTCCATTCCTGCGGCCCCGCCAGTCTTTGATAAGGAAGGCCACATAAAATCCGTATGACCATCTAGAAAAAACAACCCGTATTTTCCCAGGCGTTTTAATGCCAGCGCGTTTCCTATTAAGATGCTGCAGTCACCCCCTATAGCGATTGGAAAGATTTCATCTGAAATGACTTTTTCCAGCAGTTGGGATTGGAGCATTGAATATTCCATAATCCGGTCTGCGTTTCTCACCCCTGAAACTTCATCGAGGGCTTTACTATAAGCCGGCGGGTTAAGTCTAATTACCTTGTCGGGATTTAGCGATGAATGAAAGCCATATTTTTTCAAAAAATCAGGGAGTTTTTTTACACCCGGTTCTTTTCCTGACATAGGTTCCTTCAAGCCAAGATTTGTAGGAAATTCCAATATGTATAACGTGTCTTTCATTTATTCTTTATATGCTGATATTTTTTATCAAAGTGTTTGAACAGTATGAAGGGAACTTTCTCATTACCAAAGGGAATAATCTTTAATGTACGGTTCATTTAGAGGAAAGGGAGAGCAAACTTCCCGGTCTGCTCGAACGTAAAACTTTGACTGTCATTAAATTCTTCGTCTAAAAATTTCATCTGAGATCTATATATGGGATTAACTTAAAATGGAATTATTTGTTTAAGCAGTTTAACTGTTTATAACACCTATTTCGGCATCTGACTTTGTATAAAATCAGTGGATTTACGCATGCAAATGCAGAAGGAGTTAAATAAGTAATCAATAGTTAGCACAAGGCAATAACGGGAAAACCGAAAACCGAAAAGAGTAGGCAACATTAAAAGTTTAACATGATGGCTCTTTATTTAACCCGGTTCAGCTATACCCCGGAGACATGGGCTCGATTGATGAAAAACCCCGAAGACCGCAGTGTGGCGGCCCGTCAGTATATTGAGTCTGTCGGAGGAAAGCTGCACGGCTTCTGGTATGCCTTTGGAACATACGACGGCTATTGTCTCTGGGAAGCGCCTGACAATGTCTCGATGGCTGCAGTCGGTCTCGCTATCACCGGTGGCAGTGCGTTGTCGAAATTCGAAACAACCCCACTGCTTACAGTTGAAGAAACTCTTGACGCTCTTCGTCTGGCACAGAAAGTAGGCTACCGGTCGCCCGGAGCGTAGTCAAGTATCATTGGTCTTCAACACCAGGAATTTCGCATCAGGCAGTTGATAATTTAGCCAATGCAGTGTTCCGCTTAAATGGTTATTGAGAAAAAGATTTTTGGTACCGAAATGTTGAGTCATCCGCTCGCTTTTTGCTATTCTTGTTCAACTCATCATTAAATATAAATACTATGAAACATGTCATTGCTGTTCTATGTAGTTTTTCTCTGTTTTTCCTGTTTAGTTTCCAACAGCAGGAGCCACAGTCGATGAAGCAAATGCAGGATAACAAAAATTTACCTAAATCTGCTGACCCATCCAGACTCTCTCAGCCTGATACCGAAAGGGCCACATCGCATTTCTATTTAACCCGGTTCAGCTATACCCCGGAGACATGGGCTCGATTGATGAAAAACCCCGAAGACCGCAGTGTGGCGGCCCGTCAGTATATCGAGTCTGTCGGAGGAAAGCTGCAGGGTTTCTGGTACGCATTCGGAACATACGACGGCTATTGTCTATGGGAAGCGCCTGACAATGTCTCGATGGCTGCAGTCGGTCTCGCTATCACCGGCGGCGGTGCGCTGTCGAAATTTGAAACAACCCCACTGCTCACAGTTGAAGAAACTCTTGACGCTCTTCGTCTGGCACAGAAAGTAGGCTACCGGTCGCCCGGAAAGTAATTAAGCCTCTTAGGTATTTTTGGGGTCGGACCGAGTTATGTATTTGATAATATGAATAATATGTCAATTTTTTGGGTCTGTTTAATCTTTAAAGTGTTATTTCTCGTATCAAAACTGATATTGTAAGAAATTTCCATGTCAGCAAGAACAAATACTTCATTATTTTGATAAAAATAAAAATCGGTGGTCAGGCTGGTAAGTTAATTTAGGTAAGCAAAAACAGGTACATAGGGTAAAATGCTACCCGTGCGATACTTAAACAGAATCCTGGCAAGTTGATATTAATTCAGTTTTGCCAATCTTTTTAAAAGTGATAATTTCTTCGTCTGAAGTACTTTAAATTTTACATAGGTATTTTCCGGGAGCAATCCAATAATCATAAAAAGCAACGATAATCCCAACAGCAATCCACTGAGAAAATCTGGCATTGAAATTAAGTATTTAAGAGTCATGCCTATAGCAAATAGTAAAACTGCAATTTTAAGTTCTTTTCTCATTTATTTTTGTATATAATTTGTTTTTAGAAATTGGCGAAGAAATTGGGAGAAATTGGGGTCGGACCGAGTTATGTATTTGATAATATGAATAAAAATATAAATTTTTAGGTCTATTTAATGCTTGAAGAGTCATTTTTTGTATCAAAAATGTTATTGTAAGGAATTTCCGTGTCAGCCAGAATATAATCTTCTCCTGATTTATGTATACTTCTTGCCCTGGCCTTTACATCAAGTTGTTGTTTGACCTCTTCAAGAAAAGGGGGATTTCCTACAGCAATGGCTTCTGTCCATTTACCATCTCTTTCAAGAAAGTGTTTTCTCGTTTTATCAGTTATCCATTCATTTTGAATTAACTGAAGTTGATTTATTGAATTGATGTTTAGTGATTTCAGTAATGAAGGATAATCAATGATTGTATAACGTTTCCGGGGATTCTGTATTTCATAGAATCCTGAATCCTTCCATTGAATCGGATGTTGAATAACACCAGCTCTTACCATATTCATACTAATATACATCATACATTGCATCAGATGATCGTCTGATTCTATGGCAGTTGCATGATATCTATCTTCCCAGAAAGCTCCTTTTCGGCATTTAAGCTGGTTATATTCCTGTGCGGTTCGGCTTTGAAGAAGCTGCATAAACCTGGGGATATCTCCTTTGGAATCATCCATAACAAGCAAATGGATGTGATTGCATGTGGCAATATAATTAAGAACCTTAATCCTGTATCGCTTCTTTGCCTGGAATAACCAGTGAATCCAACGTCGTCTTTCCCTTCCGAATTTCAGGAGGAAATCTTTCTCATGGCACCGATGTGTAAGATGCCAAATATTACCATGAATGAAATATCTGTTAGCTCTGGGCATGATGGGAAATTAAAGGTTATCCTAAAGGTGCAAAATTTCATATAAAAATGAGCCTTTAAGGTCAAAATTCATTATTTTTTTTGCATCATTTTTCAGTATATTAAACTATTAGCTCGGTCCGACCCCGATTTTCTTAAATCTCAACGACAGAAAAATGCTTGCTGTAATTATTACGGCGATAAACAAGAGTGACCATTCGATGGGTATTTTGTAAAAATCAATAATAACCATTTTAATACCGACAAAAATTAGAACGATAGCCAAACCATAGCTTAAAAGCCAGAAACGGTGCACAACTCCGGCAAGGGCAAAATACAGTGATCGTAACCCCAGTATTGCAAAAACGTTGGATGTGTACACAATAAATTGGTCCTGGGTAATTGCAAGAATTGCCGGAATGCTGTCAACGGCAAAAATCAGGTCGGCTGTTTCAATGAGTATCAAAACTAAAAACAATGGAGTTGCAGTTCTTTTACCATCTATTTTTGTAAAGAATTTATCTTCATGCAACGTTTGCGTAACAGGTATAAGTTTTTTGACGAATTTTAAAACCGGATTTTTATCGGGATTAATTTTCGCATTACTATGATTAAACATTTTTATCCCGGTAAAAATCAATAATGCTCCGAAAATATATATGGTGAAATGAAATTTTTCAAGCAGTGCAACACCTGCAAAAATAAAAATCACACGCATGATTAATGCCCCGATAATACCCCAGAATAGAATTTTATGCTGATATTTTGTTGGTATCTGGAAGTAGGTAAATACCATGATAAACACAAAGATATTATCAACACTTAAGGCCTTTTCGACCAGGTATCCTGTGAAATATTCCAATGCCTGTTGCTGTCCTTTCCAGAAATAAATTATTGCATTAAATATCATGGCTAGAAAAATCCATACAAAGGTCCATGTTAACGCCTCTTTCACTGACACTTCATGGATTTTTCGATGAAAAACCCCCAGGTCAAGTGCCAGCATGATAAGCACAAATGCATTAAAGATTATCCAGAAAATAATGGGTGTGTCCATATAAATTTTATTATGATAACAATATTAGTTTTAATTCCTGTTCGTGCTAGCGGTTGGTTGTTCTTTCTTTTAATTCGGCGTGGCTATTATTATAAATTTTGCCTTTTTTGGGATGAGTGAATTTCAATGCAGACCATGTTTTGTTTATACTCAGGGATGTACTTTCAACAAGGCCACACGAATATCCAATTTTTATTACAACCGGTAGAGTTAAGTCGGTGTCAAGCTGTTTATTTTTGGGCCACGATACCCAAAGCATCCCATCAAGTTTAAGGTGAGATTTTAGCTTCGGGAATAATTCTTCCTGCTCTTTTTTGTTGATAACAAAAAGGTGTATGTAATCAAACTCACCTTTCAGAGCAGTTTGGTTGTCAGTTTCAGGAAGATTAATATCCATCAACGCATCCGCCGGTGCATTTATAAAAATGCTTCGGCTACGTTCTTTAATACCCATTTTTTGAGCTACAGTTCTCATCATTTTAGTATATTCCTTTTTATCAGGATTATCCTGTCTTTGACAGCACACTCTTACAGCACACTCTTATACCGCAATAAATGTACCCCTCAGTTCTGCTCGAACGGGGCGATGATTTGACAAATATTTTCGCATCGCATCTATAATCCTTTCTGACTGATTTTCACGATTGCGGCCATATTTTTGTAGAACACCTTGCAGCGTAACGAATGCCGCATTGTAATATTGATCAGGCTGCATCTCTTCATTGCCGGCAAATATTTTTTGTATACGACTGCCTGAGGGATTTTCAATCTTAAAGTAGACATTCAGACCGAGACAACGTTTGACATATCCTCCCATTTGAAAATAGGGGTCGCACGAAAATGTCCTTTCAAGATTCTCTTCCAACATTGCCTTTATTTCCTCGCCCTTTAACTCTACAGTTGAGACCGGAGGATTCATGGGAATAATGTTGTAAAGGTCATTCAAAGTTATCCGTCCCGGAACAATTGGTGCGCCGTAGCGCCAGCCGTTCGAAAATGCCAATTGAGCACCCGTAATTTCAAGCAAAGCCTGAAGAAGGAAATTGTCCATAGTAGTTTCCAAGGCCGTGCCACGGTTGAGTGCTGTGGATGTTTCACCAACAATCTCAGCGAGTTCACTCTTGTAGGGTGCCAGTGCCTGCTTTACCAGTTCAGCTACCTGAGCGTCGGGTTGTATAGTTGCTTCAACCTCAATCAACTGATGCCGGTAATTAGTGATTTGTCCACCTTCCACTTCCAGGTCTAAGCGACCCAAAAAAGAACCATGACAGCCTGATTGTATAACAATAGTTTTTCCATTGAGAACCGGTTCATATAAACGGTTATGAGTATGGCCGCTGAGACACACATCTATGCCTTGTACTTCAGATAAAAGCTTCATATCCTGGGTGAAGCCAAGATGTGAAATCAGGACAATCAGGTCAATCTTTTCTTTAATGCGCAGAAAATCAATAATTGGCGGAAGTTCATCTTTACCCAATGTAAAATATATACCTTCGCTGTAGGATGGCGGCATTGTCTTGTCCACAATATTTGAAGCTATCCCAATAAGCCCGACACGCAATCCGCCTATTTCTTTTATGGCATACGACTGATATACCGGCTTCTTAGTTACTTTATCAAAGATATTATTTGCCAGCATCGGATAATTAAGTTCGACAACCCGTTGGTTAAAAACTATTGGCACATAAGCAAATTCCCAATGAGCTGTCATGGCATCAAGTCCCAATGAATTTAGTATAGGGATCATAGCCTGCCCTTGTGTGGCAAGTGCAGGATAGGTGCCATGCAGAGTGTCACCGCAGTCGCAAAAAAGACAATTTCCAAGACTTTCAGTCCGAATTTTTTTTACAATTGTTGCAATGCGGGCATACCCTCCAGCCTGGCGGTATACGGTTTTATCGCCCTGCCAAAACATCTCCTGATGGACATCAAAATAAGCATGGGTGTCGTTCATTTGAACTATGGTGAGACTTGCACTATTTTTTGATCTCATTTTGATATTTTATTAAATACGGATATATTACTTGTACCAACAATAAGAACTATTATGGTAAGTAGAATGTTCAAGTAGAGATACCGGTGGGAATGTAACTAATCAGGTAGTCCCCAGGATATGCACCTCCCAGGTTCCAGCAAACAATGTTCCAGGGCACTTTAAAGAGCCACTGATCTGATCCAAAGTGGGTGGAGTATAATTTACTTAATATATCCGATGTTGTATGCGTTACCTACCAAATCAAGGTAGCATACTGTAACACCATTTAACTGTGATAATGGAAAAGGATTTTGCACTTCAAAATTGTAGAGTTCGGTATTTGTTTTTGCTTCCGGATTTTCCCATATAGTGCCAATTTGACATATTTGATTGAAATTGCTCCCATTTAGCTGAATCATGGTTTGGTAAACAAAATTTTCAGGGTTCACCAATTCCCCATTCCTATCGCGGTATTCAACAGAAACAGAAACCACCTCGTTATTAGCGTTGGTATGTATTGTTGGCTCAGCTAGTACAAAGAAGTAATCCACATCCACATTTGAATAATTCAGGGAGTAATTTTTATTGTTTAGTGTTACAGTATATTTTCCGTTATTGAAAGGTAAGAAAGCTGAACCGAAGGGATATCCTTGAGGTGCCTGAGTTTCGCGACGGAAAAATGCGATAAAGCAGTCCGGCGCAACAGAATAATGTGCCTGCATTATATCAGAATATGGGTTGCCTTCAGGTCCGGAAAGAGTAATTGACTGATCTGAAGAAATTAATTCTTTGCCTCCGGAGACCCTCATCCAGTAGTTAACATAAAAATCGGCGGGATCGTTAATTTGAGGGGGTGTATTGTCAAGTCCCCATTTTCCGCAATAAATGTCAAATATTGTACTTATATAAATTGCTTTATTGCTCAAAATATCCGGTTCACCATCGCTATCGCTATCGATGTTCTCGGATAAGGAACCAAAAAACGTTCCGAGTTGCTGAAATCGTTCGATCTCCTCCTGGCTAAGGCCTATTTCATCACCAATAGGATTATTTGCAGGAATAACGCTGGTTCCGTCAAGTGTTAAGGTGCTTAGATCAATAATGGTATTCTCCCCGTCCCTTAAACTAACCAGTGGTAAAACATTCAGTCCCCCTGTGGTTAAACAACCTATATAGCTATTATCCTCCTTAAGAAATGCAATTGCCGTAGCCGTGCCTGATTGTGCCTTTGCAGCAAATGAGTTGTCGCTGATATTGAAAAAATTATAACCCCCGCTGCTGTTAAACACTAATACCTTTGTGGCATCAGCTAAACTTGAGGTTGATTTTAAACCTGAACTTTTTGTGGAATTGCTACTTAAAGTACCCTTTATTACAACGCCCGTGTCTGATTGTTTATCATTATTACAGCCTGCAAATATAGCCGCTACAATAATAAGAAGGATTTGCGTTTTCATAATACTTTGAGATAATGTTGAGGTTTTAAAGCTTTTACGCAGAAAGCTTCTGTTTAGTTGCCCTAAGCACCCTTCACTTTGTTTTCTCATAAATTCCTCCTGATGCAGGTCCGAGAGTGACAATCCAAAAGTCACCCTTTTTATGAAATGCTTTGTTCTGTCCCCAAATTGTTACCGGTGTTGAGTTCAAATCATCTATTTTCAAGGTGGCTTCAACATTTGCCAGGCTTGGATTTAATGCAATAATAATAGTCTGGTTGTCTTTTGTTCGTTCATAAAGCAATGGCATTTTACCCTGTTGGGCATAAAGTAATTTCCATGAAGCATCTGCTTCAAGTGCCTTAAAGGTTTTTTTAATTGAAATAAGGCTTCGTGTCTGGTTCAGAAGAGACAACGGATCTTTTTCTTCCACGGAAACTGCAGGCCGGTTTTCAGCAGGATCGATTGGGAGATAAAGGTTTTCTTTAGAAGCCGTTGAAAATCCTGCATTAGGCACTGAATTATCCCATTGCATGGGAGTCCTGACATTAGATCTGTCATAACTGCCTTCCTTTCCCGGCAGACCATTAACAGATTTCAGTCCGATTTCATCACCATAATAAAAAAATGGTACTCCCGGCATAGTTATACTGAATAGAAATACCTGAAGAATTTCGTTGTTCGTACGACCATAGCTGATCCGCGGGTGAAGATCATGATTCCCCACAACAATGCTCATAAAACCGTATTCTTTAACTTCTTCATAATGTTTTGTGAATTCGTCAAGGAATTCTAAAATATTGCCATGACCCGACCCGTCAAAAACACTGAATCCATAAGGATCCACTCCTTCTTTCGTTCCTCCTTCATTGGGAAAACTTTTTCGAAACAGACTATTATATGCTGGCATATTCCATGGCAACGTAAAATCGATATGGAACCCCGCCTTTTTAATACTGATGGATGGTTTCCCACCTTCTCCGATAAGAACATTCTCAGGGTAATTGGTCTCCATCCAGGTTCGTATATCCTGCCATATCTGCGCTGTAAAGTTTCCGTTTAAATCTCCTTTAACCAGGGACAAGGCCATATCGGCACGAAAACCATCAGCTCCGAGGTCGAACCAGAATTTAATGATCTTCCGCATCTCGTCCCGAACTGCCATTGGTCCGGCATCATTTGGTGACAGTTGCCATGGCTCATCAGGGTCAGGGATCGCAAATCCATAATTAAGTGCAGGTTGTGAAACAAAGAAATTAGGCAGATATCCTCCAAAACGGGGGTATAATCCACGAATAACATCATATCGCTCAGACCAGACATTATCAGTCCAAATGTACCAGTCGCTGTATTTATTTCTCTTCGCCTGGGCTGATTCAATGAACCATTGATTATCCCAGGAAGTGTGGCCGGCCACCAGATCAAAAATTACCCTGATACCGCGGTTTTTGGCTTCAGAACATAGTAATTTAAAATCCTCAATGGTTCCATATCGTGGGGCAACTTTATAATAATCAGCCACATCATATCCTCCATCATTGAACGGTGAATCAAAAAATGGATTGATCCAGAGAGCAGTTACTCCAAGGGAATGTATATAGTCCATTTTGGCCGTAATACCCGGAAGATCTCCAATACCATCCCCATTGGTGTCATAAAAACTTTGAGGATAAACCTGGTAAAACACGGCATTTAAAAGCCATTGCGGTGCCGGACGTTTCAGGTTCTGTGGATATAAAAAACCGGAAATGAATAACAAGCAGAAAAATAGAATTGATTTCATAGCATTATTATAAAGAATCAAACATTACTAAAAAAATTCCTTTTAATTTAATTATTGACCATCGCAGTTGGTTTCCGTTTTATTCCGTCTGTTCAATTCTAAAACCAGCACTTCTATGAAATTGATTTAGCAGAATTTGATTACCCATATCAATAGACACATTTTTAAGTGTATAATCCCGATGGTCAGCACCTATTAAAAAATCATTCGTTTACCCTTGTTATTTTTGATTATTTCCAAAATGTTCTGAACTATATGCTCATCTCTTTGTAGATAGAAATCAGATTAAGTTATGAACTCTGTATCCTTAAGGAGAGCCCTTAATTGCTCATAATAAATATGATTAATCAAATCATACCTTCCGTCATTTAATTCGAGTAGTGAAGCACGATTTCATATAAAGATACACGAAAAGTTAATAGTCTATAGCGCTACATAGACGATTAAGCAAGGCATTTCAATAATTAATCAACTTATATATTGTATGTTTTTCATTTATAGCCACACTTAAAAGATAAATACCAGGCAAACCATTAGAATGCCAACGATATCGGTATGTTTGATTTACAAACTTTTCATTTACCAATTCCTGTATTTTGCTGCCGTATACATCCAAAATAGCAATTCTAACAAGGGCACTGACAGGCAAGGAAAGCTCAACGGTTACAAATTCCTTGAATGGGTTAGGATAAACCTTTAGCATTGAATTGAACGATTCTGTTTCAATAGATGTTGATTCTTCTTCGTTGAGAATAACTGAAAGAGTTGAATTTTTATTTACAGTAATAATATCAGGTAAACCATCCAGGTTAACATCACTGACTTCGAATTTATTGATTGTATCAATTGCTGTAATTTCTACAGGAGCCACAAATGTGCTGTCTCCATTACCTAAAAAATAATAAAGGTTTTTTGTCAAAAAGTCAAAGGTGATTATATCCAGGTTCGTATCGTGGTTTATATCCGCAAGCCTTACATAAATAGGGTTCATTATGGATGATAATCCTGGTAATGTATATGAAGGCTTAAATTCTCCATTGCCTTCGCCAAGGATAATCCTGATGGTATCAGTCAATCCCTCAGTAACAAAATTGCCGGAACCATATACTATATCAGGAATGCCATCATTATTAATATCACCAATAGCATTGTCGAAACTTTCCCCATGCTCCACGGGGATTTCTCCGGGGGTATATGAGTGATCCGGATTTTGGATAAATACAGGGATCTTTTTATAACTGCCGGCAAGTACAATATCGGGTAAACCATCCTGGGTTATATCTTTTATATTCAGGTTTCTTACTGTTGCGTATTGAGATTCATAGGTAGCTTTTGGGAAAAAAGTACCATCTCCCTTCCCTTTAAATATATGCAGCCTTACGGGATTTCCTGAACCATGGGAAATGGAGACTAAGTCCAGATTTCCATCTCCATCCATATCATATATTCTGGATATCCATCCATGAGTTGCTGTTGGCACAAGCGGACCCTCCGTGAAACTTTCAAAAGAGCTGCCCATATAAACGCGCATACCATTATCCCAATAGTAAGACGTGAGCATATCAGTCAATCCATCTTTATCCAGATCAGCAAAGTCCCACACTGTATATCCTGATCTAATGGGAATTAATACCTCATTATGAAAATGCCCCGTTCCATCATTTATATGGATACCAAAACTATCGGAATTACCGGTGAAAACATTTGCTGTGATGAGATCAGGATAGGAATCGTTGTTTATATCTTTTGTCAGTATATAATTATTCCTTGTATTCGGGTATTGAGTAATATTTGGAAAACCCATCCATTGAGCAATGGATGATTGATATATAAAAAGCAATAAAACTTTACAAATGAATAGGAACTTCATGCTTTTAGTAAGTGATGATTGGTTTATTCTATTGCTTCAATACCTTGTTCATTAAGTTTTGCTAATCCGTCTTTCATTGCTTTGACTTTTTCTGGTGAGTGCTTCTGCCAAATTGTGATTTCGCCAACAACCTTAAATGGGTGTTTTGAACGATAAGACTTTGTTGGATTCCCTGGAAATTTTTTGTCAGTTAAATTTGGGTCGTCTTCAATCGGACCTGTTGGCTCTACCAGATAAATTCTTTCAAGTCCCTCACCTAATGCAAGTTCAGCACCCCAAATTGCGGCATCCAGTGTTGCTGTCAGGTAGATATATTTAGCATTATTTCTTTGTCCGAAGTTTGAATTAAGACCAATTTCGATAAAATCGCCAATTTTCAGATTAGCCTTTGTGCCGTGAAAGTATGTCTGTGCAAAAGGACTTTGGCCAAGTTCATTCGATATGTTCTCACTTTTACTTTTTCCCATTGCCGTTTTTTTTGGTATGAGTGTTTGTCGTGTTTGTTGGTTCAAAGGTACAATAACCGCTAAACATCCGCCCAAAGAAGCTGCTGTGTTGGAAATTACCGGTCTACCCAGCTTTTAAACTCATTCACCCTGTCACGCGCCACAAAGACTTCAGTTTTATCCGGTTTCAGGTACAGCAGCAATCTTCGGTTGAAATGATTGAAAATCTTATCAATCGCACGGATAGAAATAATGGTTTGCCTGCTGATCCTGAAGAATACATCCGGATCAAGTGACTGGCTGATATCATCCAGCGAAAGATCCAGCATGGTCTTTTCACCTGTATATAAACAGGCAAATACAAGTCCGTTGTTTATTGTAAAGAACGACACCTGGTCTGCTTCAATTTGTCTGAGCTGATCTCCCTTGCTTATCAGGAACCTTTTCCGGTATGGTCCCCTGATAAGATTGGCCAGTTTTGAATAATCCAGGTTAGTCTGGTTATTCCGGTTGACATACAACCGGTTGAATTTGTTGAGGGCGGCTTTTAAATCTGCAAAATCAAGAGGTTTTAGCAAATATTCTATACTGTTCACCTTAAATGCCCGGATGGCATATTCATCAAAGGCTGTTATAAATATAACCGGAATTTCAATCTTCAGCCGGTTGAACAATTCGAACGAATTCCCGTCAGTCAGCTGGATGTCCATCAGAATCAGATCCGGATCAGCAGTTCTTTTTATAAACCATTCCACACCTGCTTCAACGGAATCAATAACCGCTGCAATCTCATAACCCGGATCATACTGTCTGATCATTCTGACTATGTGATTCGCGGTGAGCCTTTCATCTTCAAATACCAGAATCTTCATGAACCATTAATTTGGGAAGTTTTACAACAAAATGGCTGTTAGTTTCGATGATCTCAATGTTCTTTCTGCTTTCAAGTAAATACCTCCGGCGGACATTTTCCAGGCCCATTCCGGTTGAATCATGCAGGAGAATCCGTTTGTTCAGGTTGTTTTTTACAACAATGCATTCGGAATCCTCACCGATCTCTACAACCAGGGGATCCTCTTTCCTGAATGTATTATGCTTTACAGCATTTTCCACCAGCAGTTGCAGTGAGTGCGGCAGGATGTATACCTGCTGGAGGCTCACCGGCGATATGCTGACTTCAAACCGGACTAACTCCCCATGCCGGATGCGGATCAGAAAAAAATAGGATTCAAGCCTGGTCAGTTCTTCTGAAAGCATTACAGCCCGGTCTGCGGAGACTTCCAGAATATATCTGTATAGTTTTGACAGATGACTGATGAATTGGGTAGCCAGTAAAGTATTTTCGTGCAACAGGGAATTGAGCAAACTCAGGTTATTGAAGAAGAAATGGGGATCAATCTGGTTCTTCAGCGCGCTATATTGAGCCATGGCACTTTCACGCTGCAGAATAGCCCGGTCTATTTCGGTGCGGTTCAAATAGCTGATCAGGTAATTCATCAGGTGAGCCAGATAAACCAGGAGGTACAACAGAAAGAACGGGAAGACAATAAGACCGTAAAAGAAAGGAATACCTTCCCAGGTAGAGTGGTCACTGTTCACGGCACTGTCGGACATCCTGAAAACAATGGAATACAGGAAAGACACCAAAAAACCATAACCGAGCATGGGCAGGGAATACGAGACCAGCCTCCTCTGAATCGGCAGCTCTTTCAGTAGCATAGTGAGCCGGTTGAATATATATTCTGCCAATAGCCAAGCCGTATACCAGTATGTCATAAACAAACCGGACAGCAACCCGGTTTGCCAGGATAGGTCAAACCCGCCCGATTCCGATGTATCGAAGGTGCGGACGATTGTATTCAGAATGATCAGAATTGTTAACCTGATCAGCGCTTTTGAAAATGGAAACTTCATGCCTGTTTGTGCGGTTTGGTATGATTCAGGTAATCGTTTGCTGAAAACCATTGGAGTGCCTCCCTGATTGCTTGAATCACAGGCGTATGAGGAAGGCCCAGTTCCTTTACTGCCTTGGAGCAGTCATAATAATTCCGTATACATAAAATCCGGGCATTTACCCCGCTCAGTTCAATCCGGAAGCCTGCTTTTCTTAGCAAATCCGCTGCCATGCCTGCAATGATAAGCAAAAATCCGGGTATGACCACCTGCTTCTGATTAAACCCTCCGGCTTTTTCCACCAATTTAAAGAATTGGGTGTAACTAAGGTTCTCATTACCAAGCAGATAACGTTCTCCTTTCCTGCCATTTTCGAGCGCCAGGCAAACGCCGGCAGCCGCGTCTCTCACGTGAATAAAATTCTTGCCTCCTGATGTCATGAAAGCCCGCGAACGGTTCCGGAACATCAAAAGGATCTTGCCTGAACTGGGTTTTGAGTCATATGGCCCGATCATGAATGTAGGGTTGACAATCACTGCATCCAGATTACTTTTAATGATTTCTTCCCCGATCAGTTTTTCAGCTTTCTGTTTGCTCAAGGCATAGCCAAACTGCCTGAATGCTGGTCCCATGGGGATGGTCTCATTACCCGGACTTGCTTCTGATCCGTAGCCAATAGTATTGGCCGTGCTTACAAAAACAAATCTCCTGGCGCGTGTCGCTGTGGATGCATCAAGCAGCATCCGGGTGGCTTCTACATTCACCAGGTTCCTGATTTTATCATCACCGGCACGGGGCGAAGTATTTGCAGCCACATGCACAACCGCATCACAACCTTGAACAGCCCTGTTTACATTCTCTAACCGGGTCAGTTCCCCAATCATTCTTTCATAACGATTTGAAGTGTGATTCATAGGGCCCGGATTACCCCTGTCCATTCCCCTTACCCAATAGCCCCGCAGCAGCAGTTCTGCAATCACATGGGAAGCGAGGAATCCATTGGCTCCTGTCACAAGTACCTTCATATTCAAAAGTATGGAATATTTAATTTAAATTATGCAGCACTATGATAAGCGGTTTTCAGGGCAATTTCACGCCTGACAATCCTCGAAACAAGGGGTAACCTGATCCAGATAGGAATAATCCGCATGAGCAGCCAGCTGACCTGATTGAGAAATCCCGGTATGATCAGCGTATCATGCCTGAACAACTGCCTGATGGCAATACGGGCAGTTTGTTCCGGGCTCAGCAATCCGACCTGCGCGACAAATCCCTGTTTCTCTATCCGGCTGGATACGTCAGGATTTGTTTTCATGGGTCCCGGATGCAGCACACTGGCAAATACGTTGGTTCCCCGCAGTTCTTCTGTCAGTCCCCTGGTGAATGACCACACAAATGCCTTGGATGCAGGGTAGACCGTTTTAAAAGCAATTGGACTAAAAGAGGCCATGCTGGCTACATTCAGGATAAAACCCCTGGATTGTTTTCTGATAAAAGGCAACATTAACCGGGTCAGAAGGGATGTTGCCCTGATGTTTAGCTGGATGATCGTGTCAATATACCTTACCGTGGCTGATTCAAAAGCCATGGTTCCGCCGGTTCCGGCATTGTTGATGAGGATGCTCACCGGATATTCAGAGGCCCATCCGGCCAGATCGTATACCGACCTCTCCAGGCACAGATCGGTCTCATAATATTGGACATCTATTCCATGTTTTGCCTTCAGTGTATGAGCCAATTCGGGCAGACCTTCACCACCCAGCGAAGCCAGGAGCAGATTAGTCTTTTTTAATGCAAGTTCTTCGCAGATTGCTTTGCCCAGGCCCTGGCTTGCACCAGTTACCAATGCATATGTTTCAATAGTTGTTTTCATGGTTTTTTGTGGTTTTGGATGAACAGAGCCATTGCGTTTTAATTGTTTTTTTTAACCAGGTATACAATCAGGTAGTAATAAAAGACTGCCAGCAGGCTTGATCGGGAGAAATTGTTCTACTCATGGAATTCGCTTTTGAGGTTAGTTAAATTGTTCATAAACATCCGTTTGATAACCGGATCCTGTATCCACCTCGGAAAGACAGGTGGCTCGCTGGACAGGGCTGTAAAGCATACATGGACTTTGTTCTCCTCCAGCCGGGTCAGGGTCCATACGGCTTTGTACCCGTCTACACGGGTTACATTGTTGTATTCGGGGACCACACCTTCTGCACTTCTTAAATCAATTCTGTAACTCCTTTTATCGGAGCTTGTGGATACGGTGATTACTGAAACCAGATCACGTTGTGAAAAAGGTTTGGGGACTGAAAACCGGGTATAGGCATAGAACCTGTGCGGTGTTTTGGTTCCGATGATTCTGGATGATTCCACCTGGCTCATCCATTTCTTCCATTGGCTCACGTCCAGGATAAAAGTGGCAAGCTGAGCCGGCTCAGCCTGCATGTCAAACTCGCCTCTGCGCTCCCTTACAGAGAGTCCGTTTTCAGTCGTAACCCACCGTTCGTAAACCCGGATTTCCGATTCCTGGTCCACCATCGTCCATCCCATCGGGTTATCCGTCCGCTGTGTCTGGCTTGTTTGGTCATACCCGTCTGAAATACCTGCAGAGATTAGTATAAATAAGAGAATTGTTTTCATTTCAATATGTTCATAATTAGTGTTTAATTATGAACAAATGTATAGTTGCCGCCCGGCACTGACAATCAGAATCGGCTGAGCCGGACTATCCGGGTTACTAACGGTACCCTGAAAGGAATGAATTGTACATGAGCAAGGGGATAGAAAAATATGACCAGTTGCCCAACCCTGTGTCCCGATTAATGCTTTACTGTGTGATTGAACCCGTGGGACTTTTCTGTAATAAAGAATGCATCTGCCTTATCCAATATCCTTTCATCCTTCATTCCCGAACGATTATACATGATTACACTGCCTACGCCCAATTCAGGATAAACTCTGAGCTCAATGTAGTATCCTCCACCACCGCCCGCGTGTGAATAATATTTGTTTCCCTTCAGTATGCCTGTGTACCACGAAAGCGACATGCCGGTTGGTTTACCCCGGACAATACTTTCTGTGAATAAAATTTGCTTATGCTCATCATTTAGAAGAACTGAATTTGGTCGCAGCAATGTTTGCGCATATTTAATCAGACCCGTTGACGAGCCGAACATTCCCCCGTAGGCCGTACCATTGTTATAGAAAAAGTTGAATGGTTTCCATTTGCCTTCCCTTCTGCCCATAAATTTCTGCTTGTCAAAAAGGAATCCGAAAACAGCATTACTGAATGACCACCATTTATGATACCCGGTGGTATGTATGGAAGGATTAATTTGAAAACCTAATTCCGAATTGTCAATGCCACTTCGATCCATGATATTTTCTTTTATGTAATCTTCCAATGGTTTGCCTGAAACTCTCTCCACCAACTGACCGAGTATCACATAGCCCAAATTGCTGTATTTAAATTCTGCGCCAGGCTCGAAATTCAACTTGGGATGTTCTTCAAACACTGCTGCAAAAAAATTATTCCGGTCAAAACCTGAATGCTCTTCAGCCAAATGAATCCACCGGAGCGGGAGCGGGTTTGGAATGCCCGAAGTATGACTTAACAGGTGTTTTACAGTAATTTCCTTCTGATAAGGAAATTCCGGCAAATAAAGGGATACCGGCTTGTTTAACTCCACTTTTCCTACTTCGGCAAGTTGCAGAACCGACAAGGCGGTGAAAGTTTTCGTTACAGAATAGAGGTGATAGGTATTGGAAGAATCAATTGGGTCAAGTGACTTTACATTCCTCAATCCGTAACGCCTTTCATAAATTACGGTATCGGTATCAAAAAATGCGTATTGGATCGATGGGGTTTGATGATTTTCCACCTGGGCTTTTAAGAAATCATTTATGTTTTTCATGCTGTACGTTTTAGAATCCATTAGTGAAAATACAATAATGCCAACGGCAAGAACAGAGATTATAATCGTTTTCATTTGCGAAAGATTAGTGATAACAAACCGCCCAATTGCTTTGATGAGTAACCAATTACTGATGCAAAGTAACGAACGAACCAGGCGAAGAGAATTATCAATTGATAAGAAGCATCTTAACAAATGATAAGAAATGAAAGGGTTTATTTCTTTGCCAATTCGTTCCTTAACCTGCTGAACGAAACAGGTGTGATACCTATGAAAGAGGCGATGATTGTATGAGGAATAATATTTTCGAGATGCGGATAGTTGGTTCGGAAATATAACAGCCTGTCCCTGGCATTGAAAGAGCGAAATAATACTTCAAAGTTGAGACTCCGGATAAACTCTTTTTCAACAACAGCTCGCCCAAACATTCTGATTTGTTTGTTTTGTTCGCTGATGTCATGAAAAGTGCCGGCAGGAACTTTCAAATAAATGCAGTCAGTTAATGCCTGAAGTGAAAATATACTTTGGCCATTGGTTGTTCTGGCAAAGTGAGGCGTAATAACAATCTCATTTTGATATATCCCGGTAGTCAATGATTGCAAATCATCATCAACATTAAAACGGTGCGAAACTCCATCCAATTGAAAGTATTCAAATGCATTAAACCTTTTCTCGTGAAAGACTATTTCATTCTTCTTTGAGGTTTCAACACTGCCATTTTCAAATATTAAATCAACGGCAGTTGATCCCACTGGCGCGTAGTCATTCAGTATCCGGGATAAGATTTGTCTGAATTCACTTTCCATTATGTCATAGTAGGTGACAAGGCCTCAGGTTATTCCTTAAAATTAAGAATAACTATTGAATATGACAGCATGGGTGGGGTGGGTTTATCCCGTCGGTCGCTGCGCGCCGGGCTTCGACACGAAGAATTTGGGAATATCAACCCAGGAAAGGGAGATGAAAAAACCGGAAGATGTGGCTACTAGAGAATTGATTTGAATCTGGGGTGCTGCATCGTGGTTGAAATTGTGATGCATGAATATCGATCTTTGTCCAAAGGCTCCTTCAACAGTTCTGGCCCAATGATCGTGTTTAAAATTAAGTATAGCTTAATTAATTAAATTATTCTTACCTTTGCAATTATAAAATTCATTTTTTATGAAACGAATTGGAGAAAGAATAAAGAAGCAAAGAGGATTACTTAATCTTCAATTGAATGATTTGGCAAAAAAAGTAGGTATTAGTTCAAGTGCCCTTTCGCAAATTGAAAAAGCCAAAGCATTCCCCTCCATTATTACCCTGAAATCAATTGCTGAAAACCTTCATACAACTGTAGGTGATCTGATAGGTGAAAATGAATCATTAAGCAAAAATCCCGTAGTGCGGAAAAATGACCTTAGGTTTGTCGAAAAGAATGATTCAGGTACAGAAATTTATTTGCTTTCGCATCATGATGTAGGTAAGCAGATGGATACATATTTTGTCTGTTTTGCCAGGAATTCCGATTCAATGGGCTTGTTTACAAATAATATTGGACAGGCTTTTTGCTATATTACTTCTGGGAAAATAAGCTTTGAGTTAGAGGGTAAAAATTATTTACTGGAAACAGGTGACAGCATTTATTTTAATTTAAAAGTACCTTATCATGCAAAAAATAATACTGATGCAATTTGCGAACTTATATGGGTTATTACTCCTGCGAGCTTTTAATGGCTTTTGTTTTTTTCAAGAACAAGAATTAAAACAAAAAAATTATTAAATTAAGTATCGCTTCATTAATTAAGTAGTATTTCATTATCTTTGCCATCATAAAACAGGAAAAGATGAAAAAGCACCCCGCAGTATTTTTGGATAGAGATGGAACAATTATAGAGGATATAGGATATATTAAGAATCCTCTGCATTTGATTTTCTATCCTGAGAGTTTTCAGGCGCTTAATATTATACAGGAGTATTTTCTTCTTTTTATTATCACAAATCAGTCAGGTATAGCAAAAGGACTCACCGCGGAAGATGAAGTGAAGGAAGTAAACCAATCTCTTATTGACATTTTAAGGTTAAGAAACATTAGAGTCCATGATATTTTCTATTGTCCGCATAAGGCAGAAGATAGGTGTACCTGCAGAAAACCGAATCCCTATTTTATAAATAAAGCGGCTGAATTATACAATCTAAATCTGGCTGATTCATATATTATTGGTGACCATCCATCTGATGCTATATGTGGAATAAATGCAGGTGTCGAACCGATTTATTTATTAACGGGGCATGGGAGAAAACACCAGGAGGAATTAAAACATGATGTAAGAATCTGTGAAAATATTTTGGATGCAGCATATTATATTCTCAAAAATAAAAAAGTAGCAAATGAAAGATTTTTTTAAAGTTCTTGAACAGAAAAAAATTACTTTACCTGATGACGCTTTTGTGCTTCTAAACAGCTGCAAAAAATTCACTGTTTTCGATTCTGTTGAGCAATTGGCGGTTGTTGCCGTTGGCGGTGAAAACAGCAATACCTTTGAAGTTAAATACAAAATACCCGAAAAAGGAGAGTATACCGAAGCGATAATCCACAGGGTAACTAATGGCATATCAGCAAATTATACCGAGCCCTATATGCGTCGGCGCGACCCGGACACCATGTCGATAGCCGATGACTTGCCCACTGATAAAGAGAGGTTTAAAGATAAATTTGGTTACGAATTTAAATCGCTCAAATTGGAAACCCTTAAATGGCTCAAGGAACAGGAGTTGGCTGTCTTTTTTTATTTTGCGGGAAGAGATAAAATCGGAGTAGGCGGAATGGCCATTGCACCGGCAAATGCAGGCTTTTTTGCCATGGGGTTAGCGATGTTACAAAGGATCTCTCCAGTTGCCGTTTTACCTGAGTGTTTCTCCATTGATTCATTAATATACGTTGCTCCTATATTTCGGCACACACACTTTAAAGGTAAACAGGTTGTCGTTCACAACCGGCTTGAAAATTTACATGAAATTTATTCCTATAACCTTTATCCGGGGCCAAGCGCAAAGAAAGGGTTGTATGGAGCTTTACTGACAAAAGGTGAAAAGGAGGGATGGATTACGACCCATTGTTCCACCGTTCAGGTGGTAAGCCCCTATGATAATATAACAACGTTTATGCATGAAGGGGCAAGTGGCGGGGGGAAAAGTGAAATGCTTCAGCATATTGTAAGGGAACCGGATGGCCAGGTTTTAATCGGCCAAAATATTTTAACACAGGAAAAGAGGCTAATCAACATCTCCCTTTTCTGCTCTTTTAATCCTGTTACTGATGATATGGCTTTATGCCATCCTTCTATCCAAAGGGATAATGGGAAATTAACCGTGCTGGATGCAGAGAATGCCTGGTTTATTCGTGTAGACAGTGTGAATGATTATGGTGATGATCCCTTTCTTGAAAAAATAACCATTAAACCATGGAAACCCTTATTATTTCTGAATATTAAATCAAATCCGGATTGTACAACGTTGATATGGGACCATATTGAAGACGAACCCGGGAAAAGATGCCCTAACCCAAGGGTAATTCTGCCAAGGGACATTGTGCCAGGCGTTATCAGTAAGCCTGTTACAGTAGATGTTCGGAGTTTTGGCGTTCGCACCCCTCCCTGCTCAAAAGAAAATCCCAGTTATGGCATTGTTGGATTGTTCCATATCCTGCCTCCTGCATTGGCATGGCTATGGAGGCTTGTTTCGCCCAGGGGGCATGCCAACCCGAGCATTGTTGGAGGGGAAGGAATGGAATCCGAAGGAGTTGGCTCGTATTGGCCTTTTGCGACCGGCAAGATGGTGACCCATGCAAATCTGCTGCTTGAACAAATTATTCAAACCCCCCGGATGAGGTATACCTTGATCCCTAACCAGCATATTGGCGTTTGGAAGGTTGGATTCAAGCCACAGCTTTTAATGCGCGAATACCTTACACGCAGAGGGAATGCCAAGTTAAGAAGCGACCAGTATCAAGATTCCAGATGTCCTCTGTTGGGATACGAATTGAATTACCTCACTATTGAAGGGGCAAAAATACCATCCAGGTTTCTTCAGGTGTATCGACAGGCCGAAGTTGGTTTTGACGGTTATGATGCCGGCGCAAATATCTTACATGATTTCTTTAAAAAGGAATTGCAAAAGTTCCTTACACCCGAACTATCTTCTTTGGGCAAACGAATAATTGATGCATGTATGTTGGGTGCTTCAGTTGAAGAATATCACTCCATTATCCCAATGAATTACCAATACTCATTTTTAACAATAAAGGATTATGAACAAAGCAGTGAAAACAATGGGGCCTAAAACCGATCTCGAATGGTAAAAAAGATTGTCAGCGGACTTCATAGGTTTTATATTGACGCTGAATTAAGAATTCCATGGGCACACAAATTCTTGTTGCAAGGATATGATATTATTAAGGATCAGGAAAAGAACTCACGAAAAGCAATGAATTAAGATTGCCGGAGGACAACATATCCAAATTGCTGCAATTTTTAGTCTTATTGGTGCTACTGTTTTTTTACACATAAAGCCGGATCATATTACACACGAAATTAATGTAAAGGAAATTAAATCATTAATAAAAAAATAAAAACATATTACCATGCTTTTATACTTAATTGACTGCACCAACGAAATCCAGGCCGAAGAAATTGCAAATGATCTGTTCAGTGAAAGCCTGATTGTTAAGGCATCTTTTTTTAATGACATAATGTCCAAAGATCTTACAGAAGATGGAAATATAAAATCCTCTCAAAAATGCTTATTATTTGTGTTTAGCAAAGCCCTGCTGTATCAGAAAATATTGGATAAGATAAATTCGTATCCCGGAACCTTCCTGATAGGTATGCCTGTATCTGCAGTAGATTGGAATATTGTAACCCCACTATTGGAAAAAACATGCAAAGTATAACCTGT
>JBGSSA010000050.1:0-5208 GCA_041737295.1 Bacteroidales bacterium | reverse complement strand
TCAATGACCAGCCACTTGCTTTTCCCCACCCAGGCATTCCCCGGAAGTCCCTGTTTCAGCAATTCAGTCAACCCTGCACCTGTCATCAGGGATGGGGAATATCCGTTTTCCTGTAATATATGGAATATCATGGCTGTTGTAGTAGATTTCCCTGAAGTACCGCCAACTGCAATGGTTCTCCGGTCCTTCGATATGGCCGCCAGCAATTCTGATCGTTTCATAATGGGAATTCCCGATTCTTTCGCTTTACGGTACTCAATGTTATTCTCCTCAATGGCTGTTGAAACAACGACCACATCAGTGTCCTGCGTAATCCCCGATCCGTCCTGTGAAAAACACTGTATGCCGAGTTTTTCAAACTGTTCCTGGATCAGCATTTTGTTGCCGGGACAGAATAGCCTGTCGGAACCTGCCACACTGAAACCGGTTCCCTTCAGGTACTGGGCAATGGCACTCATTCCGGTTCCGGCTATCCCTATAAAGAAATAATTTTTGTATTGAGTACTGTTCATCGGCGGGCATTTTTGTAATGATAGTGGTAAATTTAACAATACCGCGGCATCTATTCCTCAGGATCAATGGAGAATTGTCGATATCTTTGTAAAATCAGGTGGAATTAAAGTAAGATAAGAATCCGTGAACTATCTTTCTTGTTATGCGCAACAAAAATAGAAATAAAAATGACGACTAAAATAAATCAAATGGAAAGCAGCAAAGAGAATCCGAAGTTTCTTAAAAAAAGATATATACCCACTGCTGAGTTTTATGGCCAGATAATTGACAGCTTACAGGATTATTCAATTTTTACGTTGGATAAAGAATTCAACATAAACAGTTGGAGTTCCGGCGCGGAAAAAATATTTGGTTATGAAACGGACGAAGTTATTGGAGAACCTTTCGAAATAATTTTTACTGAGGAAGATTTAAAAAAAGGTATTCATAAAAGTGAAATTGAAACAGCTTTAAAAGACGGCAGGGCAACGGATAATAGATGGCACATTGCTAAGGATAAGAGCCTGTTTTGGGCTTACGGGTTGCTTTTTCCACTCATCGGTTCTGAGGGAGAGATGCTGGGGTATGTTAAAATTTTGCGGGACCTGACAGAGAGGAAACAATCGGAGGATGCTATTAAAAAATATGTCAGAGAATTGGAAGAATTGAATACTCATAAAGAGAGTGTTCTGGCAATACTTTCACATGATCTAAGAAGCCCCCTGGCAGCCATTATCGGAACCGCCAATTATTTGAAGGAATATTTTCGTAAAATGAAGCCCGCGGATGTTCAGGAAATGCTCGACATACTGTATAAATCATCATTGGATGAATTAGATATGTTGGACTATTTAGTAGAGTGGGCAAGAATAAAGTACGCATCTGAGGTATTTTCTCCAGCAAAAATAAAACTGACCGATTACATTAATAAAGTCTTTGAAACTTTAAACGAAACTGCTTCGGTAAATACCATAAATCTTCATCACGAGATTGAAGCGGATACATCTGTATTTGCAGATGGCAAAATGTTACTTTCCATCATTCAGAATATCGTCTCAAATGCGATAAAACATACAGAAAAAGGAGGGACAATAACGGTTTCAGCGAAAAGCAATGATGACAAAATTATTGTTCAGGTTAAAGATACCGGAGTTGGAATGTCCAAAGAAATAGTGAAAAATCTTTTTACGCCAAAAATGAAAACCCTTATAGAAGCAAGAAAAAAAAATAGGGGAGCTGGTATTGGATTATTATTGGTAAAAGGATTTTTAGAAAAAAATGGGGGTGAAATATGGGTAGAAAGTGTTGAAGGTAAAGGTTCCTCTTTTTATTTTACATTACCCATCGAGAAGCCCTTATTTAAAACAGGCAGTTCAGACGAAGCTATGTTTGATGAAAGTCCTGGCCTGTGAACCATGTGACTTAATTTATTGATGCGTCGCAACGAAAAGGCCGGGGCATATCATTTCAATCCTTCTCAAATATCAGGAACATTTAGGAAGAGTAATTTTTAAATGGACGTATACAATAGATCATCTTTCGCCAAAAATTGGTTCGTACAACCTGAAAATGCTATTTAGTTGGCGAGGGGCATAGATTCCGGCACTGATATCCCGAGAAAGGAAGAAAACATAAAATTTATGAAATGATAAGATACACAGAGCTTATATTGCCAAAATTCGCTTGTATTCCTAAAAATGCCGGCAATAGATTTTTCTATTCACGGGTATTGTTTTTTTTCGCCATAGTTCTTTCATTATCTGCTTCTTCAATTGCTCAAACTGTTGATTACAATCTTCCTCAGAATTGGATGTGCCATCCTGTTTTGAAATCTACAGATATTGCCCGTCATCAAAACTTAACATTGACAGTAAGGAATCCGGATTTTTCAGTTAAAGAGGTAATTCCTTATGCTCGTTATAACGATACCCTGGTTGATATCTTTTATGTTTATCCTACAATTGATATGGATTTTGGACACCTTGGCAATACTACAATGGATGGCATTGACACACTTAAAGCGAAATTTGTGTATAGTCAGCAGGTGGGCATTTTTGGCCAGTTTGGTAGGGTATTTGTCCCGTATTATCGACAAGCGAAAATCAGCGTTTTTATAGATACAATTGTTTCAGATTCGAATAAGCTGGCCAACTGTATGGAATTTGCATATAACGACATTGATTCTGCCTTTAGTCATTACATGAAATTTTATAATAAAGGACATAAAATTATTCTGATGGGACATTCCCAGGGATCAGATCATATCATGTTTTTGTTAAGAAAAAAATTTGATAATAACCCTGTCCTTCAATCGCAATTGATAGTAGCTCTTTGCGCCGGGGAGCCCAATTATGCTCTGAAAAATGGTAGCAGAACCGGTGGCGTTTTGCAGAATATTAAAGCCTTTCCGCCCAAAGACTCTGTACCCGAAAGTGGATGCCTGATAAATTGGCGTACCTGGAATAAGCATTATGAAGCCGAGGGCCTTGCTGACGTATCCTTTTTTTATAACCAGTGTTTTGTTGACAAAGGATTGATTTATAAAACCTACGATTCAAAGAGTCATCAGGATGCCAATTACGATTTTGGTTATACTACTACTCCGAAGCCCATAGCCCGCTATATCTCGATTGATAATAGTTTTATTAAATACGTTGGATTTGATAATATGTTCAGAGCTGAAATCAGACAAATTGATTCAGTACCGGGCAGTTCACATTTATGGATTGATACGATTTTTACCCCCAATGACCAAAGAATAATTGATACCTTTCCCCCGTACTTAGATTCAGTACTGTATACTGCAATACCCATAAGCCCCAAAAAAGGGAATTACCATGTCTGGGATTGGCAGTTCGTTCAGTGGGATATATTGAACATGTTACCGGAGTTAATTGCAATGACAAACCCTGTTACATCAATTCCTGAAATAGATAAACCCGAAAATTCTGTAATTATTTATCCAAATCCAACTAATGGAATTGTTCATGTAACTTATGGCAACCAGAAAATTAAAGGCATCCACCTTTACAATTCACATGGGGTATTTATTCAAGAGTATTTCACGAACGATTTTTCTGTTTCAAATCTTACATCCGGGATATATTTTATCATCGTTCAAACAGATAAATCATTCTTCACCAATAAACTGGTAAAACAATAATTAAGCTTTACCGGATGGATGCTCATACTTTCTGTATTCCCTTTTCAATTGAGCTGATGCTTCGGAATTGTCAATTATTTCGCCCTTCTTCTGATCCCACTTAACTATCGAACCGGTGTTATACGCGATCATTGCAAGCTGAACAGTTGCAGTGGATTTAAATGCATCTTCGGGATCACAGGTGATCAGTGCCTTATCCTTGTTCCTGACAGCCTTCAGAAAATTAGCCACATGATCTTCCTGCATCTGCAGTGTAGGAATATCCATATCTTCACGGGTACTGTCCTTTCCTGCCGGAAAGATCACCACCTTTGAATCCTGTGCAAACAGAGTGGCTTTATCACCATGGAAATATATACCGTTACTGAATTCTGCTGATGCACCACCGTTACCCCATAACCTGTGCTGCCATATTACAGGTGCTTTTCTGAAATTCATAGTGGCTGTAAGGGTATCGGGTGTAGTGATCTGATCTTTTAATACAAAAATTCCACCCGTGGTAATGAATTCATCAGGCATCTCTTCATCCATAATATTCCTGATAATGTCAATGTGATGGATCCCCCAGTCGACCAGGTGCCCATTCCCGTATTCCTTTTCAAGACGCCATGCCATGTGACCGATATTTGGCCGGTAATCAAGCTTCGGGGCCGGACCGCACCACTCCTCCCAGTCGAGAGTTGACGGAGGAGCCTGAATGGTGGTTTCCTTCAGTACAGGGTTATAATTAATCTGTGCCACCACCTGGTGCAGGGTACCAATCCGTCCGCTGTTTATAAGTTCCTTTGTTTTTTTAAAGGCATTGCTTTGCCTGCGCTGAAACCCCACCTGTACAATATTGCCGGCTTTTTTTGCCGCATCCACCATGGCCAGACCTTCTATCACGTCATATGACAGAGGCTTCTCGCAATAAATATCAAATCCTTTTTTGCAGGCAGCGATAAACTGAAGCGCATGCCAATGCGGAATTGTGCCGATGAAGATCACTTCAAGATTTTTCTGATCGAGCAAATCAGGGTAATTTTTAAACGTCTTCGGACGGGTTCCCTGGAGCTTTTCAAGTTCATCGGCGCTAGTATTCAGGTGATCCGAATCAACATCGCAAATTGCGGCGATTTCGACACCACCGGCTTTCAGCGCAGCACGGGAAATAACCATGCCATACCATCCTGCTCCGATGAGTCCGATTTTGATTTTCCTTTCCTGAAAAACAGAAGGTATATATACGGATGAAACAAATGCAGTGGTACCTATGCCGGATACCTTCAGGAATTGTCTTCTTTTCATGGTAGTTTTTTTTTTGACCTGGCGATTTGGGTTACTTTATTTCAATGGCTTTACGGGCAATCTCTTTAAATGAGATCACCACTAAAAACAGGATCATACAAGATGTATTTTCATCGCAAAAGTGATTAATTGACCGAATTTAAGAAATTCAGATCATATATCACTCCGGACATATTGTTCCAGGGCTTAAATGTTCAAAAAAAGGGTTAAAAATATGGCTCTAAGGACAAATATAAACAAGAAATCTATATCAATTAGCTGGATAC
>JBGSSA010000028.1:0-15157 GCA_041737295.1 Bacteroidales bacterium | reverse complement strand
CGGAGAGGTTGACGCCATCATTGTTTCCGGAACAGGAGGAGATAAAATTTTTTCCCTTACTTCGGCAGATACACCTTACAGGATAATCCTCGAAGAAATGGATGAAGGGGCTGTCATCATTACCGGAAACGGCACCATATTATATCATAACCAGATGTTTTTGAAGTTGTTTGGCCAGGGCGACGAACAATTCACAGGAACAAACATATACCGATTCATTTCCGCACCGGAGAAAGAGAACTTCAGCCAGTTAATCCAGCTCGGACTTGAAGGTAAGGCTGAAGGAAACCTTACTTACAGGAACAAGGACAGGACGTTGTACCTCCACTTGTCGCTCAGGGCTCTGCCATCAGATCTGGCAGGAGATGCCTGCATTATAGTTTCGGATGTCACCCAAATGCAACAATATCAAAATCACCTGCATGACCTGGTGAAAGTGGCAACCCTTAATATTGAAAAAGCAAATGAACGGCTGAAAAGCACACAACAGAAACTTAATAATGCCCTGGAAAATGGAAATATCGGCATTTGGGAATGGGACTTAAAAACCGGAAAAACATTCATTGATGCCAGAACTGAGAAAACACTGGGAATTACTCCCGGAAAATTTGAAAATACATTTGAGGCGTTTAAAAAGCTGATCCATGAAGAGGATATTTGCCACGTTGAAAGCGCGATTAACCGCTCGGTTTCAGAATACATACCGCTGGAAACAATATGCAGGCTGAAGTCTGATAGCCGGTTTATCAGCATTAAAGCCTCCCTGGCAAGAGATGATAAGGGACTGCCAACCCAAATGGCAGGAGTATGTTTTGATATTTCAGAATTGAAGAAAAGTTCGGAAAGAAGTCTGCTCAAGCTCAGTGAAGAATTATTGCGATCAAACAAAGAACTTGAAAATTTTGCGTACATCGCCTCCCATGACCTGAAAGAACCGCTACGGATGGTTTCAAGTTTTACCGGATTGCTTGCAAAGCAATATGAAAACAAGCTCGATGAAAGGGCTAAGGAATATATCTTTTATGCCAAGGACGGGGCCAAACGCATGTACCTATTGCTTGACGGACTGCTGGAATATTCCCGCATTCATACCAAAGGGAAAAAGTTTACCGGCGTTGATCTTAACCTGGTTTTTGATTCGGTACTGAAAAACCTGAGCCTGATTATCAAAGAAAGAGGGGTTTCTGTAAAGTGCGATAAATTGCCCGTCGTATTTGCAGATGAAAGCCAGATGATCCTCCTTTTTCAGAACCTGATCTCAAATGGCATAAAATTCAGTAAAACGAATCCTGAAATAGTAATATCCTCTAAATCGGAAAATCAATTTTTCGTTTTTTCAGTCCGGGATAATGGAATGGGTATCGAATCGCAGTATTTTGACAGGATATTCCTGATATTCCAGAGGCTTGTTCAAAGGGCAGAGTATGAGGGTACCGGAATTGGACTGGCTATATGTAAAAGAATCATTGAAAGGCATGAAGGAAAAATATGGATTGAATCACAGCCGGGCCATGGCTCTACTTTCTTTTTCACCATCCCAAAGAATTAATTGTTTGAAATCTTCGGGGGAATAGCCTACCCAATCCCTGAACTGATGTTCAAATTCATCTACACTTCCATAATTAAGCTGGTATGCCACCTCAATCATGGTTAATTTGTAATGAATTAGCAATTCAATCGCCCTGTCAATTCTTTTGGAAGGTGCGATAATATTTTTTAAATCCATTTTCATAACTTTATTATTAATTATGACTAAGTTATTGAAGTGCACCAATCTCTTCATTAAATACAAATTAAGATTGAATTAAGACCAGGTTAAGATTTCATAATTTGTTAAATTTTAGAAATTATTGTAACTTAGACCAAGCGAAGGATACACTAAGTGCATTAAGCGAAACAAGTTAAAAACACACTTTTGGAACCTATTGATATTTTGATTGTTGAGGATAATCCCGGTGATGCCAGGCTTATAAAAGAGGTGTTGAATGCGAATAAAGACAGCTATCGCTTACACATAGTGGAAGATGGGGTGGAAGCGATGAGTTTTCTGCAACAGAAAGGTAAGAGTTCATATACTCCAAGGCCCGATCTCATTATTCTCGATTTGAATCTCCCTAAGAAGGACGGACGCGAAGTGCTGGCTGAAATAAAATCTGATGACAATTTAAAGCTGATCCCGGTCGTGATTATGACCACCTCACAGGCAGAGGAAGATATATTAAAAGCCTATAGTTTACATGCAAATTGCTATATTACAAAGCCTCTTGAATTGGATCAGTTTATTAATTCTATAAAATCCATTGTTGAATTCTGGTTTGCCCTCGTAAAATTGCCCCGAAAGGATACTATCTTAAAAAGCACAGTGTGATGGATCCTGTGTACAAACGATGAATTTTCAGGAAACATGAAATCACATGAATGAAAAACAGTTAAAGATTTTACTGGTTGAGGATAATCCGGGTGACGTTTACCTGATACAGGAATTATTAAGAACATCGGGTCTTCATTATTTAGTAGAAAGGGCCTCAACGTTATCTGATGCCGTGAATTTAGCAGGTTGTCAGGACTTTGATGTAGTTTTGCTTGATCTTGGATTGCCCGACAGCTTTGGACTGGATACGTTAAGAAAATTCCAGGCATTAAAGTTAAATGCACCCGTTGTTGTTCTGACCGGGCTGGACGATGAGGAAATAGCCATCACAACCGTTAAAGAGGGTGCACAGGATTATCTTATCAAGAGCAATCTTACTGGTGATAATATTTTACGCGCAATCCGCTATGGCATTGAGCGTAAGAAATTATTCAGGGAATTGGCCGCCGCAACCGAAGCGCTTCAGAAACTGAATGAAGAACTTGACCAGAAAGTACGGACACGGACACAGGAACTTGAAAATTATGCAGCCGAATTGAAAGAACTGAATGCCACAAAAGATAAGTTTTTTGGAATTATTGCCCATGACTTGAAAAATCCGTTGAGCAGTCTGATCGGCGCCTCTGAGCTCCTGATCAATTATGCCAATCAACTTGATAAAGATAATATACTGAATATCAGCATGTTGTTGCATGGCTCCGCACAGCAGGGGTATTCGCTCCTCGAAAACCTTCTGGAATGGTCCATGACACAGACCGGTAAGCTTGAATTCTCCGCTCAAAAGATGATCCTGAATGAGGTAATTAATGACACAATTTCAATTTTCAAAACGCAGGCAACAAATAAAAATGTTGAACTGCATAGTAGAATAAATGGAATTCTTGAAGCGGAATTTGACATAAACTTAATCAGTAGCGTATTGCGTAATCTTTTAAGCAATGCCATTAAATTTACACCTAAAAACGGAAAAGTAGTTGTTGTTGCTCATAAGGTGCAGGATAATATTGAAATTTGTGTGAGAGACACAGGTATCGGTATGCCTGAAAACATCGGGAATAATATATTCAGGATTGATGTTAATTATACCCGTGAAGGTACTGAACAGGAAAAAGGAACAGGCCTGGGATTGCTCCTTTGCAGGGAATTCGTGGAAAGACACGGAGGCAAAATATGGGTTGAAAGTAAATTGGGCGAAGGAAGCGAATTTAAATTTACAATACCCTTTAGGAGAAGGGACTAGGGACCAGGGACCAGCAGGGACCAGGGACGAGGGACGCGAGATGGTTCGGTTACGTGTCAGGAATTAGATTTCGGTATCTTTAGCCGGTAAATAGACAACCCTTAATGAATACAAAACTTATTGAATCCCGGAATTTTGATAAAATTGATTATACAATTACGTCGCCCGAAAAAGCAGAATACGATCACTGCAATTTTCTGAACAGCAATTTTTATGAGGCGGATATTTCCGACATCACTTTTTCTTCCTGCACCTTCGTGAATTGTGATTTCAGCCTGGCAAGATGCATGAATTCCGTATTTAATGATGCACAATTTATAAATTGCAAGATGCTCGGATTGCATTTTGACAATTGTAATCCGTTGTTACTTTCAGTCTATTTTGAGAATTGTATCATACGGATATCCTCCTTTTACAGACTCAAACTAAAGAAAACTAAATTCATCCGGTGCAATTTACAGGAAGCCGATTTCACGGAAACGGATTTATCAGGGGCATTATTTGATAATTGTGATTTACAGGGTGCACTTTTTGAAAATACAAACCTTGAAAGGGCAGACCTTTATTCTTCCTATCATTATTCAATTGATCCGGAAAAAAACAAAATCAGGAAAGCCCGGTTCTCCAAAGCTGAAATTACCGGTTTGCTAAACAAGTATGACATAGAAATTCTTTAAAACTTTTTCAGGGATGCGATGTTTAGAATTTGATCGTATAATTTTAAACACAGGTCGATGAGAAAGAGCAGGAAGGATTACCCTATATTCATCATTATTCTGCTGATGATCGGTTTTTCCTGTAAAAAAGATGATGATGCTTTTCATGATTATGCTACCGGTCTTGCCGGAACATGGAGATTCGTCAAGGGCCCGGATCCTGATAAATTTCTTGTAATAAATAAAGACCGCACCTGTGCGTTTCTTTCATCCGATGCTCAGGGCATACGCGACAGGGATTACGCCATTCTAATGGTTACGGGAAATCAATTAATGATTGATAACAGTGATCCCAATGTATATCCAAATCTCAGCATCTATAATTATAATGTAAAAGGGGATTCCCTGAAATTGGAAAATCCGCAACAGAACATAATCCTGGTGAGGGATAAAAGCAACACAGAATCAGCATCCTGGATAAAAACTGCAAATCAGGAACACAGTTTCAGGGCCCGCGTTTCCGAAGCTACAGATATAGCTTTTGATGGTTCCTTACTTTGGTATGGAAACGGATTCAATACAAATTATTTATATAGCATGAACCCGGTCAGCGGCAATTCCGATAGTCTCTTTGTGGATCAGTATGCATGGGCTGTGGAGGCTGACGGTAATGATCTATGGGTTGGCAGTGACGCATCGGATATTGTAACCCGGATCCGAAAAACCGATGGAAGCTCAATTACGTCCAGCACTGCCATGGGCGCCTGGATATATGGGATTGCAAAGGATGAAGATTATTTATGGTGCTATAGCAATAATGAAGGTATTTTGTACAAATATGAAATCGCTGAAAATACGGTTTCGCTTAGCACCAACATATTAAGTAACTGGGATGGACTTGCCATGGCAAATAATTTCCTGTATGTGGCAGCTCATGGCAAATTGCATAAATGTACAACCACTCCTCTTTCCGGCACAGCGTCATTTGAGTTACCGGGTTACTATATTTTTGGCGTAGCCTATGACGGTTCGGCCTTTTGGGTGTCGGCTTATGAGCTTCCGGGCGGATGGCCTGAGATAGTCAAATTGAGTGGCGTTGAGTAATCAGTTATCAGTAATCGGTAATCAGTAATCGGTGCCGAAGGCATCCCTTCGGGAAAATATGTGGGATCTTCGAGAGAAATTTCCATTCACCAGCCGCTCGCATTGATCAACCGGTAAAATTCTTCCGTTTACCGATAATGCTTTTTTAAAATGCAGAGGTCGTATTATTTTTGGTTCTTCATAATCTATAACCCTATTAAAACTCAATCAATGAAAAAAATCGTATTACTATTTATGGCCATCCTTATGGGATTTGGTGTTATGGCTCAGAACGGGACTACCCTGAAGCTCAACCTTGAAAAAAATAAGGTCTACCGGTTGAAATCCACAACAGAACAAACGATATCACAAACGATGAATGGCATTCAGCAAAACACGAATGTGAATTACAATTCAACGGTTTCAATTAAGATGATGGATGCAGCGGCTGATTTTATGATTGCCGAATTCCGGTTTGACACAATAGTAACCATTACTAATGCCATGGGAAAGATAGTCAATATCAATTCGGCCAACGAGGGAAACATAAGTTCCTCCGATGCAGGCGAAGTGATGACGGTTTTTATGAACCGGTTAAGCAAAAATCCATTGTATGTTAAATTGGATTATACAGGCAAGGTTCTAGAACTGGTGAATGCAAAAATGCTTTCCGACATACTCTTAAAAGACACGGCCTCTATAACTGGTGAAACTGCTTCCGTAACCAAAACCCAGATTGTTGGCATGACCAGTGAAAAAGCACTGATTTCCATGGCTGAGGTGTTCACTCATAATCTGCCCGGCAAGGCTGTCGTACCGGGCGATAAATGGGAAATAAATGATAATATGAATTCAGGCGGAATGTCCCTTGACATTGTCACAACCTATAGTCTGGGCGGAATCAAAGGGAATATGGCTAACCTGACAGCAGAGTCGAGCTTCAGAGCCACACCGAATGCTGAACCAATACAGTACGGTCCAGCCACAGTTACCTACGATGATTTAAAGGGTATGGGCAAGTCGGAGGTGATGCTTGACAGCAATACCGGGCTGGTTATTCAGAATTCATCCAAATCACATCTTGCCGGAAACCTGCATATCAGTGTTCAGGGCATGAACCTGCAGATGCCTATGGAAATGAGCGGTACTGCAAAAATAGTCTCAATACAATAATCCACTGAGGTTAAAAAAAAAATGACAAAATTTCTGTTTTCGTTGTTACTGTTTTGTTCTGTTACCATCCAGGCTCAAAACATCAGGGGAAAGGTTTGTATGGATAAAGACAAATCTCCTGCACAATTCGCTTCCGTCGGGCTGATGCAATTGCCTGATTCAGCACTGGTCACCGGTGTAATAACCCTGACTGACGGGAGCTACCAGTTCGACAGGGTAAAGCCGGGAAATTACCGGGTTAAAGTCAATTTTGTAGGATATACATCCGGTGGAACAAATGTGACCGTTCAGGGATCGGTAGATGTAAATGCCGACACGATATTCTTATCCGAATCAGCCACTGCCCTGGGCGAGGTAACTGTGGTGGGAGAACGGCTGAAGGGCAAGGAAATGGTGGACCGGACTGTCTATTCGATTCCCGATGCTATTGCGAGGAGTTCTACAAACGGATATGAAATTTTGAAGAAAATACCGCAGGTGAATGTCGATTTTCAAAACAATATTACAATGAATGGCAGTGCCAATTTTATTATCCAGGTGGATGGCAGGCAACGCGACAAGGAGTTCCTGGCAAAACTCCTCCCATCGGATATCGAAAGCATTGAAATTATAAACAACCCTTCAGGAAAGTACGAAGGAAACATCGACGGAGTCATTAACATTATTCTCAAAAAGGAAGCCCGGTATGGAATGAACGGCAATATTGGACTTAATGTTAAACCATTCAATAAATTCACCACTTCGGCAACCGGAAGCCTGGATTATGCAATGGGTAAAATTACCTTTTACATAACGGGTTTTACATTTATCCAGAACCTGGATATAAATTCCACCAATGTGGATTATTTCAAGGAAAAGGATTCAACGGCCACCATGTCGGGCGACGGGGGGATCAAAATCAGCAGCTCATCCATAAACGGGGGTTTTGATTATTATATCAATGAAAAAAATAACCTTAGCTTCAATATCAGTTATAAGCCTATAGGGCAGGATATCGATATGCTGAGTTCATCTTACCTGTATCAAAACAACAATCCTGAAAATACGATTGCAACGCTTACCAGTAATGGAACTCATAGCGATGAGACAACGCTTTCCCTCTTTTATAAAAAGACGTTTAAAAAGCCTATCCAGGAATTTACAACCGATGCCAGTTTCTATACATTCAAATCAAAGGAAACAAACGATTTTACGAATGACCGTTTTGTTTATGATACAGATTCAATGATCAGTACATTTACGCGGCTGGAGGATATCCTGAATGAACGTGACTACTTGTCGGTTAAGCTGAATTATATTCATCCTCTGGGATTATCGGCCAAACTGGAGGCCGGATACCAGGTGTACTACCAGCAGATGAACTATGATTTTACAACGAATCACCTGGAATCGGAAAATCTTTTTAGGTACCGTGAATTACGTAATTCAGTATATGGCGGATTTACCTATAACATTAAGAAGTTCGGTTTTCAGGCCGTGTTGAGGGTTGAGAACAGCAACATTACCGCGGATTCGGTGTCCGAGCCACACTATGCGTGCCTGTTGCCGTCAGCAAATCTTCAATACAAAATATCTGCATCGCATAATATTAAATTCACCTATAACAGGCGCATCAACCGCCCCGGAATTTATGACCTGGATCCCTACTGGAGAGTGAGTTCAAATTATGAGATCTCACAGGGAAATCCCAATCTGAAGCCTGATTATCGCGACCGGTTGCAGCTTACATATACCTGGAACTTCGGAAGCAATTATTTCTCACCCTATATTTATCATGAATTCTTATCCGACAAGATCAGCCGTCGCTATGCGACAATCCAATCTCCGGTAGACAGCCTGATGACAACATTTTCAAAGCCCTTTAACCTGCTCAGCGGCTATGAATATGGCGCAGGTGTGAATGCCATGCTGTGGTTTGTCAACATCAATGCACGGTTTTATAAGGGACACTTCGATGAATATGCAGGAATCGCTCCAACCCTTCCGATACCTTCCAAGGATTACTTTTCATACAGCATCACAAGCTATGCGTACAAAAATCTCGACAAGGCAAAGAAAATGACAGCATTTGTTTTCTTTTCCTATAACGGGGTGGTGCAGGATGCGCAAAGCAAAACGTACAGTACTCCGTTCTATGGCCTTGGTGCACAGCGGCAAATGAAGGATCATACGCTGGGCGTTTTCTACCTGCTGCCTTTTTCTAGAAATATCACCTTGCAGAGAAGGGAAACGGAAACACCTACCTACAAGAATACCAATAAGATAGGTTTTGATGTATCCTATTACATTCAGTTCATGTATTCCTATAAATTCAACAAGGGGAAGAATGTGAAAAAACTCGACCGGAATGTGGAGGTGGAAAGCGACAGCAAAACGCAGGGCATAGGGAGATAGGGACTAGGGACTAGGGACTGGGGACTAGTGAAGAGGGACGAGTGCCGGACGCAACCTTTGTGAAGTTTCTCCCGTCCATGGAAGTATAACACGGCATCTTGTATGAAAGTAATTTTAATGGCCGGCATGTTGCTCCTGTTGTGGGCGATTTCGTGCAGGAAAGAGCGGGACACATCCGGACTTGTTATCATCGGTGGATCTGTTTGCGGGTGGTGTGCAGGTGAGGATTCTGTGATCCTTACGGAGGACCGGATGAATTACCGGTATATGGATCCTTGTGATCATCGGGCTTACTCAAAATTGTCCCATATGGACAATGAGACATGGAATGAATTAACCGGCAAAGTCGACCTCGAAATATTCAGCGGAATCTACCTGAATACCTGCAATGTATGTGCAGATGGATGCGATAAATGGATTACAATCAGGAACGGTTCATACTCTCATACAATCCGGTACGGGAATCAGGATTCAGCCATGATTCAATCAATTGAACCCCTTGTGAATCAGGTTGATTCCATTAGGAATTCTTTCCGTAACAGGAAAGATTTATAAGGCTGCATCCTGTAAACAACTTATTTAGATTCAAAATAAATTAACACAACATCTTGCACTTATTTTAATTGCTTTGTAAATTTATTCAATGTCATTACGGGCACAGGTGCAAGATTTTATGTGCTGTTTCAGGAAATACATTTCACTGTGCAAACCGGCATCCAGGTTAAGTTTATCAGCTTTGTCAAGGTATACAGCCTTTCAATACAGGATAAAACTTTTAGATTATGTCAGGTTTGAAATACATATCGCGACTGGAAAGAATTGACCAGTTTATCCGGCAGGAAAGAACAGGAAATGCACCTGCATTCGCCGGCCGGCTTGAAATCAGTGTCAGGCTGCTTTATAATCTTATCGATGAACTTAAGGATCTGGGACTTCCGGTGGAATATTGCAGAACCCGTCAGACCTACTATTACCGGTATCATTGCCGGATCGTTTTCGAAGTGCGGATTGAAGAAATTAATTCACTGGAATACAACAAGATACAGGGTGGATTTTCATGGCTGAGAAAAAATAGTCCTTATGCATTATAATTGCAGAAGCCCGCTTTATATTTGGTATGCAATTTTGCTGTTAGGCCTAATTATCATTATTGCTGGCGTTACCGAAAAGCCAGAACAGAGTAGGGAGAATCCAAATCAATCACCGTTATGAGCAATAATTATGTTGAATTAAGCACTTCTGAATTAAGGCAGATTGAAGGTGGATCCATCATGGGTCCACTGTTGGCCGGGTTGATCATTGCATGTGCCGCCAAGATCATCGACGACTGGGACAATTTCAAGAATGGACTGGCTGGAAGACCTGAACAGAAATAATCTTAAAACTCTGCAACCATGGAAACCACAGTTAATTTTAGCGTACTTACCAGCGACGAGGCAATGAACTTAAATGGGGGAGGATTTGCATATGATGTGGGTTGTGTGATCGGTTTTATATGCAGAAGTGCACAGGGACTAGCCGGTCAGGCTGAAGCTTATGCAATCTGGGCATTTCAACATCCCAGATAATGCTGTCAGGCTATGTTTTATGTGAACAATTGGTTTCCGGACCGCAGCGGGAAACCTGTTTTCCGGTTCCTGTTCGCGTAAAATATAGCCTCTTAAAATCTTTGATATTTCAACTTAGCGCTTCATCATAATAGATTTGCAACATGAATAAATCAAGAAAGTATATCATGGAAATAGCTGTATTTGTAGCATCAGTTATAGTCTTCTACCTGGTTTTTAACAATTGGGATAATATCAAGGAATTTATAGGCAATTTATTTTGAAACCTTTTATTATTCACAATCTGCCTTCGGATCATGAAATAAAATTCCTTCATGAGACCAGGGTAAAATCACGGGTTATCTATATTTCCGTTATTGCCTGCTTCCTTGTATTTGTTGCAGCCCTTCCCTTTATCAGGGTTTCTGTATCCGTTCAGGGCCGGGGGATAATCCGGCCTGTTTCGGAACTCGCTGAGGTGCGGGTTATTCCTTCTTCCGTTGTGTCCAGGGTATTTATAACGGAAGGAGATCATGTATCCACAGGCGACACACTGCTCCTGCTATCATCCGTGGAAACCGACCGGCAACTCGACTACAGGCAGCAGGAACTGGAGAAGTATGCAAATTATATCAGTGATTTACAGGCCCTGGCCGGTGAACCCGTTTTCACCCTGTGTCAGACTGATTTATATAAAACCGAGCAGAATAATTTCAGGAAAAAGCTGGCTGAGATTAATTCGAGGATTGAAAGGGCTGACAGGGAAATATCGCGACAAAAGAAGTTATTCGATAACATGCTGATTTCAAAAAAAGAATTCGAAGATTTATTATTTTCCCTCGACCAGCTTGAAAATGAAAAGAAGATCTGTGAATCATCAGCCCGGTTTAAGTGGGAGGGAGAACTGACAAAATTGGTGTCCCAAAAAGATGATTGTTTAATGCAAATCGATCTTTTGAAAAAGGAAAAGGATCTCTGCATAATCCGTTCACCGGTAAACGGTACAGTTGAATCATTTAATGGTATCTATGCAGGTACAAATATCCAGTCCGGACAGGTAGTGGCCGTAATCAGCCCGTCAAATGCAATGATCGCAGAGGTTTTTCTGCCGGCAAACAATATCGGGATGCTGAAAAAGGGAATGCCCGTAAGAATACAGGTGGATGCCTTCAATTATAATGAATGGGGCACGCTTTCCGGTCATATCAAAGGAATTTCCGATGATTATCTCCTTGTAAACAATGTGCCCGTTTTCAAAGTCAAATGTTCGCTTGACACAACCGCGCTAACGCTCAAAAACGGTACTCCCGGGACTATTAAAAAAGGAATGACCCTTATGGCAAGGTTCATGATCGCAAGACGTTCACTTTTTCAATTGCTGTATCAGAAGTCGGATGACCGGTTTAACCCGACACAAAATATTTAAGCACGTTAATCATCAACTGATCACGTTATTGGCAATCTATTATGAAACATGAAAAAACATATTTCTGTAAAGCAACAGGATATTACTGATTGTGGTGCAGCCTGCCTGGCTTCGGTTGCTTCATGGTTCAGACTTAGCCTGCCTGTTGCAAGGATCCGGCAACTGGCTAACACTGACAGGCAGGGAACCAACATGCTGGGTATGCTTGAAGCCGCTGAAAAAATGGGGTTTACTGCCAAGGGCATTAAAGGTCCCTACGAGTGCCTGTTTGACATACCAAGGCCTTCAATACTCCATGTAATTGTCGGGGGAGGCTATCACCATTATAAAGTTTTATACGGGATAAACAAAAAATCCGTATACCTGATGGATCCGCTGGACGGGAAACTCCATAAGGTCGGCCATGAGGCTTTTAAGAAGGAGTGGTCTGGAGTCGCCCTGCTGTTGGTGCCTTCGCCGGATTTTAAACCGATGGATAGCAGCTGGTCATCGGGAAGGAGGTTCATTGCACTGATGTGGCCACACAAAACGATCATAATTCAATCACTTTTCGGAGCGGTGGTGTATTCATTTCTTGGGCTTACAACATCTTTTTATGTGCAAAAAATAGTTGATCATGTGCTCGTTGACGGCAATATAAATCTTCTCAACCTGATGAGCCTTCTAATGATTATTTTACTTCTCATAAGGATATTTATCAGCGTTTCAAAAAATATTTTTACCCTGAAAACGGGTCAGCAAATTGATGCCACGCTGATTATGGGATATTACAGGCATTTGCTGAAGCTTCCGCAGCGTTTTTTTGATACCATGCGGATAGGGGAGATCATATCCCGTATCAGCGATGCTGTAAAAATCAGGTCATTTATCAATAATGTATCTATCGATCTCGCGGTGAACCTGATGATTGTGTTTTTTTCAATTGCTGTCATGTTTTTATTTTCGTGGAAAATGGCCGCCATCGTCCTGATTGCCGTTCCTTTTTATGTATGCCTTTACCTTGTATTCCGAATGATCAATAAGCGTATCCTGAGAAAGATCATGGAGAATTCTGCCGATCTTGAATCACACCTGGTTGAATCACTTAATACAGTCACTGCAATTAAGGAATTTTCGGTATCAGAATTTACGAATCTTAAAACAGAAACGCGTTTTTACAGGTTGCTGCATTCAGTTTACACTGCTTCAGGCAGCCACATCATCACCCAGGGACTGTCAGAACTGCTTGCCGGTATTCTCACAATCTCAGTTTTGTGGCTGGGTTCCCTGATGGTTATACGGAACGAATTTACCCCCGGAACGCTGCTTTCTTTTTATGCCTTACTCGGTTATCTCCTCGGACCAATCGGTTACCTTGTGAATGCCAGCCAGGCCATGCAGGATGCCCTTATTGCTGCCGACCGGCTTTTTCAGATCATGGATCTGGAATGTGAAGAATCGCATGAAAATAAAATCAGCCTGACCCGGGAGATGATCGGAGATATTCATTTCAGAAATGTTTCATTCCGGTATGGATCGAGGTTGCAGGTTTTTGATAACCTGAATCTTACTTTTACAAAGGGAGAGATATCCGCTATAGTTGGGGAAAGTGGCTCGGGAAAGACCTCGCTGATCGCGTTGCTTGAAAACCTTTACCCGGTTCAATCAGGCACAATTGAAATAGGACAATACAATCTTCAACAAATTCAGCTTGATACGTTGAGGGCACAAATCGGAATTGTTCCCCAGCATGTTGAACTGATTTCTGCCACCATTGCCGAAAATATAGCTTTTGGCGAGAATGAACCCGATATGCGCCGTATCATTGATATTTGCGGAATGCTTAATATGAGGGAATTTATAGAGAAAATTCCGGGCGCATACAATGCTATCCTGGGAGAACGCGGTGTTTCACTCTCGGGAGGGGAACAACAACGACTGGCTATTTCAAGAGCCCTTTACCGGGATCCTGAAATCCTTATACTGGATGAGGCCACTTCTGCACTGGATGCCCAGGCTGAAGCACATGTCAGGCAAATGATCAGGACGATGAAGTTGCATGGTAAAACCATACTGATCATTACCCACCGGTTCAGGAGCATTATGTTCGCCGACAGGATCTTTGTGCTTCATAAGGGCCGTCTTGTGGAAGAAGGCAATCACCAGACTCTTATGGCGGGAAAGGGATCCTATTTTAACCTGTGGAAACAGCAATTTCCGATGCTGGAAGAAGTACTTGACTGAATTTTTTGCCTATTTTTACGTTTCAAACAAGCACTTCCGATGTATGAGCCGCGACAATGTCTATCTTAACCTTGATTCGCCTGAAAATGTGGATCTATTTGACGAATTGCCGTTGTGGTCGGCTCCGTTTGGGTTGAAACTGCTGGAACAGATCCGGCTGAAAAAGAATATCACTGCACTTGACATCGGTTTCGGCGCCGGATTTCCATTGACTGAACTGGCCATGCGACTTGGAAAATCCTGTACAGTATATGGCATTGATCCGTGGGAGGCGGCCATTGTACGAACAAGAAAAAAACTTACCCATTACGGAATCACCAACGTTAAGATTATTTGCGGTGTAGCCGAGAATATCCCGCTGGAAGACAATTCCACAGACCTCATAATCAGCAATAATGGTATCAATAATGTTGCCGATTTGAACAGGGTTATTTCGGAATGCAGCCGGATTATGAGGGTTAACGGACAGTTTGTATTGTCGGTGAATCTCAGCTCCACCATGTTGGAGTTTTACTCCCTGTTGGAAGAAGTATTGACAGAACTGAATATGAAAGATGAAATTGCAGGGATTAAAGATCATATATACAGTAAGCGAAAGCCTTTGCCAGAGCTGACCGCCTTGTTGAATCACCATGGATTTACTGTCAGCAGTATTACCGAGGATCAGTTTGACTATCAATTTACAGATGGTACCACGTTATTTCAGCATTTTTTTATCAGGCTTGCGTTTTTGCCATCATGGAAAAGCATCGTGCCGCCAAACCTGCAGGACAATGTCTTTGGAAGAATTGAAGAGAAATTGAATGAGCAGTCAGGCAGAACCGGACTGTGCAAATTGACCGTTCCCTTTGTCGTAATCAATTGCACAAAGGGGGAAACAATCTCTTTGCATGGATGAAAATGCAAATTCCGGTACGGGTCCCTCCCCGCAGGAAGTGACTTTTGAAGGCCCCCGGCTCTCCTTTATACTGCTTGCCATGATCATACCATTTTATATCATCGGTGACAGGTTGTTCCATTTCATCTGGGCAGACCGTATCCCGG
>JBGSSA010000021.1:0-29466 GCA_041737295.1 Bacteroidales bacterium | reverse complement strand
CATGCTTGATAAAAAGGATCATGCGAATATCAAATACTTAAAGGTAAATGAAAATACCGGTAAAGAGGTTGACTGGGATAATATTGTAAAAGGCTATAAATACAATGATGAATATATTATCCTTGACGAATCGGATTTTGAGGAGGCAAATGCCAAAAAAACAAAAATGATCGATATTGAAGAATTCGTTAAAATTGAGGAGGTGGATGCTATTTACTATGAAAATTCATATTATGTTGCTCCTGAAGCAAATGGATCAAAAGCGTATCATTTGCTTCAGCAGGCCTTATTTAAAACAGGAAAGGCGGGTATTGCCACTTTTGTTATGCGAAGTAAGGAAAAGCTCGCCTTAATAAGGGCTACAAAGGAAATTCTTATTCTGCATCGTTTACATTTTCCGGAAGAAATCCGCGAAACAACGGATTTAAAAATTAGTTCCAGCGCCACATTCAAGGGCAAGGAGCTCGAGATGGCGATTTCACTGATCAATCAATTATCTGAAAAATTTGATATTAAGGCTTATAATAACACCTACTCGGAGCAATTGCTTCAAATAATAAAGCAAAAGGCCAAAGGTGTAAAGAAGACGAAAACAAAGATGAAAGTCGTGCATAGCAAATCCACGGATTTAATGTCACAGCTTAAAGCAAGTCTTGAAAGAAAACACGATAAAGCATCCTAGTACTGATTTAAAATTCCCCTGAGTAAAATATTCCCCTGATTGTGGAGATTTGAAGCCCGCCATTCCAAAACAACTCAATTTACAGTCCTAATTTTCAGGATGTTAATTTTTTGGCAATAATTTTGAATGATACTATTTATATATAATTAAAAAAATAGAATTATGGAAGCTAATGAAAGGAATATGAGTCGCCCGGCAAGAGAAAATATGACTGATTCTCGCCTGCACGAATTCTTTCTTGATGAATTGAAAGATATATACGGTGCTGAAAAACAAATTGTTAAAGCCCTGCCTAAAATGCAGGAAGCTGCATCTTCACCTGATCTTATCCAGGCCTTTGAAGACCATCTGGATGTAACCCAGACCCAAATCACAAGATTGGAAGAGATTTTTGAAAATCTTGGGGAAACAGCCGATTCTAAAAAATGTGAAGCCATGAAGGGCATTCTTGATGAAGGCGAACAGGTCATTAAGGATACCGAAGACGGAACCGCTACAAGGGATGTGGCATTGATTATGGCAGCACAAAAGGTGGAACATTACGAAATTGCAACCTATGGTTCGCTTCTGCAATTAGCTCATACGATGGGTCATACAGAGGTTGCTGATCTATTGGCAGCTACCCTGGATGAAGAAAAGGAAGCGGATTTTAAACTATCGGAAATTGCCGAAAATAAAATCAATTACGAGGCAAGTGAAGAGGTTGATGATTAACATGTAGGGATTGGTTATTCTACATGTTTGGGCAACAGCGTGAAGCGTTTTTCAGGGTTGATTCAGTAGAACTCCCGCCCACCCCGGTCTTAAGAAAGGGGCCAGGGCGGGAGCAATTTTGGTTAAATGATAAGTTAAATTGAAACCGACATGAAAAATATTAAGTTAATAGTAGTTGTTGCCTTTATGTCAGGCTGTGTTTTCACTGGTTTCAGTCAAACAGGCGTTGACTCAGTAATCAACAACTACAAGGAAGGAATCAATCAGAATCCGACAATGAACGATTATCAGGATTTAAATAATTCAAATACAAGTCCTGATCATGACTTAAATATAGATGGAACGTCACCGGCCCTAAACCCTTATTCTGAAATTAAACCAAATAAGGAAGATTCAGTTATCTTATTCAAGAAGGGCGGGTCATTGATTAATACGGACACTATTACGCCTTACCCTATAAAATACCCGTAGGGCGATTATAACATGCACTTACGTTAGGACAAGGCAGAGCCTTGTCCTGTTATATGTAAATTCACCCATTTATAATTTCACCCCCGTTAACGTGAAGGATCTGCCCTGTAATATAGCTGGCATCCCCGCTGGCCAGGAACACATACGCAGGGGCAACTTCAACAGGTTGTGCCGGACGTTTCATTGGTGTATCCGTACCAAATTTGGTGATCTTCTCAACTCCAAAAGTTGAAGGAATAAGAGGAGTCCATACCGGACCTGCTGCTACACCGTTTACCCGGATACCTTTTTCAATTAGATTACTGGATAGACTTCTTGTAAATGAAACAATAGCACCTTTCGTAGCACTGTAATCGAGCAAAGCTAAGCTTCCGCGATATGCAGTCACCGAGGTTGTATTGATTATGCAACCGCCTTTGTTTAGATGAGGCAGAACGGCCTTCGTCAACCAGAACATTGCGAAGATATTCACAGCAAAAGTTTTTGTCAACTGTTCTGTAGTAATCCGGGTTATATCGGGTTCGGGAAACTGAACTGCTGCATTATTTACAAGAACATCTAATTTAGGGTAGGTTTGTAATATTTTATCAATTGCTTTCTGACAATTTTTTTCAGAGCTGATATCAGCTGGTATCTTTAAGCATTGCTTCTTGTATTTCTCCCGTATATAGGTTGCCGTAAAATCTGCATCTTCTTTTTCACCCGGCAGATATATAATGGCCACATCTGCACCCTGTTTGGCAAAAGCAATGGCCACTGCACGGCCAATACCGCTGTCTCCCCCCGATATTATACATTTTCTGTCCTGCAATTTATTGCTCCCGGCAGTCTTATTATCAAATTCGGGCTGCGGGTCCATTTTGAATTCCAAACCCGGAGGAGATTGCAGTTGCTTTTTGAAAATGGGTCTTTCACGACTGGACTTTTGCATGGCTTTTGGATTTACTTTTTTCAGTTTTCTTTCCGGGAACTCTTTCGCCTTCTTTCCGGGCTTCGCTAAGGCCTATTGCTACGGCCTGTTTACGGCTCTTCACCTTTCCTCCTTTGCCATCTTTGCCCGATTTCAAAGTTCCCTTCTTAAACTCATGCATCACCTCTTCCACTTTATCCTGTGATCCTTTTGAATATTTTGCCATCTCGTATACTTTTTAATATTAAACATAACATCATGAAATTCTTTATTAAACAAAGATCGTATGAATACAACTTTTACTGTTACAATATTTCCCCGATTTGTTACACATTCTTCACTTGCGGGGCCGCGGCCTCGCTGATTTTATTCTGAGAATGGAACATGATAGCCGTGGTTTAGTAGGAATTATATAACAGTTTAAAAGATTTGTGTAACACATTTAAATGCCCAAGGTCCTAATTTTGAACTGAATTATTAAGAACTTAAATTTTACGACCATGAACACAACTCTTATTAAAGGAAACTGGAATGAGCTAAAAGGTAAGCTTAAACAGAAATTCGGAGACCTTACAGATGATGATCTTATCTACTCAGAAGGCAGGGAAGATGAGATGCTGGGCAGGCTGCAAAAAAAACTCGGCAAGTCGAAAGACGAAGTGAGAAAAATGTTAGCTGATCTGTAATCAATATTGCATTGATTTATGTTAATAGTAATTTAAAATTCAGAAAAATGAGAAAAATCGCAGTATTTGTATTGCTGGCCATGGCTATCGTGTATGGCTCAGCAAATGCACAAGCCGTTGTTGTCAGCGATAAAACAGGCTGGCATAAAATTGGATCCAGGACGATTGATTTTAAAAATGACAAAGATGAGATCACCGTCATGGGTGCTGATAAATTTTCTTCCATTAAGTTTAAGGTAAATGATGCACCGTTAAATCTGCAAAGTGTAGAGGTGTATTATGAGACAGGTGACAAGCAGGATATAGCTGTAAATTCACCTATCGGTCCTACCATGGAAAGTAAGTCTTATGACCTGAATGGAGGCGAGCGTAATTTAAAGAAAATAGTTTTCGATTATAATACGCTTCCGAATATCAAAGATGAAAAGGCTGAAATTGAAGTGTGGGGTTTGAAAACCAATAAAGATGAGAAGTAAGTGGGGATGGCGTTGTTTTCAACTGCGCTGCTTTAGCCTGTACCTCCGGTGTTATTCACCCCGGAGGTCTTTTTTTTCTACATCAATCCCGGCACTAGCTTTTGATCTGTTTGGTACCTACAAGGTTTGCCGGATTCAGGGTGCCCTGTTCCAGGTCAGTGAGGTTACGGATTGTCGTATCTGCAATCTGTGTCAGGGCTTTATCGGTAAAATATGCCTGGTGGGCTGTAACCAGAACATTTGGAAATGTCATTAAGCGCAGGATCTTTTCATCCAGGATGAGTATTTCAGAAAGGTCCTTAAAGAAAAGCTTCTCCTCCTGTTCATAAACATCGATCCCCAGATATCCAAGTCTTCCCTCTTTAAGCGATTCAATGGCTGCATCGGTATCAATGAGTTTTCCCCTGCTTGTATTAATCAGCATGACCCCCTTTTTCATAACATCCAGTGTATTCTTGTTGATCAGCCGGTAAGTTTCAGGGGTTAGCGGGCAATGTAATGAAATGATATCGGATGATCTGAACACTTCGTCCAGGGCAAGATACCTGACACCTGCCCCGATAAGGTCTTTATTTGGGTAAGTATCATATGCAATAACATCACAACCAAATCCTTTCATTATAGCGGCAAAGGTTGCACCGATCCTTCCTGTACCAATGACGCCCGCAGTTTTACCTGCCAGTTCAAATCCGGTAAGCCGTTCGATTGAAAAATTACCTTCCCTTACCCGGTTATAGGCTTTGTGGGTCTTTCTGCTCAGGGTAAGAATCAGGGCAACTGCATGTTCCGCGACGGCATTGGGGGAATATGCCGGCACACGTAAAACGTGGATATTATTACGGGTTGCGCTTTCAATGTCCACATTATTAAACCCTGCACATCGCAGCACAATAGCCCGGATGTTAAATTTTGCAATGCTTTCAATTACCTCCCGCGTAAGGGTATCATTCACAAATACGCAAATCGCGTCAAAATTTTCTGCCAGCCTGACTGTCTTTTCCCTCAGGGCAGATTCAAAATATACCAGTTCGTGCTGATTCCCTTCATTAGCATTATCAAGATATTCTTTGTCATATGATTTGGTACTGAAAACGGCTACCTTCATTTCTTCTGATTTAGTATTATTTATAGAATAACAAAATTATAGCTAACCTGTTAGGCTTATCCTATAATTTCATGATGATAGGGTTGAATGCTTTTGAGAAAACGATGATCTGGTCACCCTCATGCAGATTTTCAATATCATTTTGAAAGGCAGTGACCTTGATTATCTGGTTCATACCCGTAACGATTGTAACAAGGAAAAAGGTATCGAAGTGTTCAATTTTCACCACCTTGCCTGTTATCTGGACTTTTCCGCTGATCTGATTGTCAATGAAAAGTTCATCAGGCCTGCCTATAGCAATAATTTCACCGTTTTCAATTTTAATTACCTTCTGTGCAAGCCTGAATACCTCAGCCAGGTCATGACTAACCAATAGGGTAGTGATATGTTGATTTTCATTTACTTTTAGCACTTCGTCCTGCAACAGGGTGCGTGTCTTCGAATCCAACGCGGAAAGTGGTTCATCAAGGAGGAGGAAGTCAGGTTTTCCAGCCAGGGCCCTTGCCAGCGCAACTCGTTGCATTTGGCCGCCAGAAAGTTTTCCGGGTTTCCGGTCTGAAAATTCCGACAGACCGAATTTTTCAATCAAATCCCATGCAATGTGTTTTTCCTTTCTTTTTTGGGCATAAAGGATATTTTCAAATACGGTCATGTTGGGAAACAGGGCATAATCCTGGAACATAAATCCAATATTACGAAACTGAACCGGGAGGTTAATTCCGGCAGCAGAATCAAGCCAGATCTTACCACAAACTTTAATGAATCCCCTGTCCGGCAACGTTAAGCCTGCCAGTATCCTTAAAAACGTAGTTTTTCCGGCGCCCGAATCCCCAAATACAACAAATAATTCCCCTTGTTTTAACCTGGCCCTTATATGCAGGTTTATTCTGCCTCGTGCGGAAACCAGTTCTTTTTCAACATCTATTTCAATTAAATCATTTTCCATGTATCCTGTTTCCGGTTAATGCTATAAATAAATACAAGGAGTAAAAATGAAACCACAAAAAGCACCAGGGCATATTTATTGGCGGCAGCAAAGTTCAAGGATTGCACCTCATCATAAATCGCCACTGAAGCAACCCGGGTTCTGCCGGGCATATTTCCGCCCACCATCAGCACCATGCCGAACTCTCCGATGCTATGTGCAAATGTCAATGCCAGGGCAGTAATAACTGAAGGCTTTATATTCGGTAAAAGAACACGGAAAAATGTGACTGTTTTTGATTTACCCATCGTATAGGATGCCTCCCTTATTTGTCCAGGAATTGTCTTAAGCCCATTTTGCAAAGGTTGTATCATAAATGGAAGGCTGAATATTACCGAGGCAATCAGAATGCCTTCAAAAGAAAAAGCAAGCCTTACATTAAAGAACCTGTCCAGGAAATCCCCAAACCAGTATCGTGGACTATATGCCACCAGGATATAATAACCCAACACTGATGGGGGAAGAACAAGAGGCATGCTGACTAGCGCTTCCATGGCAGGTTTTAGTCTGAAATCGGAGTATGCAAGCAGGTAACTTAGGGGAAGGCCAATAAAAAACAAAATTATCGTCGTAAGCGAAGCCAGCTTGAATGTGATCCAGAGGGTTATCATGAATTCGTGATCCATTTGCTAAATTTTTTGCATTAATGTGATCTCATTTGCTTTAATCATGGCTGTAACATCATCGCCCCGATGCAGCTCCAGCATGTCAACTGACCGGGTAGTGATGGCAGACTGTATCTGATAATCCTTGAATGACATGTGAATAATACTTAATAACTCTCCACGTTCAACCTTTTCTACAGTGCAGGGGAGCTTGTTCCGCAGGCTTATTTTGCCTGAAAAATCCTTTGCAATGGACACTTCTGTTTCTTTAAAAACTGCATAGATCAGATTGCCCTGTTTTAGCCAGCCTGGATTTACCGGTGTATCGATAAGAAGAGCTGTCATTGTCAGCCCGGCGGCTTCCAGGTCCACCATAATGATGCCCCCGGAATTCATTACCTTCTTTATGGTTACCTCAATCCGGTTCATATTGTTTAGTCAGCGTGGAACATAAAAACCATACTTTTCGAATACCGGTTTACTGGCATCACTCAATACATAGTTCATGAATTTAATCGCTTCCTGATTTCTCCTGCCATACTTTAATAGAACACATGCCTGTTCAACTGGTTTATAACTTCCCGGATCGGGAACAAAAAATGTTCCTTTGTTTTTTAATTCAGGTCCCATTACAAGTGAATATGCCAGCAGGGCAGCTTCTGCATTACCTGTTTCGGCAAACTGAGCTGCTTGGGATATGTTGTCGGCATAGATGATTTTGGGCTGTAACTCCTCATAAAGGGAATAAAATTTCAGGCACTGTAAGGCTGCTGCGCCATATGGCGCGATTTCAGGCTTTGCGAGGGCAATCCGGGTAACCTTTTTATCCCTTAAAATGCCAAGACCCTTCGAAACATCAAGCATGTTGCTCCATAGTACCAGTTTTCCAAACCCGTAGATTTTTATGTCGCCAAGGGTGCAATTTTCATCTTTCAGTTTTTGAGGAAAGCGGACGTCAGCTGACATAAAAAAATCATAGGGTGCCCCATGGATAATCTGTTGCGATAATGCCCCGGAGGACCCAAGCGCAATTTCGACTGAGGAATGTGGATTCAGTTCAAGATATTTTAATTTAATTTCTTCCAATATAAACCTGAGACTGCTTGCGGCTGCCACCCTAACTGTCTGTGCATTGATTTCAATACTCAGTAGCAGACATAAAAAAACAAGGTACCTTTTCATGATTTATAGGGTCTTCATTATTGTAAATCATTTATTTCAATAAAAGTAATGTGTATTGACGGATTAATATTAAAAGTGCCTGCGGTTATTTACAATCTTTTGATTTATGTAACTTTGCCCAACCTACTTAAAGAGGATAAATATATATTTGAATACTAAAAAAGACTAAATCCTGATTATGAAAAAAACATTTTTACTTTTTGGTTTGCTGATGCCTATTGTAGCGAGCAATGCACAGGTGACGGATGCAGAAAAACAGCTTAAGACCCAGACGGTCGATTCTGTGGAAGGCTGGAAAGCCGGAGGAATGATCAATCTGAACATGTCTCAGACTTCATTAACCAATTGGGCTGCCGGCGGTCAAAGTTCGATTGCGATTAACGGTTTGCTCAATCTGAATGCCCGGTATAAAAGGGGCAATGAACTTTGGGAAAGCTATCTGGACCTGGGTTATGGTTCAATGAAACAGGGAAAGGAAAACTGGTGGAAATCGGATGATAAAATCATATTTACGTCGAAATATGGCTATAATGTAGCTGATAATCTATACTTCGCGGGTTTGCTGGACTTCAGGACCCAGTTTGCAAACGGTTATAATTATCCGAATGACAGTGTGATAATCTCCAGGTTCATGGCACCCGGATATTTGCTTGGTGCAGTGGGTGTGGAATACCGGCGGGGCGACAATTTCAGTATATTTTTGGCCCCGCTGACCGGAAAATTTACCTTTGTACTTGATCAGGCATTGTCCGATTCCGGCGAATTCGGTGTTAACCGGGGTGAAAATGTGTATAGTGAGTTCGGGGGATACGCGCGGATCTTTGCTAAAAAGGACATAATGAAGAATATCTCCTTTCAGACCAACCTGGATCTTTTCTCAAATTATATGAATAATCCCGGAAATATTGACGTGAACTGGGAAGTGCTCATATCGATGAAGGTAAATGAATTTTTCTCTGCCACAATATCCACTCATATGATATATGATGATGATATAAAAATTGAAGAGGACAAGAATGACAATGGCATAATTGAAGGTGGTGAAAAAGGCCCCCGGCTTCAGTTTAAGGAAGTTCTGGCCATCGGCATTGCCTATAAGTTCTGATACAGTGAAATGCTATAAATCCCGTAGAATGCGGATAACATTTTTACGGTATGGATGATTTTGATCCTGTACTATTTGTTGCAGCAGATCGGAGGCTTCTTTCTTTTTGTCCATCTTTATAAAGCAGAGTGCGCTGTAATATTGTTTCATATAAACGAAGGTGCTTTGGTCACTTACCCTGTCAAATGTTTGAATCGCCTTTTGGGTCTCATTCATTTCCATATAACATAGCGCCAGCATAAAGTAAGCCTTGGATGCGGAAATGGTTTTGTTCATCTGGATTATTTTGTTGAATTCCGATGCCGCCATACCGATCTTATGGTTTGCGAAATGGTTCAATCCGCGATCCCAGTACAACTGGCTGGAATCATTGTTTTCACCTCTTACGGTAAATTCATTGACATCGGGCCTTTGATAATATGAAATATAAATCTCTTCCGGGGATTTCTGGGGATTCAGAAAAAGATAAGTTACCCAGCCGATACCGAGGAGCAGGGCAATTGATGCGGCAATGGCCAGGTATCGGGTAAAGGAAGCTTTCCGGTGATCCGTAATTTGTACAGCCTTACCGCTTTCAATGAGATGCTTTTTCAGGCGCTCATTGGATGCGGCTGTTATGGCTGTTTTTGAAATAATATAGTTGTTCAGATCTTCAGCTGCCTGTGCATCTGACAGGATGAGCTTATCGAAGGCATCCCTCTCAGATTTGCTCATTCTTCCTTCATAGAAATTTTCCAGTGTTTCGAGATCGATTTTCATTTTTCAGTGTCTAAATTAGTTGTTCCAAATCCATAGGTTTGTTTTTCCCCGCCAGGGCCAGCAATTGTTGCAGGCATGTATACCTCTTACTGCGGGCAACGTTGGCATTAAGCAAATCATTTCTTAACGCGATTTCATCCATATTATATCCATCGTTCCAATCCATTAATATTTCCCTGCACCTGGAGCCCAACATCGCCATCAGATTATCAAGGTATGCCTTCTCTACCGTCTTCGTGAGCATTTGAACTATATCAGGCGAATGGTCCATTATGTTTTCAGGTAAATCGTTGGTTATTGTATGAGTCGTTTTTTTTCGTAAAATGTCAATGCATTTATTATTAAAAATGCTGTATAAATAGGTTGAACATTTGGATTTATGGTGGAATTTTCTATTTCTGACCTGTTCCTTAAAGTCGATAATAGCATCTGTATAAGCATCTATAGCGGATTCCCGGTTAATCCCGTATTTTTTTTCCATTACGTTTATAAACCGTGTATTTTCTTTGTAAAAAATTTCCAGGCATCTCTCCATATGTGATCCACCCAGAAGAATATTTTGTATTATTTCGTTGTCATTCATAGGGTTATTAATGATATTGCGTTATACCTGCAAAAAGATTACTTTTTCTATTGACATTTTTTTCTAACCTGCGACTAATGGGTAAAAGAAAGTAGTTACGTAAAGTTAGACAGTATCAGGTTCATTAAAAAAGACAGAGATGAAAAAGATAAATTTTCTATCAGGGAAAGCAAGATCGGACAAGCCGCATTTTGTTTCATCAATTTTTCTTCTGGTGATATTTGTTTCAAGCCCATTATCCGGATTGTTCAATCCCGGCAAGGTTTTGAATGAGAGTGAAAGGCGTTATCATGACAATCCCCAGGGGTATTATACATTTTTTGAATTGTTGCCCGACAAAAATTGCCTCGAGGATACAACCGGGGGTAATATAAATACTTTTAAAGTCAGGGAGCTTTCAATGGACACAACTCCTGCGGATACGATCATTAAAAGACATATCAATATGATAATCTGGTGATTTTGTCAATCCCCAAGGCACGTGCCCACCGCACGGGCACTTTTTATCCAGGCATGATCCGGCGGAACCGTCTTTCTTTTACCTACGATTTTATCAAGTGGCACAGCCACGGCCTTGTCTCCTTTAGAGGCAATCATTACCCCGAACCTGCCCCGTGAAATATAATCCATACATGCACTTCCAAGCCTCGTACCCAGTAAACGGTCTGCTGCAGAAGGAGTACCGCCCCGCTGCAGATGTCCCAGAATTGTTACGCGCGATTCAAGATGCGTCAGTTCTTCCAGTTTTTTTGCCAGATTTATTGAATGACCCAACTGCAGGCTCTGGCATTTCTTTAACGCCTTTTTAAGTTCCTTAATCCTGTCACCTTCTGTTGTATTTTCGATTTCTTTCTGAACTTCATGGGATTTTCTGAAGGATTTTCCCGACATGGCACCTTCAGCCACGGCAATGATGCTGAAATTGGAGCCCTTTTTGAATCGCGAGAAAATGGAATCAGCTACAATGTTTATGTCATACGGTATTTCGGGTATAAGGATAACGTCGGCACCCCCTGCCAGTCCTGCCCCCAGAGCAAGCCATCCTGAATTGTGACCCATCAGTTCCACCACGATAATGCGATGATGGCTGTGTGCCGTGCTGTGGAGCCTGTCAATGGCATCCACCCCGATTCCCATGGCAGTATCAAATCCAAAGCTTGTATCCGTCATTGGAATATCATTATCAATTGTTTTTGGAAGGGTAATAATATTCAACCCTTTCTTCATCAGGATATAGGCATTTTTTTGGGTACCGCCGCCACCGATACATACCAGGGCGTCGAGTTTATGTTTGCGGTAATTTTCAACTATCAGGTCAGTCCTGTCCTCGAACTTGTCACCCACTGGCATTTTGTGCGGTTTTTCCCTGCTGGTTCCAAGAATTGTACCCCCGATAGTAAGTATACCCGACAGGTTTGATTTATCGAGTTTCAAATACCTGTTCTCCATGATGCCCCTGAATCCATCCTTGAATCCGATGACATCAAGGTGATAATTGTTTAAAGCGGATTTACCCAGTCCACGGATCGCAGCATTCAGTCCGGGTGAATCCCCTCCGGCGGTAAGTATCCCAATGTGTTTGATCATAACTGACTAATCTGGTTTGCGATTATTAAGTAGTATATTTCATTCCAGTGCTAAATTAGGATTTAATTCCCGAAGAATTTGTTCTCGAGGATCTCGGGGATCTCGCTGGCTGCGCTGATTTAATTTTTGCGGGCCTTTGTTCTCGCAGATTTTCGCAGATTTCGCAGATTAAAATATGTTTGCGGGGCTTTGTTCTCGCAGATCTCGCAAATTTCGCAGATTAAAATATGTTTGCGGGGCTTTGTTCTCGCAGATCTCGCAAATTTCGCAGATTAAAATGTGTTTGCGGGGCTTTTTTCTCGCAGATTTTCGCAGATTTCGCAGATTAAAATATGTTTACGGGGCTTTGTTCTCGCAGATCTCGCAAATTATTTCACTCTTTTAGATGACGAACTGCAAAACTGCAAAACTGCAATACTGCAAAACTGCAGAACCTGCCTATACAAGTGTTTCGGATTCTTCGATTACAATCTGCCTGGTACCCGGTTTTTTATAAGATTTATGAATCAGGTCCCAGTGTGGGGTAAATTCCATCAATTGCTTTACACTCTGCTCTGCTTCTTTCTGCAATGCAATATAGTTTTCGAGTTTTGCGGAAAAAAATGACATCAGGCAGGCAAGAGAGAACAAGATTGTGCTATTGATCAAAATACCAAGATGGTCAAGATATACAGCAAGTATAATGAATGCTAAATGAAAAAATATCATGACTAGTGTTGCCTGGAAATGATTCAAACCATATCTAAGTAATCTATGATGGAGGTGATTATTGTCGCCCATGAAGGGATTACTATTTCTCCGTAACCGGATAAATGTAACCCGCAATGTGTCAAAAAGCGGGAGGAAAAGGATTCCAAGGGATATTGCCGGACCGGAAATGAATCTTAAAGTAGTGGAGGCCTCGACATTAAGAGCATTAAATTTGAGGGTTAAAACCGCAAGTAATAATCCAATCGTCAGACTGCCGGTATCACCCATAAATATTTTAAAGCGGCCCTTGTACATGTTAAAAGGTATAAAGGCACATAAGGAACCGGCAATACATGCTGACATTATTGAATATCCATGTTCTCCGTTAATCCAGAAAAGAATGCCATAAACAGCAGCGGAAATTATCCCAATTGAAGCAGCAAGGCCATCTATTCCATCAATCAGGTTGTAGGCATTCATGATAAAAACTATCAATAATACCGTAAAAATTACCGAAAGCAAGTATGGAATTTCATTGACGCCAAGAAAACCCTGAAAGCTGGTGACTCTAAGATTCGTTGCCAATGCAATAAGAAGGGCAACCATGAATTCAAAAAAGAATTTCTTTTTAGCATTCATATTAATAAGATCATCTTTTTGTCCGATAAAGAATATGATTAATGTTGAAGCAGCGATAATTGACATCTGCTCAACATTTCCATTGTCAAAAAGCATCATGGATATAAAAAACCCACTGAAAATCCCAATACCTCCGAGAGTGGGAATACAATGCTTATGGATTTTGCGAAGTCCGGGTTTATCTGAAAGTTTTTTAATTACTACAACCTTTATGATTTTTGGAATTGACAGACTTGTGATCGCAGCAGAAACCAGGAAGGATGAAACAACGTGGAAAAGTGAGAGGGATAGCATGAAAAGCAATTTTTTGTTTTATAACGAAAACCTGATACAATAGTTGTGCCCTTTTTTGCGTATTCAATAAATTTAGAATGATACCAAATAATCCGGCAATAGCCCGCAAATATAAGGATTTGATGATATTGCGATTTAAGGGAAACAGTAAGTTGTTAACATCATGACAGTTTACATAGTAATTACATTTTAACAAGCTCTTTAACTGTTTCAATATATTTATTCAATATAATCTTATCGGAAAATTCTTTTTCCACAAATTCCCTGCCTTTTTTCCCCATTATATCAATTTGTTCCTTTTCAAGAGAAATTAATTTTACCATTGCAGTGGCAAGGGATTCCGGATTTTTTGTCTCACAAAGAAAACCTGTGACATTATCTATTATTACATCACGACATCCTACACAATCAGTTGTAATTATTGGTTTTTCCATAGCAGCAGCCTCCAGTAAAACCCTTGAAATTCCTTCCCTGTAGGAAGGCAGGACCACTGCAGTGGATGCGTTGATAAATGGCTTTATATCATCGGTTTCGCCCAGATAGTCAATAATTCCTTCTGCCTGCCACATACCAATTTGTTCTTTGGAAATAGCCTTGGGATTATCAATACCACAAGGACCCAGGAGATTAAACTTTACATCAGCGTGGTGTTTTTTCACTATGCGGGCCGCCGCTAAATATTCACCTATTCCTTTATCCCATAACATTCGTGATGCCAGTAAAAAAGATAGCCCTGAAGTTGTTTTTTCTGAGCCTGTAAACTGTTCCAGGTTAATGCCTTCTCCTTTTAAAACAAAAGTCTTTTCCTTTTTTACTATATGGCGGGTTATAAAAATTGATCGGTCCTCTTCATTCAAAAACCATACCTGGCGTGAAATTGTAAAAGCCACCCTATATAGAAGCAGCGCCAAACGACTAACCATTCCTTTGTTTATAAAAGTGTACCCTAAACCGGTAACCACTGCAATGGATGGAATACCCGCAAACCAGGAAGCAATGGTTCCATAGATATTCGGTTTGATTGTATAATGAAATATGAAATCAGGGTTAATTCTTCTGTATATTGAATAATAACGTTTGATTAGAAATATATCGGAAACTGGATTCGTCCCTTTTGATTCAATTTCTATTGGCATGAAGTTGCAACCTGCTTCAGTTATTCTCTTTTCGAACTTTGCATCCGGAGGAGCCACAACAGTCACGAGATGACCGTGCTGAAGCAACAGTTTCATCAGGTTTTGTCTGAAATTATACATTCCCCACGCCGTATTCCCTGTTAAAAGGAGATGAGCCATTTAAGTTTTTTATTAGAACTAACGTTTATAGATTATTTCATTCAGTTGTTTCTGAAGGTTATCCTTTAAGTCATCCGGCAGTATCCGGTTTCTTTTACTGATTATATAACCCTCGAGGCTGATTCCTTTTGAAAGGGCCATAATGAACTCTTTTAGATAGCTTTCTATGATCAGTCTGTAAAATAATAAGGGTTTATTACTTATTATTTCTTTATTCCATTTTATAGCAAGTCTTAGTTGTTTCTGACGAAAACGATAGGTTCTGATTTTAACTTGATGGGGGTCACGGTAAAAAAGCAAAGGTTTGTCGATTGTGTCAAATGAAGACTGCTGGAAGCTTCTGATCCATAGATCATAATCTTCAACTCCTTTGAGCCTTTCTGTATATCGAAATTTTCTGAACCATTCTGTTTTGCCGGTAACAGTAGGATGTATAAAACATATATACCTGAAGGCCTGCTCAATATGGGAGTGATTAGCGCAATTCCTGAAGCCGATAATTTGATTTTCTTCATCAATTACCATGGCTGAACTGCCAACGACATCTACCAAAGGATTATTTAAAAGATGCGTAATCTGAATTTCAATTCTTTCAGGATTCATTATATCATCTGCGTCCATCCTGACAAAATACTTACCCCTGGCCAATGTAATCTGTTCGTTTAACCTGAAGGCGATACCCCTGTTCTGAACGGTACTCAATATTTTTATGCGTGGATCATCAAATGATCGGGCGATTTTAAGTGAATTATCCGTTGAACCATCATCAGAAAGGATCAGTTCAAAATCCGTAAAACTTTGATCCAGGACTGACCTGATTGCCAAATCGAGATGTTTTTCTGCATTGTAAAATGGTATTCCTACAGTGACCATCATATTCGAAACCAATTAGGGGGGATTAAATCCATAGTGGCATCATTCAATTTTCCAACATACCACTCTTTTGGAGCAAAAATCAATTTATCAGGGTTTTCATTTAGCCAGGCTGCCCACCAGCTGAATGTGCTGTTAGCGATTATATTATGTTTGCATTTCCGCATTAACAAAAAATCAAGATGCGTATTATCCATAACATTGTTGTTATCAATATAAGTCACAGGTATTTTATGCTTAAATTTCAGGAAACCATATGTCCAGCCTATATCGTCGGAGAATACAAACAAATGCGGATTCTTGACTGTTGAAAGAATTTGTTCCACAGCACCTTCGTAGTAAGAAAGTTTGCATTGGGCATATATGTTTGTTTTCTCTTTCTTCAAATAATCTCCTCTTCGAATATGCAGAGAAACGGAATTAGAATTATCAATATCACACAGCATTTGGTGCTTTTCCCAGGGATTTTCCTTTAAAACAAGATCTGCCTTCAAGGTAGACTCAAATGATTGAAGCAGATATTTGTATGATTGCCAGTAGCCTTCATATACTGAAGCGTGTTGATGAATGTTTTCCTGGAAATGCAGGGATGGTTCAATGAAAACAGATCTGTTTACAAATGGATAATTTAAAAGGGTCCTTCTTTCAATCCTGTATAACAATCGATTTCCCTTAGATAAAAAATATTTCTTAAAACTTTCAAACGGAAGAACTTTGATATGAGTATTGTATTTCGACAAAGAATATAAATGCGTATCCCTCCGGTCTTTCACCTCATAAAAAACCACCTCTTCGTGTAACTTCTCCTTAAGATATAGGCCGAATAGATATATAAACATCTGGTTGCCTAAACCTCCCCAAATTTTTATTGCTTTCACTTTTTATCTTCCTAAATACCAGAATATTCCACTAAAGAACCTTTTTGCAAATAATTCCGCTCGCCTGTAATAGGCGGTGTTTGGCAATTTGTCAAAGTATTTGCCTCCATGTTTTACTTTATTTAAGATCAAGATTTTCGGATCAAAATCGAGTTTTGAATCTTCAGGATACAGATATGCCGGTGAGAGTTCCAGAAATTGTCTGCCTGCCAGATATTTATTCAGATGAGACTCATCATGATAAATTGCCATTATACCTCTTTGTAAATCAAGTTGAGTATTTTTACAGCAGGTTTCAATCAGGTTCAGATATTCTTGTGACTTTCCTCCATTGGCAGCGCCCATATAGTATTTTAAGTTTTTTGTATGTGAAGCTACGTATGCTGTGGATTTTTTTCTTCTTTCATACGGGTACCAAAATACCCGTTTTTTGTAATATCCCGGATGTAAAAAACCAGCTATTCCTCCATGTGATTCATCCGGAAAAATTTCATTACCTACAGGAGATACAAATTGGATATTTGAATTAAAGAAATAGATATAATCAAATGATTTAAGTTCATCCCTGATTGTCAGGAACATTTCAAATCTTAAAAGTGAATCCAGCGGGAAACCTCTCTTCGACTGAAATATTGTGTGAATCCGACCTGTAGTAGCAATCTCAGCTGAATCTGTAAAGACAAAATAGTGCTTCTCATGTTCCGTTAAAAGAAACCGTTCTGAACTTTTGTAAAAATTATTCCAAAAGACCGAATACTTACCTGTACAAATGTAGAGTATAGCTATTTTCATCATGTCAGAAATTTAAATTTTCCTTCATGCTGCTTTTCCCGTATGTAATAAACCATTATGATCATCAGCGCAGGAACGCTATTATAGAACAAGAACTGCCCCATAACCTGAAAGCTTAGCAAAAATGATGCATTCATTAATAGTGCGAGATAAAACAGCACTGCTCTGTATAAAATGTCAGAATCATGGACCGAAATGAAAAGCCTGTTAAGAGCAGCAAATGCAAAACCTGCCAACACAAAAAAAACAATCACCAATATAATACCCCCATTCGCATATGTTTCGGCCGCTGTAGGAAATACCTGGTCCTCGGCAACACCCGAAAAGCCATATAATGCAACATTGTAAACAGTTACTCCTGATTTTTCGCGGAGTGGTTTGCCAAAAACAGGTACAGAACTGAAGAACGAGGCAAAGATTGTATTTTTTTTAAGTTCCATACCAAGTGCAGGTGCAACAATTTGTGGTCCGCCACCATATATCTGAATTGTTGTAGCTGCACCTTTCATTCCAATTGACTCCATCTCGGGTGCAGCAACACTTATACTTCTCATTTCCTTGAACATGAAAAGGAGGTAGAGTCCCAAGCCAGCCGTTATAATCAAAGGAGTAACCCGGAATCGCAATATCTTTCCTGAAAAGCCGGCCATTAATCCCAGAATAGGATAAACCATACTTTGCCGATTTGAACTTAAGGAAAAAAGCAAAACAAGTATAAGCAAGCCAATCATAATCAGGTTCATTATGATTTTACTTTTGAATCTGAAATCAATGAGTGAAGAAAGACAAAAGATTGAAAACGGGAAGAAATATTTCGAATAAATGAGCACAAGGTTGCCCCATTTATCCAGGCTTTCGGATTTGTCTTTTGTAAATACAAAAACCTGCAACAAATACTCCCTTATGGAATGGTAGTACAGAAAAAGGGGTACAACTCCTAACAATAAGAAGAAGAACACAAGTTTTTTCAGGTCACCTTTACTCAGGGTATGGACTTTTGCTTTGAAAGCAGTTTTTATACTGTAGTGAGATTCCCATCCTATAAGGAAAGCAAAATAAGATAAGACAATAATAAGATAGGATAGGAAAAGATGTGATTGAGAAAAAGGTGGTAAAGGTATTTCATGATTATAGCCCCAGAAAATTCCGGTTAAAGGAATAATGTATAATCGGATGAAAAAAACCCCAAAGACAATATTCTGAGGAATAAATATATTGGCAGTTGAAAAAAAGAAGTTCCTCGATAAACCTGATAACAGCAAAAACATTAACACAATTACTGTCTCTCCTGCATAAAACTTCCATGAGATCACTTGCGCAAGCAAAAACAGTATGAACAAGACTAGAAAGCCAAAATTCTGCCGGTAATACATTTTACGGAACTGTTTTAGTCATCATCCGGTTCATAAATACAAGGGATCCCGAACTGATTACATATGAAACAAGATATGCCAGAGGGAGTGAATAAAGTATAATAGAAGATTTCGAATACCAAACAATAAGAATGATTGTAACTGCAATGAGCAGATCGGCAAATGCACGGATCCAGGTTTTTCCCCTGGCGACAAAAGACTGCCCATATAAAAGATTATAGGTGGAAAATACCCCGGCTAACAACATCATCCTAAAAGGAACAACAGTGGTTGCATAGTCAAATCCATACAAACCAATAATAAAACGTTCAAAAATCAATGAGAAGATACTGATTCCAACAGCAATAGACATGCCAGTCAACAAACCATACCTGTCGGTTTTTTTAAATGAATCTGTTCCGGAGAATTTAGCCAAGCCAGGTAAGACCACTTTGGCAATTTGTGTGGGCAAGAACTGAATAAGGATCATCCATTGATTGACAATGGCAAATGTGCTCAGAGCCAATCCTGTACTGTCCCTTGAAAAAATAATCCCGTTTGCGATCCACAGGGAAGGAGAAATAAAAAAGGAAGCCACGAATATCGGAAAGCTATAGTGAATTATAAGTTTGAATCCTGTTTTGTTGAAAATTCTTCGTAAACTGAAACTTTCGCGCAATCCCGTTACTTCCTTGCAAATAAGGAAGAAAGAAATGACCGAACAAATGAAAAAGGATATTCCATACCCGGCAATCCCACCTTGTACACCCCAAATCTTTACCAATGGATAAATTATCAGAATGGAAATTATGCCTCTGATCAGACTTACATATGCAAGCGTTTTGAATTTGTTCAATCCGATAATCAATCCGACCTGCAGGGCATCCATGGAGCTGAAAACCAACCACGCAATTGAAATACCAATAAACCTTCCCGATTGGTTTGGCCAGATGGTAAGTCCAAAAAAGTTATAATGATTAATCAGCATGGCCAAACCTGAGATCGCAATAGAGTTGACAAGTACGAGGCCATACATCGAAGGAATTAACAAAATCAGCTGCCGGAGTTTTTCCGATCTCATCGCAATAAGAACAGTAGCCATTGTGCCCAGACCAAATACACTGAATGTTTGAAGTGCTGTTGTTGCAGAAACTAATATGGATAATTCCCCTAACGATTCATGCAGAATTCTTGCTATGAGAATATTCGTAATAAAATTAAGACCTTGGCTTATTAATGCAGCCAGGGTTCCCCAAAAAAAAGAAAGAAATATTTTTTTATGCCTGCTCTCTGCTATTTTTATAAGGAAGGCATTTCCTGGAAACCTCGACATCTGTATTTACCAATAAGTTGTTAGTTATACCTCCGGGTTGATGACCGACCTTCTTATTGTGATCTTCCTGAAAAAGATATATCCAAATCCCAAAATAAAACCAATCATGGTTGAAGCCAGCAGGATGGACATTCTACCCATGTTGGACCGTCCTGAAGGAATACGGGCGGGTTCAATGATTGTTACACAGGGCGTCTGTTCCTGAATTTTCATTTTTTTTGCATTAGTTTGTTGTGCAAGATTGGAATAGACGTTATAGGCCAGCATCTGCTCATTTTTCAAGCGGTCTTCTTCGATTAAAACGGATCTTAAAACAATGCTTTTATTCGCATCCACAAAGCGGGCATAGTTTTGTTGAGCTGTATAGTATGCATCTTTAGTTTCTTCAAACATTTTCATTGTGAAATTATAGTCGAGCCTGGCCTTATTGGTCCTGTAAAGAATAATATACTTTTCCAGTTTTAAAACAAGGGAGTCTGCTATAAGTGCTGCTATTCCCGGATCCTGCATGGTCACATTGACCAGTATAACAGATTTTCGCTTATCAACTTCAACGGTAAGTCGTTCCTTTAGTTTATTTATAACAAGTTCCTGTTTCCTGGAAAGCTTATATGGGTTAAGTTCGACATTTGATTTATCGTCCTTAGGACTAAATAATTTGCTGATCAATTCAACTGGTACGGAAAATAAATATTGCCACCAGGGTTTCTTTAAATCCTTGTCCAAATAACTGAACAAAGTTTTTGATGGATTCCGGGCGTTAACATTCACAGGTATATTCATTATTTCCGCCATGAACGGAATACTATTTATGACATCCGGGTAAAGAGTCATATTGACTGCTTCTGACTCTTCAAGTCCCATATCAAAACCAGCTATTGCAGCAAGATCTGTCATACCTGAACTTATAGTTGATCTTGCACCCTCGGGGGCCATTTTCACACTGCAGGTATATTCTTTTGGTATGCTGAAAGCAATAATCAATCCTGCTATAAAAAAGGCAGCTGTGGTTCGTATAATAAACGGCTTATTAATCCAGAGTTGCCTTAGCAGGTCTTTGAAGGTGATCTCAGTTTCTGTTTTTTTAATGCTTTGAGTGTCCATGGAAAGATTATTAAAAAATTACTATAATACACTCAAAAGCATTGCAATAACCGAGGCGAGCGAAACCGACATAGTAGCTATGGCTAGTATTTCAGGCCCTTTGGTTCCACCAGATTTGGTGATTTTCATCGGAACTATGATTTCAGAACCCGGTTCAATTTTAGGATATTTTTTAATACCCATAAAGCTCTTCGTTGAAGCCACATCCCCGTTCATGTAAACAACATACGGCCTTTTGCGGGCCCCGTTCTGATAACCACCACTTTTATACAGGTAAGATTTAAGTCTTTTACCCTGCTCAATTGTCAACGCATTCGGATATAATACAGCACCGGAAACTTTAACAACTCCTTTATATTTCGGAACATAGATCTGGTCTCCTGCTATCAGTATGACATCATTGTGACCACCTGATTTATCAATTGCTGATTTCAGGTTTATCCCTACCGAAAAATATTCATCCGGATGCAGTGCATTCATTGAAATGGTATCTTTTGATCTGCCCTCACTGGCAATCCGCATCATGGACTCAAGTTTGTTTCTTTCTTCTTCAGTATACAGCCTTCTCAGGCTGGCCCCTTTTATATATGCCGCAGGGGTCAGTCCGCCAGCTTTTTTGATAAGATCCGATAACCTTTCGCCATCACTGGCGAGGACATATTCTCCTTCATAAAGTATCTCTCCTTTGATATATACCGAGGTTTGAACTTTATATCCCGGTGAACTGCGCACTATTATCTCATCAAAGGGTTTTAATGTAAAACGTGCTGCATCCGGCGATGATTCCAGGCCTTTTGAAATATTAAAACTGAATATTTCAGCAGTTCTTGATGTATAATTTAACTGATCCTGTATCCGTCGGGCTACCTCTATCTTCTCCACGGATGCAGAGGCCATGATTCCGCCACATTGCAATATAGCGTCCTCAACAGTCATATTTTCCTGGAATTTAATTGTGTCGGGCCTGTTAACCTCCCCCTTTACTAACAGGTAATAGTCTTCTCTCAAATCAAAAATAGAAGGAATGAAAACTTCATCATCCGGCATGAGCAGTATATCCCCTTTGCCATTAACAATATTCCTTGGGTTAAACGATATTACCTCAAAAGTAAAGTCCTTCTTCCTCCGGCTGATCTGGCCCCTTGTGGCAAACTCACTCCCTTTTAGTCCCTCGGAAATTTTTATCAGTTTTGAAAGACTGTCTGTTCTTTGAGATAATTCATATTCACCCGGATGCCATACAGCACCCTTAATAATCAGCCGGTTACTGTATTCGCTGATAATGGGACTTATCACAACACTATCCCCGTCACTCATCTTAAATGATTCAAAATCAGATGAATTGATAGTGAATATCTGGTACATCCTTCCTGATTTACGCCTTACCTGGATGTTTTCACTGTATGCCCCGCCTGTAGTTCCCCCCGCATATCGGACAAGCCTTCCCAGTGTTTCTTCGTGGGTTAATTCGAATGTCCTCTCGCGTTTCACTTTCCCTGTAATTGAAACCAGGTTCTGGTAAGGAGAAACTATGATCATATCATTGTCTTCAAGACGGATGTTGGTATCGTATTTTCCGTTCAGCAGGAAATCATATACATCGAGAATGGCAACTTCCTTGTTGTTCCTGAATACCCTGATGGATCTAAGCGATCCGATGTCGTTTACACCTCCTGCTGAATAAAGCGCATTAAATAAGGTAGCCAAAGAGGGGAGGGTATATGTGCCAGGCATGGCAACTTCTCCAACTATATTTACTTTTATGCTTCGGATCTGGCCTAGCGATACTTTAACCTGTGTCTGGCTTCCAATGCCTGCCATGATTTTTTTCAATGCAGACTTTATTTTTTGTTCCGCCTGGTCAATGGAAAGTCCGTTGAGATATACCAATCCTACACCCGGTATATTGATATTGCCGTCAGGGGATATTTTTAACGCGGCATTGAATTCCGAGGCACCCCAAACATCGATGATTACTTCATCGCGTGCTGCAAGAATATAGCCTGCGGGAGTAGGCATGTTGTAATCAGGTGCAAAGGTAAGATTCCGGGTGGAAAATATTTCCCTGCCAAAAACACCGGGAGATTTTTCAATGGAGGGGTCGCCGGGTATAATTACTTTTGGCACTTCCCGCTCTTTTACTTCGTCTTTGGTAACACCAACCGAATTTAACTTTTGTTGAGTTGTATTTGTGCCGTCCTGTTTGGACATGGCTTCGTCAATCTGTTCCTGAGTTACACCGGCTGCCTTTGCTTTTTCTATCAACGCCGGATCTATGGACTGTGAATGGACTACTTTCGAGGAAATGAAAATGAAGAGCAGAATCAAAACAATCTTCGTTCTAACCATTATATAAGACTATTTAATGAATTCAACTAAAAAATAACATGATTTTCAGGGGTAAACAGGGTTAATTTCCAGGTGGTAGGATGAAAATCAAAATTGTCGCAAATGTAAAAATTTATTAAAAAAAACCTGCCTATTATGAACTTTCTTCTCCCAAAATTCCTCTTTACGTAATGAAAAGGTATTGGTTACAACTTTCCAGACGATTAATAAATATCCAATCGGAAGGCATATCCGCCTCCTGTTGTATGTTATTCCGGCATGTCAGAATAACTGTTATTTTGTAGTGAATACCCGGTAGGAATGCGGTTTAATTGTGATTTCACAGCTTCGCCAGGCAATCGCATCCTTTGCAGGAAAATCTGGTTTGATGGTAATACCCCCGATTTTTTCCTGTGACAAAAGATCTGTTATGTTGGTTGCGGGTTCCTTAATCAGTATTTTCACCGTGACAGGTTCCGGTAAAAAGGATTCTGCAATAAAAGTTCCATTGTCATAACAAAGGAGACTAACCTGCGAAGGGCCTTCCAGCCTGACGTCAAGATCGTGGGAAACGATCGTACGGATACGGTTTAATACATTTGCAGGATAATGGTACAAATCAGAAAAATTATCCGGAATGGTAATTACATAAAGGTTAGCTTGTGAGTATTGCGCCCGGTGAACAATTGGCCAGCCTGTCGAACCATTTACAGCTGAAACTTCTTCCCAGGAATCGTTTGTCAGGTAGGTGATCTGAGGGATCAGGATTTGTTGTGAAGATTCGGAAAAACGCCCCCGGCCGGCTTTGAAATTAGTAACCAGGGCTTTGCGGTCCGTGCATCTTAATTCGGCTATATCGGATATTCCTTTATCCTGCAACGCTTTTAACAAACCGGAGGTAATCATTACATTTTTACCTGATTGTAACCGTTTCTTGATTTTTTGAATTATAAGAGGATCGAATTTTGCCGACTCAGTAAGAAGGATCATGCTTCCATCTTCAGGAAACGTGCTTGTAAGTTCCATCGGAATGCCAATCATGCCAAGGTAATTTTGAAGAAAATCTTCCCCGGTGGCATGGAATGGACGGTAACTTTTTATCCCGACAGGGTTGCCCAATAACCCCAGAAACCTGTCCACCTGTTCGAATGATGTTCCAGCCACGCGTGCAATAGTTGAAGGCTGAACTGTCTTCCCGTCTTTCAGTTGTATTGGCTGCATCATCGCATCATAATCAAAGCTTGTACCCGTACCCTGCCAGGCTGCACGGGCATCCCTGTTAATCGGAATCTGAAGCGACCTGTAATCGAACATGGTAATCTCGGGTGCTTTTGCAAACAGGGTTAACCAGAATTGTTCCGCGTACCGGTCATAGTAAAAACTTCCGAATGGATCCACCCAGCCACCGCCATTTTTCCCCGGGGCCAGACTGTTGAAATACCGGATTATAAGATAACTTTCATACGGCTGAAGGTGTTGATCCGAATATACCGCATCACGGGTTTCGGTTCCGGTATAGATGCCGTCAAACATACCCGGTTCTGCCTCGAGGTTAAAGCCAAGGCCCTGGAAATGCTCGTACCAGTTTGGATACTTGATCACTATTTTCACATCGGGATTCACAGCTTTTGCCGGATCAATGATCAGTTCACGGGCGGCATCTGTCATAAGTTTCAACCTGTAAGCGGTCCAGCTCATATCACCTTTTGCCTCGATGCACAGATCACATTTGCAACTTGTGAAGAAGAAATCATCAAGGATAAACTCATCGAAATATTTCGCGGTGAGTTCGGCAATTTCCTTTGCCTTCTTTCGGTGATCGGGATTTGAAAAACAGAATGTTTCGAAATTATTGCTTTCGTTAATTGTATAGGTTATTCCACCGGCGACCTTAAGTCCCCTGGATTTGAAAAAGCGGATGGCAGATTCCAGCGTTTTTTCCGGGACAATGATCAGATCACGGTGTGTTTCAAGATATATCTTATCTATTTTAACCTGTTGAGAAATCAGATTCCATGTTTCTTCAAGCTTTTTCAGGTCAGACATATCTCTGACCTCATAAGCCCTTGTATAGACCGATACTGCGAAATTCTTATAATTGGATAGCTGCTGGGATGATAGTTTCATAACACTGGAAATGAATAACAGGCAGAAAAGTAGTTTCTTCATGATGTAAAAATGTTAAAAGGGTTACGAAAGATATAAAATTTATCCGAACAGACATGAAATGGACTTAGAATCAACGTCCATTTTGTGTATGCACTCTGAGAAACTCACATATCTCCGCCAGGGCCAGCCTTGATTCGCGGAACAAGTCGCCAAAAACCGGGTAGCAATGGCACATCCCCTTGTCAATCCGCAACATGACTTCCACTCCCGCAGCCCTTGCCTTCTCGGCAAAACGAATGGAATCATCCATCAGGATTTCATTGCCTCCTGCGCTGATGTGCAGTGGAGGCAACCCTTCAGGATTTCCATAAAGGGGTGAAATCAGCGGGTTTCTTTTGTCATGGCTGCCTGCATACATCATTGATGCATTTTCGGCGCAACCTTCAGGTGCAAGGCAAACTTTCTTGTTGGTTTGATGCGATTTTCCAGTCAGCAAAAGGTCAGTCCACGGTGAAAGTGCTGCAGCAGCAGCTGGCAGTGGCAGACCCCTTTCTTTCAGGGCAAGCAGGGTAGACAAGCATAATCCACCCCCGGCGGAATCTCCTGCAAACACAATATCGCAGGCCTTGTACCCCTGTGAAATCAGGTAATTATAGGCTTCCAGGCAATCTTCCAGTCCTGAAGGGAAAGGATGCTCCGGAGCCAGCCGGTAATCGATAACAAGGGCATTCATACCACAGCCTTTAACAAATTTTATTACATGCTGACGGTGAGCCTGCGGAGATCCAACAAGGTACATACCCCCATGGAAATAGAGAATGATTTTATTCTTACTGGTCTTTGGGAATTTAACCCATTCTGCGTATCGGTTTCCGACAGTTAAGGGTTCAATCACGGTCTCTTTGGGCAACCGGCCAAACACTTTTGCAGCATTTTCAGTGAGCTCTCTGAAACGTCGGATGCCTTCAGGCGATGGGTCAAATGGTTTGCGTTTTGCCTGAAATTTAAACAGGTGACTCTTTAACATCAATGTTAAGATCAATCTACTTTTTAAGCTTTGCATAATTCAATAATTCAATAATTCATAATTCATCATTCATAATTCCTTCAGGAACATACACAGTATATTGCTTTTATCCGGCATGATGAATCCGGAACCATAAATAGCTCTATTAAAAGCAAGACCATTCATTACAGAAAAAAAAAGGGTAGTCATTTCGTTGACAGGATAATTTTTAACTGCACCTTCTTCCTGGCCCTTCCTGAATATTCTTTCCATTACATCATATTTTATGTGGTTTTTAGTGCGTATAATATCCTTGGCCTCCCTTGGAAAGGCATCCGACAAGGCTGTTTGCGTGATCAGAAAATAGTAGTAGGACGTGTTAGCATTTTCGATAAACCCCTTCAACAAAGAATCTACCGCCAGGATAATCTTTTCCCTTGCTGACAGGGTGAGTTTTTCGAGATTGATTGCCGCTCCATTCATTTTCTCTATAGCGGTATCCACAAGGCTTATGAATAATTCCTCTTTAGAACGGTAATAGTGATATACCAACCCCTGCGAAATACCCGTATTTTTTGATAGTTCCGACATCCTGGATGCCGCCAGGCCTTTGGATGCAAATAGTTTTAGCGCAGCCGTCAATATTTGATCCCGTCGTTCATCCCTGATAAGCTGATTCAGTTCCTTATTCCTCGACATTTTAAATTGATTGAATAGTTATTCAATGCAAATATAATGCTTTTTTGAAATCGTGGATCAATTGTCTTTAAAATTTTACTTTGAAGTTTGACAGTTTTGCAGTTCTCCCTCTAAAGGGTAGGGGGGATCAATCAGGATAAACATAAGCACCGCAAACACAAGGAAAGGACTTAAAAAACCCAGCGCACATTGCGTTAAAATCTTAGTGTTAAAATCCAAAAAACGCTGTACCCGTTTAATATATACCTGCGAGATCCTCCTGTTTTTCAAATAAGTATGTCAAAGTAACCAGTCCTGTAGAATAATTTTTGCTGTCAATCAGTTTTAACATGATCCTTTTTGGGATATCCCGGAATAATGGTGTTCCCTGTCCCAGCAAGATAGGATGAACCGCCAGCGAAAGTTCATCCACTAACCCCAGGTTGATGAGTGATGCAGTCAGTCCGGCTCCCCCAAAAAGCCAGATATCCTTTCCCTTTTCATTTTTTATCTGTTCAACTTCGGCTTTTATATTATCCTTTAATAGGACAGCACCTTCATTAACCTTTTCAAGGCTCGTAGAGAATACATAGTTTTTCAGTTTTGAAAATCCCTCTATTCCGGTATCATTCATTTTCAGGATCAGATCATAGGACTTCCTGCCCATGAACACTGTATCCACCCTTTGCATAAAATCAGTCATGCCGTAATCCTGGTCTGTAAAGCACCAGTCGTACTCTCCGTTTGGGCCTTCGATGAAACTGTCCAGACTGACTGCTACTGAAAGTATTACTTTTCGCATCGAAAAAAATTTTACAGATTAAATAATGTAAATTATTAGTTATATTAACCAAACAAAGGATTATTGGTTGTAATAATAAAGAAGTGACACATATGCGTTATACCAGGCCGATAGGGTGGGGATTTGCTTTATCCTTTATTCTTGCGATACTGAATTCCTGCGCCTATTCTTCAAAGGCAGGCAGACAGCTTTTGGGAGAATCCCTGCAAAAAAAATATGATATGATTGTTGTTCCCGGACTGCCTTTTGAAGACGGGAAATGGAGTGCAGCCATGAAGGACCGGGTGTTGTGGTCAAAATATCTATATGAAACGGGTATTGCCGAAAATGTGATGTATAGCGGATCGGCAGTCTATTCACCCTACAGGGAAGCGGAAATCATGGCTATGTATGGCGAAAAACTCGGAATACCGAAAGAAAACATTTATACTGAAATAAAGGCGGAACACAGTACTGAGAATATCTATTATTCCTACAAAAAGGCTAAAAAGATGGGTTTTTCGAAAATTGCTCTTGCCTCAGATCCGTTTCAGACTAAAATGTTGCGTCGGTTTACGCGCGAACGCGTCAGTGGTGATATTGATTTCATCCCCGTTGTATATGATTCAATTCACCGGTTGGAAGCTTTCATAAAAGATCCTGAGATTGATTTCGGCAAAGCCTTTGTGAGCGATTTCACGGCATTACCCAACCGGGAGAATTTTTTCAAGCGGTTCAGGGGAACACGGGGACATAATATTGATACAACAGCCTACTGAAATTACTTTCCCCTTTTTATCGCGAATCCTGTTATTCTGACACCCTCAATAGTAACCGGATTGGCTATCCCTCCATGTAACACACTATTGGATTCTATATTAAAATTGATGATAGCATCAGCCCCCAGGGCTACACATTGCTTATAGAGTTCCTCGAGAACAGCATCCATATTCATTTTTTCAGGCACCCAGTCCTTTTCAATCTGGGCAGGATGGCCAAATTCAGGGGTAACAGGTTTGTTGTTTTCGTCCAGTTTGGTCCTTTTTACATAATTCGCACCCGGCATTTTAATAAAGTCAATCATTCCTACGGCATGATATTCCCCTGAATATTTTTCAGGAGTAATTAAAAAACCTTTATCGCTGTATTTCCTAAAATCGATTTTATTCATGATCGTGTATCCTTGAATCTTTGTCATTTCCTGCATCTGACCACAAGAAGCAAGGACAAGCAGGGCGAGTATAAAAGCGGCAGTTTTTTTCATATGGAAATCTATTAAATTAAATACATTATTGACTCAGGCAAGGAGATGTATTTTCTATCTCTAAATATAGGGATATATATTCACGTTTCCTCTCTTCCTTTTTGGGAAGTTATTCACTTTTCAGGTTTATATATGGGTCTTTTAATAAATCAAATCCATGGGCTCAAAACAAATCAACCGATACACTTTTAAATTCCAAA
>JBGSSA010000007.1:0-102564 GCA_041737295.1 Bacteroidales bacterium | reverse complement strand
CTAATGTGCTAATGTGCTAATGTGCTAATGTGCTAATGTGCTAATGTGCTAATGTGCTAATGTGCTAATGTGCTAATGTGCTAATGTGCTAATGTGCTAATGTGCTAATGTGCTAATGTGCTAATGTGCTAATGTGTTAATGTGCTAAGGTGGTAAGGTGGTAAGGTGCTAAGGTGCTAAGGTGTTAATTGGCTGACGGGCTGACTGCAAAACTGCAAAACTGCAAAACTTTATTATTTAGAATTCTTCTATATTGCGACATTTGCAATTTAGTGTTATTTTAATAACATTAAAATTGTTATTTTTGTAACAGAATTTTTTATTGTACGTATCAGTACGTTGAAAAGGCCGGTGGAGGCCGGAAAAGAGAATGAGGATAGCTGAAATAGTTGACATAGTAGAGGGTAAGGTGATATGCGGCCATGATATGCTTCACAAGGAAGTCCAAAATGCCTTTTCATCCGATCTACTCTCTGATGTACTCACCATAAGCAAGCCCGGCATTATGCTGATTACCGGAGTAGCAAACCTGCAGACCGTCCGGACCGCTGAAATGGCTGAAGTAACTTGCGTGTTGCTTGTACGCAACAAAAAAACAAACAATGAAATGCTTACGCTGGCCCGTGAGAATGGACTGATGATCATTGAATGCCCGGGTTCAATGTTTGGTGTCAGCGGTAAATTATACCAGGCTGGAATAAAACCGCTTTACTGAAGAATCGAAAGCCCAGGTAATATGAAGGACATGAAATTTGAGTATCTGATAGAAGGGGGTGATTTTATCAGGGCCGGACATGCTTCCAGTGAAGTAAAAAAAATACTGAACCAGCTAAACGTAGACCCCGTAATCGTGCGTCGCATAGCAGTGGCCATGTATGAAGGGGAAGTAAATGTAGTGGCCCATGCCTACCACGGAATCATAAAAGTAAAGATTAATCCTGAACGGATCATAGTTACCATTCAGGACGAGGGCCCGGGAATTGCGGATATTGACAAGGCCATGCAGGAAGGGTATTCAACTGCATCCGATAAGGTAAGGGAGATGGGATTTGGCGCGGGTATGGGCCTTTCGAATATGAAAAAGAACTCGGACAAGTTGTTGATAAACAGTGAGATTAACAAAGGAACCGAGGTTGAAATGACCACTTACGTGAAGTCAAAATCATAACAGGATGACTTTCCATCATGCACTGAAGATAAACGAAAACCTATGCATTGGCTGTACGCATTGCATCAAGGCTTGTCCCACCGAGGCCCTCAGGGTTTCTGAGGGGAAGGCACGCCTGATACATGAAAGATGCGTGGATTGCGGAGAATGCATGCAGGCTTGTCCTGTTAATGCCATCACCATTGAAGAGGACGATTTTAACAGGATCTTTGAATATCCTTACAGGGTTGCCCTGGTTCCCTCGGTTTGCATTGGACAGTTTGCACGAAATATTGCCACCCGAAAGATATACAGCGGAATCCTTGAGGAAGGGTTTACACATGTGTATGAAGCAGAGCACGGAGCTGGTATCCTGATAGGGTTGATCAACAAATATCTGACTGAAAAACCCGGTATTCGCCCGGTGATCTCTTCTTTCTGTCCGGCTATAGTCAGGCTTATCCAGGTAAGATTTCCATCGCTTGTTGACAATATTCTCCCGTACAAGGCCCCGCTTGACCTGGCAGCAATATCTTTCCGTCGCAAGTTGGCGGAACAGGGAATTCCGGAAGAGCAGGCAGGAATTTTCTATGTTACTCCCTGTGCAGCAAAAATTGCGGCAGTTAAAAGTCCGGTAGGTGAGATGAATTCCCCCATTAACGGGGTAATCAATTTAAACACTCTGTATAACAGGGTATTTACGATGCTCAACCGGGACGAAAAGGGACAATGTATGGTTCCTGAAAAGGAACAACTATTGCCCGAAGAGATGATCTGGACCCTGACAGGCGGTGAAGCCAGGCATGTGCATGGAAGGTGCCTGTCAATCGATGGTATTCACAATGCAATTGAGTTCCTTGAAAAACTTGAAAACGACACTATCGGCATTTTTGACTATATTGAAATGAGGGCCTGTGATGAAAGTTGTGCCGGGGGAATCCTTTCTGCCACGAACCGGTTTCTGGTAAGCGAACGCATGCATAAAAGAGCCGAACAATACTTTGTCGACAAAGAAAAGGGAAAGATCCATGACAACAAAACGATAAATCTTTACAAGGAACATGTGATCAATAATGCATCCATCGGGCTGGTTGAACCCAGGTCAATCATGAAACTGGATGAAGATGTGGTGCTGGCCATGAAAAAAATGGAGAAGATCCGTAAAATATATAATTACCTGCCCGGAATCGATTGCGGGGCATGTGGTTCGCCTACCTGCCGCACCCTGGCCGAAGATGTTGTGCTGCGGCGTGCCCATACAAGTGATTGTGTGTTTGTGGCGATCAAGGTGAAGGGGGGAGAAAGTATGAACCAGGTAGTTGATTATACTGAAAAAATATGGGGGAAAAGGAGATTTGGGAATCTGCTGCCGGAGTGAGATAATGTAGAGACGGGTTTGAAACCCGTCTGTACATCATCCGTCGCTGGAACAGGAACCCATGATGCAAAATAAAAAATTTAAAAAATGATAACAGTAGCAGATCTGGTAAAGGAATTTGGGCTTGAAGTTTTTTGCGGGGCAGATAAAATTCAGTCGCCGGTAAAAGGGGCCTATTCATCTGACCTTCTCAGCGACGTCATGGGTAAGGCAAAGGAGGGTGATGTCTGGATCACCATGCAAACCCACAGGAATATTATCGCCGTGGCTTCACTGAAAGAAATGGCCGCCATCCTGATTGTAAACGGAGGCCGGCCCGAGCCTGAAACAGTGGCAACGGCCGCTTCGGAAGGTATCATCCTGCTGGGAACCAATGACAGGGCCTTTACTACATGCGGAAAGATGTATAAACTCATGGAAAGGAATGCGCTGGTATAAAGCCGATCTTCATATCCATACGGTACTTTCGCCCTGCGGAGGACTGGATATGAGTCCTGTAAACATTATCAGGGAAGCTGTGGAGAAAAAGCTGGATATTATTGCCATCACCGATCACAATAGCACGAAGCACTGCAGATCAGCGCAGCAGATTGCCGGAAAATATGGCATTACCGTCATTGCCGGAGCTGAACTGAATACAAAAGAAGAGATTCATTGCCTGGCGTTCTTTGAAAACATAGAAAAGGCTGATCAGTTTCAGCTGTATATCGATGATAACCTCACTGTAATCCCTAATAAGGCAGAGATTTACGGACATCAGTACCTTGTCGATGAAAATGAGGATATCCTGGATGAGGAAGAGCGATTGCTTGTTGCAGCGCTGCGGTCAGGAATCGACGATGTGATCACCGAGGTTCACCGGTTGGATGGTCTTGTCGTTCCGGCCCATATTAACCGTATGTACAACGGCATATTCAGCCAGCTGGGGTTTCTGCCCGCGGGATTGAAAGCTGACGCACTGGAACTGGACCGGCGGGCCGGAAATGATAGTTTTTATGAGACTCATCCTGAAATAGGCAGTTACCCGCTGCTCCGCAATTCAGATGCCCATTCTCTCCGGCAAATTGGCATGGCAACAACGGAATATTGGCTTGAGTCTCCTGTTTTTTCAGAAATACGCCAGGTCCTGGCCGGAGATTGGAATCATAGAATTAAGAGCTTATGAAAGACATTTCATTCCATATACTTGATATTGTCCAGAACTCCCTGCACGCGGGGGCTGATAAGATTGTGATTGAAATGATTGAAAATACGAATGAAGGAACACTGAAACTTGCGATCACCGATAATGGTTCAGGGATGGACAAGCAAATGGTAGACCAGGTCACCGATCCTTTTTTCACTTCCTCGACAACAAAGAAAGTCGGGTTGGGCCTTCCCCTGCTGAAGCAGAATGCAGAGCAGACAGGGGGTAAATTTAATGTAAGTTCGGAAGTAAACCGGGGAACTGTAGTCACGGCGGTTTTTAATACACGTAATATTGACATGATCCCTGAAGGTGACCTCGCTGCAACAATGAGAACCCTGGTGGCATCCGATCCCCTGAAAGATTTTACATTCAGACAGGGAAAAGACGGTGAGGAATTTGAACTTGATACGGCAGAAATACGTGCAGAACTAGGTGATGTGGATCTTAGCCGTCGTGAAGTTCTTGAATTCATTACTGAATTCATCAGGTCAAACGTGAATGCCCTGCATGAAAAGAGATAGATGTGAAAAATTTATTAAGATCGATTAAAAATAACAGGCATATGGCTAAAATCATAAAGAATTAAAAGAGAAATAGGGACTTTCGAAATATATTTAGCGAACCAAAATCAACTATTCTATGAACAAAATAAAGAATCTTGCTGATCTGAGAGATTTAAAGGAAAAGCTTCAATCAGGGACGAAGCTTCGTGAAAAAAGTGAATATCCTGAATTGCTTGTGCAGGTAAAGGTGGCAATGGCTACCTGCTGTATTGCGTCCGGTTCAAGGGAAACCATGAACTATATTGTGGATGAGCTTGACAAGCGAAACATTGAAGCCGTAATTACACAAACAGGATGCATGGGCTATTGTTATGCAGAGCCCACTATTGAAGTAATTTTACCGGGAAAGGAATCCGTGGTTTTCGGGTATGTGGATGTGAAGAAGGCCGATGAAATTATTGAAAAATACATTAAGGGTGGTGCACTTGTAGAAGGCATTATTCCGGTTAATTATAAAAAAATTGATAATTAATAAATATAAGGAGAACACTATCCATGGCGGATTATAAAATTCATTTACTGGTATGCGGAGGCACAGGATGCAAATCTTCACACAGCCAGCTGCTTGCAGAACATCTTCGCACCGAAATCAGGAACCAGGGACTTGAGGATTTTGCCCAGGTTGTCAGTACCGGTTGCTTCGGTTTCTGCGAAAAGGGGCCCATTGTCAAGATCATTCCTGACAACACTTTTTATACCCAGGTAAAGCCCGAGGATGCTAAGGAAATTGTGGAAGAACATATCGTGAAGGGCCGTAAGGTATCCAGATTATTATACAAGGATCCCAAGATCGACAAGATCATCACCGACTCCAAGGGGATGGAATTCTATAAGAAACAGATGAGAATTGCCCTCCGGAACTGCGGTGTAATTGATCCGGAAAATATTGGCGAATACATCGCCCGTGATGGATATGCTGCCCTGGGAAAGGTTCTTACCTCCATGACCCCGGTTGAGACTATCGAGGTGATCAAAAAGTCTGGTCTCCGTGGTCGCGGTGGTGCAGGATTTCCCACAGGGTTAAAATGGGAAATCACCCTGAAATCACCGGGAAATGAAAAATATGTTGTCTGTAATGCAGATGAGGGCGACCCGGGTGCTTTTATGGACCGTTCCATCCTGGAAGGCGATCCCCACAGTGTAATTGAAGCCATGACAATTAACGGATTCTGCACCGGTGCCTCAAAAGGACTGGTATACATCCGTGCAGAATATCCCCTGGCCATTGAGCGGTTAAAGACGGCTATAGGCCAGGCCAGAGAATATGGATTGCTGGGTGAAAACATCTTTGGAAACTCATTCAGTTTCGATATCAATCTCCGTTACGGTGCAGGAGCATTTGTATGCGGTGAAGAAACAGCATTGATCCATTCAATGGAAGGAAACCGCGGCGAACCTACGATGAAACCGCCCTTCCCGTCAGTAAAAGGATACCTTGGAAAACCCACGAATGTAAACAACGTGGAAACTTTTGCCAGTATTCCGGTGATCATCCTGAAAGGAGCTGATTTTTACAATCAGATCGGAACTGAAAAATCAAAGGGAACAAAAGTATTTGCCCTGGCAGGCAAAGTGAATAATGTTGGGTTGATCGAAGTTCCCATGGGCATTACCCTGCGTGAGGTCATCTTTGAAATCGGCGGTGGTATCAAGAATGGTAAAAAATTCAAAGGTGTTCAGATCGGTGGCCCGTCAGGCGGTTGTCTCACTTACAAACACCTGGATACACCCATTGATTATGAAAGTCTGATCGCTGCCGGTGCCATGATGGGATCGGGAGGTATGATCATTATGGACGAGGATGACTGCATGGTAGACGTTGCCAAGTATTTCCTCGACTTTACAGTTGACGAATCCTGCGGAAAATGCACTCCTTGCCGCGTTGGTAATAAAAGAATGCACGAATTGCTGAATAACATTACAAAGGGCAACGGAACAGCGGATGATATAGACAGGTTGATAGGCCTTGGCAATGTGATTAAGGATACATCGTTGTGTATGCTGGGACAATCTGCCCCCAACCCGGTTCTTTCCATCATTGATAATTTCAGGGAAGAATATGAAGCCCATGTTCATGATAAAAAATGCCCCTCAGGCGTGTGCAAGGCCCTGATGACTTATGAAATAGTTGCCGAAAACTGTGTCGGCTGTACGGCATGTGCCAGGGCTTGCCCGGTCGGAGCTATAACAGGTGAAAGGAAAGAAGTGCACACCATCGATCCTGCATTGTGCATCAAGTGCGGTGCATGTATGGACAGGTGTAAATTTAATGCAGTAATCGTAAATTAATCGCTCGAAAAATGGAAATGGTAAAACTCACAATAGATAACAAGCAGGTTGAAGTTCCCCAGGGAACCACCATATTGAAGGCTGCCAGACAGGTTGGCGTTGATGTTCCCACCCTGTGTTACATGGACCTGCACGATCTGAAAATTGAACACAAACCGGGAGGATGCCGCATATGCGTTGTAGAGGTAGAAGGCCGGCGTAACCTGGCCCCCAGCTGCTGCACCGATGCTACTGAAGGCATGAATGTAAAAACCCATTCAATCCGTGTGTTGAATGCCCGCCGCACAGTGATGGAACTTTTGCTTTCGGACCATCCTAAAGAATGTCTTACCTGTGCCAAATCAGGTAACTGTGATCTGCAGAATATGGCTACCAAGATGGGAATCCGCGAAATTCACAATGAGGAAATCTCGGAAATGTCGACTTACCGGATGGATACCTCACCGGCTATCATCCGTGATATGAACAAGTGTATCATGTGCCGACGTTGCGAAACCATGTGCAATGATTTCCAGACAGTAGGCGCATTATCAGCTATCAACCGCGGATTTATGTCGGTTGTTGCCCCGGCATTTGAAATGGACCTGGAAGATTCGGTGTGTACTTATTGCGGTCAGTGCGTTGCAGTTTGCCCTACGGGTGCATTAACTGAGGTAGACCATACCCGCAGGCTAATCCGTGATCTTTCAAATCCGACAAAAACAGTAATCGTTCAAACAGCCCCTGCTGTAAGAGCCGCTTTGGGCGAAATGTTCGACCTTCCGGCCGGAACATTGGTAACCGGAAAAATGGTATCTGCCCTCAGAACACTGGGCTTCAAATATGTATTCGATACGGATTTCAGCGCTGACCTTACCATTATGGAAGAAGGTACTGAAATGCTCGACAGGTTGTCGAGGCACCTGGCCGGAGATAAATCAGTCAAGCTGCCGATTCTTACGTCCTGCTGCCCGGGCTGGGTGAACTTCTTTGAATCACAGTTCATCGACATGCTTGAAATTCCATCAACTGCCCGGTCACCGCAACAGATGTTCGGATCCATTGCCAAGACTTATTTTGCAGATAAGATCAATGTTAAAAGAGAAGACCTGATCGTTGTTTCCATCATGCCCTGTCTTGCTAAAAAATATGAGTGCACACGCGATGAATTCAAGGTAAACGGAAATCCCGACGTGGATTATTCGGTTTCCACACGTGAACTGGCGCACCTGATCAAACAGGCAAATATTGATTTCCACAGCCTGCCCGATGAAGATTTTGATAACCCGCTGGGCGAATCATCCGGTGCTGCTGTAATTTTCGGGGCAACCGGTGGTGTAATCGAGGCCGCTGTGAGAACTGCCTATGAATTATTCACAAAAAAGAAACTTGAAAAAGTGGATTTCGAGGCTCTTCGCGGTATGGAAGGCATCAAGGAGGCTACCATCGATTTCGACGGTCTGCCTATCAAGATAGGAATCGCACATGGACTGGGCAATGCCCGGAAATTACTTGAAGATATCCGTGCCGGAAAAAGTTCTTATCACGCGATTGAGATCATGGCCTGCCCCGGAGGTTGTATCGGAGGTGGCGGACAGCCACTCCATCATGGCAATTTCGAAATTTTGAAACAACGGATGGCCGCCATTTATCGTGAAGATGCAGGCAAGCCAATCCGCAAATCCCATGAAAATCCCTACATTCTCAAACTTTATGAGGAATTCCTGGGCAAGCCCCTGAGTGAGAAATCACATAAGTTGCTGCATACCCACTACGTGGATAAAAGCAAGAAAATCATTTACATTTGATCTGAATAATGCTAAAAGGTAAAACAAAATATGTCAAGAATAAAAGTAGAATTGAAAAAGAAGGATGTAGATAAAATCAAAGAAATCTGCAAGTCCTTTGACAATGAACCCGGAGAGCTGATCAATGTTTTGCACAAAACGCAGCATACTTTTGGATATTTGCCCGCCGAAGTGCAGGAAGTTGTTGCCAAAGAACTGAATGTTCCGGTAGCAAAGGTGTACGGGGTTGTCACTTTTTACTCCTTTTTCTCCATGATCCCCAAGGGGAAACATCCGATCTCCATCTGCACGGGAACCGCTTGCTATGTAAGGGGTGCTGAGAATGTGCTTGCTGAATTCAAAAAAACGCTGAAAATTGAAGTGGGTGAAACCACTGCTGACGGTAAGTTTTCAATCAGCTGCCTGAGGTGCGTTGGTGCATGCGGACTGGCTCCCGTGGTTATGGTAGGTGAGAAAACCTTCGGCCGCGTTTCACCAGAAATGGTGAAGGATATTCTGAAGGAATACGAAGAATAGTACCGGATGCTGGATATCCAATTGCTGTGAAGGATTATGTAGAGATGGGTTTGAAACCCATCTCTACATTTTTTATCACAACCCATAATCGTTTCCACAATATCCACCCCCATTTATCAGTTATTAGTCAAAAGGGCAAATGAATTATTGTAACCCATTCGATGTATTTGCGTAATAATATCTGCTGCCTGTTGTTAACAGGCAAACTTACTGTCTCAAGAATCAGTAATTTTGTTTTAATTAGCACCTAGAAAAATGAAAAAAGTAATTCTCGCCTTAATTGCCGTAGTAATATTTATCGGATCCCTTGTATCATGCAATAATAGCGTATGTCCGGCTTACGTTAAAAGTGATACTCCTGCAACGGTAGAAAAAAACGGATAAATCTGTTGACTTTCAGTCTTTTTCATTATTTTTATTTCCAATTTAATGGAAATATAAGATGAATTTGAAGAAAAATTTCATTTCACTGATACTGTTGGCAGTTTTTGTTTTTACCTTTGTAGCCTGCAGCAGTACAAAAAAAGTTTGTCCCGCCTATAGCCGGATCGGTCACGAGACACCTGTTGTACATCCGGGCTGAACTTTATTGATAACCTTCTGTTGCAACTCTATTGCCGGAATAGGTTTTAAATAATATAAGTGAATTGAAAAAAATTCTTGCTTTTTTTCTTTTTCTGTTATCCTTTTTGGTTGCCCGCAGTCAGGGAGAAATTGACCCACAGGATAAAGTGCTCTTTCAAAATGAAAGAAGCATCTCTGTATCAATGACGACCACAGGCTATGCTGCTGGTTTCCGTTTCGGAAAATATAAATCGTATCTCAGCAAATTCAATTACGATGTTGAGGTGGCTTATATCAAGCATCCCAAAGAAGTAAAAATCTCTGCATCCCCCTATTCATATGCGACAAGCCGAAGGTATGTAAATGGCAAAACAAATCTCTTTATCAATCTCAGACCGTCTGTTGGCTTTCAGCGTGAATTTTTTTCAAAGGAAGACCGTGGCAGCATTGCTATAAAATATTTTTACGGAGGCGGGCCAAGCCTGGGCATAACAAAACCTATTTTTTATACCTTTAACATCATTGCACCCATCGGTGGTATACCTTATATCATCGACACCAGGGTGGAAAAATATGAATTCGTTCAGCATCCCCAAACCACGGAAATTGCAGGAAGGGCTTCTTTCTGGAAAGGCATGGACGAGCTTGCCCTTTATCCCGGATTGCATGTAAAAGCCGGATTGACCTTTGAATTTGGGAAATACAATCATCTCATCAACGCATTGGAGGTTTCTGCTACCGCGGATGCTTTTACCAAGAAAATACCCATAATGTATACGGAACTGAATAACCAGTTCTTTTTTACCCTGGCAGTTTCATACCGTTTTGGCTGGGTTGTTGCAGCCAGGTACAAGACTCCTAAGATCACCAAGGAGGGAAAAAGAAAAAGCGATTAAGCATGCAGTCTTAGTGCAACTTATCGTTCCAAAAATTTTCAGAAATCCGGAATTTTACCTAAATTTACACCAAGATTGAAAATTCATAGTTAGATTTTATAACCAACTAATTAACAATAAATTATGGCAAATATAAAAGTAGGAATTAATGGTTTTGGCAGAATTGGAAGACTTGCTTTCAGGGCAGCTATTCAAAGAAATGATATTGAGATTGTTGGAATAAATGACCTGATCGATGTTGAATACATGGCGTATATGCTGAAGTATGACACAGTTCATGGGGGATTTAAGGGTACAGTAGAAGTAAAGAACGGCAACCTTGTTGTCAATGGTCACGCAATCCGCGTTACTGCTGAGAAAGATCCCGCTAACCTGAAGTGGGGTGATGTAGGAGCCGAATATGTTATTGAATCTACCGGTTTATTTCTCAGCCGTGATAAAGCTGAAGCACACATAAAAGCAGGGGCAAAACGTGTGATCTTATCTGCTCCATCAAAGGATGAGACACCCATGTTTGTTTATGGTGTAAATCATAAAAACTACACGAAGGACATGGATATGATATCCAATGCTTCCTGTACAACAAACTGCCTGGCACCCGTTACAAAAGTACTGAATGACAATTTCGGCATTGTTGAAGGGTTGATGACAACTGTTCATGCTACAACCGCCACCCAAAAAACTGTAGACGGACCTTCCGCAAAGGACTGGAGAGGCGGACGCGCAGCTGCCGGCAACATCATTCCCTCATCCACGGGTGCAGCCAAAGCTGTTACAAAAGTTATCCCTGAACTGAAAGGCAAGCTCACCGGAATGGCCTTCAGGGTACCTACTCTCAATGTATCTGTTGTTGACCTGACATGCCGTCTGGAAAAAGCTACTGATTACGAAGGAATCAAGGCTGCCATGAAAAAAGCATCTGAAACTGAGCTCAAGGGTGTTCTCGGTTATACTGAAGATGAAGTTGTATCAAGCGATTTCATTGGCGATCCCCGCACATCTATTTTTGACGCAAAAGCAGGTATCATGCTGAATGCAAACTTCGTTAAGATTGTTGCCTGGTATGATAATGAATGGGGCTATTCCTGCAAGCTTCTGGATATGATTGCTTATATGAATACAGTTAAATAACTGCTATATTATTCGAAGAAAAATCCGGTACGAAAATACCGGATTTTTTTTTGAACAAAATCTGTTTTTGATTCGGACCAAACTTCAATCATTTTGTCTTAACTTTATCCGTAATCACGGATATTGTTCAGCGTTTTATTTGCAATCTAAACGGAGTAATTTCTAAACCAAACATATACCTCTCCGGGGAATTATTCTGCCAGTATTGTGATCAAATTGAAAATCTTAATCTCATGAGAAAATTATTAATAAGGTTGGCAGCATTTACAGGGATTTTTTGTTGCCTGCCTGCTTTTCTTCCTTCCTGCACCCACGATCCTTCAGGAATTGAAAACATGGACATTGTTTGTTTTGACTCCCGCATACTCCCGCTTTTAAGGACTTCATGCGGAATGGTCGGCTGTCATGACGCCGGTCAGGAGGGCTTTTCAGTATCAGACTATGAGTCGGTAATGAAATGGGTTGTACCAGGAAAGCCCCGGTCAAGCGAATTATACACAATATTGATCGATATTAACGGGGAGGAGATGATGCCGCCTGACCAGCCTCTCACGAAAGACCAGCGGATGCTGATTGAGGTTTGGATAGCCCAGGGAGCCATGCATACAACCTGTCCGACTGAAACTGCAGGTGGCAGCGGAGGTATTACCGATATTGAAAAATTTTAAACCCAATTGTACGAGCATGAAAAAAGGGATCCTGTTTTTTGCGGCAATACTGATAATGTTCCTGGTATCAACCTGCTATTACGACAGCATGGAGTACCTGTTTCCCGAGACCGATGATCAGTGTGACACAACCAGTTTTACATTTTCCGTTGATGTTAAACCGATACTGGAGAATAATTGCTATAGTTGCCATAGTAACACAACCGCCACGATCGGCGGAGGAATTAAGCTTGAAAATTATGCTGACGTAAAAGTATATGCCACCAACGGGAGCCTTATCGGATCGATAACCCACAGTAACGGATTCCAGCCAATGCCAGATGGAGCTCCCAAACTGGATGACTGCAAAATTACGACTATCCGTAATTGGATAGACGCGGGCATGTTGAATAATTAATATACCAACCTATGACATTAGCTGAATTTCGCCTGGTACTCCCTATACTCATTCTTTTGTTGCAACCATCCCTTCATGCACAGGATCTGGATGAAATGCTTGAAGAAGCCACCGGGAGCTCAACCCAATATACAACGGCCACATTTAAATCAACCCGCATCATCAGCGGCCATTCCATTGAAAGAATGCAGGCCGGCCAGCTCGATTTCCGCATTAACCACAGATTCGGGGAGATTAATACAGGGGCATACAATCTGTGGGGACTGGATCAGGCCAACACCCATTTCAGTTTTGAATATGGCATAACCGATTGGATAATGGCTGGAGTGGGTCGTGGCACATATGAAAAAACATATGACGGCTTCCTGAAATTTTCCATTCTCCGCCAATCGAAAGGGGAAAAGAATATGCCGGTTTCATTGTCCATTTTCACCAGCATAGCCTATAATACGCTTAAAATGGAGCTGCCAGGCCCTCTCAGCGAATGGAACAGGATGAGCTATGTGACCCAGCTGCTGGTTGCCCGGAAATTTAACGAACGTTTTTCTTTTGAAATCAATCCTACCTATGTGCACAGAAACCTCGTGGCCACTGAACTTGATCCGAATGACCTGTGGTCTGTCGGGGCAGGATTGAGATTTAAGCTGACAAGGCGGATATCTTTTAATGCAGAATATTATCTTGTATTTCCACCCGTACATGATTACCAGAGTTCCGAGACCTACAATCCCCTGGCCATTGGAGTTGATATTGAAACCGGGGGTCATGTTTTCACGATCATGGTGACCAATTCATTGGCAATGATTGAAAAAGGATTCATCGGTGAAACAACCGGACAATGGCAAAACGGCGGGATCCATCTTGGATTTAATATTTCCAGGGTTTTTACGCTTAAATGATCAAATAGTATTGTTAATTGTTTAATAGTCAAAAATAAAAAACCAGAAAATGAAAATTAAAATATTGCTGCTGGCGATGCTGGCCTTATTTCAACTTTCACAGGGTCAGAAACTGATCACGAAAACCGGGCATATCTGGTTCTATTCTAAAACACCGCTTGAAGAAATTGAAGCGCACAACCGACAGGTGGTGAGCACATTTGATCCTGCCTCGGGAGAAATAGTTTTCATGATGCTTATTAAATCGTTTGAATTTAAAAGAGCCCTGATGCAGGAGCATTTCAATGAAAACTATATGGAATCTGAGAAGTTTCCCAAAGCATCCTTTAAAGGAAAACTCACCAACCCCGATAAGATCAATTTCAAAAAGGATGGGGTCTACCCGGCTGAAGTATCCGGTGATATGACAATTCATAATGTTACCAAGCCATTAAGCTCAAAAGGAACGCTGGAGGTAAAGGGCGGCAATGTAATTGCCAAAGCAAAATTCCTCACCACTGCCCACGATTGGAATATAGAAATTCCAAAGGTGGTGGAAGATAAAATAGCAAAGCAAATAGAAGTTACCATAGAAGCAACCTACACACCCAACCCATAACCATCATGTCAAACAAAATCCGATACATCCTTGTATTTTTGGTTCTTGCCTTCATAGCGGCTGCCGCCGCCTGGGTGTATACCTTTAGAAAATCCGATACCAATGTTGCTTCCGATAAAACTGAAGTTACTATTGGTGCTTCTGAACTTTTGCGGGCTTATGAAATGAATGAAGATTCAGCAACATTAAAATATTATGACAAAGTCATCCTTGTAACCGGCACCGTGAGCTCTGTATCAAAGGACACCAGTGGCTTTTCGGTCTACCTGAAAGAGAAAGATGCCATATCCGGTGTGTTATGCAGGTTTGATATTTCAGGTTATGACTCATCCCGGGTGATACCCGGGGCACAAATCAGAGTAAAGGGTATATGTTCCGGATACCTGATGGATGTTCAGATGAACAGGTGCAGCATTGATGTCCAGCGTAAAGATTGATTATAGTTCAGACTTCCGATAATCACCATATTTCCCGTTAAACGGATAATAAACGGGTAAAATTCCTTGTCAGGACATTTTTCTGCAGGGAATTTTTTATTTTTATCCTTGATTCCTGTAACTTCATGAAGTTGTTGTCGTCTTAAAAGTGAGATTCGTTACCATTACAACATCTTTCACATGAGCATCCTGAAAAATTACCTGGTTACCGCCTGGCGAAACATTGTAAAAGACAAGTTCTATACATTGCTTAACATAGTCGGGCTTTCCATTGGAATTATCACCTCCATCTATATTTTTTTGTATATTCTTGATGAAATCACTTACGATAAGTCACATACCAATTATAAGAGAATCTACAGGCTGGAATCTCATTTTACGATCAATGGCAAGGACGATTTCTTTGCTGTAACCCAGGTGCCCCTGGCCCCGACATTAAAGGATGAATATCCGGAGATTGAAGAATACGTGAGATTTTTACCTACCGGTACCCTTTTCCTGAAATATGGCGAACGTGAGTTTCAGGAAGACAGCATTGTTTATGCTGATTCAACCCTTTTTAAAATATTTACACACCCGGTAACAAAGGGAGATCCCACCTCCATGCTAAACATGCCCAATACAATGGTCATGACGGAATCCCTGGCTAAAAAATACTTTGGTAATGAGGATCCTATAGGTAAATCGGTGAAATCCGTGGAAGGAAATCAATATGAAATCACAGGAGTGATCAAGGATCTTCCCGGAAATCTTCACGTCCGTTTCAATGGTATCCTGTCGGTAGCCACAATACGCCAGCAAATTGGGGTTGCACAATTTAATGACCGCAGTGCCAATGCATTCTGGAATGTAGGCATCTTCAGCTATATTATGCTTAAGGAAGGTGCCGATATAAAACCAATACTTGAGAAATTCCCGGGCTTCTATGACAAATATATGAAATCACTGGGAGACCAGATCAATGCGGGTTTCATGTTGATGGCGCAACCACTGGACAGGGTGCATCATTATTCAGCCAATTTGGGATATGACCAGCCCGCAGGAAATATTAAATACGTTTATATCTTTTCCATTGTAGCCTTCCTTATCCTTATAATCGCCTGTATCAACTATATGAACCTGGCGACTGCCCGCTCGTCTCGCAGATCAAAGGAAACCGGTATGCGAAAGATTGCCGGTGCCCAGCGTTCAATGCTCATCAGGCAATTCCTGCTTGAATCCATCGTAATTGCCCTGATATCCGCATTAATCGCCATAGGCCTCAGCTGGCTCCTGTTGCCCTATTTCAACATGATAGCAAACAAAACATTGAGCATTTCTGTATTATTCACACCGGCCATCATAGGCGGCCTGGCCGGAATGGCTGTTCTTGTGGGCACTGTGTCAGGAAGTTACCCGGCATTATATCTTTCATCTTTTGACCCGGCTGAAGTTATCAAGGGACAAAGTGATATGAGGGGAGGAAGCGGCGTTCTGCGCAAAATCCTTGTCGTTTTCCAGTTTGCCATTTCTGTAGCCATGATCACGGGCACTTTTATAATCGGTTCCCAGCTTAACTATTTGCAAGGTTCAAATCCCGGTTTCAATAAAGAGAACCTGGTTGTTATGCAAATGCGGGATTCAACATTTAAGAAGAGCCTGGAGCCATTTAAGCAGGAGCTGCTAAGAAATCCCGATATTAAAGGTGTTTCGTTTTCGAACGGTAATCCGGGTTATGGTATAAATATCCAGGTAATGCGGGTTGAAGGAGACAGTGGGAGTATTGTGGACAGGGCAGTGAACAATTTCTTTGCTGATTATGATTATGCCGCTCTGATGGGGTTAAAAATCGTGGAAGGACGTTACTACAGCAAGGAAATGAAATCAGATATCCAAAAGGCATTTGTTATCAACGAGACCGCAGCCCGGAAATTCGGATGGGTGGATTCAACCAGTAAATCCGGAATGAATTATGCCAGTGCCATCGGCAAAAAATTTCAATGGGGTATAAATCCTGATGGCAGTGCCCCGGTGCGGGATGGTGTTATCGTGGGAATTGTAAAGGATTTTCATTATGGGTCTATGCGTAACCCTATAGATCCGCTGGTTATCCTGCTGAATGAGGATTACCGGAATACGTTTTTTGCTAATATTCGCATAGATTCAAAAAACCGACAGAAATCAATTGATTACATAAACAAGGTACGACAGGATTTTACTGACATGTATCCCTTTAAATATGAGTTCCTGGATGAAAAAATGCGGGAATATTACAGTGGTGAAAAGAGAATAGGAATGCTGGCAAGGACATTTGCCCTGTTGACTATCATTATTGCAGCCCTTGGCCTGCTTGGACTTTCATCATTTCTCACTCAAACCCGTACCCGCGAAATCGGTATACGCAAAATTTCAGGAGCTTCCGCCGGCAATATTGTGCTCATGTTTACAAGGGAATTTTCGGTTTGGATCGTGCTCGCAAACCTGATTGCCGCGCCTGTTACAATAATCCTGCTCAATAAATGGCTGCAGGCATTTCCATATAAAACAGACATTCATGCTATAATATTCCTCTCGGGACTTCTAATTTCACTGGCAATCGCCCTGCTTACAGTCAGCCTGCGCGTTTTCCAGGCTGCCTCTATCAATCCCTCTGATGCTGTAAGGCATTCATAAAGAAATTGCACTGGGGCCTCAAAGGCATTAAAGCCAAAGACCTCCGGGGTTTTGAAAACTCCGGAGGTCTTTTATACCAAACAATTTAATCTACTGGATATATTCGATCAGGTTAAATGGAATTTTTACAGTATTCTTATAATGTTCACCAAGGCCATAAATGGCTTCATCATCTTCCTCATAATACCAGTTAATGGAGCAGGTTTTTCCCTCATCATGCTTCTTTTTCAGAATGCGGAAAATACCGAGCAGATACTTGGATGATCCGCTGTTCACATATTCGAGGTTCATATCGAAACGGGTAACTTCAGCCGGATTGTTAAAATATTTATCAAGCCAATCAATAATCGGATCAAAAAAATCACCCGGATTCTCGGGTATGGAACGCCCTTCAATTTTCATTACACCTGAATCAGGACTAAACGCAATACCTGGCGTATTAGTTGATTTAGAAATCATTAATTCTTTCATAACACTAAAGTGATAATATAAACTTATTCATACCGTAATGCAACAATAGGATCAAGTCGTGAAGCTTTTTCTGCCGGATAATAACCCGAAATCAATCCTACAATAAAACAAAGTACTATACCTGCAATCATCCATGACCACGGCACCAGAAAATCCGATTTCATAATTAAAGATACAATATTTCCTATGAAAATTCCTAATATGACGCCTAAAATACCGCCGAGCTGGCATATGAGGATAGCCTCAAAGAGAAATTGCTGCTTTATCACCGAACTCCTGGCCCCGATAGCCTTTCTTATTCCTATTTCTGTTGTCCGTTCGGTAACGGAAACAAGCATAATGTTCATCAGACCAATAGCGGCTCCGAACAGGGTCACTACACCGATGATGGTGGCAGCAATCAGCACAATGCTGATCATGCTTTTAAATATAGTTGACAGGAAGTCACTCCTCACAATATTAAAATCTGATTCATCGATCACATTCAGTCTTCTGACCGACCGGAAAAGGCCTTCTGCATAGCCTTCAGCTGCCTCCGCCAATGAAGCGTTTTCCGGCGTTATGTTTATTGAATAATCCTGCCGGGGAGAAGGAAAATACTGACGCACATTGGTATAGGGAATGATGCAGATATTATCACTGCTGCCAATGCTCGACCCCTTCTTTTTAAGTACACCGACTACCAGGTAACGACCTTTGCCAATGGATATCTGCTTACCGAGGGGATCCTCATTGTTCTTAAATACTGAGTTTACCACATCAACCCCTATCAACGCGACATTGCGGTTCATGATCACATCCTGGAAGGAAAGGTTCCTGCCACTTGCCGTTTCAAATCCCGCCGTGGCAAGATAATCCTCATCCGATCCGATCACTGTTACATTTGGATGGGTCTTTTCCGACTTGAATTTTACGGTGGCCATGCCGGATGCTACGGTATAAACCGAAACCATAGCAGGAAAATCAAAACGTTCCTTAAAGGCGCGGGCCTGCCTGTAGTTAATATAGGGATGGTTCTTTTTTCGGTATCGGTTTTTGCCGATCTGAACGGTAAAACCGCGGCTTTCAACCGTGAATGTATTGGCACCCATAGTGGCAAACTGCTTCGTGATCGTATTTTTTATTGAATCGATGGCAGTGAGGATCCCAACAAGCGCCATAATTCCAAATGCAATAATGAGCACTGTGAGTATGGTCCTAAGCAGGTTTGTCCTCACAGACATTACGGATACACGAATGTTTTCCTTAAGCAATGTGCTAAACAACATCCCTTGAAATTGAATTTTTTTACGATGTAAAAATACACCAGAAGATGAAACAACCTCTGAAAAATTGAAATAATATCGTGTAATTTAAAGGAATCAGGTACTTTTATGGTCACTAACTGAAATCACTATGCTGAATACGATTTATAATCACCGGTCGGTCAGAAAATACAAGGGCGATCCGATCCCGGAATTACTGATGGATGAAATCCTGAGGGCAGGCAGCCGTGCCTCAACGACCGGAAACATGCAGGTTTACAGCATCATCGTCACAACCGGTGAGACCCTGCGGGAAAAGCTCTGGGATGTTCATTTTAAACAGGATATGGTTAAACAGGCGCCGGTGACCCTGACTTTTTGTGCTGATTTCAACCGTTTTAACATATGGTGCAGGCAAAGGAAGGCTGAACCCGGCTACGGTAACTTTCTTTCATTTATTACAGCATTCACCGATGCGCTTCTGGCGGCCCAGAATTGTGCGCTTGCAGCAGAAGCTGCCGGACTGGGAATATGTTATCTTGGCACAACTACTTACAATGCAGATAAAATCATTGATATTCTACAGTTGCCTGAATTTGTCGTACCGGCTACAACACTTGTGGTCGGATACCCGGCTGATGATCCGGGCTTAACCGACAGGCTTCCCCTGGAGGCGGTGGTTCACCGGGAAAGCTACGGTAATTTTACACCGGCAGACATTGACAGGCTTTACAGGGAAAAGGAATCGCTGGAACAAACAGCATCCCTGCTGGAAATTAACAAGCTTGAAACCCTGGCTCAAATTTTCACTCAAAAAAGATATACAAAAAAGGACAACGAGTTTTTTTCGGAGAAGTACATGGAGGTTATAAGGAAGCAGGGGTTTAGGGGCTAAGAGATTTGATGATTTGTTGATCTGTTGATTTGTTGATTTGGCTGACGCAGATGCGGTATCCCCCGCTGGCGGGGCAGGGGGTGGATTTTGTGGCAATCCTCTACAATACCGTATGCGCTCCGCACAATCGTAAATCGTAGATCGTAAATCGTAAATCTTATTGCATTTCAAACTCAATCCCCAGTTCCAATGCTATTTCGGAGATTTCCTTCGCGATAGCCGGCAAAATGGAAACGCCTTCTGCGCGGATTTTTATTTCCTTTTCTCTTTCAATATCTCCCGGAATGAGCACCTTTTCCCTGCTTTTTGCAGGTTTTGCACTCCTGAATGTTTCGATCCATTTATCCATAGAGGCCTTAAACACACCCGCATCCTGAAAACCGTCAATCCGCATGGCACCGAAAAAATGGCCGGTCCCCTCTCCTACCTTCGTTTCAAGAACAGGCAGGTATGCAACCGAAGGCGGCACAAAGGGCCCAAAATTGGCTCCGGAAAAGACAGCTGAAAATATATCCACAATTGAACTCAGGCAAAAACCTTTATGACTTCCATGTTCATAATCCCCTCCCAGGGTGAGCATCGATCCGCCTGATTTTAAAATAGCCGGATCATCGGAGGGCTGTCCTTCCTTATCCTGAACGAAACCAAAGGGCACCTTTTCGCCTTTTTTCTCCGAAACTGCCAGTTTGCCGCGGGCAATGGGAGTTGTTGCAAAATCAGCAACAAATGGCGGTTGTTTGCCGGCAGGAATGGCAACGGCAATCGGATTAGTCCCCAACATGGGGCTGATAGAGAATGTAGGGGCAACCAACGGGTTGGCATTGGTCATGCATATACCGATCATGTCATGACGTAAGGCCATCATTGCATAATATCCTGCAATTCCGTAATGGTTTGAATTGCGCGTGGATACCCATCCGGTACCAACACGCTTGGCCTTTTCTATGGCAATTTCCATGGAACGCGCGGAGGCAACCATTCCTACAGCCCTGTCGCCATCTACAACCGCTGTGCTCGGTGTTTCATGAATAATCCGTATGTCTGGTTTTACATTGATACGATTTGCTTTCCAGAGCTGAAAATAATCTTTAATTCTGATCATCCCGTGTGAAGGGAGTCCCCTGAGTTCAGCTGCAATAAACACATCGGCAATTTTTTCCGCGTCGGAATAACTGCAACCCATTTTTATAAAAACATTCCGGGTAAAATCAAAAAGGTATTTTACTGTATACATAATGAGTAAAATTAATCCTGTTAAACGACGCTAAATTACACATTTTTATATGCTGCCCAACCTTACTTGCCTTGTGCATTTATTATAAAATACTATTTTTGTGTCATTCCCGTTAATAACTTTGATCAATTATCCTGCATATTGAAAAAGTTTCTGTTGCTTCTTGCTTTTTATCCGATCCTTCTTTCGGCACAAAAAGACAAAGTCAAGAATGACCCTTATCATGATGATAAATGGCTTCATTTTGGATTCTCACTCGGTGCCAATACAATGGACTTTAAGTTAGTGCCTTCACAAATGGCGGTTGATTCAGGTATCTATACCGAAGTATCCCTGCTGAGACCCGGTTTTCATGTCCATGCCCTTGCCAATCTCCGGCTTGCAAAGAATTTCGACCTGCGATTTACTCCCGGCATAGCATTTGGCGGAATCAGGGAAATAAACTATACACTTTCTGATCCCGGCAATACTTCGATTGATCCGAAAGATATCCCTGTACGGATCGAATCCAACTTTCTGGAGTTTCCGTTTCTGTTCAAGTATAAATCAGTACGATTAAATAATTTCCGGCCATTCTTGATTGGCGGCGTTAACCCCCGTCTCGATCTGGCTGCAACAAAAAAAACCTGGGGCAGATCAAAAAAAGAAAATAACCTGGTGCTCATAAAACCTTTTGACCTCTATTGGGAAATTGGGGCGGGCATGGATTTTTACCTTCAGTATTTCAAATTCGGTATTGAATTCACGTATTCCGTTGGTATGACAAATATGCTGAGAACCAGTATTACACGACATGGTGAAACCATCGTGCCCTCGGTGGATGACGCGATATATACAAATGCGATTGACAAGATGTATTCCCGGATGTTTATGGTAACCCTGCATTTTGAGTAACTTTGTGCAGTAATTCGGAATTCGGTTGAAAAAGGAAGTTTCCCTCATATTAAGTCCTGTGCAGGCCTCATCGGCTGCAATGTATACACCGGAGGTGGTAAAAGCCACCGGTATTCCCGTGCAGGATATCACCCTCATCAGGGTCACCCGGAAATCAATTGACGCCAGGGGCAGAAACATAAAAGTAAATATAAGTTTCGAAGTGTTTGCGGGTGAAGAACCAACACCACCTGTGGAGAACACTTTTGAATACCAGAATGTAGAGAATAAACCTGAAGTGGTGGTTGTGGGTGCCGGTCCTGCCGGATTGCTTGCATCGCTCAGGCTGATCGAAATGGGACTGAAACCTGTGATCCTTGAACGGGGAAAGCCTGTAGGAGAACGTAAACAGGACATTGACATGCTCGAAAGCAATCATGTGCTGAATGGCGATTCAAACTATTGCTTCGGTGAGGGTGGAGCAGGTACTTTTTCGGACGGCAAATTATATACCCGTTCGAAAAAACGCGGGGACATCAGCCGTATACTTGAAATTCTTTATTTGCATGGCGCAGATGAAAGCATTCTTTATGAGGCACATCCGCATATTGGCTCTGACAAACTGCCGGGTGTTGTGGCCGCGATACGGAAAAAAATTCTGGAATGCGGAGGTATTATCCGTTTCAATACACGGGTCACTGACCTGACGGTTACTGATGATCTTATATCTCATGTAAGTACATCAACCGGAGAAAAAATATCCGGCAAGGCATTCATATTTGCAACAGGGCATTCGGCAAGGGATATATATTTTCTCCTCAGTGCCAAGGGAATAACCCTTGAGGCAAAACCCTTCGCCATGGGAATCCGGGTGGAACACCCCCAGGAAATCATTGATAACATCCAGTATCACTGCAGGATGGATAAATACCTGCCTGCTGCCTCCTATAACCTGGTTGAACAAATCAACGGGCGGGGAGTATACTCCTTTTGCATGTGCCCCGGCGGACAAATTGTGCCTGCCGCTACAGCGGATGGTGAGATTGTAGTGAATGGCATGTCCCTGGCCCAACGCAATTCACCGTTTGCAAATTCCGGAATTGTGGTTCAGATAATGCCCTCAGATTACCGCTCCCACCAGAATCATGAGGGAATGGCCGGACTGAGGATGCAGGAATTATTTGAACAGAAAGCTTTCAGGATGGCCTCAAATGGACAGCATGCCCCAGCCCAGCGACTTACTGATTTTATAAATAACAGGCCCTCGCAGAATTTGCCAATATGTTCCTATCTGCCGGGGATTGTCATTTCCCCCATGCATGAATGGCTCCCCGATTTTATTGGCGATAATCTGAAAGAAGGGTTCAAAAAATTCGACTCTAAAATGAGAGGGTTTCTTTCCCGTGAAGCGGTGATAGTCGGTGTCGAATCCCGTACCTCATCACCCGTGCGGATACCCCGGGACCCGGAAAGCAACAGCCATGTACAGATCAGTAACCTGTTTCCTGCAGGTGAAGGCTCCGGTTATTCCGGGGGAATCGTCTCTTCAGCTGTGGACGGGGAAAACGCGGCGGTCAGCTGTGCCACCTATTTAGGCATACTTTGACGGATTACCGGGTTCTCCCGCGGCGTACATCTATAATTTGGATGCTTTGGTATATTTCATTTCCTGAACCCGGATGTTCGATGTAATTTTAGGATCATGCCAGGGCCTGCGTATCATATTACCATTCTCTTACTCATTTGCGGTTCCATTTCCGTATCGGCACAGAAATATATCCTGACCGGTACAGTAATCGATAAAAGCGACCGCCGTCCGGTTATCGGGGCCTTTGTACGGGCCCTTGACGCCGGGGATACGACAACCACCTTTTCCGTCATAACAGATGAAAATGGCCGGTTCCGCCTCGATGGATTACTATCGAAGGATTACCGGGTAAGAATCCGGAGCCTGAGTTATGCCCAAATTGAAAAAACGATTACAGTCAGGGATAAGGCAACCGATATGGGAACCCTGGAAATCTCCCTCGACAGTAAATTAATTAATGAAGTTGTAGTTGTCGGCCAGGGTACGGCAGTTCAGAAAGGCGATACAACCATCATGAAGGCTGAAGCCTTTAAGGTAAATCCTGATGCCAATGCTGAAGAACTGGTTAAGAAAATGCCCGGAATAACGGTTGAAAACGGAGCCGTCAAAGCACATGGAGAAGAGATTAAAAAAGTACTTGTGGACGGAAAACCATTCTTTGGTGATGATCCCAGTGTTGCCCTTAAGAATCTCCCGGCAGATGTAATCGATAAAATTCAGGTATACAACAAACTCAGTGATCAGTCTGAATTGACCGGATTTGATGATGGTTCAGCTTCAAAAACAATCAACATTATTACCCGTCGGGATGCCAGGGTCAGCCAGTTTGGCAAATTCTCCGGCGGCACTGATTTTTCTGACAAATACCTCGTTGCGGGTAACCTGAATATTTTCAAGGGTCCGCAACGATTTACATTTACCGGAATGTCAAATAACGTGAACATGCAGAATTTCGCCATGCAGGACCTGGTCGGTAATACAGGAATGCGGGGCGGACGGGGAGGTTCCGGGGGAGGTGGTTTCCAGGGTTCCGCCGGGGTGTCAAAAAACAGTTCAGCAGGATTCAATTATACTGATAATTGGGGGAAAAAAATTTCTGTATCCGGCGGTTATTTTTTTAATACAACCGGAAATATACTGACCCAGAACACGACAACTGAATATCTTTTTACTGAGGCTGCAAAATATGCCAGGAGCAATAACACAAACCTTTCAGATAACTCCAATCACCGGTTCAACCTGCGGATGGAATACAATATAGATACCCTGAATACAATAATTCTTGTACCCCGGTTAAGCCTCCAGGAAAACAGCAACACGAACAGTATGCAATATATAACAGCAGGCGGAGGGGTTAATGCCACCACGTTGAGTACTACAAAAACGAATGCAGGCGGATACTCCTTTGGAAATGATATTACCTGGCGACACAAATTTCTAAAAAAAGGCAGGACATTCTCTGTAAGATCATCCATAAGCAAAAACAACAGGACTTCTGATAATACTGAACTTGCCAGCACTGATTCGGTTCCCGACAATCAAGCCATTGACGGGGAGACCAATAGTCTTTCGCTCAATACAAACCTGAATTATACCGAACCTCTTGGAAAATATTCACTGGTACAGGCAAACTATGGGATCAGTTTAAGCAGGAACAGCACGGATAAGGAGTCATACCGGCTCGGGGATGAATTGGAGCCTCTGGGAAGAATGGATTCGTTGTCGAATGTATATGACAATGATTATATAACCAACAGGGGCGGCCTATCATACCTTTTTAAAAAAAATAAGCTGCGGTTATCGGCGGGTATCGACTACCAAAGGGCAGATCTCACGGGTAAACAGGTTTTTCCGCTGGAAGTATCGATAAACAAAACCTTTGCAAGTTTTTTGCCCTCTATGATGGTCACATACAAATTTTCTGATCTGACCAACCTGCGCTTTTCATACCGCACATCCACCAGTGCCCCATCGGTAAATCAGTTACAAAATGTCATTGACAATTCAAACCGTCTTGCACTGAGCAGTGGTAATCCTGATCTGAGACAGGAATTCTCGCATACTGTTATGACCAACTTTGCCTATGCCAATCCGACATCCGGATTCAATGCCTTTTTATTTCTGACAGGAGGGCTGACCTCTGATGTAATTGCTACAAAAACATATTATGCCAGGGGCAGTAATCTCTATCTGCCTGAATTTAATGTGACACTGGTTCCGGGAGGACAGCTGACATACCCATTGAATCTGGACAGGTCTATGAATGTCAGGGCAATTTTAAACCTGGCCTATTTTATCAAACCACTTAAAACCAATTTTAATTTCGTGGCAGGGGGAAGCTATAGCCAATCCCCCGGCTTTATTGATACAATGCTAAACCGGTCAAATGCATATAACCTTACCAACAGCCTTATACTTACAAGCAATATCAGTACCAGCCTAGATTTTACACTTTCCTATTCTTCAAATTACAGTCTGGTTAAAAATTCCGCCAACGTGGAAATTGCGGATGATAAATTCTGGTACCAGTCCGCCAGTGGTAACCTGAACTGGATATTCCTGAAGGGATTTACACTGAATACGGATTTTGTTTACCAGAACAACCAGGGTTTGTCAAGAAGTTACAACCAGCATTATTTTGTATGGAATGCCGGTTTGGGTAAAAAATTCCTAAAAAATCAGGCGGCGGAGATCAGGATAGGTGTTTATGACATTCTCAATCAGAATAACAATATTTCCCGAACTGTCACGGCGTCTTCAATAACTGATACAAGAACAAATGCATTCCGGAGATATTTCCTTGTGTTGCTGAAATATACACTCAAAAGTAAGAATGGTCAACCGCCGGCTCCGCAACAGGATAAAGATCAACAATTTCGGCGTGATGGGATTCCGGGGGGTATGTTGCCGGGTAGTATGCCCCCAGGCTCCCGGCAGGGAAGAGAGTATCACCGCGATTAGCCAACCGGGCTTTTGTTCTCGCTGATCTCGCTGATCTCGCAGATTTAATTTGTGTATGCCTGGCTTATGTTCTCGCAGATTTTCGCTGATCTCGCAGATAAACTTTCTCGCAAAGCCGCAAGGCCGCAAAGTACCTTGCGTCGTTGCGTCTTTGCGAGAAAAAAAATTGTTATCGCCGGATCTTATTTTATTTTCATCAACGCCTCACCCACCGCATTAAAAATCGGCTGCACTGAAATACTCGCGCCCACCGATTGCTTCATCCAGTAATCCGGAGTTAATTTACCCATGCTGTAGATCCTCCTTACCTCCTGAGCAAAATCTTTTCCTTCAAGGTATTCTTCAATCTGAAACTGGATAATATGCCCGTAAGCATAATTTGGCAGGTACAAGGGTGCATTGATCATATGGGAATATATGGCCAGTATACGCTGGTCCTTTATACCGAAAACAGGGGCGAAATACTTGTTCCAGACTTCAATGGCAATACTGTTCACCGCATCGCGTAGTTCAGCAGCAGTCGCATCAGGGTGTGCATACAACCATTTCCAGGTTCCAATGTCAACCAGGGAAACTCCCATGATTTCAAAAAGCGACCAAAAGTTATCAAGGGAATTCAGGTATTCCTGATCAGCAGATTTATCCTTCATGCCCAGCAACTCAAGATCGCGCTTCTGGAAAATAAAGGCGAGAGCTTCCGTAAAAGCAGTGTTCGGAACCCCATTCAGCATATAATAGTCAACATTGTGCAGACTGATTGTTTGTTCCACATTGTGACCAAATTCATGAACTGCTATATTATATCCTTTATAGTCCATTCCTTCAGGGAATATCCGGGTTCTCAGCAGTGATTTCTGCTCTTTTGTAAGGGAACCGGAAGCATGGCCCGAACCGCGTGCCGGATCAACCTGGATTCTGGAGGTGATCTCCAGCGCCTCGCTTTGATCAAAGCCCAGCTTTACAAGGATTTTCGGCAGATCATCCTGCACTGCCTGCCGGTTTGGATATTTTGTACGTGTTGCCTTATCCAGTGTCTCTGCAGGAATGGAAGTTCTTGTTTTAAAGCCGTCGTACCATATATCAAATGGCTCCAGGTCACGACCCAGGCGCTTTTTAATGACATCGGCCACTTTCTTTGCCTCCGGGGAGGAAAGATACTGACCAAACAATTCTTCTGTTTCCGCAAGCGGGATCTCCATATCATCTTCAAAATTCCGTTTAATATAGGTATCGAGCCCTGGGTAAAAAGGATCAATCTTTTGCTGTGCATGGAAAAAATCAAGAAGAACGGCATACCGTTTTTCTGACTCCGGAACGAAGGTCACTTCCTGTTTATCATTAAATACCTTATTGGTATATGGATTCCAGGTATATTTCTCCGAATTGATCACATCGGCAGGTATCTCCTGTGTAATGATCCGCTTCATCACCTCGTAAAGCATCTGCTGCTTTTCAAGTCCGCCTTCCTTGCCATAATTTGATTTGATCTCATCACGGATATTCCAATGACTCAATAACTTCATTCCTTCCGGAAATAAGGCTTTTCCCTTATTATCGAGAAGCCTGCCGGCGAAAATATTATATTCGGCAATATACATATCCGATGCTGTGAGGGCATTAGCCACAACCTGGTTAACTTCCGCCGGGATACGGGAATTGAAAACATCACCGAGACGTGCAATTGCCCATTCCTTCCTCGTCCATTTGGCAGCAAGCTGATTCTTCTGATCCAGTGTAAAATTGGGGAAGTTCAGACTGATAATGAATGCGATCTTGTTATTGAAAAAATCTTCAGTAAAATGTGTGAATGGGCTGTAAGCACCAAATTTCTCGTCAACGGGGATTATTTCACCAATATCCAGGTGCAACGGCCTTTGCAGGTCAACAGAAATCGTATTGAAATATCCGAATATCACTTCAAAATTCGTTGAGATCCGGTTAAAAAGTGAATCCAGGGTGGCAGGATCAGCAATGAAATTCCTTTCGCAGAATGAAATGAAATCCGCATCAGTTCCGTCCGTTTCCCTCCAGAAGGAAGCAGTTAATCTCACTCCGCGTGATATCCGGTCCTGCTCACTATTGCCGTACTTTGTTATCAATGAATCAATGGTTTGCGTGATTGTACCTTCCATAACCGCGGATTTTTTTACAGTTTCATTTTTAGTATTCTGTTGGCACTGTACAAACAGCAGTGCCGTGACCATGAGTAATATCCATGTTTTTGCCATAGGTGGATTGTAAAATTAGTTTACTTAAAAAGTAAAAATAGGAGAATTTACAGGAATAAAACAGGAAAAACATCACTGTTAAGATTTTAACCGAAACCTTAAACAAGTCAAATCGTATATATTTCCATCGCTGCGTTATTTAATCAACTAAAACAAAAATCAAACCACAATGAAAAAGAGTTTAATGCTATTCCCAATGACAGCTTTAATGCTGGTATTTGCCTGTAAAAAAGATGATGAAAAAGATCCTTTTGAAGCAAGTTATACGACCGAAACTGTTCAGGAAAGTAAAGCCAACGTAGAACAAAATGCTGTTGATCTTGTCGATCAGCTTGATGCACTTTCAAGTGCCAAAGGCATCCAGGTGATGATGAACCTTGCAGATCTTCAACCCGTAAATACAGAAAAATCCACTCTTAAAAGTCCGGTTCTTAAGCCGCTTTCCCTTATTAGTTCTTTAGGCGATAGGAATCAGATCACGAATGTATTCAAAAACATGCAGGAAGCCGGTACTGTTATGGAATCTGATCCGGTTGCCATTTCAGCAGTTTTTGATTCCCTTGCCGGAAAATATATATACAATTTCGAAACCGGTGAATTCGACATGAGCGAATTGGACGGACAGATTGTATTTGAGTTTCCGGGACTGGAAAACGACCAGACCAATACAGCCATAATTACCGTTGACAATTTTTCTGTAGCCGATATCAGTGATCCGGGCGAAAACTGGCCATCAGGACTGGCTAATGAACTTCCCACAGGAATCAGGATTGGTTTAAAATATAATAATGTCAGTGTTGCAGGAGTATCCTTAAGTGCCGCCTACAAAAGTGACGGAATGCCCACCAAAGTTAATGTTGAGTTATTCGTGGATGACTTCACATTAAGCATGACGGCTACTCATAGCCCATACACCAGTGCCTCCTATAAAAACACGCTAAAATTCAAGAGCGAGATACTTTTTGAAACTTACATTGCTGCCGAAGGCGACTGGAGCGAGGATAATATCGATAACAGCATCGAAGATACCGATGAAAACAGTGAAATTCATATAGAGGAGATCATTAAAAAAGCTAATGCCCATATTATTCTGATGAATTTGCAGGTTGTGGGCCGGGTAAATATGAAAACCCTCGGTGATACGATATGGGCTATTGATGAACGCAGGGAGTTGATCTCAGAAGAAGAGGAAGCACAGGCAATAGTGGATGCAATAAATGCAAATGCCGAGTTGATAGTTATATACAGAGATTCGAACAAGAAAATAGCTGAAGCTGAAGCCTTTGTTGAATCAAAAGTAAACGATTACAATGGGGAAACCGAATATTATCCTGCCATGCGGTTCGTTTATGCCGACGGAAGCAAGGTTAGCGTTGAAATGTATGTGAAAGAAGAAATGGATAGTTTCTTTACTTCTCTCAACCAGTTTATTGACGATCTGAATGCTGAATACGGATTAAATATCGATCCGGTAGATTTTGAAGAAGACTGAAAAAATTATTAAGTGTGACTGGTTGGTGACCGGTGACATTCCAAACATAAAAACTGGTGTTGAAAAATACCAGTTTTTTTTTGTTACCGGTCACTGTTCAACACTCACTATTTTCCCGCAATAACCAAATAATACGTTGCCCCGTACCCTGTCCACACACCCAGGCCCCCGTTAACATTTGACTGCAGTTGTACGTTACTGGTGGCCAAAGGGTTAGCCGCAGCAAGAACCGCATTCTGATATCCATTCCAGAAACTGAACTGATCCCTGTCAATGCTGCAGAACCTCACACTAACCGTGTCTCCGGCAACAAAATAGTTTTCCTCATCTGTTGTAAGCAGGCTGGAATAGCCTCGCAAAAAACCCATTTCCACTGATTTTCCGTTAAAAAGAATATCGCTGAAAGTTGAGAAATTCCCGGGAACATATCGCCCATCCTTTCCCTTCCTTTTATATAATATTCTGTAAAAATTGGTCTCGTCATGAGGATCGGTGGCTTTTAACCAGATCCGTCCCTGCCCTGTCCTTCCCGGATCCGGTTGAAACCAGATGGAATCTGCCGGCACTGGCACGGGAATGGTTGTTGTAGCCGTGACTGTATCCCCGTCGAGGATTATCTCTATTGAATAGGCCTTTCCTGTTTCTCCTTTAATATCGAAACTTTTATATACATAAGGCGGAAAATAGGCCTTATTGGGCGTAAGGGTAAGTATTTCCCGTCCTGCATCGCAAACCAGGGTAACCTTTGCATGGGTAACGGCATAGTCCAGCAGATTTGTCGAGTCGATCGAAGAAAAATAAGGTGCAGAAAGTGAAAGAATAACCTCTGCCACTTTTCCGTTTTCAATCCATCCTTCAACCACCAATTCAGGTTCAGGAACGGGTATATTCAGATCAACTTCCTTTTCACACGTTGTGAACATTATTGCTGAGATGAACAGATAAAAGATTATATGCCTGGCTGAAATTAACACCCTCTTAAAATTTTAAATTCCATGAAACAGAAGGAAGAATGGGAAAAATAGAAACCTGTTTGGCCGAAACCTCCAGGTTATAGTGCTGAATATCACCCTGTACATCAAAGAATATCAGGAATGGATTGGCACGATTATAAACATTGAATATGGAAAAGTTCAGGTTTGATTCGACCAAATGCTTAGTTTTGAAATGATACGTTGCCGAAATATCTAACCGGTGATATGCGGGCATTCTGAAGGAATTTGTCTTTCCGTATTCATTCAGCACACTCCCTTCAATGAAGTATTTCTGTTGCGGAATTGTCATGGCATTGCCCGAAGCAAACACAAAGGCAACTGACACATCCCACCGGTCATTTACGGTATATCCTGATACAATGTTGATTTCATGGCGACGGTCATATTTTGCAGGAAACCATAATCCGTTATTGATGTCATCAAATTTTCGTTCGCTGTAAGAATAGGCATACCCTATTGAACCAGACAGGTCTCCGCTTCTTTTCTGAAGGTAAAATTCAATTCCTGATGAGTACCCCTTTCCCCTTGTCAGGCTTTTTTCAAATGAAGTTTCCTGAAAAGAGGCACCCAATCCATACAGCATTTCCACCTGGTTATGCAGACTTTTATAATAGGCTTCTACAGAACCTGTAAACCGGTTATCCGCAAAATTACGGTAGTATCCAAGCGTAACCTGATCGCCAGCCTGGGGTTTAACTGCGTCTGTGCTGGGGATCCATATATCCGAAGGAAGCGACACCGATGATGAGGAAACCACGTGGATATACTGGTAATTTCGGGTATATGAAGCTTTGAGGGAGGAATTTGCGCTTGTCTGAAACCGGATTGAAATTCTGGGTTCAGGATAGGTATAGGATTGAATAATCTTTCCATTACTATAGGTTATTGTATCCTTTAATCCTTCATTTCCGGATTCCGTGACCCTGGAATACGGACCCAGCTGATCGTAGTTACTGATCCGCAAACCACCATAAATCCGGAGACTTTCCGTAATATCCTTTTCCCATGATACATAGGCTGCCATCTCGGCTGCCTGCAAGTCCTGGTATGAACCGTAATCAAGGTCCACGTCGTTTATCGTCAAAAGGAATTTGTTCGGAATAAACCGGTAATACTTTAAATCCAGACCCGCCTTCAGAGTGCCTCCGAAAAAGCCGCTTTTATTATAATCCACTTTATAGTTAACATTTCTGACTGAAGAATATAGGTTCAATGAAAGGATAAACTGCCTTGAACCATAATTGAAATCATAATTACTGTAATTTAGTGAACTTGACAGGTAACTGCTGTCGCTGATCTGATGATTCCAGTTTAATGAAACAAGTGTGTTACCCCAGTTAATCAGGTTGGAATAATCAATGGTGCTGTTTTCGAGGCTGAAATGATCTCTTCCTTTATAGAATAACAGGCTGAACCGGTTGCGGTTATCCGGCTTCCAGGCAAGTTTCGCATTGGCATCATACATGTCAAATTGATTTCCCCTGATAAGACTGCTGCCTTCCTCCTTCCCGAAAAGGCCATTAATTGGCCTGGCCATCGCATTCACATAACTTTTACGAATAGAAATAAAGTACGATAATTTGTTCTTAAAAACGGGTCCCTGGATAGCAACACTTGAAAACAGCAATCCCAGGTTGGCAGAAACCTGATGCTTTTCAAAATTTCCATCGATTGTCTTGATAGCCAGCACGGAGGACAACCTGCCTCCATAGCTGGCCGGGATACCGGATTTGATAAGAGTAGCGTTGCTAATAATATCGGAATTAAATACAGAAAAGAAGCCCAGCACATGAGATGGGTTGTAAACAACTGCATTGTCGAGCAGGATCAGGTTCTGATCCACATTGCCACCCCTGACGTAGAAACCGGAATTGCCATCACCGGCGCTTTGAACGCCCGGCGAATAGTTCAGCACACGTATGACATCCGATTCACCCATCAGGGTGGGCAACTTCTTCATTTCCCTGCCCGTAAACTCAACCAGTCCGGTTTTGGTGCTTTCCGTATTTTCTTCAGGATTGCGGGCAGTAATAATTATGGATTCTGTTTGCGTCGCAACCGGTGAAAGGATTACATTAAGCGTTTGATCCTTACCAATATTTACCTCAGTTTCAAACTGCCTGTAGCCGACAAATGAAAAACGGACGAGCTGCCTGCCTGCTTTTGCCTGAATTCTATAATACCCTTTCTCATCAGCCTGTATTCCCGCGGATAATGTTACCAGGAAAACGGATGCCCCGGGAAGCGGCTCACCCGAAATTGAATCGGTCACCGTACCCATAAGAACATAACTCTCCTGCCCCGTCAGATCCACAGAAGACAGAAGAAAAAAGCATAAAACGGGGAAAAGGTGCTTCAATCCGGCAAATTATTCATCCGGGGTTACATCGTAAATCTTCAGCTCGGTGGGCTGCAGAGTCCAGTCTTTTGTCAGGGGACCAAACGCCTTGAAGTAACTCATTGAAAAATGATTGTCAATGGCAACCTGGTCTTTCCATACTTCAACGAAGATGAGCTGGGTTTTATCATACGGATTTTGATACAACATATAACTTTCACATCCGGGTTCAGCCTGTGAACTGTCAATCATTGGAAGGGCAGCTTTCAGGAAATCAGCCACCTTTTCAGCTTTAATGTAAACGCGGGCGGTAATGATCTTCTTGTGAGCCACCGTGTCGGAAACGGCAGTTGCGGCAACCGGTTCTGCAGGTGGCTGTTTCGAAGAATCGCAGGAAGCCAATATGAACACACCGATAAGCAGGGATAAAATGATTTTTGTTTTCATGCTATTTTTTTTTTGATTACTACAAATATAGAAAGACCGTGAAATTGATGATTTTAACTTATCAACATATGAGTCCTTAGGTTTTAAAGTTCTGCAGTTTTGCAGTTTTGCAGTTTTGCAGTTCTCACTCTAAAGGGTGCCGGGGAAATCAATCAGGATAACAAAGGGATACCTGAAATTTTACCGCCGGGCCCGCGGAGTTTTTTCGAAAAACGCGCTAAATAGAGAGGTCTCAGAGAAATCTCATTGCATTCGATTGAACGATTTATATTACAGGCACTCATGTTATGCAGAAAACATAGCGGCTTTGCGGCTTTGCGAGAAAATTAATCTGCGAAATCTGCGAAAATCAGCGAGAACCGTTTCACATCCTTGAAATGACCGAGCAAACAACTGACACGGCTGAAGCAACATTCAATGATTCAATATGCGGTTTTTCTGCACTTCCGGGGGGTATGGCAATACGGGCTGAAATGAACGGGGTCAGCTCATCTGAAATTCCGCGGGATTCATTCCCAAAAACGATCATTCCGCTTTTATTCGCGGCGATGTCATAGACAGGCATTCCGTCCATATATGTTCCGTAAACAGGAAGTTTAAGTGTATTAGCATAATTTTTCATAACAGTGGCCAGATCCTCATAGTACAGTTTTACACGGAGCATCGCACCCATTGAAGCCTGGATGACCTTGGGGTTAAAATAATCGGCGCACCCGTCATTGCAGACAATATGCCGTATGCCAAACCAGTCAGCGGACCGTATAATGGTACCCAGGTTTCCCGGGTCCTGCACTGTATCCAGCGCGATACACCATATGTCAGCCAGTTCATTCAGGTTCAGGGAATGTTCGAACATATCCATGACGGCAATTACCGGGGGTGGTGTTTCCAACGAGCTGACCCGCTGAAGATCGGTGATATCGGCTTCGATAATTTCTCCTTCCCTTCCGGAGAGCAGTCTGTGGTTAGCGCTATACCATTCATTTGTAGCAATGAGCTGCCTTATATTCGTTTGTCCTTCCTTCAGAATATCGGTAACAATTTTATCGCCTTCCATAATGAACTGGCGATGTTCGGTCCTTAACTTTTTAATTTTAAGAGAAGTGAGGTATTTCAGTCTGTTGCGGCTTATCATCATCCTGCTAAAGATAAAAGTACGCATAAATGTAGGAAAAGAATTCCGCTCCGCAAGGGGGTATCGAAGGGGTCTCACACCCACCCCATAGGGGTATAGGAAAATAAAATTATCTTTGTGAGCAGGAAAGCCTCAAATGCATAATAATTCTAATTTTATATTATTCAGAGTGACGAAATATGCAGTATTGATCCTGATACCGGTATTGATCCTGGCATCCTGCAATCCTGCCAAATATGTGCCTGAAGGCAGTTACCTGCTCAGTAAAAACAAGGTTGAGGTTACACAAAAGAAAACCATATCCCAGGATCAGCTTGAAAGTTATCTGCTTCAGAAACCTAATAAAAAAATCCTCGGAGTCAGATTTCATCTTTTTTTATACAATCTGTCGAATATCAAAAAAAATAATTGGTTTCATAACTGGTTGCGCAGGATTGGTGAAGAACCCGTGGTTTTCAACCCTGCCCAAACACAGGGAAGTGCTGATCAGCTCCACCAGTTCATGGAAAACAAGGGATACTATCATAGCGAGGTTACCGATTCGGTAACCTATAAGAATAAAAATGCCATTGCAAAATATGAGATTATTCCGGGGGATCCATACCGGGTAAGACAGATCAGTTATTACTTTGAAGATACAAGCCTCATGCGACAGGTATTGCCCGACACAATTAATTCGATGGTGACCCGGAAAATGAAATTTGACAAGGATGTGCTGCAAAATGAAAGGTTACGGATTGAAACGCTGCTCAAGGAAAACGGCTATTACCGTTTTTCAAAAGAATACATTTATTTCCAGGCCACCATTGATGCGGAAGCCTATGCCACCGACCTTGTGATAGGTTTTAAGGAATTTGTTGAAGGGAATGCAGATCCCCGCACCAAGGTAAAACATCATCCAAAATTCAAGATCGGAAACGTCTATGTATTTCCCAATTTTGAGACACAAACTGTAAGGGGAGTGCTGAGTCCCGTAACAGGGGATTATGACACGACAAAATACCAGGACCTGTATTTTCTGACTCATGGAAAGAGGACCCTGAGACCGTCGGTTATTGCCAATGTTAATTATATAATACCGGGGCAATACTATAAGTTGAGCAATGTTAACAGAACCTACCGGAACCTGTCAGAACTGGGTCCGATACGGTATACGAATATTAATTTCAGGGAAAGTGATTCCATCACAGGAACGGAACTTACAAAGTTCCTGGATTGTAATTTAGAACTTACCCGTAAAAAGGTTCAGTCTTACCAGACCGAGCTTGCCGGGACCAATTCAGGAGGTGACCTGGGTGTACGCGGTAACCTTTCCTACCAGAATCTTAATCTTTTCAGGGGAGCTGAGGTGTTCAACATGAGAATTACCGGTGGTATTGAAGCCATCCGGAGTGATATTTTAAAGGAGATCGGGGTTGAAACCGGAATTATATTTCCTAAATTTTTCTCACCATTCCGGCTGGAGCGGTTTGTACGAAAATATTCACCTAAAACAACCATTGCCGGTTCATATAATTACCAGTCGCGCCCTGATTATACCCGATCCATTGCCAACGGATCCTTTTCCTACAAATGGAACAGCACACCCTCCATAACCCACACAATATGGCCGTTGGAGGTGAACTACATAAACATTTACGAAAACAAGTCGGACCCCGAATTCATCGATTCAATACTCTCCACACCATTGGGATACAGTTTTCAGGACCATATTGTGAATGTTATCCGGTATGGCTTTGAATTAAATAACCAGAGTATCCGGCATAACCGGGATTTTTTCTTTCTTCATTACAACATTGAATCAGCCGGAAACATTGTAAACCTGGCAAACAAGACCATTGATAAACAAGAGACAGAGGAAACGCAGTACCTGTTGTTTAATGTTCCGTATTTCCAGTATATGCGTTCAGATATTGATATAAGGTATTATAATATTATCGACGCACAGAACAAGTTTGCTTACCGGATCTATGCAGGAGTCGGGGTACCCTATGGGAATTCCACTACCCTGCCCTTTGAAAAGAAGTACTATTCAGGGGGGCCCAACAGCATCCGGGCATGGAGCAGCCGGGATCTGGGCCCGGGTTCCGACACAACATCCAATAATGCCTTCAAATATCCCAATCAAAGTGGTGACATAAAGCTTGAGGCCAATGTTGAATATCGCTTTAAAGTGATATGGAAAATGGAAGCGGCCATTTTTCTGGATGCCGGCAACGTATGGGGAATCAGGCAGGAAGCAGGCAAGCCGGGCGCACTTTTCGAGTGGAACAGGTTTTACAAGGAAATAGCCATTGGAACCGGACTGGGAGCACGTTTCGATTTTTCATTCTTCCTGTTGCGGCTGGATTTCGGTTTAAAAGTCAGGGATCCCGCCCTGCCTGAAAACGACAGGTGGATCCCGATTTTCAGAAACTTCAGTTTTAATGATCTGCATGTGAATTTTGGAATCGGCTATCCGTTTTAGGGGCTTCTAGGCTGCTAGGCTTCTAGGCTGCTAGGCTTCTAGGAGTCTTATCCCGAAGTGGAACTGACTGCAAAACTGCATAACTGCATAACTGCAAAACTTTTTATATCTTGTTTTTGGATTTTTAACTATTAGTTTCTAACTTTTAGTTTTAATCCGAAAAAGTTATATGAAAGACAGGATTCGGGATCTGTTCACCTATTCTTCAGGCGAACGAAAAGGAATCATTACACTTGTTTTTATTTTGATCGTTATTTGCAGCATCAACATGATTCCAGTATTGCGTCAACCTGAGCCCATTACAAGAGAATATCCCGGGTGGATGAAAGATACGGGAGCCTATGAGGAGCCGGGTGAGGGAGTATTTCCATACAAGGGGGAATTTGAATCCGTATATAGCGACAGAGAGTCCCCTTCTGCACAACTGTCGGCTATTGATCCGAACACCGCGAGCCAGGAGGAATTAATACGGGCCGGGTTCAACTGGCGCATATCGCGGACGATTATCAGGTACAGGGAAAAAGGAGGCAGATTCAGGACCCCGGATGATCTGAAAAAAATATACGGTATTACACCTGGAATGTATCAGGCTGTTTCCGCACATATAGGGATTAATGACGACCATGTCCCAATAGTAAAACCCCTGGCATCATTACCCGACAGGATCAGTTTAAATACAGCAGATTCCGTTACACTTGAAAAATTACCGGGCATTGGTCCTGTGCTTGCAAAAAGGATCGTCAGGTACCGCACCCTGCTGGGGGGATTTTATTCCCCGGAACAGCTAAAGGAAGTGTATGGCGTAACTGACAGTCTGTTCCTGCATATTGGCAGCAGGTTTGAAGCGGATACATCAATGATTAATAAGGTAAATCTGAATACATCAGATGAAAAGTACATGGCGCATCACCCGTATATAGGAAAATACCTGGCAGCCGGGATTGTGCAATACCGGCTGCATGCAGGTAAAATACTGAATTTAAACGATTTAATTACAAATGGGTTGGTACCGGAGGATCGTTTTGATAAATTGAAAAATTATATATCATTATGATTCTTTTAGAAAAATCTTTCCTTTGGATTCCTTAAATATTCGTATCTTTAGCAATATAAATTTAGCCAGGATTAAATAATGTTTCTCTCTGAATTTCAGCTTGAAATTTTTTTTATTGGTAAAATTTGGTAGATAGATCGTAAAATGATAAATTTGCGGTTCAATTAAAAAAAGAAGTATGATTATTGTACCAATAAAAGAAGGCGAAAACATTGAAAGAGCGCTGAAAAAATTCAAAAGGAAATTTGAAAAAACCGGCGTAGTAAAGGAATTAAGATCAAGGCAGGCATTTCAGAAGCCCTCCATGCGGAAGCGTGAAGTGGTTAAACGTGCTGTTTACGTTCAGGCGCTGCAATTAGCAGAAGAATAGCCATTCCTTTACAGGGATAATACAGAATAGAACATTATTATCCAGGCAATTAATTATCCCTGAACATGAGGCACTTCGGTGACTTTCTGCAATATATTAAATTCATTAAGCATTACTCTCCGCATACTGTTCTATCCTATCAAAAGGATCTGGAGCAGTTTTTTTCCTATTCCGGATTCGATGCCGGTTCTGAGGAATCGGTTGTAAACGCGCAGCATATACGGGAATGGATGGTTCATCTCATGGAGAATGGTACCACAACAAGATCCACTAACCGTAAAATATCCTCATTAAAGCGGTTCTTTGGATATCTACTGAAAGAAGGGATAATTTCTTCCAACCCTGCGAAAAGGGTGCTTACTCCAAAAATGGACAAAAAACTGCCGGTTTTCGTCAGTGAGGATCATATGGAAAATCTGCTTGACCAGGTAGAGTTTGGAACCGATTATATTGGTTTCAGGAACCGGGTATTGATAGAAATGTTTTATAATACCGGGATGCGGTTGTCGGAATTAGTCAATCTCCGGATAAACGATATCGATTTCAGTCAGCAGGCATTGAAAGTCCTGGGCAAGCGGAACAAAGAAAGAATAATTCCCATTTCGCCTGATTTCAGCCACCTGTTACAGGAATACATTTCTGAGCGTTCAGCTGAATTCCCGGGTGTGAAAGCAGAACACCTTTTTTTGACGTCTTCCGGAAAAAAAGTATATGCGCGACTCGTGTACCGGGTTGTTCACAGTTTTCTTTCGATGGTCACCACGGTTGAAAAAAAGAGTCCTCATGTGCTCAGGCATACATTTGCCACGCATATGCTGAACCGGGGAGCTGATCTGAATGCGATAAAAGAATTATTGGGCCATGCAAACCTGTCCGCAACGGAAGTTTACACCCACAACACATTTGAAAAACTGAAGTCTGTGTATAAACAAGCTCATCCAAGAGCATAACGATTAGGAGGAAATGTCATGAATATCCGAATTAAGGCAGTAAAATTTGATGCCGACAGCAAGCTCGAAGACTTTATACAAAAGAAAGTTAGCAAATTGGGACGTTTTTTTGATGAAATCATTCATGCAGAAGTTTTTTTAAAGCTTGAGAATACGTCTGAATTGGAGAATAAAGTAGTGGAAGTTAAGCTGGATATACCTGGCAGTGATCTGTTTGCCCGTAAGCAGACAAAGTCGTTTGAGGAGTCCACTGATGAAGTGGTAGATGCGTTGAAACAGCAAATACTGAAACATAAGGAGAAACAGCGCGGTTTATAAAAGACCAAAATAATTTTGTGTTATAAATAAATTGTTATACATTTGCGAACCGATTTTGGAGGGTATTGCCGATGTAGCTCAGTTGGCCAGAGCAGCTGATTTGTAATCAGCTGGTCGGGGGTTCGAATCCCTCCATCGGCTCAGGGAATATTTTATGTTCTTTGTTTAAAATAGGGTAACCGGTTCTGCCGGTTATTTTGTGTGAGGGGAGATACCAAAGCGGCCAACTGGGGCAGACTGTAAATCTGCTGGCTGATGCCTTCGTAGGTTCGAATCCTGCTCTCCCCACGAGGCATATGTTGATTTGTTGATGTTTTGATTTATTGATTTTGTTTGAGGATCTTTGATAACGCAAATTATTTTTTAAATAGGAAATAAAGCGCCGTCAGGTCTTCAAATCAACAGATCAGCAAATCAACAAATACACAGAGGCGGGAGTAGCTCAGTTGGTAGAGCATAACCCTTCCAAGGTTAGGGTCGCGCGTTCGAATCGCGTCTCCCGCTCAACTTATTTGTTGATATTTTGATGTATTGATTTATTGATTTTGTTTGAGGGTCTGGTGATAACGTAAATTATTTTAAATAAGAAATAAAGCGCCGTCAGGTCTTCAAATCAACAAATCATCAAATCAGCAAATCAACAAATAAAATAGGCCGATGTAGCTCAGTTGGTAGAGCGTTTCCTTGGTAAGGAAGAGGTCACGGGTTCAACTCCCGTCATTGGCTCAGGAATTTATTGATTTGTTGATTTATTGACATATTGATTTGAAGGTTCATTGATGTAGTGATTTATTGATTTGAAGATTACTAATTTGAAAGAAAATTAGTTACAACAAGAAGAGACCCTCCGGTTTTTCAATCAACAAATCAACAGATCAGCATATCAACAAATTTTAATCGACAAATGTCATAAGATAAACAAGTTCAAAAGATTAAATGTTTTAAAAACCGAACAATAACTATCAAATATTCAAATTATGGCTAAGGAAAAATTTGACAGGTCTAAACCCCACGTTAACATTGGAACAATTGGTCACGTCGACCATGGCAAAACCACTTTAACTGCTGCTATCACAAAAGTTCTTGAAAAACAAGGATTTGCTAGTTTCCGTTCCTTTGATTCCATTGATAACGCACCTGAAGAAAAAGAACGGGGTATTACTATCAATACCGCTCACATTGAATACCAAACAGCAAACAGGCATTATGCCCACGTTGACTGCCCGGGACACGCTGACTATATTAAAAACATGGTTACGGGTGCTGCACAGATGGACGGTGCTATTTTGGTTGTTGCTGCAACAGACGGACCAATGCCACAAACCCGTGAGCACGTTTTGCTTGCCCGCCAGGTAAACGTACCCAAGGTTTTGGTTTTCCTGAACAAGGTTGACATGGTTGAAGATCCTGAAATCATCGAACTCGTGGATATGGAAATCCGTGAATTGTTGTCATTCTACAATTTTGACGGCGACATTGCACCGATCATCCATGGTTCCGCCCTGGGCGCGTTGAATGGTGAACCGAAGTGGGAAGAAAAGGTGGTCGAACTGATGGCTGCTGTGGATTCATATATTCCCATTCCTCCCCGCGAAACAGAAAAACCTTTCCTGATGCCGGTTGAAGACGTATTTTCAATCACAGGCCGTGGTACTGTTGCAACGGGCAGAATTGAAACAGGCAAGGTTCACACGGGTGATGAGGTTGAATTAATTGGTCTTGGTGCAGAAAGCAGAAAGACAGTTGTTACCGGTGTTGAAATGTTCCGTAAGATTCTGGATGATGGTGAAGCTGGCGACAACGTTGGTCTTCTCCTCCGCGGTGTTGACAAAAAAGAGATCAGAAGAGGCCAGGTATTGGCAAAACCGGGTTCCATCACTCCTCATACCCAATTCAAGGCTGAGGTGTATATCCTGAAAAAAGAAGAGGGCGGTCGTCATACCCCGTTCCACAATCATTACAGGCCGCAGTTCTACCTCAGGACCCTTGATATTACCGGTGAGATTATTCTTCCCGAAGGTACTGAGATGATCATGCCTGGTGACAATGTTTCAATCATCGTGGATCTGATTTACCCTGTGGCTATCAATAAAGGACTGCGTTTCGCTATCCGTGAAGGCGGCCGTACAGTTGGAGCCGGTCAGGTGACTGAAATTGTTAAATAGTTTTGGTGTATAAATATCATGATAAATTCGTTACCGAAGGGTGACGGATTTATCTGTTTAAGGCATACGGGTGTAGCTCAGCTGGTAGAGCACTGGTCTCCAAAACCAGGTGTCGGGCGTTCGAGTCGCTCCTCCCGTGCCAAATAAAAGATTATGAAGAAAATAATAGCATATTTTGAGGAGTCCTATAAAGAACTCGTACATAAAGTAACCTGGCCATCATGGAAAGAACTCCAGGGGAGCGCAATCCTTGTGATGATTACATCACTTATTATTGCCCTGGTAGTTGCCCTGATGGACCTGGGCTTCAAAAATCTGATGAATGCAGTTTATAGTCTGTTTTCTTAATCCTTCGGAAGGAATTTAAACACATGGAAGACCAGGAAAAAAAATGGTATGTTCTTCGTGCTATTGGTGGTAAGGAAAAGAAGGTTAAGGAATATATTGAGCAGGAAATAACCCGGCTTAACCTGCAGGAGTTCATATCCCAGGTGCTTATACCTACTGAAAAAGTATACCAGATACGCAATGGTAAAAAAATCAGCAAGGAAAGAAGTTACTTTCCCGGGTATGTTCTCCTTGAAGCTGCACTGGTGGGTGAAATACCCCATATGCTCAAGAATATCACCCACGTAATCGGATTCCTGGGTTCAAAAGGAGATGAGTTACCAACTCCTCTGCGGACCTCCGAAGTAAACCGGATATTGGGTAAAGTGGATGAGCTGGCTGAAGGAGATGAAGAACTCAATGTGCCGTTTTATGTTGGTGAATCCGTAAAGGTCATTGACGGACCTTTCAACAGCTTTACCGGCGTTATTGAAGAAGTAAACGATGAAAAGAAAAAGCTCAAGGTCATGGTGAAGATCTTTGGGCGAAAAACTCCGCTGGAGTTAAGCTTTATGCAGGTGGAAAAAGAATAAACCCGCTTATACAATATACGTGAACAGATGATTGTAACAACCCTAATGCTTCCTGAATAATCATCCTGCAACGTGTGGATCAACTATATAAATCAGAAACAAGTAAATTATGGCAAAAGAGGTTGCTGGACTAATTAAATTGCAGATCAAGGGAGGTGCCGCTAATCCGTCACCACCGGTGGGACCTGCTCTGGGTTCGAAAGGCGTGAACATTATGGAATTCTGTAAGCAGTTCAATGCACGCACCCAGGATAAAGCTGGTAAAGTACTCCCGGTTGTGATCACGGTTTACAGCGACAAGTCATTTGACTTTATCGTTAAAACTCCTCCGGTAGCTGTTCAGCTCCTGGAAGCTTCCAAGACAAAATCCGGTTCGGCTGAGCCAAACCGGAACAAGGTTGCTTCCATTTCCTGGGAACAGGTGAGAGCCATTGCTGAAGATAAGATGCCTGATCTTAACTGTTTCACCATCGATTCAGCAATGAAAATGGTTGCCGGTACTGCCCGTAGTATGGGTATTACCGTAAAGGGTGATGCCCCAGTAAACAAGTAAACTTTATTTCCGGACTAACATGGCAAATTTGACAAAAAAAAGAAAGTCGGCTCTTGAAAAGATAGAACCGGCCAAACAATATAAGCTGTCAGAAGCGGCCGACCTTGTGAAGGTAGTAACTACCACAAAGTTTGACGCATCGGTGGATATAGATGTAAGGCTGGGAATCGATCCAAGAAAAGCCAACCAAATGGTTAGGGGCGTTGTGACGCTACCCCATGGTACCGGTAAGACAATCAGAGTGCTTGTACTTTGTACTCCCGATAAAGAGGAAGAGGCAAAGGCTGCAGGTGCTGATTACGTTGGCCTTGACGATTATGTTGAAAAGATCACCAATGGGTGGACTGATGTAGATGTGATTATCACCATGCCTGCTGTTATGGGCAAAATCGGAAAACTGGGCAAGATCCTGGGTCCCCGCGGACTCATGCCGAACCCAAAGAGCGGTACCGTAACGATGGAAGTAGGAAAAGCTGTCAAGGAAGTAAAAATGGGTAAAATCGACTTTAAGGTCGACAAAGCCGGAATTGTGCATACTTCAATTGGTAAAGTATCTTTCGAAGCTGATAAAATCGCTGAAAATGCAAGGGAATTTTTACATACCCTTGTCAAACTAAAGCCATCAGCCGCGAAAGGTTCATATATCCGCAGTATCTTCATTTCCAGTACAATGAGCCCCGGAATTAAGGTCGATGCCAAAGCATTCGACGAATAATCTAAAGACCATATTACATTATGAATAGGGACGAAAAAAACAGGATAATCGATAACCTGACTGATTCACTCAGTAAAGCGAAACACTTCTATCTCGCTGATATTTCGAATTTAAACGCCGAAACTACCAGCAAACTCAGAAGGGCTTGCTTTGACAGAAATATCACGCTGGTTGTCGTGAAAAATACCCTGCTTCAAAAGGCTTTGGAGAAATTTGAAGGCAAATTTGAAGGACTTTATGACGTGTTGAAAGATTCCACATCGATCATGTTTACCGAGAAGAATAACATTCCGGCCAAACTGATCAGGGAATTCAGGAAAACCGGACCGAAGCCCTTGCTCAAAGCTGCCTTCGTGGAAGAATCAATATACATTGGCGATGATCAACTCGAAGCATTGTCAGGTATTAAGTCTAAGGAAGAACTTATCGGCGATCTTGTATTCTTACTGCAGTCGCCTGCACGTAACGTTCTTTCCGCATTACAGTCCGGTGGTAGTAAACTGGCTGGTATTGTTAAAACTTTAAGTGAAAAAGAATAAATATTTTGATAACTATTAATATTCAATTAAAATGGCAGATTTGAAAGCTTTCGCAGAACAATTGGTTAACTTAACTGTTAAAGAAGTAAACGAATTAGCCAAGATATTAAAGGAGGAGTACGGGATTGAGCCCGCCGCCGCTGCTGTTGCAGTCGCTGGTCCTGCCGCTGCCGGTGAAGTAAAAGTTGAAGAAAAATCAACTTTTTCAGTGTTCATGAATCATCCCGGTGGTGCCAAACTCCAAATTGTAAAACTGGTTAAGGATATTACTAATCTGGGTCTGAAAGAAGCCAAAGAGCTTGTTGACAAATCCCCGGTAGCAATAAAGGAAAATGTTTCCAAAGAAGAAGCTGAATCTATTAAAGCACAATTAGCTGAAGCAGGAGCCGACGTTGAACTTAAATAAAGTACCCTGCGTGTGATAACATTTAGGTTTAGTCCCGATGATTCGGGACTAAACCTTTTTGTCATTTCTCATAACTTTAGTTCAACACTTTATTTTAAGACATAATGACCAATTTAAATTTGCAACGAATCAGTTTTGCCAGGACTAAAAACCAGATGTCCTATCCTGATTTTCTCGAGATCCAGTTGAAATCATTCCGTGATTTCTTCCAGCTGGAAACCACACCGGAAAACAGAAAAAACGAAGGGCTGTTCAAGGTTTTCCAGGAAAACTTCCCAATAACAGATACCCGGAACAATTTCGTGTTGGAATTCATGGATTACTTTGTTGATCCGCCGCGGTATTCCATTGAAGAGTGTATAGAAAGAGGGTTGACCTACAGTGTTCCACTGAAAGCGAAACTCAAGTTATATTGTACAGATCCTGAACACGAAGATTTTGATACCGTGATACAGGATGTTTACCTGGGTACCATTCCGTATATGACGGAACGTGGTCTATTTGTGATCAACGGGGCGGAGCGTGTTGTAGTTTCCCAGTTACACAGGTCGCCCGGGGTATTCTTCGGCCAGAGCATACATGCCAACGGCACCAAACTATACTCTGCAAGGATCATTCCTTTCAAGGGTTCATGGATTGAATTTGCGACCGATATAAACAACGTGATGTATGCTTACATCGATCGTAAGAAAAAATTGCCCGTTACAACACTGCTCAGAGCTATCGGGTTTGAAAGTGATAAGGATATTCTTGAAATATTTGACCTTGCCGATGAGATCAAGGTTTCAAAAACTGCCCTGAAAAAGCTGGTAGGCCGTAAACTGGCTGCACGCGTTCTGAAATCATGGGTTGAGGACTTCGTAGATGAAGATACCGGTGAAGTGGTATCCATCGAACGGAACGAGATCATCATCGACCGTGAAACGGTATTGTTAGACGATCATATTGATCCGATCATCGATTCCGGTGCGAAGACTATTCTTTTACACAAAGAAGGTCAGAACCTTACCGATTTTGAAATCATATACAACACGTTACAAAAAGATCCCTGTAACTCGGAAAAGGAAGCCGTACTTCACATATACAGGCAGTTGCGTAACAGCGAGCCACCTGATGAGGCCACAGCACGCGATGTAATCGACAAGCTGTTCTTTTCAGACAAGCGGTATGACCTCGGCGAGGTTGGCCGTTACAGGATCAACAAAAAACTTGGCCTTGATACGGCAATGGATGTGAAAGTCCTGACTAAAGAAGACATCATCCGCATTATCAAGTACCTGATTGAACTGATCAATTCCAAAGCGGACGTTGATGATATTGACCACCTGAGCAACCGTCGTGTACGGACTGTGGGCGAACAGCTCGCCACGCAGTTTGGCGTCGGTCTGGCCCGTATGGCCAGGACAATCCGTGAAAGGATGAACGTTCGGGATAATGAGGTGTTTACACCCATCGACCTGATCAATTCAAAAACCCTTTCATCAGTTATCAATTCGTTCTTTGGAACGAACCAGTTGTCGCAGTTCATGGATCAAACCAATCCCCTGGCTGAAATCACGCACAAGCGAAGGATGTCGGCACTCGGACCGGGCGGTTTGTCGCGTGAACGAGCTGGTTTTGAGGTTCGTGACGTTCACTATACCCATTATGGACGCCTCTGCCCCATCGAAACTCCTGAAGGTCCGAATATCGGTCTGATCTCTTCCTTATGTGTTTATGCCAAGATCAACGTGCTGGGTTTCATTGAAACACCATATCGCAAGGTGGATAACGGAACCGTTAACATGAGCCTGGAAGGGATTATCTGGCTGAGTGCTGAAGAAGAAGAATCAAAGGTGATTGCCCAGGCTAATGCGCCGATTAAGGAAGGTGGCGAATTTGAAAATTCAAAGGTGAAAGCCCGTTATAACGGTGACTTTCCCCTGTCGGACGCCCATGACGTTGACCTGATGGACGTGGCACCCAACCAGATCGCTTCCATTGCCGCGTCGCTCATTCCGTTCCTCGAACATGATGATGCCAACCGTGCGCTGATGGGATCAAACATGATGCGCCAGGCTGTTCCGCTGATCAATCCCGAAGCCCCTGTAGTAGGTACCGGTATTGAACACGAGGTAGTAAGGGATTCCCGTTTCCTGGTTATAGCAGATAATGACGGTGTAGTTGAATATGTAGATTCAAACGAAATCGTTCTGCGCTATGTAATGACCGAAGAAGAGAAATTTGTAAGCTTTGACGGGGATGTCAGCCGCTATAAACTGCTGAAGTACCGCAAAACAAACCAGAATACATGTATCAACCTCAAACCCATTGTTAACAAGGGTGACAAGGTGGTCAAGGGCCAGATCCTCACCGAAGGATATTCCACCAGCCAGGGCGAACTGGCCTTGGGCAGGAACCTGATGGTGGCTTTCATGCCCTGGAAGGGATACAATTTTGAGGATGCCATTGTAATTTCTGAACGGGTTGTCCGCGAAGATCTTTTCACTTCCATTCATATTGATGAATATAATCTGGAAGTAAGGGATACAAAGCGGGGCCTGGAAGAACTCACTGCGGACATTCCCAATGTCAGTGAGGAAGCCACACGCAACCTCGATGAAAACGGTCTGATCAGGATAGGTGCCGAAGTGAACCCCGGTGATATCCTTATTGGAAAAATCACCCCCAAGGGTGAATCCGATCCATCCCCTGAAGAAAAACTCCTCAGGGCAATCTTCGGTGACAAGGCAGGTGATGTGAAAGATGCCTCGTTGAAGGCACCCCCTTCACTGGTAGGCGTTGTAATCGATAAGAAACTCTTCTCCCGGTCTATCAAGGATAAGAAACTGAAATCGTCAACCAAGCCGATCCTTGATAAGATTGAAGAAGAATTTGAGCGCAATTCAAATGAATTGAAAGCCAAGCTCATCGATAAACTGTTTATCGTGGTAAATGGCAAGACCTCACAGGGAGTTAAGGACTACTATAACGTAGACGTTATTCCAAGGGGTGCCAAGTTTACCCTGAAATTGTTGCAGGATATCGATTTTCACAACATCAATCCAAACAAATGGACGACGGACAAGGACAAGAATGAAACTATCAAGACCTTGATCCACAACTATATTATCAAGCACAAGGAAGTTGATGCCATTTATAAACGGAAGAAATACAGCATCACTATCGGTGATGAACTGCCGGCAGGTATTGTTCAGCTTGCTAAGGTATATGTGGCACAAAAAAGGAAGTTAAAAGTAGGTGACAAGATGGCCGGACGCCATGGCAACAAGGGTATTGTTTCCAGGATTGTCCGCCTCGAGGATATGCCATTCCTTGAAGACGGCACACCTGTCGACATCGTGCTGAACCCGCTTGGTGTACCTTCCCGTATGAACCTTGGGCAGATATATGAAACGGTACTCGGATGGGCAGGTAAAAAAATGGGTGTGAAGTTTGCTTCTCCCATTTTTGACGGAGCGTCTGTAGACCAGATAGCCAGCTATACTGAAAAAGCAGGCTTACCCCGATTCGGGAAAACTTATCTGTATGATGGTGGGACAGGCGAACGTTTTGACCAGCCTGCCACTGTTGGTATCATATATATGATCAAACTGGGCCATATGGTAGACGACAAGATGCATGCCCGTTCAATCGGACCTTACTCGCTGATCACACAACAACCATTGGGCGGTAAGGCACAGTTCGGCGGACAGCGCTTTGGTGAAATGGAAGTCTGGGCACTCGAAGCATTTGGTGCAGCCCATATTCTGCAGGAAATTCTGACTATCAAGTCAGATGATGTGGTAGGAAGAGCCAAGGCCTATGAGGCCATTGTAAAAGGCGAGCCTTTGCCACTTCCCGGCATACCCGAATCACTAAACGTTCTGCTTCATGAATTGAGAGGACTGGGTTTGAGCATCAACCTGGTTTAATCACCTCATGTGAGCCATTCATTTTTGGAAATAGATACTTAACAAGAGGAATCAACTATGTCATTCAGAAGGGACACGAAAGTAAAGTCGAGCTTCTCCAAAATATCAATCAGTCTTGCTTCACCCGAGGAAATCCTCGAGCGTTCAAGCGGCGAAGTGTTAAAACCCGAAACCATTAATTACAGAACGTACAAACCCGAACGTGACGGTTTGTTTTGTGAGCGGATTTTTGGTCCGGTAAAAGATTACGAGTGCCATTGCGGAAAATACAAGAGAATCCGGTATAAGGGTATTGTATGCGACCGTTGTGGTGTTGAAGTAACGGAAAAAAAGGTACGTCGTGAGCGCATGGGGCATATTTCCCTTGTGGTTCCGGTAGCCCATATCTGGTATTTCCGCACATTGCCAAACAAGATTGGTTATTTGCTCGGCCTGCCATCCAAAAAACTGGACAGCATCATATATTACGAACGTTATGTGGTCATTAATCCGGGTATTAAAACTGCGGATGGCGTTCAATACCTTGATTTTCTGACCGAAGAGGAATATCTTGACATCGTGGAATCGTTGCCAAAGGAAAATCAATTGTTAGATGACAGTCACCCCGACAAATTCATTGCCAACATGGGTGCTGAATCGCTCTACCAGTTGCTGCAGCGCATCGACCTTGACGGTCTTTCCTATGAATTAAGGCACAAGGCCAATACGGAGACATCACAGCAACGTAAGAATGAAGCCCTCAAAAGGCTCCAGGTTGTTGAGGCTTTCCGTGCTTCCAAGGGTGTCAACCATCCTGAATGGATGATCCTGAAAGTGGTGCCGGTTATTCCGCCCGAACTCAGGCCCCTGGTGCCACTCGATGGCGGCAGGTTTGCAACATCTGACCTGAATGACCTGTATCGCCGTGTGATCATCCGGAACAACCGGTTAAAAAGACTTATAGAAATTAAGGCTCCTGAAGTCATTCTCCGTAATGAGAAACGTATGCTCCAGGAAGCAGTGGACAGCCTGTTCGACAATTCCCGCAAATCGAACGCGGTGAAAACCGACGCCAACAGGCCGTTAAAATCATTGAGCGATAGTTTAAAGGGGAAACAGGGACGATTCCGTCAGAACCTGCTCGGAAAACGCGTTGACTATTCTGCACGTTCGGTGATCGTTGTAGGTCCTGAACTCCAGTTGCATGAGACCGGGTTGCCAAAGGAAATGGCTGCCGAGCTCTACAAACCTTTTATTATCCGTAAGCTGATCGAAAGAGGTATCGTTAAAACCGTAAAATCAGCCAAGAAAATTGTTGACCGCAAGGATCCTGTTGTTTGGGATATCCTCGAAAATGTGCTGAAAGGCCATCCTGTATTGCTTAACCGTGCTCCGACACTGCACCGTTTGGGTATCCAGGCCTTCCAGCCAAAACTGATCGAAGGCAAGGCCATTCAGCTGCATCCGCTTGTATGTACCGCATTCAACGCCGACTTTGACGGTGACCAGATGGCTGTTCATTTGCCCCTGGGAAATGGTGCCGTGCTTGAAGCCCAGATCCTGATGCTTGCATCACACAACATCCTTAATCCTGCAAACGGTGCGCCTATTAACGTGCCTTCACAGGATATGGTCCTTGGCCTTTATTACATGACCAAGGTCTGTAAAAACACACCGGAACAACCGATAAAGGGAGAAGGATATACCTTCTATTCTCCTGAAGAAGTGATCATTGCCTACAACGAAAAGAGGGTGGACCTTCATGCCTCCATCAAGGTAAGGATAATGGATTACAGCAGCGGGGAACCGGTTAAGAAAATTATCGAAACCACTGTTGGCAGGGTTCTGTTCAATGAAGTTGTACCGCGCGAAGTGGGCTTCCTGAACGAGATCCTCACCAAGAAGTCGTTACGTGAGATCATCAGCAATGTATTGAAACAAACCGGTACTGCCCAGACTGCCAGGTTCCTCGACAGCATCAAGGACCTTGGATTCCAGATGGCTTTCAGGGGCGGACTGTCGTTCAACCTTGATGACGTGATCGTTCCTAAAGAAAAGGAAGATCTGATGAAGGAAGGGTATGAACAGGTGGATGAAGTAATGAATAACTATAATATGGGATTCATTACAAACAACGAACGGTATAACCAGATCATTGACATCTGGACACATACGAATGCCAAGTTGACCCAGACGCTTATGAAAAGGTTGTCGACTGATAAACAAGGCTTCAACCCGGTTTATATGATGCTTGATTCAGGCGCCAGGGGTTCGAAAGAACAGATCAGGCAGCTGTCAGGTATGAGGGGACTTATGGCAAAACCGCAGAAATCAGGTTCAACCGGTTCTGAAATTATCGAAAATCCGATTCTTTCGAACTTTAAAGAAGGATTGTCTGTTCTTGAGTACTTTATATCAACCCACGGTGCCCGTAAGGGTCTTGCCGATACGGCCCTTAAAACAGCCGATGCAGGATATCTTACCCGTCGGTTGGTTGATGTGTCACAGGATGTGATCATCAGTGAGGAAGATTGCGGCACATTGCGCGGACTGATCGCGACGGCCATCAAGAATAATGAAGAAGTCGTTGAATCATTATACGAACGTATTTTAGGACGTACAGCTGTTCATGATGTGTACCATCCGCTCACGGGTGAGTTGATCGTAACCTCAGGGGAACAGATTAACGAAGTTATCGCGCGTAACATTGATGATTCGCCCATCGAAAACATGGAGATCCGGTCGGTTCTGACATGCGAGTCCCGTAAGGGTGTCTGCGCCAAGTGTTACGGCCGTAACCTGGCTACCAGCCGTATGGTTCAGAACGGGGAGGCTGTCGGCGTAATTGCTGCCCAGTCAATCGGTGAACCGGGAACACAGCTTACCCTGCGTACCTTCCACGTTGGAGGAACCGCCATGAGTATCACAACCGAATCAAGGATTGTGGCAAAATACAATGGTATCGCTGAAGTGGATGAATTGCGGGTGGTAGAACGGGTAGAAGAGAACGGAAATAAATATGACATCGTAATCGGTCGTCTGGCTGAGTTGCGCCTGGTTGATAAGAAAACCGGCATATCGCTGACTACCAATAATATTCCGTACGGAGCAAAACTTTATGTAAAGAGTGGTGCCGAAGTAAATAAGGGCGACCTTATCTGCGAATGGGATCCCTATAATGCAGTAATTATATCGGAAGTTCCCGGTAAGGTACAGTTTGAAAGCGTGATTGAAGGGATAACCTTCAAGGAAGAATCCGATGAGGTAACCGGATACCGCGAAAAGGTCATCATGGAAACCAGGGACAGGACAAAGAATCCCGGTATTGAGATCATTGACAAAAATGACCAGGTATTGAAAACCTATAACCTTCCCGTTGGTTCCCACTTGAGCATTGAAGAAGGTGCCCCGGTAAAGGCAGGAGAGATCCTGGTGAAAATACCGCGTGCCATTGGAAAATCAGGTGACATCACCGGTGGTCTTCCCCGTGTAACCGAGCTTTTCGAAGCCCGTAACCCGTCCAACCCGGCTGTTGTTTCCGAAATCGACGGAGAAGTAGCTTTTGGCAAGGTAAAACGTGGTAACCGTGAAATCAGCATCACGTCAAAAGCCGGCCAGCAGAAGAAATACCTGGTTCCGCTGTCAAAACAGATCCTCGTACAGGAAAATGACTACGTGAAAGCAGGTACCCCGCTGTCAGACGGTGCAACAACACCTTCGGATATACTGGCTATCAAGGGCCCCACAAAGGTTCAGGAATATATTGTAAACGAAGTTCAGGAAGTATACCGCCTCCAGGGTGTGAAGATCAACGACAAGCATTTTGAAGTCATAGTGCGGCAGATGATGCGCAAGGTTGAGATCATCGATCCGGGTGACACGAAGTTCCTTGAAAAACAGCTCGTTGACAAGTGGGAATTCTTTGAAGAAAACGACTGGATCTTTGGCAAGAAGGTAGTTGAAGAATCAGGTGATTCGCAGACCTTTAAGCCAGGACAGATTGTCACTGCCCGCAAACTCAGGGATGAAAATTCCATGCTGAAACGGAAGGACATGAAAACGGTTAAATCAAGGGATGCCATACCCGCCACATCGCAGCAGATCCTACAGGGTATCACGAGGGCAGCCTTGCAGACACAAAGCTTTATGTCAGCCGCCTCATTCCAGGAAACCACCAAGGTGCTCAACGAAGCAGCCATTTTCGGCAAAGTTGATTACCTCGAAGGGTTGAAGGAAAACGTGATTGTTGGACATTTGATCCCTGCAGGTACCGGAAACAGAAGGTTCTCGAATCTGATCGTCGGTTCCAGGGAAGAGTATGAAAAACTCGTCGAGGAAAAGAAATACACCCACGAGGCCATTAAGGAAGAACAAAACTAACGGATTATGGAAGAAAAGAAAGGTCCGAATCAAATCAGCATTGAACTGAAGGAAGACATTGCCCAGGGTATTTATTCAAACCTGGCGATTATCACACATTCTCCCTCGGAATTCATTGTGGATTTTGTAAGGATCATGCCGGGAGTTCCCAAGGCCGAAGTGAAATCAAGGATAATCCTTACGCCTGAGCATGCCAAAAGGCTGCTCATGGCGCTGAAGGATAATATTGCAAAGTATGAAGCAGCTCACGGGCCCATAAAACAGGCTGAAGGGCAAGGCGACATGCTGATACCGATGAATTTTGGCGGACCCTCCGCCCAGGCATAAAAAACCCCCCGCCGTTGGCGGGGGTTTTTTATGCCTGAACTACATCCAGAGATCGTCATTGCGAGGATGCGCAGCATCCGAAACCATCTCCAGAGAGCGTCATTGCGAGGATGCGCAGCATCCGAAGCAATCTCATGGGATGGATACGTTTCCATCCCATGAGATTGCTTCGGCCACTGCGTGGACTCGCAATGACGATCTCCGGAGTATGTGTGTCACTTAATCTTCCCCGCCCATTTAATCGCTCCCAGCAAATGCTGCTGTACCAGCGGCTCATCATAATTATCTTCACGGTGGCCTACGCCGGTATAGAATGCCCGTCCGCCATCGAATTCCTGGTACCAGATAAACGGATGTTTCTCACCGTTTTCACCGCCCTTATATGATTTTTCATCGAGATATGCCAGCACCTTAATATCCGGACTGATGCTCTTGAAATTATACCACTCATCCGTCCGTTTCCATTTTTCAGGCAGCATTACTGTGGCAGGATTTGACTTATCTACCACATCAATAACAGCTTCCTGCTGCTCTGCAGGATGCGAAAGAAAATACGCCCCCACCAGCTTATTATACCAGGGCCATTCGTATTCCGTGTCAGTGGCCGCGTGAACACCGATAAATCCCCCACCCGACTGAATATATTTTATGAAGGCTTCCTGTTGTGCATTATCAAGCACATCGCCGGTTGTATTCAGAAAAACAATTGCCTTATATTTTTTAAGGTTTTCAATTGTAAAAGCAGCAGCGTCGCGGGTAGTATCTACCCTGATCCCGTTTTCCTTACAAATTTTCATAATGGTTTGCGCTCCAATGGGTATTGATGTGTGAAAAAATCCCTTTGTCTTGGTGAATACAAGGATCTCAGGATTAGCTGCATAACTACATGCAGATTGCATCATAAAAGCAACCAGCACAACCAGGGTCAGATTGACAATTTTTTTCATTCGTTAAAGTTTAAGATTGTATCGTGAATGTAACGAAAAAAAACATATAATTTACCTGCATGCTTCACACATTGTTCGACCATCGCGGATGATCAATTTTTGTAAAATTTACCCGTTTTCGATTAGCTTTGCACCAGAATCCCTTTCATGCCTATGAAACACAGAATTGCACTTTTTCTGCTCGTCACGACTTTATTCCTTGTAACCTGCAATAAGTTCGACGACCCCTCCGTAAATTATACCTACCACATTCCTTCAGCAGAAAATGAACTTCAGGTTTCTTCCCTGGCGAATGAAGGCATAGATTCCACGCTGATCATTGAAATGACCAATAAAATCATAAGGGAAGAATATAAGAGAATAGACGGATTGCTCATCCTGAGAAACAACAAGCTTGTGTATGAGGAATATTTCCATGGCTATACAGAATCAGTTCCGCATAACATATACTCCGCCACCAAGAGCATAACGTCGATTCTCACGGGAATTGCCCTTGACAAGGGGTTGATTGGATCTGTCGATGAAATTATCCTTCCGCTTCTTCCTGAATATACAAGTTATGCAAATCCCGATCCGCGAAAAGCCGAAATCACCATCAGGCACCTTCTGAATATGAGCTCCGGACTGGATTGCGACGACTGGTATGCAGATACGGAAACTCACATGAATCAAAGCAGTGACTGGGTAAAATTCACACTTGACCTGCCACAGGTTTATGATCCGGGTGCGCATGGAAGTTATTGTACCGGTGGCGTTGTGACGCTGGGACAAATTATTGAAAATCAAAGTGAAATGCGACTCGATCAATTTGCGGACCTGAATCTTTTTGAACCGTTGGGAATTACAAATTATAAGTGGAAAGTATCCGGTGACGGAAGAATCTCGGGTGGTGGCGGCGAGCTGTTTCTGAGACCGCGGGACATGGCTAAGATTGGTCTTATGATGCTCAATAATGGAATGTGGAATGGAGACCAGGTACTTTCACAGGATTGGGTGTTGAAATCGATGCAGAACATTATAACGTTGCCCGGACCTTACACCGGCTATGGATTTCTATGGTGGAAGCAGGCATTCACCAAAAATGGCAGTCCGGTAAATGCTTATTTTGCTTCAGGAAACGGCGGACAGGAAATTTTTGTGATACCATCAGAACAAATGATCCTTATTTTCACACAGGGAAACCAGGATACCAGCTATGGGATTCAGGATATTGGAATGATCAATGATTACATTTTACCGGCCATACAATGAGAACATCACAAACTGTCATATTTCTGGTATTGTTATCCCTGGCGGGTAACACGTATGCGCAGGTCAACCCGGATACATCTACCTTATATTTAAGTGCCGGTGTAGATATACTAACACTTAAAGATCAGTTTCAGTCTCCGTATACCTTCCGGGGTGCTGAAATGATGTTCCACCTTTCCCATGTAAGATTTAAAGCAAAGAACATTCAAAATCTGAATTTTGGCTTTTCAAAAGGAAAAATAAGTCCGGTAATTTCACCCTCTGCAAAAAACTCCTATATTTTTCTGAATTATGCATTAATGTACAGGATACCGGAATTGCCTTCAAATCTTTCCATTTCTTACGGGGGTGCCCTGGCTGCGATGCTTACAGGATCAACTTATCTTCCCGAAATTGAACAGCCCGACAGGTATGTCACTGCCAATGCCAACCTTGAAGCGGCAGGCAGAATATCGTATACGCTGAATGAGAAGAACAGGATAGGATTAAGCTTTAGGTTGCCGTTGATCGGACTGGCCTACCGCCCCAATTATGAAGTGGATGGCCAGGATTATGTGGGCATGAACAGTATGATAACAAATCCGGGCATTTCAGGGATACTGGAATATGAATACAGGATCGGACCCTATTACGGGCTTATGTTTAAATACTTGTATACCTATTACACCTTTCCCGATCCCCGCATGTTTGCGCTCATGCAGAACGCTTTTACGGCGGGGTTCAATCTGAAGTTTTAGGCTCGGGGTCCGTGGGTTTGCACCCACGATCCGTGGGTTAACACCCACGGTTATTCAGATTACGCCCTTTCAGGGCTGAAGAAAACGCCTTACAAGGTTTGTATCAGAACTTATAGGAATTATCCTCTATCAGTTTGTCGGCAATGCGCCGGCGGGCGGCTTTGACATTTACACCGGCAACTGTGGTGAGGGTATCAATGGCTTTTGCCAGTACAACTGCCTCCTGGGGTTCTGCAAATGCATAAACAGCGTCGAGGGCAGACTTGCGGATCTTGCTTGCGGAATCATAAACGAATACATCCAGGATATCCCTGTACAGGCTGGAGGCAGCATCACCTTTCATGCCTTCAGATTTCTGAACCCGTAATGCAAGTGATTCGGCAACATACGTTTCCGCCATGATATCAGAAATATTATTCATCACTTCCTGTTCCTGAACAAGTTGCTTTTCGAATTTCTTTGATGCCCCATGCATGGCAACCAGAATTACCTTTTTGAAATTCTGAACGTAATGGTTCTTTTCAGCAAAATAGGATAAATCACTCGTTCTGACATTGCCAAGGTCCCGGAGTGAATTGTATACCTTTTCAGCCTGGCCGAACAGATCGAAATCTCCCTTCATGGCTCTTTTCATCGCGGTGTCTGCAATAAGCAACCGGTTTATTTCATTGGTACCTTCAAAAATCCGGTTGATCCTGGAATCGCGATATCCTTTTTCAACAGCCATTTCGGCGGAGTAACCCATACCACCATGTATCTGTACGGCCTCATCAATTACATAATTGAGTACTTCTGACCCATACACTTTCAGAAGGGCTGCTTCAACGGCATAATGACTTATACCGTCAATAGTTGCCCTGCCCTTATCGCATCCTTCGGTCTTATACTTTTCAATCAGGTCATCAATATCCTTGCTAACCCTGTAGGTTGCGGATTCGGCCGCATATGTGAGGATTATCTGTTGGGCCATTTTGTACTTGATGGCACCGAAGGTGGAAATCAGCAGGCCAAACTGTTTTCTTTCATTCGCGTATTTAACAGAGTCATTAATGGCTTTTTTAGCGGCTCCGAGTACATTGGCGCCCAGTTTAAGTCTGCCCATATGAAGGATGCTCAGGGCAATCCGGAATCCCTCACCGCGTTTACCCAACAGGTTTTCTACCGGCACTTTCACATCATTATAGAAGATCTGCGCCGTTGAGGAGCCTTTGATCCCCATTTTATGCTCATCGGGACTGATAACAACGCCCGGAAAATTACGCTCAACAATAAATGCACTCAGAACCCTGTCATTGTCGATCTTGGCAAACACAGTCTGTACGTCGGCAAATCCGGCATTGGTGATCCACATTTTCTGACCATTCAGAATATAATGTTTTCCGTCTTCGGAAAGTTTCGCGTTTGTTTTACCGGCATTGGCGTCGCTTCCGGCTCCGGGCTCTGTAAGGCAATATGCACCGAGCAATTCACCGGTTGCCAGTTTTGTCACATATTTCTCACGCTGTTCTTCCGTGCCATAATACATAATGGGCAGGGTACCAATACCGCAATGTGCCATGAAAGCCACCGAAAAAGAATATCCGGCACCGATGGTTTCGGCGGCAAGCATCTGGGAAACAAATGACTGTCCGAATCCATTATATTCTTCCGGAATTGAAATTCCCATGAGGCCGAGATCGCCGGATTTTTTCAGAATATCTTTCATCAGATCCCTATCCTGCTTATCCACCTTATCTGCATTCGGGTACACCTCGGTATCCAGAAAATCCTGGCATGTCTGGGCGATCATGAGTTGTTCCTCATTCATCTCCTCCGGGATAAATATATCCTTTGATTCAATATCGCTTACGAGAAATTCACCGCTTTTCAGTATTTTCCTGGGTTCCATTGTAGAGTATTTTATGGTTATGTTGATTTATCTCTGAAAGAGGATGATGTAGAGAGGGGTTTAAAACCCCTCTCTACATTATCATTTTAATAATCGGTACCTATAAATCCAGATCCATCACGATTAATTCCGCGATATCATAATTTTTGACATCGTCCTCCTTATTTTTGTATTTCAATCCGTCGGTCATCATGGTCATGCAAAACGGGCAAGCCGTGGCGATTATGCCGGCTCCTGTTTCCAGGGCATCCTCTGTTCTTTCGATGAAAATCTCCTTATTCCCTTTTTCCGCTTCCTTGAACATCTGCGCCCCCCCCGCACCACAACACAGGGAAAAGCTACGGTTTCGCTTCATTTCAACTATGTTTGCAGACAAGGATCCCAAAACAAATCGTGGTTCAGAATACATATTATTGGCCCGGCCCAGGTAACAGGGATCATGAAAGGTAACCGAAAGGCCGGTCGAGAGCGACTTATTCAGTTTGAGTCTGTCAGTACGGATATATTGCTCCAGGAGCTCAATATAATGCGTTACTTCATAGTCACCGCCAAGATCGGGATATTCGTTTTTAAAGATATTGTAACAATGCGGGCAGATGGTGATTATCTTTTTCACACCATACATCCTGAATATTTCAATATTCTGAAGGGCCTGCATCTGGTAAAGCATTTCATTGCCGGCTCGTCGGGCGGGGTCGCCCGTGCAGGATTCCTCTTTTCCCAACACGGCATAGCTGACACCAAGATAGGATAGTATTTTTGTAAATGCCCGGGCTACCTTCTTGTACCGATCGTCGAATGCACCTGCGCAACCCACCCAGAACAGGTATTCTGGTTGTTCTCCCCGTGCAGACAGATCAGCCATTACGGGAATATCTATTTTGCGTGTTTCCATTTACTTGCTGAAGAAAAATTAATGAACTTTCATTTCAAGATCCTTAGCCCACAAAAGCCTGTCCTCAGGAGAGAATTGCCACGGTGCACCATTGTTTTCGATGTTGCTGAATACCGATTTCAGTTCTCCCGGCACAGCGCCTTCTTCCATAACAAGGTAGCGGCGCATATCAACAATAATTGAAGGATGATTTATATTGATCGGGCACTCCATTGCGCATGCGTTGCAGGTGGTACATGCCCATAATTCAGTTTCCGTTATGAATTGATGCAAGAGCGACCGGTTGTCACTGTATCCTCTTCCATTTTTAATCATTCCCGGGCCCTTTTCGTTCATACGTGCCCTGACATCCATCATGATCTTGCGTGGTGACAGCAGTTTACCCGTAATATTTGCAGGACAAACGGAAGTACATCGACCGCACTGTGTGCATGACAGCGAATCAAAATAATTTTTCCAGGTTACATCTTCCACATCCTTTACGCCAAAACGTTCCACAGGTGCATCAACCGGTTGGGCAGCAAAAGCAGTATCCGGGTTCATCATCAGTTTTACCTCCCGGGTTATGCTATCCATATTGATCAGTTTTCCGAGCGGTTCGAGCCGTGACAGGAAAACATTGGGAACCGACATGAAAACATGAAAGTGCTTTGAGTAGGGAAGCATATTGGCAAAGCAGAAGATCAGAAGAATATGCGACCACCAGAAAATCTCATACCAGGTATGCAACGTTTCTGCCGAAGCATTCATGAACAGGGATGAAAACACCTGGCTGACCGGATAAACGCCTACTATCATTTCGCCCGACACGGATTTTCCGGCAACATAGGCTGTATTCATTGCCAACAACGAAACCATGAGAAACAGGATCATCGAAAGGGCTATGTTGGCATCCACGTGTGTGCTGCGCTTCATCTCGACACCTTCAAACCTGCTGATATGAAAAAACAATCTCCTGCTCAGGAAAATAAGTATGGAAATCGCGACGATCAATCCAAAAACATCTCCTGATGCGACGATCACATCATAAACCGCACCAAGCACCCTAAGAGCCCGTTCTGTTCCAAAGAGGCCGTCAATGACCATCTCAATACTTCCAACCAGGATCACGCAAAATCCCCAGAAAACAAGGGCATGAAAAAAGCCAATAACCGGCTTGCGGAAAATTTTAGTCTGGCCAAAAGCCACGTCCATCATCACCCGGAATCTTTTGCCGAAATCCTTAACAGGAAATCCGGAACGGGTGAATTTAAAAAATTGAAGGAGTCTGTTGACGGTGTAGGCAAAGACACCCAGTGTGATTAACAGGGAAAATGCAAAGAGAATCTGTTTCATGCCCTGATCTCTTTTACCGCTTCAACCAGTTTTGGCAATACTTTTGCCGCATCGCCCACAATTCCGAATTGAGCTGCTTCAAAAATAGGCGCACCCTTGTCATTGTTAATGGCAACAATATACTTTGAAGAACTTACCCCTGCCAGGTGTTGTGTTGCACCGGATATTCCGATGGCAATATATAAATCGGGAGCGATGATCTTTCCGGTTTGACCTGTATGTTCCTCGTGACCCCTCCATCCTTCATCGGAAACCGGACGTGAGCAGGCCGTGGCAGCACCCAGGAGTTCAGCAAGCTGTACAAGGGGTCCCCAGTTATCGGGTGATTTCATTCCCCGTCCGCCGGAGACAACTATATCTGCATCGGTAAGTAATATCTTGCCGGATTGTTTCTGTACTTCCTTAACCAGGGTTTTTGCACCTTCAGGCTGAATGGCCACATCCTCGATGGTTGCCCCGGCATTCTTTTCGATCAGTTCAAATGAATTCTGGGCCAGAGTGATAATCCTTATATCGGTTTTTATTGTAAGGTGAGCAAAAGCATTTCCTGAAAATGCCCTTTTATGGACGACAAACGGACTAATGCTGATGGGCAATTTGCTTACTCCTGCACCAAGGCCCGCTTTGAGCCTGACTGAGATACGAGGTGCCAGTGCTTTTCCTGAGTTGTTATTGGAAAGAACTACAACAGTTGCAGCTTCTTTAACGGCTATATCCGAGATCACCCTGCAGAATGCCTGGCTGTCAAAAATATCCAGGTTTTCTCCAATCCCATTGATTATTTTATTGGCACCAAAGCGGCCAAGTTTTTCCAATTCACTCCTGTCCACATTTCCAAGACTCAGGACCGTGGTTGTTGTATTCAACATTCCGGCCACCTGGCTGGCATAAGAGACGAGTTCAAAGGATGATTTCTTAAATCTGCCATCCCAATTTTCAGTGAAAACTAAAACTGCCATGTTGTAATTTTTTTGTTGCTGAAGAATAAATCGTTAGATAACTTTTGCTTCGTTTTGCAATATGCTGATCAGCTGCTTCGGATCCTCGGGATCTATAAAACGACAGGCTGCTCTTGGGGTCGGAAGTTCAAATCCGGTTACCTCGGTATAAATATCTGTATTAACAGGCTCCATTACCCTGATGGGTTTTGAGCGGGCCATCATGATGCCCCGCATGGCTGCAATCCGGGGTTCTTTGGCAATTCCCTTCTGAACAATGGCGACGAACGGATTTGGTACTGTAACAATCTCGCGGCCGCCATCAATTTCCCGGCTGACAGAGGCCTGCCCGCCCGATATGGAAAGACCGGAAACTGCTGAAACTGAAGGGCAATCCAGCATTTCTGCAAGCATACCGCCAACTGCCGATTCATTATGGTCACTTGATTCAATTCCACAAAGGATCACATCATATTTTTCACTTTTTACAACCTCAGCGAGCTGGGCAGCTACATAAAATGCATCGCCGGGATCAGCATTTACGCGCACAGCATCGTCAGCACCAATTGCAAGGCATTTTCGAATAGTGGGTTCTGCGCCTGCAAGTCCCACATGTGCAATCGTAACCGATTTAATACCCGTTGCAGGATCATCTTTCAGTTCGAGAGCACGGGTGAGAGACAATTCATCCCATGGATTAATGATCCACTGAATACCGGCAGTATCTAGTTTTTTATTGCCATCAACAAATTTTACTTTCGTGGTGGTGTCAGGAACCTGGCTAATACATACAAGGATTTTCATTCAGATTTTATTTAGATTCATTTCAATAAGACTCTATAATGTACTAACATTTAGCAGTATATATCCGAATATTTGCCTGTTTGTTGCAATTTTGGGCTTACAAATATAGAATAAAATAGAAAACTACAATTAATCAGCCTCTTATTTGTAATGTGTAAGGATTGCGATGGTATCAGTTATTCATTGATTTCAACCGTATTCTGACTTCTATCGCCAACATTTCCGGTTTCATCAAAATTTATGGCACCGAAGATAAAAATTGTCTAATTTTGAGATTGATCAGTACAACAATGAAAGCACTTTTACAACGTACAATCGAGATACTAAAAAGGCGGGTTAAGGAAAATCTGGATACAATCAACCAGAATCAATCGGAAATACGTCAATTGCTGACTCAGCCTCTTTCTGCCGAACGCACCTATTATATTGAGAAGCACTACGATATTAACAAGGTATTGCTTAACGAAAATAATGACTTCATAAATCTACAGGCCACCCTTCTGAATTTTATGGATAAATACAAGGATTTTCCGATTCTCGATGATGACGAACTTCCGGAACTGAGCCCTGAGCTATATATGGATGATCATGAGCTGTTTGATTTAACCATACAGGGTAAACTCGCCTTCAATATTACCCACCCCAGGTTTGAGGATGAAGAGTTTTTTCAGAAGTTGTTGAGCTATTACACAACCCTTGAGGCATATGAAAAATGCAATTCGCTTCTAAAAACCAAGGAAAAAACCCATAAGAATAGTTGATGGTTGATGGTTGATAGTTGATAGTGGATGCTGGATGCTGGATTTGCTGACGCGACTACGGTATCCCCCGCTGGCGGGGGCAGGGGGTGGATTTTGTGGCAATCTTCTACAATAAATGCGCCCTGCGCAATCGTAAATCGTAAATCGTAAATCGTAAATCGTAAATCGTAAATCTCTTCCTAAATATATCCCACGTTAACCTTCTTCAGCAGTTTCTCCTCAAGTAATTGTGCAATTCGATTTACAACCGTGCGCCTGATTTCAAGTTCAACGGGCAGATGTGGATCCTGGTGTGCTATGTTAATACGGGTTCCAATGATGATGCGAATTGCATCACTTTCAAGGATCAGCTTTACAATTTCATCAGCCGGACCCTTGTTTAGTTTATAGTTTGGATTATATGCTTTCAGTATTTTTTCCACCTTGTTCAGGGTAAGGATTCCTTCCGTAAACAGGTCAATTCCCTCCATCACATTCAGGGGCGGGAGGTCGGGGTCCTCAAATTTAAAAACATCTTCGATTGTCAGGCCCAGCTCACGGGATATTATATCCCCTGTTGTGGCGCCCATCACGATTTTCTTTCCTTTAAATTCCCTTACCTCGCCGGCAAGCTGCACATCATCTTCCTTATTATAGGGAGGACCGGTGCAAATCAGCAGTTCCCGGGGTTCCCTGAAATAAATTATGCCGCAGCTTGTATCGTCCTTCGACTGGAATCCGTCATTCCGATACGCCATGTTGAGTATCTTACCCGCCAGATCGCGTGCCGAAATCTGCGGATATTGTTTAATCATGTCGATTGAAAACCGTGCGACATTGTCGTTGCCCCATCCGAAAGGGAAACGGGGAGTACCTAACCCCGACTGGGCAACTCCGTCCGTGCAAAAAACAATTCGGTCACCTTTCAGCGGAATAAAAGTACAGACCCTGATTTTTTTACCGCAATTGTTCCCACTCAACACCACATTTTTTGATTCCGGTTTCAGGATTTTCCTGTCCCTGATGATCACACATTCCGGATTTTCATATTCAAGAAGGGTCACCTTTTCCCTATGTTCGATATCGATGATTGTAAAAGTGGAATAATTCATCTTGCGTTCACTGCATTCCGGCAATGTTTTCATGATGATCTCCGCGGTCTTTTCAGGTTCCTTGTGCTCTTTGGTAAAATTCATGGCCATGGTGGCCGTAAGGGTTGCCAGTACACTGGCTTTTACTCCATGGCCCATGCCATCGGACAGCACAACCACAATCCTGTTTTCTTCCTTAACCTTGCTTGAAAGAAATATATCGCCGCATATCCGCTGTCCTTCAAAGCTTTTCTGCTGGCAGTCCACTTCAACAAAAAAATCGTCGCCCATAACTCAGGAAATCAGTTTTTTATTTTCTCCTTTATAGAACTCAATGATCGAGTTGAGCATATGTTCAATGTCGGTAGCCCCCTCACCAAGAAGGAACCCTATTTTCTGCACCATTTCAAGATTCCGGTCAATTACCTCGGTGATGCGGTTGATTACCTCAGCCCGCTGAACCTCGGGTGCACGCATATCGCGGATAATACCGCCTGCTATTTTACCTTTTACAATCGGAAAAATGGAAACATTGAGCAGGTTTTCACCGATTTTGACATCGCGGTTTTCAATATTCTCATTTTCGGTAAGCACATACGAAAAGAGGTTAACAAAACTATTGGGTATCAGCCTGTTCAAATCGGCTCCTGCCAGACCGGGAATCACCTCATTGATCTGTTCCGCTTCTTCACCGAGTATAGTTGTAAATGTTGTATTCGCCTTGACAATTTTAAGCATATTATCTACAATGACCACACCCGCTCTCAGCTTTTCAAGCATGGCATTGCTTAATTCCGAGGCTTGCATTGCACTCTCCTTCTGCTGCCTTGTTTTCTCTTCGGATTCGCGCAATGACTTCCGCGCCTGCGCCAGCTTTTCGTTCATCTCATGCAATGATTCTTCATAATTGATTGTATTCCGCATGGCGAAAGAAATGCACATCTCCGGCACAGTAAGTCCTGTAGCCACATCCCTCGCAAAATCGCGGCATGAATTATAGCCGCATTCCAGGCAGCCCATTATATCGGTTTCCGATTTTCCCAGTTCTGCCAGGATTTCATGAATTCTCTCAGGCGATGGCTCCGGCAGACGCTGGTCATCAACCGTAAAAACCCTCGACATATCCAGTTCGAGATATCGTTGCAGGTTGTCATACCATTCCACCCTGAAGAAATTCTGGAGGCGCTTGTTGGCATATTTTGTCACGAGATGCTCTTTATACAGGCGATTTCCCCGTTTAGTCATCCCGGGACCTTCCAGTGAATTCCCATAGCTGATTGAAAAATGACGCTGAATGGTGCTGATATTATTTTCAAATTCAGCAATGGCGTCAACCATTTCCTTTCTACCTTCAACAGATGTTAGGCTTGCAGTAAGAAGATTTTCGTCCATATCAGCAGTCTGTACAAAGCCGTTTCTCAGCGGGTACAGTGCACCTTTGTAACTCAGGGGTGCATCAATAACAGAAAATTCAAGGTTCGATTCTTTAATTTTATAATCCCTGAAAAGCTCTCTCAGTTCCTCAAACGTAATGACAACGTCCACCTTGCTGTCCCCGTCAAAAATCAGGGCTTCTTCCTTTGTGGCTATTTCAGGTCCGATATACAGGACTTTAATATCGCTCCCCCTTAATTTACGGATCACCCTTGTCATTGCCACCATGGGAGATACTATCGGGGCCAGGTTACTGATCAGGTTGGGATGGTGCTTTTCAATATAGGAAACCACAATCGGATCATTCGCGGTGATGTAATAACGGCCTTTGAAGTCATTAAGCAAACTCAGGTACCTGTAGGCAACAAGATCAACGGCGAATGATACTTCATTCACCCATGTAACGCCCAGAGCCTTGATCATTGTAACCAGTTTCCTGTGATCCGAAATATCATCAAACTCGGCTGCGATACTGGGAGAAATAAGTGCGGCAATTTTCGCCCCGGATTCAAGCAATTGCTTGGCGTCCTCAACTGAACTCCGGTAAGAAATGGCCCTGGAATTGCATATGGAAATGCAACTTCCGCAACCAATACAGCGGTGATGATTTATTTCAGGAAATCCGTTTGCGGTTTTTACCTGAATCGCCCTTACCGGGCAGACTCTCACACAGGCATAACTTTTCGTACATGCCTGGGCATCCAAATTCACCAGGGGTTTCAAAACAATACCTCCTTTGCTATTTTAAATCATGAAGCGCTTCCGCAAGAATATGATGTATGTTTTCTTCACTTATCTGCGTATAGATCTTGCCTCCGATTTTCAGATTGGGACCAGAACTGCACTCCCCAAAACAATGATCACCCCGGAATAAAACCTTATCTGTCAGGCCGTGAGAATTGATATAGCGTTGCACAATCTTAAGGATGGTCTTATTCCCCCTTGCAAAACAGGAACTGCCCAGGCAAATTACAATCTCACGTCGATGATTCATTGTTTATTCAAAAGTGCTGTAAAGATAAAAAAGATTGTACCCGATCCAAATTTAAACAGTAAACATGTAAATGGGTATTTTTTTGTATTTTAGCTCACATAACAAATACAGTTTTATGAAGAGCCTGCCTGAAAAAACAATTGAACGCCTCAGCGAATACAGAAGAACTCTTTTTCGCTGTTTGGATGAGGGCAAAACTCACATTTTTTCGCATGAATTGGCAGAAATGCAAAACATTACCGCCGTGCAGGTGCGTCGTGATTTAATGTTCATCGGATATGCCAGCCAGGGACGAAAAGGATATAATATCCAGGAGCTCATCAGGGTTATTGCCGGCATAATTGATCCGGTGGATGTACTGAACCTTGCCATTGTGGGCTATGGCAACCTTGGCCGGGCTATTTCAGCATACCTGCTCAACAAACGACCCATGCTAAAGCTGGTTGCTGCCTTTGATATAGATCCAAAGAAAATCGGTTCCGCAAAATCTGTTGTTGAATGTTATTCCATTGAACGACTGAGGGAGGTAATTGACAGCCACAATATTTCAGTGGCATTGCTGACGGTTCCTGCCGATGCGGCACAGCAAATGACAAAGGCACTTGTAGGATCCGGTGTGAAGGGTATACTTAATTTCACCACCCACAACATTAATGTACCGAATGATATCTACCTCGAAGAATTTGATATGATTACTTCTCTTGAAAAGGTTGCCTATTTTGTAAAACTGGGGAAACCCGCTTCAACCGGAATGAAAAGCTAAGAGAATCTGGCTGGATCTACAGCCATATGAGTCCGGCTGCTTTCATAGGCTGCCAGGATCACTTTAATGCCATTCAGCGAATCCCGGGGATTAACTGCAATTTCCTTACCGGAAGTCAATGTTTCGTATAGTTCATTATAAAACTGATGATAGCATCCGGGAAGTGTTTCAATTCTCCCCCTGTAATGCAGTCCTCCGACCGTTGTATTGAGAATCCCCCATTTTTCCTCCGGTTCTGTTCCCCATCCCGCTTCATTTGGATAACGGCCTGCAGTCAGCGCCTCTTCCTGTGGGTCTGCTCCGTATTTTACAAATGAACCTTCTGTACCGTGTATCAAAAACCGGGGTCCCTGCTCGCGTACAAGGTAACTTCCTTTCAGGGTCACTTTGACATCAGGATAATACAGGCTGAGGTCGAACAAATCATCTACCTGGCCACCGGTTCTTTGTTTCCGGATATCGGCATAAACACCTGAAGGCATTCCGAATAACACCAGTGCCTGATCAATGAGGTGGGAGCCCAGGTTATACAAGGTGCCTGTCTTGTTATCCGCTTTTTCTTTCCATGAATCCCGGATAAAATTCCGGAAACGGTCGAAGTGAGCCTCATACTCAACCAGCCGGCCGAGTAATTTCTGATTTATTATACTGCGGATCGTAAGAAAATCTCCTTCCCACCGCCGGCTTTGAAAAACTGTAAGTACCTTTTTCTTTTTAGCGGCTATTTCAATTAGCGATTCCCCATCTTTCACTTCAAGCACAAATGGCTTTTCCACAACTACATGTTTTCCGGCTTCGAGGGCACGGGCTGCAAAATCATAATGGGTATGATCCGGGGTATTGACAAGAACAACGTCAATAACAGGATCATGGAGGATATCATCTATATTCCTTACTATTTCAACGGAAGGATACTGTTCAAGGGCATCATTGCTTGTCCGTTGCATGATCTTGGAAATAACAAAGCCGGGATTGACATGTAGCAACGGTGCATGGAACACCTTACCGGACATTCCATAAGACAATATTCCAACGTGAATGACAGGTTTCATTTTTTTCTCTAAATATACAAAAAAATCAGTGTTTGATTAATGCATTGTAAACAGCCTGCTGCACATTGGTCCTTACATTCATCTCTGCCAGCTTTGTGTTCTCGGTATCAGGATAGACCCGGTTGGAAAGAAAAATATAAATCAGGTCATACGCAGGATCCGCCCATATCATGTTACCCGTAAACCCCGTATGACCATAACTGGCCGGGGAAGGTCCCTCACAGGTCGGCTGGGGCTTCGACTTATCAGGTTCAGGTTTATCAAAACCCAGTCCACGTCTGTTTCCTGCATTAACAGGTTTTTCGGTAAACAATTCAATCGTTTCCGGGGTAATAAAGTGCTCCCCACCATATTCTCCTTGATTCAGCATCATTTGCATAACTTTGGCAACATCCAGTGCATCACCGAACAAACCTGCATGCCCGCTTACGCCTCCCAACATAGCAGCCCTTGGATCATGCACATATCCCTGTACAAGCTGTTTCCTGAACAGCTGGTCGTCTTCGGTAGGGGCGATTTCCCATTTAGAGAAACGGTCCAACGGATTGAAACATAACCTGTAGGCTCCAAGCCTACTGTAGAAAACAGAATCAAGGTATATATCGAAAGGCACATGTGTAACCGTGTCTGCCAGTTGCTTCATCAGCATAAAACCAAGATCGCTGTATAAATATTCTTTTTTCTGCGAAAGGGGCGACTTGGCAATCCCATTATATATTGAATCCGGCCATGACTTTACCATATATATATTTTCTGCCACCCTGAGGGGATATAGTTCCGAATAATGATTTGAAATGACGCTTTTTTTATAGCGCGTGTACCGGTTCAGGTACTGATTGGGTCCAATTCTGATCGGGTTGCTGTCAGTCAGCTTGTTACTGATAAGCTGCTGATTCTTAAATACAGGTTCAAGGGTTGCCAGATATACCTGCATGAAAGCCGCCAGTCCTGCCTGGTGCAACAACATATCCCGAATAACCATATTTTTCTTATTTGACTCGTCCAGGTAAGGAAGATAAGCAGAAAGCTTCTGGCTTATATCAACGCACCCTTCATCGGTAAGGCGCATCATTGCCTGGGTTGTTGCCACTACCTTTGTCACGGAAGCCAGATCATACAGGTCACTCGACTTAACCGGGCTGCCATTGCCGTAAACAAGGTTGCCAAAGGACTTGTTCATGATTACCATACCGCGACGGGCCACAAGAACCTGGCATCCCGGCATGGCTTGTTTTGATATGGCATCGGCAATAATATCATTGATCCGCTGTAGCGTATCCTCACTCATCCCGGCTTCCAGGGGCAGGCTAAATCTGAGTCTTCCAATAGAATTCACGGGCAATCCCGAGGTCATGGATTTCCAGTTTCCGGCACTTATCGAAAGGGTGCCGTGGGCACTTATGGCGCCATAAATAAGTTGGGCCGATAATTCCTGTACAAGCGATGAATTCTCATAGGACATGACCAACGCCTTCACCATATCCAGGTTTCGAAACCGGTCAAGCACGTAAGGATTGGCAAACACATCGAGCATAAGTTTTCCGGTCCGGGCCAGGGAATCCACGATAGTTACCATGTTGTCACTGATCCCGTACTTTTTTACCGACCGGATATCTGTTGAATGGACACTGGCAATGATCAGGTTATACTTATTCAACATCCTGTATATGCTGTCGATGTTTTCAGATCCATCCCCTTTCAGCCGGAAGTAATCAACCTTTCCGTAGAGGCCCAGTGTCTGCTGAAACGAAGTATCCGGATCGGTACTTAAAACCACTGAGGCTACACGCAATGTATCAAGATGCAATAACGGAAGAAGGTTACTTCGGTTTTGCAGAACCGTTAAAGCAGAACTGATCAGCTTGCGCTGCAAAAGCCTGTATTCAGGCTTATTCAGATCCCTGCCCAGATTAGCCAGTTCTACAGGACGATAATGGTTTAGTCCGGCGAAATATTTGGCAGCCAGTATTCGTCTGCAATGGTTGTCTATTTCTTCCTGGGATATGACGCCTTTCTGTATCTGTTTGACTATTTTTTCGATCACACCCGGAACATCTTCAGGCATAAGCAGGATGTCATTTCCTGCCATAATCGCCAGTTCAGCGGATTCTTCGGTTTTATATGAATTTGAGATCGCTTTCATGTTCATGGCGTCAGTAAATATGAGCCCCTTGAATTGCAGCTCTTGCCTGAGTAATGAATCCGTAATAACACGGGACAAGGAGGCAGGCATATTTTCCCGCGATTCCAGTACGGGAATCTGGAGATGTCCGGTCATGATACCGGACAACCCGTTATATATTAATTCCTTGTAGGGAAATAGCTCCAGGCTGTCAAGCCGGTTTCTGTCAAATTTTATCACCGGCAATTCGTCGTGTGAATCCTTATCCGTGTCTCCATGACCGGGAAAATGCTTTGCAACTGCCAAAATGCCCTTGTTTTCCATTCCTATCATATAGAAAAGGGCCTTACGCGTTACATTATTCCTGTCCTCACCAAACGAACGGCTATCGATGACCGGGTTGTTTGAATTATTGTTGATATCAATAACGGGCGCAAAATTAATGTGTACACCTATTCTCTTTAATTGCTCCGCGACCTGGTTGCCCATATCGAATATCAGCCTGTCATCCTGAATACCGCCAAGCATCATTTGTTTAGGATAACGGATAGTACTATCGAGCCGCATAGCCAATCCCCATTCTGCATCCATGGCGATCAGGAGCGGAATCCGGGAGGCCGACTGGTAATAATTTGTCAGGCGGGCCTGTCTGCCGGGAGAACCCTGGAAAAAAACCAAACCTCCTACTCCATTTTCTCTCACCAGTTTTTCTACTTCTTTCTCGTTAACCGGATTGTTATTTGAATACGCGGCAATCATGATCATCTGTGCCACCCGTTGCCCGGGTGTCAATGTATTCAAAACAGAATCCACCCAAATATCCGGAGTACTGAGGAAAACAGGATCTGTCCTGGTTTCCTTCAATTTAAAATCGCCTTTTGAAAAAAGATTGTTATCCGGAATAAACCGGTAAAACAGGCTTGACATCACCAACGCCCCCACAATCAAAATCGTTCTCAGAAAATACCTATCCATAAGCCTTTAAAAAATCATCGTATCAAACCGTTTTACTGAGGAATCCGATCCAGGGTTGCGTTTTTTGCGAAATTAAAACTAACTATTTTCCATTTCCGATTACATTGAATAAGTTATTAACTATTAATGCGTATAATCTATTTCAATAATGTGGAATATTATTTTTCGGGAAACCCGGAAATGTAATCTCGGGGATCTCTGGGATTTCGGGGATTAATATGAGTTTGCGGGGCTTTTTTTCTCGCAGATTTTCGCTGATTTCGCTGATTAAGAGTATCTAAATTCCGGAGAGGTTAATCGAATGCAATGAGATTTCTCAGCGACCTTAAAAAAATGAGGCGCCTCAAAAGATACCTTTGCGAACTTTGCGCATAACTCTGCGAACTTTGCGTTAGAATTTTTACGTATTTCGTTTAAAGAAATAATCACCAAAAACTTCTCATGCAGATTTCGTGGATTAAGCCCCCAACTTATTTCCCCCCGGAACTTCTCAATCCCCGAACAAGGGCCCCTGCATTAAACAGAACCAGCAGGTAGCAAATGGCAGTAAAAAGCCAAATAACCGAGATATTGAACCATATCGTATCGGTTTTCTGGTTGTTCAGTTGCTTTTTTGGTGAAAAAAGTCTTGCCCGGCCAAAGTTGGAAACAGGTTCCTGGAAAATATTATCCTGTGTCCTCACTATTTCGTTTCCAATTCTGACATAGGGTACACTGTAGTCTTTATTCGTCACGACTTTTTCCAGTGCCTGGTTAAAATTATGATTCTTTATTGCTGCAAATGCAGCTGTGCCGAGTGTTTTATCCAGACTGTCAAGAAGCGAGGCTTTTTTCTGCTCCGATTTTTGAGCCTGATCATAAAAATGAAGACTCAGATAGGTCAGATAATCATGGGTTTCTACGGCAATATTCTCTATTTTCTTCAGATCCCCCAAGTCATTTAAGTATTCGAAACGGAAAATATCAGGAAAGGATTTTATTTTCAGCATCTCATTTTTCAGGAGTCCGGTATACATGGCAATACTGTCCTCATTGAATGATCGCAAACAAAGAATCAGGCTTTCCTGGAGTTTTGGAATGACATGTAGCGAGTAATACGAAGACTGGCTTATATTTTTATCGGTTTCATAAACAAGCTTTTCATATTCATTATCGGTAAATTGCTTTACTACCAGGGCCTCATATCCCCAGCGTGCTACCATGAAGTCAGCGAGTACCGGGGTATATTTGCCCGTACCAAGGTTCATCCGTTCGTAGGGTATAATTCCGCCGCCAAGAATCAACTGCAGGGCAATCACAAGGGGTAATATCCTTTTATACAATACATCCGCATTCTGCACACTTGCCGAACAAGTCAATCCGAAAAGTACGCCGAAACATCCTGCGCTGAAAAGCACGAGCCAGTATACCCACATCATGCCGTGAATTTCAAGGATCAGGTTGCCGGTGAGAACATAAAGAAATGTTTGCAGGGCAACAACAGGGAACAGGTACATTATTTTCGAATTGATGTAACTGAAACGGCTGAATTCAAGATATTCTTCCTTTTCAAGCATGTTGCGTTCTTTCAATATCTCCCCGGCACTTAACACCAATCCCATGAAAATGGCCACTACCACGCTCAGAAACATATAAAGCGGTATATTTTCATTGGCTGTGTATGAATAGGCGCCGTCAACCTTTATGTGGAAGGCCAGGCTTATGAGCAGTGCAATGGCAGGACCTGTGATCAGAGTGCGGATAATGTCGTTCAGCCTGGAAAATTTGCATTTGAAATTGCGTATCGAAAAAATAAGGAACTGAACTTCGAGATTGGGAATTTTCAGCATCCTGGCAGGCAGCATCGATTTGGCGACTGTCCTGTCCTGCTTAAGCACCATGTCGCGAAGATAAAGATCATGCCAGTCTTTCGGTTCGCGGACCCGTTTCCACACATGTCCCTCCCTGTCGGGTAATTTATAATTTACAAGGTCCAGCAATTGGGAAGGGTCCACATCCTGTACCTCGTGGTAAGCCAATTTAAGGTGTTTGCTAAGGTATTCAGAGGCACCTTTTACCGGTCCGTTATATACGGCAATCCCGCCTTCATCCAGTATCCAGATTTTATCGAAGAACCGAAACGTGTTGCTGTCTGCCTGGCTGATGGTTGTAATCACAAGATTGCCCCTGAAGGAGTAATCATGCAATATCTTGATGACTTTTGCAGCATCGGCCATACCAAGTCCGGATAATGCATTGTCTACCAGGAGAATTTGCGGTTCACGCAACAGTTCGAGGGCGATATTGATCATGCGGCGCTGACCGGGTTGTATATGTTTGCCCAGTATTCCGCCTACAACAACATGTTTCAGTTCAAGCAAATCAAGCCGGCTCAACACGCTGTTAACACGGGCATCGAGTTCACGGGCTGTAAGATTGCTGTAATACATCCTGGCCGTAAGAGTCAGGTTATCTGAAACGGATAATTCCTCGTACAGCAGATCTTCTTCGGGAACATATCCTATAGTACCTTTCAGCAGGTATTTATTTTTCCACAGATCATACCCGTTTATATATATGGTACCTGAATCAGGTTTAAGCTTTCCGGCAAGTAACTTGAGCAGTGTACTTTTGCCAACACCCTCCTTTCCAACCATTCCAATAAGCTGTCCGGTAGTTTCTGAAGTAATAAACGAATGGACTTCTTTTGTGCCACTGGAGGATTTGAACTGAACCTGGTCTGCAATTAGCGATAACGCCCTTTTTTCCCGAAACTGCAGAAACCGGCTTTTTAAGTCAGAATAGGTAAGAATGGAAACCCCTTTCAGACTGAGTTCATTACCGGGTTCTATCAAACGGAATCTGCACTGGAGCCTTGTTTCCTCGTCGAAAAATTGTCCGGGGTGCATCATGCAGCGAATCACATACGACTTAATCTGGTCTACGAACATCACAAGGATATAACCCTTAAAGCCTTCTGCTTCAAAAATGCTGTAATTTTCCCTTAGCCGGGGAGCATTGCTTTCGATCCAGCGCCCCTCCAGTATTTCATCCTGTGATGTTTCGAGTGGTGAAAGCAGCAAATACTCGGCACTTTCAATTTGTGTAGGATCATCTTGCTCCAGGAATGAATGAAATCTGTCTATCAGTGAGCTGTCTACACCAATTCCCCTGAATAAAAGGCTTAATTGCTCCTTGAAATCCTTTTTATCGTGCATCTTTGAAAGACAATCCTGCACCAGCAACAGCAGATAGACCTTCTCATTAAAACGAAGCATTGTATTTATTTCCTGGCATATATTGTCGCAAACAGATATACCCGGTATGTTTTTTACGGATGAACGGTAATGCTGGTATACCTGGTTTATATCTTCTGAATTAACTCCGAGCTTCCCAAAATATTGGTAAATCATGCCTCCTTCAGGAGTTTCCGGCTTTTCCTGAACAGCGGTTTTTAAAATCGCAATGGTTTGAATGGCTAGATTAATTACGGTTTCGTTCATGAAAGCACCATAATGTAAGGTAAAAATAGTGAATTTGATTCGTGATTAACGTTATCAGCGTCCTATTAGTGTTAAAAAAACATAAAGATTCACCTGGTGAATACCTGTAAATCATTCACCCTGGGATGAATAAAAGACATATTGATAAATATCAACGCTTACTATAATGCACATCAGCGGTATTTTTTCAACTTAAATTCATAACCCCCGTAAATTTGTATGTAAGTTATTCATCAGAAAATATAGTTATAACAAGATATTTAAGATAGGTTTTTGTCAGATAGGGTTTATTAGTTTTGGGTGTTAAGTCCCGGGTGATAGAGTTCATCCGGGATTTGCTTTTTTGGTAGGACTATTTTCGCTACTTTTATCACCTGTAAGTATTTAATCAGCTATGAGAAATCAAGCCCTATTATTCCTGGCGTTATTTTTCGTTTCCATATTTTCACTCAATGGGTATATACAGGAAACATCGGCTAATCCTTTTCAATTAAAAAGTGAAACAGGACAAAACTACGATGTTCGTTTTTACTTTCTCGACCTGAATATCAGCGATACCTCCACCTATATAGAAGGGCATGTTGCCATCCATCTGATTCTAAACGAGGAGTCCGGATCGCAGATCATGTTCGATATGTTGCACCTTCTAAATACGGATTCAGTCAAAGTAAATCAAAAAAATGTTACATTCAATCATGCCGGGGATATTTTGACCGTTACGTTGCCGGATATGACGGCTGAAGGTTCCATAATTGAAATTGATGTGTTTTATCACGGACTTGGCAGTACGTCAGGTGAAGTGCAGGGTATTTACAATAAATCCAACGTTTCGGTTAATAAACGGGTGACCTGGACTCTTTCTGAATCATTTCATGCCATGAGTTGGTTTCCTTGCAAGCAGTCCCTGACTGACAAGGCGGATTCAGCGTATGTTTTTTTAAGTACGGATAAACACCTGAAAGCGGGATCGAATGGGGTACTGACAGCGTCGACGGAATTACCGGGTAACAGGGTGAGATATGAATGGAAGAGTCGTTATCCGATTGTTTATTACCTGATATCCTTTTCCGTTGGAGATTATATGGATTATAGCTTTTATGCACCGGTGAATGAAACTGATTCTGTACTGGTGCAGAATTACATTTATAATGATGAAGCCTATTTCACCCAAAATAAGCAGTTAATTGACGAAACTTCTGATATGATAAAGTTATTCTCCGATTTATTTGGGGATTATCCTTTTAAAAATGAAAAATACGGGCATTGCACTGCACCATCAGGCGGCGGTATGGAACATCAAACCATGACGACAATCGCAAATTTTTCCTTTACATTGGTTTCACATGAATTAGCCCATCAATGGTTCGGGGATTATGTTACCTGTGAAACATGGCAGGATATTTGGGTTAATGAAGGATTTGCATCCTATGCTGAATACCTGGCACACCAGTATCTTAATTCACAGACGGAAGCTGACAACTGGATCATAAGAACCCAGGAATATGTGAAATCCCTGCCCGGCGGAAGCGTGTATGTGCCAGAAGAATTTGCTGTTAATGAAAGCCGTATTTTTGATTACAGGTTAACCTATGCAAAAGGGGCTGCAATCATTCATATGATTCGCCAGGAAATTGGAAACGATGAGTTGTTTTTTTCAATATTAAAGGAATTTTTAATCCGGTACCGGAACAATACAGCTACAGGCGATGAATTCAAAGAATTGCTTGCCGAAATGACCGGGCAGAACTTTGATCTTTTTTTCCAACAATGGTATAAGGGAGAAGGATATCCTGTTCTGGCCGTTAACTGGTTTCATAGGAATGATACCTTATATGTCCGCTCCCTTCAAACCCCCTCAGCTTCCACTCCTGTATTTAATACCCTGGTCGAATACCAGGTTTCGCTAATCAATCGTGATACAATTATTACCCACCGGCAGGAATCAGGACTTGACAACTGGCAGGTTTACCTTCCGGGGCTGATCTCATCCGTAATTGTAGATCCGAATCACTGGCTGATTATGGATGTAAACGGGGTCAGCAGGATTGGAAAGGAGCAGGAGTCTCATTTTGTGCTTGTACCAAATCCTGCCAGGCATAATATTACCCTGCATTTTACCGATCCGGTGCATGATTATACAGTATACCTTGCAGATGCTTCCGGAAAGATCCTTTTCACCGAGGAGGCAAATACTTCGGAAAAGACCATTGATGTCAGCCAATTGGCCAAAGGCATGTATTTTGTTATCATTAATGAAAAGGAAGAGTTCTATCAGACCCGGTTCATTAAGAACTAATTCAGGCCAGGAATGCTATTAAACTTAAGGATTATTATTCTGCTGGCTATGCTGGTTATCCCGTGGGATATGCTGATTGCGCAGACCAAACCATCGACTGCTTCGAAAAAAGCCATGGAAGCGTACAATCGTGCCCTCCAGGATTATTCAATGCGAAATTTTGATATGGCGGAAAAATTCCTGGGTGAGGCCATTCGGGCAGATTCATCATTTATTGACGCCTATATGTTGCTTGCTGAAGTGGAACAGGACTGGGGAAAGCCTCTCAAAGCCATTGACGCATATAAAAAAGGACTTAAAATCAATGAACTGTATTATCCCTTTGGTTTTGTCCGTCTTGGCCAGTTACAATATGAGGAGGCGCAATATGCTGAAGCCCTGGAATCCTATAATCATTTTCTTCGGCTCCATACAGGCGTTGCCAAGAATGAGGAGAAAGCAAAGGATGGCATTGTCCGGAGCACATTTTCACTGGATGCTGTCAGGCATCCGGTTGACTTTAAGCCGGAAAACCTGGGAACCGGGGTAAATTCGACACTGGATGACTATTGGCCAAGTCTTTCCGCTGATGAACAAACCCTTGTCATAACCCGGCTGATTAAAAGCGACGACTTTTTTAAAAAGATCCAGGAGGATTTTTTTATAAGCACCCGGGAAAAAAATGGCTGGAGCATGGCAAAAAACCTGGGATCCCCGATCAACACATCGGATAACGAAGGTGCCCAGACATTATCGGGGGACGGACGACTGATGGTCTTTACCGCCTGTAACAGAAATGATGGGGTAGGAAGATGTGATCTATACTGGAGTATCCGGAGAGGTGATAAGTGGTCCACACCTCAAAACATGGGCAAGCCGATTAATACTTCATTCAGGGAGACACAGCCATCAATTACACCCGATGGCAGAACACTGTATTTCGCAAGTGACCGGCCGGGAGGGAAAGGGAATCATGACATATGGGTATCCTATAAAGATTCTGCGGACCGCTGGACAGTCCCTCAAAATATGGGTGACAGCATTAATTCCGCCGGGACGGAAATGTCACCATTCATTCATCCTGATAATAAATCCCTTTACTTTTCATCAGATGGATTGATTGGATTGGGAAGCTACGATATTTTTGTCACCAGGAAAAACGACGAAGGGAAATGGAGAAAAGCAGTCAATCTCGGATATCCGATCAACACAAACCGGGATGAAATTGGGTTGATTGTCAATGCAAGGGGTGATAAAGCTTATTTCGCCTCTAATATCGACAGGGCTCAGGGCAAGGATATCTTCTCATTCGATATGCCGGTTCAGGGCAGACCCTCCATGACTACCTATATGAAAGGCCGGGTGCTGGATGCCGTTACCAATAATTTACTCCGGGCCCGTTTTGAATTGATTGATCTGGATAGTGGAAAGGATTTTTACAGGTCATATTCGGACAGTGTTACCGGAGAATTTGTGGTGAGTATACCCGTGGATCACAATTATATGCTTAATGTTTCCCGAAAGGGATACCTGTTCTACTCTGAAAATTTCTCACTCAAGGGAGTTTTATACCAGGATACGCCGTTATTAAAGGATGTTCCCCTGCAACCCATTGAAATAGGGAAAAGCATTATCCTGAAAAATGTGTTTTATGAAACAGATTCCTATGCCCTGAGAAAGGAATCTGAAATAGAACTGAATAAGGTTGTGCAGTTTTTGAAGATTAACCCGGGAATACGTATTGAAATCAGCGGATATACAGATAATGTAGGGGATGCAGCATATAACCAGGTATTGTCAGAAAATCGGGCAAAAACCGTTGCCAAATACCTGACCGCGGCATCGGTAAATGCGCAACGAATTGTATCCAGGGGATATGGAATGAGTGTTGCGGTGGCTTCAAATGATACGGAGGAAGGAAGGGCCCAAAACAGGCGTACGGAGTTGAAAATAATAAAATAGCGGGAAAAGGCTAATATGGAAAGCTTAGATTGGAATTACCTGCAAATTTTGAGTCCTTCAGACAGGCATTTACGTTTTTCATTGGTCGCATCAATCCTTGAATCCCCGTAATCCAATAGCTGACGATCGAATTTGCTCATCTTATCATGAGCCCAGTTTAATTTCAAGCTGATACGGTTGTAACTGTCTTTAGCCCTTAAAAGTTCCAATGTACTTCGTATAGGATTCTTCATTATTTTTGGGATCTTTAACATCGTATACGCAATTACATTGTTTGGGTATATAACTATTTGACCAGATGCTATAAACTATACAAGAATGATGCCATAATGTATGTGAATTAAACTTTTTCCGATACTGTTAAACAGATTATTATTCATTCATCCGGCCTGACCTATGGACAATACAGCAATTATTCAGCAAATCCTGCACCAGACAATGGCTGCAAAGGGAAAAAGCAATTCAGCTTCCACAATATATGTGAACCCGGATCAGCAGGATCAGCAACATGAATTCCTGTTTTTTATTAAGCCTGAGATCCTGTTATTGAATGATGAAGACAATCTTGGGGCTATTCTTGAATTGCTTTTGAGAAAAATTTCTCAATTTGGTTTTATTATCAGGGATATCCGGTTGCTGGGTGCCTCTTATCTTGAAAAATATGATATCATCGCACAGCATTATGGAGTGATAAATGGGTTGAGCCGTGATCCGCTGAAGGTGTTTACAACGGAAGCTAAAAGTAAGTTCATGGAAGTATATGGTCATGCTCCTGAGGATGTCAACCTGCTTGGAAGCCTTCAATTCCTACGGAAATATCCGGCATATACTCCTGACAGCCTTCTGCAGGTATGGCAATCGAGCCAGTCCGTAAAATTATCCGGGGGAAATTACTGTGCCCATGTAAAAACGGGCAGTGAGAATATTTACCTTATTAACGGATTTCATCCAAAACAACTTATTCATTTTACTGAAGAAGGCCGGATGATCATTCCATTCAGGCTGACGGGAAACCTGGACTGGGCTGTGGCGAGAAATGAGTTTATTGGAAAGACAAATCCTGCAAACGCGGCGCCCGGAAGCCTCCGTAATGAATTGCTTGTTAACAGGGAAAAATTCGGGTTAGATGAAGTCTCTGCCAGCCAGAACGGGTTTCACCTATCGGCCGGTCCGGTTGAGGGACTTGTAGAACTTATGCGCTATGGATCTGATTTCACTTCAGGAAAAATAAAGAAACCCGGGGATTTTTCCTTTGGGAAACTGCTGCTAAAGGACTTTTCAGAAGAAGAAACCCAAATCATCTGCAGTAACCGTATCGTGCAATATAAGGGAAAATGGGCAGGTACTTTTGATCTTACTGAAGAAAAGAACAGCCGGGAAGCAATTGAAATTCTTAAAGAATCTGATTTGGGAGATATATAGCCCTCGGGTAATCCGACGGAAAGAATTGGTCAGATAAAATGCTACAGATTCAATATCCGACCAGTTCAAAAGGGAGATCGATGTTTTCTTTGAATTCCAGTCCCAAATCATACATGTCCTCATCATCCTGTTCATAATACCATAAGATATTGACCGAATGACCCGCTTCTTTCAGGAATTCAAGTTTAAAAAGAATATCCTGAACAAGCTTGGATGTGGCTGTATTGAAATAGATATATTTAAAAATGAATTCTGTCTTCTTAATGGGATGGGAAGCATAATCATCAAGCCAATCCAATACAGGCTGATAAAAGGTAACAACATCCTCAGGCAATGATCTTCCGGTAATCTCAAAAATATCATTGTCCGGATCAAAAATTACCCTGGGAGTGTCATTGGTGGCTTTAATATCTAATGGCTGCATGAAGCAAGGAGATTTTCAAAATAAAGATATTAAAAGAAATCTAAACCCCAAATTATTATTATTAACTTTGAGAAAAAACATAAATTATGGAATATCAGCCTCTTCCCGACCGTTATGGAAAAACAGCATATGCTAATTGTGGTATAAGTGGTCTTAAATTACCTTTGATTTCGCTGGGTTTATGGCATAATTTCGGTGGTGTGGACATTTTCGAAAACGGAAGGGCTATGATGCGTGCCGCTTTTGACAATGGAATCACGCACTTCGACCTTGCCAACAATTACGGCCCTCCTCCCGGTAGTGCAGAAGAGAATTTTGGTATCATTATGAATAAGGATTTCAGGCCATACCGGGATGAGATGATCATTTCCACAAAAGCCGGGTACCGCATGTGGGATGGTCCTTATGGGGAATGGGGATCCAGAAAATATCTTCTTTCAAGTCTGGATCAGAGTCTGAAGAGGATGGACCTCGAGTATGTCGATATTTTTTATTCCCACCGTCCTGACCCGAATACACCCCTGGAGGAAACCATGGGAGCCCTTGCGCATGCTGTAAAGCAGGGAAAGGCCCTGTATGCCGGAATATCAAACTATCCGGCCGAACAAACAAAAATTGCATCGGGCTTGCTGAAAAAGATGGGTACCCCATGCCTGATCCATCAGCCAAAATATTCAATGTTTGAAAGATGGGTGGAAAACGGCCTGCTTGACGTGCTCGAAGAAGAAGGAATTGGTCTCATTGCCTTTTCCCCCCTGGCACAGGGCATGCTTACCAACCGTTATTTAAAAGGCATTCCTGAAGGATCGAGAGCTTCAAAGCCGCATGGCTTTTTAAAAGAAAATGATATAACCCCCGACAGGCTGGCAAAAATCAGAAAGCTGAATGACATCGCCATTTCAAGAAATCAAACCCTGGCTGAAATGGCTATAGCATGGCTCCTGAAGGATAAAAGGGTTACCTCCGTGCTCATAGGAGCCAGTTCGGTCGATCAGTTAATGGATAACCTGGGAGCGCTTAAGAACACATCTTTTTCAAAAGATGAATTGGAAAAGATTGAAGTGATTCTGAAAGGGAAGTAAACGGTAGGATTTACGATTTACGATTTACGATTTACGATTTACGATTTAGCTGACCCCGCTGGCGGGGGCAGGGGGTGGATTTTGTGGCAATCTTCTGCAAGACTGCAGAACTGTGTTCATTTCATTTGTTGGAAATCGTACAGACAAGGCAATGCCTTGTTTCTACAACTGCAAAACTAATTCCTCCTTGTCCCTCGTCACTTGTCCCTCGTCACTCATACTTAAGTACTTCCGCCGGGTTTGCCATTCCTGCCCTATACGTACGGTAGCAAACTGTTATAAGTGCAATAACCAGGGTGATGAAAAAAGAAAGTAAAAATTCTCCAATATTCATATGACTCCGGAAATGGAAATTTTGAAGCCACTTATTCATAAGAAAATAAGTGATTATCCATGCCGGAATTGTAGAAATAGCTATCAAAACAAATACTTCACGCACGAACAGCAATACGATCCCCGAAAGTGAGGATCCCAGTACTTTACGAAGGCTTATTTCCCGGGCACGCTGTTCTGTTGCAAACGAGGTAAGACCAAACAGTCCAAGGCTGGCAATAAAAATAGCAAGTATGGAAAAAGCCACTGCAATGCGGGCTGTACGCTTTTCTTCCTTATAGAATTTCTCGAATTCCTGGTCAAGAAAGAAATACTGGAAGGGTTCGTCATTTGTAAATTTATGCCAGGTTTTGCTTATCTGTTCAATAGTCCTGTCAATATTATCTTTGTCCAGACGGATCGTAAGATAGCCCGCCCAATCCCATCCTTCAGGTTTCAGCATGAACACACAGGGCTCAATATTCATTCGAAGTGACTGATAATGAAAGTTCTTCGTTATACCTACCACATTGTGATATCTTCTTTCTTCGAGGGTTTTTCCGGGTTCTATAAATCGTGCATTGAATGGATCTGTTAATGCAAACCGACGCACAGCTTCCTCATTAATGATCACCATACTGCTATCAGCAGCAAAGCCCTTGTCAAACATCCTTCCTTCCTGAATTGGAATCTTATATGTGTTCAAATAGTCATAATCTACCCAGTTAACCTGCATCAGGTAAGTTTCTTCCGCCGGCCTGCCATCAATCTGAAATCCATTATTGTTATTCGGATAACCGGGAATTGCAGTTGAATTGGCAGAACCTAATACTCCCGGGATCTTTGCAATCTCCTCCTTAAATGGAATGATCTTTTTATTCATAGGCTCCATGCGCCGGATAACGAGCATCTGTTCTTTATTAAAGCCCAGATCCTTATTGATCATATAATGAATCTGTCTGTAAATAATCATTGTACACAATATGAGCGCTATTGAGACCATAAACTGAAACACCACGAGAACGCTTCTCAACCTTACATTCGAGAAGCCCAGTTTTAACTTACCGTATAAAACTTTCACAGGCATAAATGAGGCAAGGAACCATGCCGGATAGCTTCCTGATATAATACCGATCAGAAAAGCCAGGATCAGTAAGCCGGGAATGACGTACCATTTTGAAAAATATCCGACATTGAGATTGGTTTGCAGCATGTTGTTAAATACAGGTAGCAATAGTTCCACAAAAACAACTGCCAGCAAAAGCGAAATCAATGTTAACAGTACAGATTCAACCATAAACTGCCGGATGAGCAAAGCCCGTGAGGAACCCATAACCTTGCGCAGGCCAACTTCCCTCGAACGCTTGGTGGACCGGGCGGTGGAAAGGTTCATGTAATTTATCCCGGCAACAAGGAGGATTAAAAAAGCTATTCCGGAAAATATATAAATATACCTTCGGTCGTTGGCCTGTTTGAAATCAGAACCGATTTCAGGGTTGAGATGTACATCGGAAAGAGGTTGCATAAAAAGTCCATACTTATTGCCTTTTTCCGAAAATGCTTCCAGGTCGAGACCAAGGGTTTTTTCGACCTGGGGACCCACATACTTTTTAACCAGCATGGGAAGCTTATCCTTAACAGACTGCTCTGAAGCCCCCGGCTTAAGCAATACATAGGTTGCAAAACTGTTGGAAAGCCAAAAATCATCGTTGGCCCTGGGATGCGAAAGGAAGGAGATAAGCAGGTCAAATTCAAAATGACAGTTTTCAGGAACATCAACCATCACACCTGTAATTGTATATAACGTTGTATCATTTCCAATTCTGAGGTGTTGTCCGATTGCCGAACCTTTTCCAAAGTATTTAACACTCTGGCGTTTGGTCAGAACCACACTATTTGGCTGGGCAAGGGCTTGCTCAGGGTTTCCCTCTAACAGGGGAAGGGTAAAAACCTGGAAAAAATCAGAATCAGCAAAGGCGATATGCGATTCGATGAATTTTCGGTCTTCAACCTGGATAAGGGTTTCATCCCAGCTCGTGATTCGTATTGCAGTTTCGACTTCAGGAAACTCTTCAATAAATGCTTTGGCAGTGGGAGCAGATGTCCAGGATGCTTTAAATTCAGATACGCCCATTTTTCCATCAATATATAACCGGTAAATCCGGTCATACTTTTCATTGAATTTATCAAAGCTCAATTCATGAATTACAAATATGAATATCATCAGGCTGCAGGCAAAGCCAACTGCAAGTCCGAGTACATTAATAATGACGTAGGTTTTGTGACGGAAAATATTCCTGAGGGCAGTTTTGAAAAAATTACCAAACATAATTCATTCAGGGTTTTTAATAAGACGAATGAAATATATCGAAGTTACACACTAATTTTCAATATTTTTACAGCAATCAAATCATATACTATGCGAAAACAGGTGGATGCCATATTACAGAAGAATGGTTTCATTATTGATATGGATGGAGTTTTATACCATGGAAACAGGCTATTGCCGGGAGTGCAGGAATTTGTAGCCTGGCTGTCTGTCAATAACAAACGATTCGTTTTTCTAACCAACTCCAGTGAACGCACACCGAGGGAATTGCAGGAAAAACTGGAACGACTTGGTGTTGTGGTTGACAAAGATGCATTTTACACAAGCGCCTTGGCCACTGCAATGTTTCTAAGCGCCCAAAAACCGAGGGGCAGTGCCTATATTATCGGTGATGCCGGACTGATCAATGCGCTCTATAATGTTGGATATACAATGAATAATATTGATCCCGATTATGTGGTCGTCGGTGAAACCAGGGGATATTCATACGAGGTAGTGGAAAAGGCTATTAACCTTGTGTTGGGTGGGGCAAGACTTATCGGGGCCAATCCTGATGTAACGGGACCGGGCGAGCATGGAATTGTTCCGGCCACCAAAGCCCTCGTTGCGCCTATTGAAATGGCAACCGGAAGAAAAGCATATTTCGTGGGCAAGCCCAATCCGTTGATGATGCGAAATGCACTGAAAAAAATAAAGTGCAGCAGGGAAGAATCGGTGATCATCGGTGACAGAATGGATACGGATATCGTCGCCGGCATTGAATCGGAAATCGACACCTGCCTGGTATTAAGTGGCATAACCAGCAGGGATATGGTTGATCATTTCCCCTATCGCCCCAAATATATATTGAATGGGGTGATTGATTTAGTGATAAGGGACTACAAGGGACAAGGGACAAGGGACAAGTGACGAGTAAAAAATCCCGTTAGGGATTTACTGTCGGTAGAAAACTGGAATCTCCCCCACCCCCTAATTCTTGAAATCCCTGCTCAATTCAGGTTAATTTAATCTCTGTTTGCTGATGGCAAGAATCCTTATAGGTCCCTTTAACCCCGAAGGGAGTAAGGGCATATCCCTGTTCAGAAAATCCGCTATGGGAGAAGAGGTAGACAGATTCCGAATTTTTCCGAACTGAACATAATCCCCTATGAACCGGTTCCTGTAAGTAGTTGCGACTGACACTTCAAGTACGTTATCATTTTTCAGCACTCCTTTAACAGGAACAGCCGTACCCTGTTTCCATACCCTGCCCAAGATGGTTCCATTCAATTTTATTTCAGCCAGTGTTTCAAATTCACCCAGATCAAGCAATATTGAATCTGAAGGCTGTAATTTCTCTACCGGGAACTTAAATGAAACGGAATAGCCGGCTGTACCCGAGAAATACTTAATATCCGGGGTTTCCGACTCTGTCAGCCACTGCAGGTTGGTTACTTCCACGGGCTGTATATCTGCTTCATATCCAGTCTCAAACGTAATCTTCCCTGAATAATCAGAGAGCACAAACTGCTGCTCAGCAGGGGATTTTAACGTGTATTTTTTCTGATGCTCATCGGTCAGCTCAAATTCTCCTTCTATGCCTGAAACAGCTATTAATGAATTATTTTCCATGACAATACCCGGAACCGACTGCAAATTTGCCGGATCTTCAGCTGGAAAAACCTGCGTTCCATTCTGCATAACACTCACAATATGAGTTCCCGGCTTTTCATCTTTAAATACAAATAACAGGGATTGATAAGGCTTCAGCGTTACAGGCAGCCTTGTATAATTATCATCGGTTGTGAAAACGGATGGGTTTATAATATTTCCATTTTCAGGATCCCATATTTCGGGTGTCTTTCCTGCGACTCGAAATGACATTTCCCTGTTTATCGGCATATTTTGTTGGTTCATAACAAAATACACATCATTGCTTTCCACCTTTTTATGAATAAACAGAAGATTTACCCCATCATCCAGACCCGTGCTAAAATCAGGGAGTATCCGGACTGTTTTCAGCACCTCAGCCAGCGGGATACCCCAATAGACTTTACCCTTTCCATAGGAATTCGAGGAAACCGATTGACCGTCGATATTCCCCCATATCCGGGCAACTAATTCATCAAAGGCCTTTCTATTGTTCCTGATGTCACTCACCGACAACATCCGTACAGGTTTTGGGGCATATAAAATGATTCCCTCCTTCACCAGTTCCCCAACCCGTTCCAACGTCTCAAAACTAACGCTTTCATCCGGCGACAGGCACAATACCGAATACACTGCTTTTCCGTTTAAAACCAGTTTTCCGTTTGAAACCCTGATCCTGTTTTTCAGGATATCCAGATTGCATGAGTTGAACATATACCCAAAAGGAAGGGTATTCGATTTGTTATACGTTAAAAACTGTGGCAACTGGTCGCCGAGATAATACAGAATGTCATCACTGGCAACACCTTGTTGTATGATATTCTGAATGCGTGATTGATAATCAAACCACCCGGAAATAAACTTCCAGTCAGTGTTGTTCCTGTTAAAATGGGCACCGAATGGTCCGAGCGTCAACCCCGGCCTGTCATCATTTGGCTGATGTACATTACTATGCAGGATTATTTGATTTATGCCGGAGCAGAATGCCCTGTCGCCAAACGGCTTTAATCCGGAAGGGGTTTCTGAATAATGAGCATATCCTGTATATGCCTCGGATGCCATGACCGGTTTTTCATAACCAATTGCCGCGCAGGAAGGTAAATTCAACAGAATACTATTCCCCGGGTTATAGGTCACATTTCGGTTATCGTCGGTGGCCGACCAAAATTCAAACATCGGCAGATCTACGTATTGGGTGGTTCTGAGAATATCCAGGGATGGATAATCCGTATTTCCATAAATGACTTCGGCATGAAACTCAATGTTGTTTTTGTGAAGCAATTCGCCAAAATGCCTGTAATAATTATTCTCTATAAGTTCGCCACCGGTTTTACGCAAATCGAATAAAACGGCTTCGTCAATTTCTGCATTGCCGGATGTTTCGCCACAAAGGACGGGAATGTAGGGGATCAGGGAATATCCCCGTCGCTTCTCAAATTCTTTTGGCATATTGGCAGTCCAGTTCTGATAGCCGCATTCCCAACTATCAATCAGCATGAATTTAAATGTATTTCCGGCAAAGGAACCGGCTTTTTCAATCAGTTTTGCAGGAAAGCCGCTAAAATGAAGATTCAGCGCGGCAGTGTCCATTTTATCGCACTCTAAACCCGTTCCGGCCTCCGTGGCAGGTGCATTGACAGATCCCGTGGTCGTATAACCGAAGCGGATAATGGTCCAGTCCCCTTCTGCAGGTTTCCAGTTTAATGTTCCGTCACTGTTCATTTCTGAGGTGATATCAATGACCTCCCCGGTAACATTCTGCCTCGAGGGATTTATCGTGTTTAAAAAGCTATGTTCATCCACCGCTTTCACGCTCCCTGATTTTTCAGAGAAGAATTCCATTGCATTGTAAAGAGGACTTTCCTGTTCAGGTAGAAATTCACATTCTGCGATATTAACCGGGAAGTAGTTTTCCATAGTTGGCTTTTGGATCAGAGCAACCCTGAAGTATTTTGCAGTGGTTTTTTCAAATGAAACTGAAACCATCCTGTTAACACCCTTTATTGCGAATTCTTTGATCTTTTTGAAATTGCGGCCATCATCCGATGCTGAAATACTATATTCTGAAGAAACGTCAGCAAGATTGCCCCAAGTGAAAATTATCCGGGGCAAAATGGTGATTTTTTCTGCAGTAAATGGTTCTTTAAACCGGAAGGTTAATTTGTCCCCCATGGAAACTTTCAGAGCACTTGTGGAGCATCCGTCAAGAACAATATCATTCTGTTCGGTCTCATTTAATAACACTGCCGGAGCAGCGAGGTGAAATGAATTCAGGGGATTGTTGCTTTTAAGGGCTACAACGGCAACATCGTTGTAAAAATTCAGGTTGCTCCACGGTTGTTTCAATTTAACCAAATCCTGTTGGGAAGCGTTGATGATGGTTTTTGTCCACACATATTGTTTCATTGACATCTCCGGTGTAATCCAGGGGCCGCCGCTGGTGCTCCATCCGTCGCAATTATGAACGCCAATTGAAATTCCTAACCGGTTGGCTTCTTTCAGGGCCCATTGAAACATTTCAAACCACCCGGGGGTATTAAAAATTACTTTCTTAATGCCAAAATCCTGGTCTCCGAGTAACCCGACATTCAAAATCGTGGCCTGCACAATTCCCTGTTCCTTCATGGATTCGAGGTCCTTTGTAATGCCATCTTTCGAAATATTTCCGTCCATCCAATGCCACCATGTATGTATCCTGGAACTGGCCGGAGGATTCTTGAATTCAGCTTCACTAAGTTGCTTTTTTTCGGTGGTGTTGCAGGAAAAAATAAGAAGGAGCAAACCAATAATGAGGTAAATGGGGCGATCTGCATTAGTTTTCATAAACCAGGTATTGGACGATTATAATATCAGTAATTTTTATGAAGATAGTTTTTTAATGGCCTCGTCCAGTGAAGTGACGAAAAATACCCTGCCCATCTTATTACTTTCCCGGATAAAGTCCTGCAGACTCTTGCTTGTGAATTTTGAAGGATTGGTAATTATGGCGAGTTGTACCCTGTAATTTGAAAATTTCTGCAATATCTCACCGGCTAAGCGGGTCTTAAGATCAAAAAAGTCAGGCCCGATGTTTTTATCATGAAAGATCAGTTTATCAGAACCCATGTAACCTGCCTCGGCCATAATATCCAGGGCATCCTGGGGTTCAACAATAACAATTTCGTCTGAAATCAGTTCGGCTATAATGGTTCCGTTAACTTCAATAATCTCGATTTTCATGGAAATGTTGATTTGATGATTTGAAGATTTGATGATTGAGCTGACGCCGCTGACTGCAAAACTGCACGACTGCAAAACTGCAAAACTGCATGACTGCACGACTGCAAGATTATGTTCTTATCATGTGTTGGAAATCGTACAGACAAGGCATTGCCTTGTCTCTACAACGATCTTCCTTGTCCCTTGTCCCTCGTCCCTTGTCCCTACTTGTATGAAAGAGCAAATTCGTCCGAAATATAATTGTCATAGCTCATGCAAACATGTGTTGCAAATTCAACGGCAGTGGCTACGATTTCTTTCCAGGTATTTTCCGGAAGATTTGACAGGTCATTATAGCCGATATTGTGGCGGAACAGGGAATAGACAATTCCGGCGTTGAAATTGTCTCCGGCACCTATCGTGCTCACAGGGTCGAGGGACTTTACAGGACAGGTAATTGAATATCTTCCCGTGCGAACATAGACTCCTGTTTTGTTGGCTGTATACAGCAGGTTTTTGCAATGTATGCCCACATCTGCGTAAGCTTCATCCGCATCATCAGCGCCAAGGATAAACGAAAAATCCTCATTGGAACCGCGAACGATATTGGCATGGGCCAGATTTTCCATTATTAAAGGCCTGAGTTTGGGCAGATCATGCAGGTGTTGTTTCCTGAAATTGGGATCATATATAACGATCGCCTTCTTTTTGTTGGCTTCGCGGATAAATTCCATCAACTTGGATCTCACTTCCAGTGTTATAGCATAAATGGATCCAAATAATACAATATCATCCTGTGAAATCGAAGGAAATTTTACATCCAGCCGTTTGTCGGGATATATCTTGTAAAAATCATAGCTGGCATCATTATTTTCATTCAGGAATGCTAAAGCAAGAGTTGATTTACCACCATAATACCGGTAAACATACTGGGTGGATACATTGTTTTTCTTCAGAAAGGCATCAATTATATTACCCACTTCATCCATTCCATATTCACCTAAAAAATAAACAGGAAGATTAAGTCTTCCCAAAGTCACTGCACTGTTCAGACAAGCACCACCGGCTTTGGCAGTAAACGGCAACTGATTTTTAAACAAAATATCCAGAACTGTTTCGCCTATTGTATATATCTTCCTCATAATCAAATACTCGATTTTTTTCTTGTTATTGCTAAGTTAATTGATTATTTGAAACGTACTGAACATTTGTCAGCAGTATTCCATATCAAAATTAAATGGTATATTTATTGACATACCATTCTATGCATATCTAAAAAAATTACACGTATGAGCTTATTTAAACCCCTGGAATCCAGTTCAAAAAATGATATTGATATTTTTTCTGGCACACCTGTTGAGCATGTGAAGTGTTTGATCATCGGATCGGGTCCTGCAGGATATACTGCTGCGATCTATGCTGCCCGTGCCAATTTAAAGCCACTTTTATTCAAGGGCATCCAGCCCGGAGGTCAATTGACAACCACTACGGAAGTTGAGAATTTTCCGGGTTATCCTGAAGGGATCACCGGTCCGAAAATGATGGACGACCTTGATCAGCAGGCTGCCCGCTATGGAACAGATATCCGGTGGGGAATTGCCACGGCAGTGGATTTTTCCCAGGCTCCCCACAAGGTGATTATTGATGAGAAGCAATTGTTTACCGCAGATACCGTCATAATAGCCACTGGGGCTACTGCCCGCTACCTGGGTTTGGAAACAGAAGAGAAATTCAAGGGTTCAGGCGTTTCAGCGTGCGCTACCTGTGATGGATTTTTTTACAGGGGTATGGATGTAGCAGTTGTCGGAGGCGGGGATACTGCCTGTGAGGAGGCAATTTACCTTTCGGGTATGTGTAAAAAAGTATACCTCATTGTCAGGAAGGATTTCCTGCGTGCGTCGCGGATCATGCAGCAACGTGTGATGGAAATTCCCAATATTGAAGTATTGTTTGAAAGAGTTACAAAAGAATTGCGTGGAAACCAGGTAGTCGAAGAGGTTGTTCTCATTAAAAAACAGGGAGAGCCCGATGAAACCGAGGAAGTGATCAGGATTGACGGATTCTTCCTGGCTATCGGACACAATCCGAATTCTGAAATTTTCAAACCCTACCTGGATACAGATGAAACCGGGTATGTGAAGACGATTCCGGGTACTTCAAAAACAAATATCCCGGGAATATTCGCCTGTGGCGATGTTCAGGACAAGGTTTACCGCCAGGCGGTTACAGCGGCCGGGTCTGGCTGCCAGGCTGCTATTGATGCGGAACGGTATTTATCCCATAAATAACTCCATATGGAATTATATAAAGTTTGCCTGTAACTTTATGTAATTCTCATTTAAAAAGTTAATTTAGTGCACTTCTTTTTACAATTAAAATTAAGCACTGATTAACGTTTTAAAGGTTTAAAATTATGGCACTACAACGAAGAGTATATTTAGAAGCATCTGAAATGCCCCGGCAGTGGTATAATCTGGCTCCGGATCTTCCAACACCAATGCAGCCGCCATTGGGACCTAACGGAAAACCGATATCGCCTGAAATGCTGGCCCCGGTATTCCCTATGAATCTGATTGAGCAGGAAGTCAGTATGGAACGGTGGATTGACATTCCGCTGGAAATCCTTGAGATGTTGTCGATTTGGCGTTCCACCCCGTTAGTCAGGGCATACGGACTTGAAGCAGCATTAAAAACTCCAGCCCGTATTTATTACAAAAATGAAAGTGTTTCACCCGCAGGCAGTCACAAGTTGAACACAGCAGTGGCACAGGCCTGGTACAATAAACAATTCGGGATCAAAAAACTTACCACGGAAACCGGGGCCGGTCAGTGGGGAAGTGCCCTGGCCTCGGCCTGTGCATTGATCGGACTGGAATGTAAGGTGTTCATGGTAAGGATCAGTTTTGACCAGAAGCCTTTCCGCAAATTATTGATGAATACCTATGGTGCAACATGTATAGCCAGTCCGAGCAATGAAACCCAGGCCGGCAGGGATGTGCTGGCTAAAACGCCGAATACTCCCGGCAGTCTGGGCATCGCCATCAGTGAAGCTATTGAAGCAGCGGTTACGGATCCTACGGGTCAAACCCGTTACAGTCTGGGCAGTGTATTGAATCATGTAATGCTACATCAGACCATCATAGGACTTGAAGCTAAAAAACAGCTTGTGAAGTTCGGGGAAAAACAACCTGATATCGTTATTGCATGTGCAGGAGGCGGAAGTAATTTCGCAGGGATCTCCTTTCCCTTTATTTACGACAAGATCCACGGTGCCAACATCAAAATCATCCCGGTTGAGCCGAGTTCATGTCCTACCCTCACCAGGGGTCCGTTTTTATATGATCACGGGGATACTGCAAAAATGACTCCCCTGCTGCCAATGCATACACTGGGTCATGGCTTTATTCCGGAGCCCATTCATGCTGGTGGCCTGCGCTATCACGGGATAAGTCCCCTGGTATCAGCTGCATTAAATGACAAACTAATTGATCCGATGGCTCTTGATCAGATTGAGTGTTACGAAGCCGGACTTCTTTTTGCAAAAACAGAGGGAGTTGTTCCTGCCCCAGAAACCAATCATGCCATTGCCGCGACTATCCGTGAAGCATTAAAAGCGAAGGAAGAAGGAAAGGAAAAAGTGATCCTCTTTAATTTCAGTGGACATGGGTTGATGGACATGGTGGGATATGACAAATTCCTGACGGGAAAACTGAGCAAGCACAAAATGTCCGATACGGAATTATTCAAGTATTTAGATGAATTGAAAGATTATCCCAAGCCGGTAGTATAGTTTTGCAGTTTTGCAGTTTTGCAGTTCTCCATCTAAAGGGTACGGGGGAAAACAATTTGTAATACTGAAAAGTGTCCAAAATTTTAAACACAGAGGAAACTAAGTTTATGTTTACCCATCGGGCATCTGCAAGAGTAGTTTTTGGATAGACAGACAAACAAAATCCCCGGCGAAAATGCCGGGGATTTTTCATTTCAGGCCTAACTTCAGGTTTATTCAGGTTAATCAAAGGGTATTATTATGCGTTATAAGCTGATTCGCCGTGTTCATAAACATCCAGTCCTTCTTCTTCAATCCGCTTCTCAACCCGCAATCCATTCAAGTATTTCAGGGCCACAAAAAGGATAGTTGATGTTACCACAGCCCATACTGCTATGGAGACTACGCCAATTACCTGGCTTTTCAACAAGGCACCTCCATGTCCATAAAGCAGTCCCTGGCTGGTAGAAAAGAATCCAACCAATAATGTTCCAAAAGCCCCACAGATTCCGTGTACTGAAATGGCACCGACAGGATCATCAATTTTGGCAACCTTATCAAAGAATTCCACGGACAACACAACAAGTACACCTGCCAATATCCCGATAATGAGTGCACCTCCGACGGATACAGCATCGCAACCGGCCGTTATGGCAACAAGTCCAGCCAACGCACCATTCAATGTCATACTCAGTGTAGGTTTTTTGTTTTTCATCCATATATACAACATGGTTGAAATTGCTCCCCCTGCGGCAGCGATATTCGTTGTTACAAAAATCAACGATATAGCCGTTGCATTGACTTTACCTGTTGCTGCAAGCTGTGATCCCGGGTTGAATCCGAACCAGCCAATCCATAGGATAAATACTCCAAGAGTAGCCATGGGCATACTGTGACCGGGAATTGCCTTTGCTTTTCCGAATTTGTCATATTTTCCAATCCGGGGGCCTAAAACCAACGCACCGATCATGGCTGTCATACCTCCTACCATGTGAACCACTGAAGAACCTGCAAAATCATGGAAAGGTACTGCCATCTGGCTCAACCAGCCGCCACCCCATGCCCAGTGACCTGAAACCGGGTAAATCAGGAGCGTAATAAAACCACTATAGATCATATATGCGTTGAATTTTGTTCTCTCGGCCATAGCGCCTGAAACAATGGTAGCGGCAGTAGCAGCAAAAACTGTTTGAAAGATCAGGAAGGCCAAATCCGGCATATCGGTACGATAGGTATTCTTCATAAATATATCAAGTCCCCCCCCAAATCCGTTTTTGCTTCCGAACATGATACCAAAACCAATCGCCCAAAAAATGATGGTTCCGATTACAAAATCCATCAAATTCTTAAAAAGTATGTTGGTCGTATTTTTTGACCTTGTAAATCCTGCTTCGACCAGGGCAAATCCGGCCTGCATAAAGAAAACGAGAGCGGCGGTAACTAACACCCAAACAGTGTTAAGTGAAAAAGCGTAATCAACCATTGCTGTTTCCATTGTGCTGATCTTGTCAGCAAATAATAGTGTATCGGTCATGATTTTCTAAGTTTTGAATGTTATTACTCTCCGCCTTCCAGGTACATGGCCTTGTCTCCTCGCTCGCCTGTGCGAATCCGGTATGCATCCACGATATCGGAAATAAATATTTTTCCATCGCCTATCTCGCCTGTCCGCGCAGCTTTTAAAATGGCTTTTACTGCGCCGTCCAGAAACTTTTCACGACAGTAAAAAGTGATCAGTATCCTTTCGATAGTGCTTGTATCGTATTCTATACCGCGATATATGCGCGTCTCGTGGGATTTTCCGATCCCCCTGACATCCCAGAAGGTAAACCATTCAATGCTTGCTTCATTCAAGGCTTCCTTTACCTCATCGAATTTGGATTTTCGAATTACAACTTCAATTTTTTTCATATCAGATGATGTTTATGTGGTTATTCATAAATTAAAAAGAAAACCCTACAACGACATAAAGCTGTTCTTTCTCAGGATTGAGAATTACCTGTCCGGTTACCGGTATGCTGAATGAATCTGTGATTTTAATTTCTTTGGTGGTGCCAATCCCGACATTACAGATGGCAAAGTCGCCGTCTGATGTATGCCAGCCATCGCCAGCCCCGAGGAATAAACTGAAGTGTTTAAAAGCATAGGCAGCCTGAAAATATTTATCTCCTCCGACTGAGGCGGCACCACCTGCTTCATTTAAAATATAATTTGCACTTAACGACAACCCTTTAATAGCGTAGCCTACATTTATTTCAAAAGCCTGGCTACCCGTTGAGTCTGAAACATCAAAGAATTCCTGTCCGGGATAATAGTAATCTGTCATACCCAGACTTAAGCCAAAATCGAAGGCATAAGAAATATAGGGATCTACCTCCGCATAACCATGCGCATCAAAGGAGCCCCAGACGCCAATCGTTAATCCGCTGGTCACGAATTTTACGGTAGGCTGCACAGCAGGTCCTGTTCCTAATTTACTACCACGCCAAACGTAATTAGAATACAGATCAGCTCCTGCGGTGAATTTCGAAGGAGATTCCTCCTCCTGTGCCTTCATGCCGGTTGAAAATAATATACCAGCTAACACACCTGTAAAAAGTAACCATTGCCTCTTCATAATCTTGCTTTTTTAAATTAGTAATAGAATAACGATGCAAATATATATATTTATTTTTATTACCCCTATATTTTCATATATATTTTTATTTTTTCTATTGTTTCTTATTTATATACCATATTTTTTATGGGGTATACTACAATTATTATGTATTTTTTCTAATGTATACCCCTCTATTAGTAAATATTTTATAATAGTTTATTCCGGCCGGAAAATCTCACGTCCATGGATTTTATTTTATATTTGCTGCGCTAAATATTTCGCCCTACATGATGAATACTATTAAGGAAATTTTCGAAGCCGAAGCCCGTGCAGTACTCAATATTCCGGTGACGGAAAACTTTGATAAGGCCTGTGACCTGATCTTCACAGCGGTTCATACGAATAAAGGAAAGGTAGTTGTAAGTGGTATGGGGAAAGCCGGCCAGATTGCATTGAACATTGCCACCACGTTTTCGGCAACAGGAACACCGGCTGTTTTTTTACACCCTTCAGACGCGCAGCATGGGGATCTTGGAGTAATTCAACCCAATGACGTGTTATTGCTGATTTCTAATTCAGGCAAAACACGAGAGATCATTGAACTCTTTAACCTGGCAAAGATGCTGGGATATGATATCAGCGTTGTGGTTATAACCGGAAGTCCGGACAGCGAGCTAGGCAACCTGGCTCATGTCACGATCTCCACGGGAAATCCCGCAGAAGTATGTCCGCTTGGACTTACCCCTACGACCTCCACTACTGTAATGACCGTAATTGGGGATGCGCTTGTAGTTTTAATGATGAAGCGAATTGCTTTTACCGCGGCGGATTACGCCAAGCGCCATCACGGGGGGTACCTGGGGGTAAAGTCGAGGGACGCGGCGAAGAATGGAAAATAGATATTGAATCCCAGGCAGGAGCCTGAGATTAACGGGGAATTGTAAAAAATAACCGCAGAGATCTCTGAGTCTTGCACAGAGGACACAGAAAATACTATTTCTCTGTAACCTCTGCGCAACCTCCGCTGACTCTGCGGTTAACTTTTGGACACTATCCCAGAACCGATGCGATCTTGTCAGCCTTATAATGGCCGGCTTTCAGTTTCTCCTGGATTTCAGCAAATGAATTCACTGTGTATTCAACATCTTCCAGCGTATGCGCAGAAGTGGGAATGATCCGAAGCATGATAGTTTCCTTAGGTACCACCGGATAAACCACAATTGAACAGAATAGTTTATAATTCTCGCGAAGGTCTATTACCACGTTGGTCGCCTCAGGAACAGTACCCGAAAGGAAAACAGGGGTCACCGGCGACTCGGTATTTCCAAGGTTGAGTCCTTTTGAACGGAATCCGGCCTGCAATGCCTTTACTATAGTCCATAATTTTTCCCTCAACTCTGGCTTGGTCCTTATCAGTTCGAGGCGTTTTAAGCCACCAATGACCATTGGCATGGGCAATGATTTGGCATACGTCTGCGAGCGCATATTATAGCGGAGATAATTAACCACATCTTCTTTTGCGGCAATAAATGCACCAATACCTGCCATTGATTTTGCAAATGTACTGAAATACAAATCTATCTCATCCTGCACTCCAAAATGTTCAGCAGTTCCGGCACCCGTTTTCCCCATTGTACCAAACCCATGGGCATCATCTACCAATATGCGGAAATTGAATTTTTTCTTTAATTCAACAATTTCTTTCAGCTTTCCAAGGTCCCCTGCCATTCCGAATACTCCTTCGGTAATAACCAGAATTCCCCCGCCTGTTTCGGTAACCAGTTTTGTAGCCCTTTCAAGTTCCTTTTCAAGGTTTACCATGTTATTATGCGGAAACACAAATCTTTTCCCCATATGCAATCTAACTCCGTCAAGGATGCATGCATGTGATTCTGAATCATATACAATTACATCGTTTCTGTTGACCAGAGCATCAATTATGGAAATCATTCCCTGGTAACCATAATTTAACAGAAAGGCATCTTCCTTTCCGACAAATTCTGCCAGCTGGCTTTCAAGTTCCTCGTGCTTTGTGGTCTGACCCGACATCATACGTGCACCCATCGGATAGGCCATGCCATAATCCCTTGCAGCATCTGCATCTGCCTTACGTACATCAGGATAATTAGCCAGACCCAGGTAATTATTCAGACTCCAGTTCAAGACTTCTTTTCCCCTGAAACGCATCCTGGGACCGATTTCACCTTCAAGTTTCGGAAACAGAAAGTACCCATGTCCAACTTTTTGATATTGTCCAAGAGGTCCCCTGTTTCGGTTAATCTTATCAAATATGTCCACGACTAAGAAATTTAGTTAATAATAAAGGGGTAAAAGTAGCCTTTTTTGAATTACAGTCAACAAACTGCAATAAGATTTGATTTTCTCAGTTTTAATTTAGAATTGTAATCAATGTTTTTTGGTAAAAAATTGTAACTTTGCGCGATGGTCAAAAATCAACTTTATACTGCCCTACTGGTCATACTGACAGCATTGGGATCTTTTTCGTGTTCACAATACGAAAAGATCGTCAAAAGCGAAGATGTTAATCTTAAGTATACCAAGGCTTTTGACTATTACAACAAAGGCGAATTTGTTAAGGCCGGTGCTTTGTTTGATCAGTTGGCCCCATTAACCCGCGGTACCCGGCGTGCAGATTCTGTTTATTTTTTCCAGGCCATGTCGCAATATAAACTTAGTGATTATATCATTGCAGGTCATTATTTCAACGTATTCGTGGGTTTGTATCAAAACAGCCGTTTCATTGAGGAAGCAGCATACATGGAAGCGTATTGTTATTATCTCCAGTCTCCCAGGCCCGAACTTGATCAGGTACCTACTGAGCAAGCGCTTGATGCTTTTCGCCTCTACATGATCCATTATCCGAAAAGTACGAGGATAGCGGATTGTCAGAAAATAGTTTCAGAACTGCTGGAGAAACTCATGGAAAAGGCTTTTATTTCCGCGAAACTGTATTACAATTTGTCCGACTATAAGGCATCCATCGTAGCATTAAACAACTGTCTCACCGATTTTCCCGATACAAAAAAGAGGGAAGAGATCATGTTTTTGATTTTGAAATCAAAATATTATCTGGCCCTTAATAGCATTCACACGAAGCAAACTGAACGTTTTCAGGACATGGTGGATGAATATTACTCATTTGTTGCCGAGTATCCTGAAAGCGAGAATAAAAAAGATGCTGAAGTAATGTACAAAGAATCAACGAAGTACATTAGAGATACTGATTCCGATAAAGAAACCACAAAAGAAACAACACTTAAGAATTAATGGAAAATTTAGATTATAAGAAATCCAAAGCACCTTCAACAACTGTCACCCGTGACCTGAAAAAGCTTGAAGGCAAAACCGGTAACATTTACGAAGGCGTAGTCATTTGTTCAAAAAGGGCGAACCAGATCTCCGTTGAGATAAAAGAAGAACTGAACCGGAAACTGGAAGAATTTGCCAATTATACGGATAACCTGGAAGAAGTATTTGAAAACCGGGAACAAATTGAGATCTCAAAATTCTACGAACGCTTGCCCAAACATACTCTTATCGCTGTTGAAGAATTCGAGAACGATCAGATTTACGTGCGGAAGGCTGAGTAATTTAGCTCAACCCCCATGCTAAGCGGAAAGAAAATATTGGTTGGTGTAACCGGCAGTATAGCCGCTTACAAAGCGGCCATATTGATCAGGCTTCTCATTAAAGAAGGTGCCGAAATCAGGGTTTTGATGACCGGACACGCTCATGAATTCATTACCCCGCTTACATTAGCCACCCTGGCGAAACACCCCGTTCTGACCGATTTTTTTAACCCGGAAAATGGCGACTGGAATAACCATGTTGACCTTGGTTTATGGGCAGATGCATTCATCATTGCACCGGCAACCGCCAATACTATGGCAAAAATGGCTGCCGGAATTGCCGATAACCTCCTGCTGACTACTTATCTTTCTGCCCGTTGTCCTGTCTTTATTGCACCGGCCATGGACCTTGATATGCTGGGCCATCCTGCAACAAGGAAAAATATGGAAATTCTCCGCGGGTTTGGAAATATTATCATGGAACCAGCCACAGGGGAACTGGCTAGCGGACTTTCGGGAAAAGGCCGGATGGAAGAACCCGAAATACTTATGAATGCCCTGGGGAATTACTTCAACGATTCTTCAAAAAAAAAAAGTTTATCTAGCCTGAGAGGCAAAAAGATCCTTGTCACTGCCGGCCCTACCTACGAACCCTTAGATGCAGTAAGGTTTATCGGTAACTACTCTTCCGGGAAAATGGGTTTTGCCATTGCCGAAGCGCTTGCAGAGCAGGGGGCAGTAGTTACGCTTGTAAGCGGACCTGTTGCTCTTTTGCCCAGTCATGCCGGAATCAACTATTACCCTGTTCATACTGCCTCTGAAATGCTTAGCCATTGCCTGGGCTTTTTTCCCGGATCGGATGGGGCCATTTTATCCGCAGCCGTTGCTGATTATCGTCCCAAATCACCGGTTTCGCATAAGATAAAAAGGACTGATGAAAACATGGTTCTTGAATTGGAACCAAATCCGGATATTGCCAGGCAACTCGGGAGTATGAAACAGCCGGGACAGTTCCTGGCCGGATTTGCACTTGAAACAAATGATGAGATACGGCATGCCGGTGAAAAACTGAAAAAAAAGAATTTTGATTTTATTGTACTGAATTCATTGCGCGATAAAGGATCCGGATTTATGGGCGATACTAATAAAATTACAATCATCGGAAAGGACAATAAAACAACTGCCTTTGAGTTAAAATCAAAGAAAGATTCTGCCCGGGATATAATTCAGTATTTAGATAATTTTTTGGCCCTATGATAAAGCGAATCTATTTTTTATTCCTGATGTGTTTGCCACTCATTACGGAGGCCCAGGAATTCAGGTGTAATATACAAATAACCAGCCAGGAAGTGCAGGGAACAAACCGGCAGGTATTTCAAACCTTGCAGAGTGCCCTGAATGAATTTATTAATAGCAGGGCATGGTCGGGTTACAAATTCTCAAACACCGAACGTATCGAATGTAATATGCTCGTCAATATACAGGAAATGATAGGTTCGGATGGATTTAAAGGTTCCCTGCAGATCCAGGTCAGACGACCGGTTTTCAATACATCCTATAACACCGTCCTTTTTAATTATGTTGATAACGATATAGACTTTAATTATGTCGAATTTCAGCCCCTTGAGTTCAGTGAAACGTCACATTTGTCAAACCTTACATCTATTTTTGCTTTCTATGCCTATATTATCCTGGGGTTTGATTTCGACTCCTATGCCCTTAATTCAGGTACCGAGTTTTACCATAAGGCGGAAAAAATAATGAATAATGCACAAAATGCGCCTGAACGCGGATGGAGATCTGGCGAAAGTACAAGCCGAAAGAACCGTTACTGGCTCATCAGCAGCATATTAAATGATGACTTTTCACAGGTAAGAGAGTTTATTTATCAGTATCACAGGCAGGGATTGGATCTAATGTACGATAAGCCCGTGGATGGAAGGACTGTAATAGCTGAAAGCCTCATTCTTCTGCAGAATGTATTCAAAAACCGTCCTGACCCGTTCATGCATTATCTCCAGGTAATTCTTGATGCCAAATCGGATGAATTTGTCAATGTGTTCCAGGAAGCTTCAGATGATGAAAAGCGCCGGGTGATGCTCATTCTGAATCAGATCGATCCTACCCACGTGGATAAATACAGGAAGATCACTACGAAAACTTAATAGGGACTATAGATTTACGATTTACGATTTACGATTTACGATTTACGATTAAAGAATCCCGTCAGGGATTATCTATCGGTAGAAAAAAGGATCCCACAAAATCCACCCCCTGCCCCCGCCAGCGGGGGATACCGGCCCCTGAAGGAGTTATGCAGTCGTGAATTCTAAGATATAAGCAAGTTTTTTAATTAAAATTTTGCTGATAAATATTCACATAAGGTGACTGTCTTTTAATAACCGCAAATACTCTATTTACCAATTTACATCTTATGGAGTTAATTATCAGATTAT